>NZ_BCVF01000117.1 GCF_001591605.1 Bacillus badius NBRC 15713 | reverse complement strand
AAAATTGCGGGGGCAGGATTTGAACCTGCGACCTTCGGGTTATGAGCCCGACGAGCTACCGGGCTGCTCCACCCCGCGTCGATATAAAAATATTTCTTATGGTGGAGGATGACGGGATCGAACCGCCGACCCCCTGCTTGTAAGGCAGGTGCTCTCCCAGCTGAGCTAATCCTCCGTATAATGGTGACCCCTACGGGATTCGAACCCGTGTTACCGCCGTGAAAGGGCGGTGTCTTAACCGCTTGACCAAGGGGCCGTCGTATGTAAATGATTGGTGCTGTTGAAAATGGCGGAGAGCAAGGGATTCGAACCCTTGAGACAGCGGTAACCGTCTACACGATTTCCAATCGTGCTCCTTCGGCCAGCTCGGACAGCTCTCCATTTATGGCTCCGCAGGCAAGATTCGAACTTGCGACCGATCGGTTAACAGCCGATTGCTCTACCACTGAGCTACTGCGGAATGATTAATTTCCAGCTCAAACGCCGGCGATAAATTTGTTGAGTATCTTTTTT
>NZ_BCVF01000116.1 GCF_001591605.1 Bacillus badius NBRC 15713 | reverse complement strand
TCGTTTTGATTAACTGGTGGAGGGGGACGGATTCGAACCGCCGAACCCTGAGGGAGCGGATTTACAGTCCGCCGCGTTTAGCCACTTCGCTACCCCTCCATATAAAAAACTATCTTTATTAAAAATATGGTGGCTCAGGACGGAATCGAACCGCCGACACATGGATTTTCAGTCCATTGCTCTACCGACTGAGCTACTGAGCCACACCTAGTATATATATCAACAGCAAGGAAACCATCCTGCTGGAAGAAATATGGCGGTCCGGACGGGACTCGAACCCGCGACCTCCTGCGTGACAGGCAGGCATTCTAACCAACTGAACTACCGGACCAAGATGGAGCAAATTAGATAACATTAGCAATTCTCAACTGATACATGTCGACAAGCTGCAAAATCGCTATCTTTTATACGCACCACATGAATAAAGTGGAGCCTAGCGGGATCGAACCGCTGACCTCCTGCGTGCAAAGCAGGCGCTCTCCCAGCTGAGCTAAGGCCCCAAGATTTCTATAAATAATTCCATTTATTAA
>NZ_BCVF01000115.1 GCF_001591605.1 Bacillus badius NBRC 15713 | reverse complement strand
AATATGTAGGCAGTTCCCAAACGTTGGGCGCTTTGCGTGAAAAGTTAGATGAAATGGCGCTTGTTCTGGAGACACGAGTGTTAAATCACAACGTCACAAGTACAGTGAACAGCAAAGGCACACTCTCTCATTTCACTGAACTAGACATTGAATACACATGGGTGAACGCAGAGAATCCAGAAGAAAAGATTGTCATTCCTTTCTACGGTCAAGGCGTTGATCTGGCAGGAGAGAAAGGTGTCGGTAAAGCCCTCACGTATGCAGAGAAGTATTTCATGCTCAAACAGTTTAACATTCCAACAGATAAAGATGATCCAGACGCATTCCAACAAAAAGCAGAAACATACCGCAAGCCCGATCCGATTACGCCAGAGCAAGTTGGCACAATCAAAACAAAGGCGCTGGAATTTGCCAACATACGCGGCGGCACAGACGATCAAGTCTTTGCTCATCTAAAGATCAAGGATGTAACGAAACTTACAGCACAGCAAGCGGCAGACACCTTAAACACGTTGCAAAGCTGGATTAATAAGGCGCAAAAGGAAAAGCAGGGGGCTTAA
>NZ_BCVF01000114.1 GCF_001591605.1 Bacillus badius NBRC 15713 | reverse complement strand
TCAGAGACGGAAAGTCAGAAGGAGAAAAGCGGTTCAGTCATCATCAAGTGGAGCCGTTAGATAGCGAGTTGACTTCAGAGGATGCGGCAACCTTGAAACGGCTGCACATCAACATGGCGCTGGATACGAACGATCGGGAGTGGCTGAAATCACTAGTTGAGGCGGAGGAGAGTAAATGAAAAAGCGGCTAGTCAAGAAATTAGCAAAGCAAGCAATCGAAGTATATGAAAAGTCGGATGACGTAAACAAACCGATTAAACCGGAAAGATTGCGACGGGCTCTTGCTACGCATCTTATAAAACGGGCTGGAAAAAAGGACAAGATAGTAGAGGGTTTTTGGAAAGAATTTGATAGAAAGTTCGAGAAGAAGAAATGAGTGGAGGGAAAAAAGCGAACAAAGATAACAATATGCAAAATTCATATTCACGACCACAAATCAGTCAAGAAGTCATCAAGGGATTCACTGCCATTGTAGACGCTCAGGATGAAAAAGGTTTTGCGAAGTACGGCCGGAGCATTGACGATGCAAACGATGCGGATTACGACTGGAAGCTGATGGCTCTGGAAGAGTGCGCA
>NZ_BCVF01000113.1 GCF_001591605.1 Bacillus badius NBRC 15713 | reverse complement strand
TTCGGATGTCTGGCCAGGATGTTATTTGATATGTGAAACAAAAAACAAAAAAGATAAGGATGATAAAAATGGGTTTAGATATCACTGCTTACAGAAAATTAAAAGTTGTTGAGGAGCCTAAATTCGATGAATACGGTGATTTAGTAGAGTGGGATACACAATGGAAACCAGGAGGAAGCATGGAGTGGTCAGAAGAACATTTCCCAGGACAAGGGGAAGGTGTTGATCCGCAAAAGGTTTATACATGGGAAGAAGCTTTCGGTTTTCGGGCAGGAAGCTATAGCGGTTACAATTGGTGGAGAGCAAAGCTTGAATTATTTGCAGAAGGTGAGGATTTTCGAGAACTAATAAATTTTGCCGATAATGAAGGCGTAATTGGTCCTGTTGTTTCTAAAAAGTTAGCGAAGGACTTTGAGAAAAACAAGGAAAAAGCACAGGAATTCTCAAAGACATTAGACGATGGTGAATGGTGGTTTGGACAATACAAAAGATGGCAAGAAGCTTTTGAAATGGCAGCAGATAATGGAGCTGTTGATTTTCATTAATCCGTATTGCATGAAAAATATAACAGTTTAATAGAT
>NZ_BCVF01000112.1 GCF_001591605.1 Bacillus badius NBRC 15713 | reverse complement strand
GGAGCAATCCAGTTTATCTGGAACTTTATTCAATTATCATTCTTCGGAAAGATTCTTGGAGCAGGAAAGGCATTTATTTTGACTTTCCGCGCTGGTTTTTCTGCTTTATGGACCGGTATCAAGTCAATTTTTGCTGCTGGTGTGACGGGAACGAGAAACTTATTTGTTGGTGGATTCACATGGCTTAAAAACTTTGCTGGCAATATTGTTCATGCTATGACTACTGGTATAACCAACCGGTTCATGGCAATGGTCAACCAAGCACGAACGATCTTTTCGTTGTTAAGACAATGGGGAGAAAATATTTTCCGTGCGCTATGGAACACGATTCGCTCTATGGTTGGAAACATTGTGGTTGGCGTAAGAACAGGATTCACCACAATGAAAAACAAGGCTGTTGAATTGGCTACTGGCATGAAGAATGCCGTAACTAATCGCTTTACTGCCATTGTTGATGCAGCAAAGGCTCTTCCCGGAAAAATCGGTGCTGGAATTAAAAGCATGGCGAAATATGCCATGGGTGGAATCAAGCATTTATCTAATTCTATGATCTCCGGTCTTGCTCAAGGTGTGAATGGCGTT
>NZ_BCVF01000111.1 GCF_001591605.1 Bacillus badius NBRC 15713 | reverse complement strand
TTTGGAAAAGAAAAAGCCCTGCAGAGCAGAGCATTAAAAATTAACTCGGATATCAAATGGTTTACCAATCTCTTGGTGACTTGAATCAAGTGGGGAGTCAATGATTACTCTTACCCATTCAATATCTTCTGGCTGTGAGTTTTTTAAAACATAGGCATATGATCCAGACTTATTCACTTTTCCGTAAAACTCACCGTCTATAATGTCTGACATGACAATATCCGGGTCTAGTTGTTCGCCAGTATTGGTAACAAGTTTAACGAAGCTTCCTAAAATAGTGTCTGTATTTTCAGTTTCATGAGAAATGTCCATATCTACTTGTATGTAAGGAAAGTTTTTTGATCCGTACGAAGCAGCTGTTTCATCTGTAAGTTCAGCTGTTACTACAGTTACTTGAGGAATGGTAACTGTAAACGGCCCAGATGTAGCTGTTTCATTACCCTCGACTTTCTTTATTAGTGTGTATGTACCTGTTTCATTAGTGATTGTTTTGCCGTCATCACTAGTATTCACGGTATCTTCTTCTTTACTAGTGGATGATTCGCTTGCAGCAGGTTCCTCTACTTCTTTTTTAGGTTTTTCGCTGTTGCATGCT
>NZ_BCVF01000110.1 GCF_001591605.1 Bacillus badius NBRC 15713 | reverse complement strand
TTGACCGCTGGATTCACCAAGATGAAACCTCCGGTTCTTTTAAAGAGAAAGATAACCGGACGGCTGAACAACAGGAGCTTTTAGAACTTCGTAAGGAACTGAAGCAGTTGAGGATGGAAAATGATATTTTAAAGCAAGCCGCGCTGATCATGGGACGAAAGTAAATGTCATTAAGCGAAACAAAGACAAATACTCAGTATCAGCAATGTGCAGCGTCCTGCAAATCTCACGTAGTACGTACTATTATGAGGCCAAAGAACATCAGAGAGAAGACGACGTAACATGCGCTATCATAGAGGTTTTTGAACAAAATCGAAGTGCCTACGGCACGCGCAAGATCAAAGTCGAGTTACACAAACGTGGATTCACGGTCTCCAGGCGGCGTATTGGACGTATCATGAAGGAACAAGGACTTGTTTCTTCCTATACGGTGTCACAGTTCAAACCACAGAAAGCCCCATGTAATGAGTCAGCTCAGGCAAATGAATTGAAACGTGAGTTTCAGCAGACGGAAGCGAAAAAAGTTGTGGTCAGTGATTTAACATACGTCAGAGTCAAAAATAAATGGCATTACGTATGTATCTTTGTCGATCTCTTTAACCGCGAAATCATTGGCTTTAGCACAGGACCAAACAAAGATGCCAATCTTGTCGCACGTGCTTTTTCCTCCATTCAAGGTGATCTGCGAGACATCC
>NZ_BCVF01000109.1 GCF_001591605.1 Bacillus badius NBRC 15713 | reverse complement strand
GATCAATTTTGGAGCGGGTGATGGGAATCGAACCCACGACATCAGCTTGGAAGGCTGAGGTTTTACCATTAAACTACACCCGCATATTAAATTCCTGGTCGGGAAGACAGGATTCGAACCTGCGACCCCTTGGTCCCAAACCAAGTGCTCTACCAAGCTGAGCTACTTCCCGTTTAATTATATGGCGCGCCCGAGAGGAGTCGAACCCCTAACCTTTTGATCCGTAGTCAAACGCTCTATCCAATTGAGCTACGGGCGCATGTTTTTGATGCGGCCGAGAGGACTTGAACCTCCACGGGGTCGCCCCCACTAGGCCCTCAACCTAGCGCGTCTGCCATTCCGCCACGACCGCATGTTTCTTGCAACAGAATTAAATTATAACACGCATCCTCTATCATTTCAAGTACTTTTTTAAAATAATATTTTACTTCTTAAAGAGAGTATTTATTATCTGAAGAAGGCACTTGTTTGTGACTAACCGTCACTAGAAATATATTAAAGCAATCGATTGAAATAGTCAACTACTTTTTTAAAAAAATAAAATCAGAAGTGAATTTATCTTTTGCTATTAGCCTTGAAACAAACCAAAAAACAAAAAAACAGCCTGCGCAATGCAAGCTATAAGTTACTTGAATGCGGATGAAGGGAGTCGAACCCCCACGTCCTTGCGGACACTAGAGCCTGATTCTAGCGCGTCTGCCAGTTCCGCCACACCCGC
>NZ_BCVF01000108.1 GCF_001591605.1 Bacillus badius NBRC 15713 | reverse complement strand
CGGTTGTTTTCCAGCTCATTGGTTTACGGACTATCAACCAGTTGAACCAGCCCCTATGGAGGAGTCCTTTGAAATGGAGCTTATTGAAGAAGAACCGGCTAATTTTGAGCAGATGTCATTGTTTTAAGAAGTCATTCATATAAAACCGAAACTATCGAATAAAAAGGGGTGTTAAGTTTTGAAGGAGATCGAAATTGAGGTGTCTGGACAAGCTGAAGAGTTTTATTTGTCCACTACAAAAGGGTGGGTCAAAGTAGCAGGTCATTCAATTGCTGTTGGTGGTTTCAAATTTAGTGCTG
The DNA here is from genome assembly GCF_001591605.1 of Bacillus badius NBRC 15713. Taxonomy (GTDB): domain Bacteria; phylum Bacillota; class Bacilli; order Bacillales; family Domibacillaceae; genus Pseudobacillus; species Pseudobacillus badius. Next base: position 458 of record NZ_BCVF01000108.1, on the reverse strand, counting down.
TTCCGATCAGTGGTTTTATTCTGGTTTCAGAAGTTGAATCGGGGGCAAAACTTTTCCGCGTACCTGTTTCCGAAGCGATTGAAAGCTATGAAGAAACAATGCTTTTTTTAGAACTGAATGTAGCTGTTCAGATTGTTGCAGTAATTGAAAGAATAGGTCAGGAAAAGATGAAGAACGAGATTAATCGTTTGAAAGCATATTCGCTAAAAAAATTTGGCCAGAAGCCTTTTACCACAACAATAGATATCGAAAATCCTAATCAATATTTGCATTAATCAATAGTAAATTGCTAGATAGGAAGTGTGCAAGATGATTGAATACCGCTGCATCGTTCCCACGAAGGTATGTCCCCAGTGTGGTTTCTTGATGGAAGCTGTTGAGGAGTAGGAAACACAAAATGCGCAAAGAACATGAGATATTGAATTGGATAAAAAAAGCGTTAATCAGATTTACCGATC
>NZ_BCVF01000107.1 GCF_001591605.1 Bacillus badius NBRC 15713 | reverse complement strand
TTAGAGATGGAAAGTCAGAAGGAGAAAAGCGGTTCAGTCATTATCAAGTGGAGCCATTAGACAGCGAGCTGGCGTCAGAGGATGCGGCAACCTTGAAACGCTTGCACATTAATATGGCGCTAGATACAGGAGATAAAGAATGGCTCAAGCAACTAGCAGAAGCGGAGGAAAGCAAATGAAAGAGATAAAATTTCGCACATTTGGTGGCAATTGGAACGGAGAACCAAAACAAAGAATGCTGTATTGTGGCAAGATCACTGATTCAGATTTTTATAGACCACAAAGTGATGATGTTATCTATATGCAGTACACCGGATTACAGGACAAGAACGGCGTGGAGATTTATGAAGGGGATATCGTAGATTACACGAGGGTTATTTACACAGATTGCAGTCGTACGGAAGTGGAAGACATTCAAGAATCAGTACGTGGGGAGATCTACTATGCAGAAGGGATATGGCTTGGTGTTCGTTGTGCGAATGGGATTGGGAAGTTGTTTTTACCTGGAACGATAAGCAATGAGTTGCCCAACGCAGAGCTTGAGGTTATCGGAAATATTTATCAAAATCGAGAGCTGTTGGAGGAAAGTAAATGAACAAAGATAACAATATGCAAAATCCAAAATCACGACCACAAATCAGTCAAGAAGTCATCAAGGGATTCACTGCCATTGTAGACGCACAAGATGAAAAGGGCTTTGCGAAATACGGCCGGAGCATTGACGATGCAAACGATGCGGATTACGACTGGAAGCTGATGGCTCTGGAAGAATGTGCG
>NZ_BCVF01000106.1 GCF_001591605.1 Bacillus badius NBRC 15713 | reverse complement strand
ATACTTTCCGACTTTATAACCTGTGATTGGCTGTGTGGTAATAACTAAATACATATCAATTCGCTCCTCTTCTTTCCAACTCTTGCTGAACTAAATCCAAGATATATTTCTGATGATCCACATACTCCTCAACTGGATCACCGCCGGCCACATGAGAACCGATCGGCCGCTCTACATCCTCCACAAGAATCTGCGGACCGTGACATAAAATTACATTCGTAGATCATAGGTGTATCTTTTAGAAATAAGGGTACTAAGTTATTAAGCTTTTCTATCTAATACCTAGCACTGAGTTTTCTTTATTTGGTTCAAGTAAGGAAAACCTGGTGGGAGGTGATTAAATGAGAAAAGTTCATGGCATAAAAAACTTAATCGCTTACCTTGAATCAGTAAACTTCCCCCTTACTGAGGAGAGGATTAACGATCTAATATTAAAAAGAGAACTGCCGCATCTTAGACCTTTTGGAAATACACTTGTTTTTAATTTAGATCACATTGACTGGTGGATAAGCCAGCAGCGATTAAAGCCATAGATTAGTACAGCCCTGCTACTAAGCAGGGTTTGTACAATGGGCTTTTGAACCCCATCCTCTACGGAATGCGTATTAAACTGCGCGTATCGACTCAATGGAAATCAACTGTCGAGACATAACCATTTTCCTTGATACCTCTTGAATTGCTCTTTCTCTTGCATCACTTTCATCTGAAGCCCAGACTTTGACCTTTCCGTTGTAATAAAAATCCATACCTCGTGCATTCCATTCAACTTCATAATCTCTTCTTTCCACTGCAATCCCTCCTTCGCATTTTCATC
>NZ_BCVF01000105.1 GCF_001591605.1 Bacillus badius NBRC 15713 | reverse complement strand
ACTTGCTGACATACGTCGTGAAATGGCAGAAATGCAACGCGAAGCACGCAGATTAAGCCGTGAAGTGAATGGATTGGGATCTTCATTTAACAATTCCTATGGCGGAATGATTGAAGAATCTCAGGCTCTTAACCAGCAAGTCAACCGACAAAGCCGAGTAATCCGCAGCTTGGCACGGGACATGGGAACGAGTGCTACAAGGTTAGCTTCCCAGTGGGGTGACATGAGCGAAGGTGTACGGCGGTCGCTTATACGGAATCACAACAACTTGCGCCAGTATCGGAGACAGCTAAGAGGCATTGAAGGCGACATGCTGAGCCTAAGCAATCAGATGGGGCATTATACAGGATCTACAAATGATTTTATGCGTGAAGTGCAGCGGATGGGCGCTGATCATAAACAGGTTACTGACCGAATGATCAACAGCAATATTGCTTTGCGTGCATCTTATGTCCGCCAGGCAGCCACGATGCTGAATTTAAGCACAACGTCCAGCAAGATCAATAAAATCTATGCGCAGTCTGGCAATGCTCTGTATCAAGTTAACCGCCCGCTGTTGGCAGTCACAGACAGCATGGAGCGGTTAGCAAGGCAGGGTGATCCTGTTGTTGTAGCTTTAAGACAGCTGGGGCCGAATGCGAGCATGAAAGAGCTGCAAGATCGGATTAACTTGATCAATACAGGGATTATGCGCCAGCAATCGCTTCTCATGGTTGCGGGAGTCGCATGGTTAGGCTTCACGGCGATCTTAGCGAATGCAGCTATGGGTCCTGATGTAGAAAAGAATTTAGCAGCTCAAGCCCAAGCGTGGGCGGATTATAAACAGGCATTGGCTCAGCGAACG
>NZ_BCVF01000104.1 GCF_001591605.1 Bacillus badius NBRC 15713 | reverse complement strand
GCTTGCTGACATACGCCGTGAAATGGCTGATATGCAACGCGAAGCTCGCAGGTTAAGCCGTGAAGTGACTGGGTTAGGTTCTTCATTTAACAATTCCTATGGCGGAATGATCGAGGAATCGCAAGCACTTAACCAGCAAGTCAACCGGCAAAGCCGAGTAATCCGCAGTTTGGCGCGAGATATGGGAACAAGTGCTACAAGGTTAGCTTCCCAGTGGGGTGACATGAGCGAAGGCGTACGGCGTTCTCTCATACAAAATCATAATAACTTGCGCCAATACCGGAGACAGCTAAGAGGCATTGAAGGCGATATGCTGAGCCTAAGCAATCAGATGGGGCATTATGCAGGATCTACAAATGATTTTATGCGTGAAGTTCAACGAATGGGCGCTGATCATAAAAGAGTTACCGATCAAATGATCAACAGCAATATTGCTTTGCGTGCATCCTATGTCCAGCAGGCAGCCACAATGCTGAATTTAAGCACAACATCCAGCAAGATCAACAAAATTTATGCACAGAGCGGCAATGCTCTGTATCAAGTGAACCGCCCGCTGTTGGCAGTCACAGACAGCATGGAGCGGTTAGCAAGGCAGGGTGATCCCGTTGTTGTGGCTTTAAGACAGCTGGGGCCGAACGCGAGCATGAAAGAGCTTCAAGACCGGATTAACCTGATTAATACCGGGATTATGCGCCAGCAATCGCTTCTCATGGTGGCCGGGGTTGCTTGGTTGGGATTTACAGCCATTCTAGCGAATGCGGCTATGGGTCCTGATGTAGAGAAGAATTTAGCAGCTCAAGCCCAAGCGTGGGCAGATTATAAACAGGCATTAGCCCAGCGAACA
>NZ_BCVF01000103.1 GCF_001591605.1 Bacillus badius NBRC 15713 | reverse complement strand
AAGTGGTGGAACGTCCAGACAAGTTCGAACTGAAACTTGATTAAGGTGGTGCTTTTCTTGAGAAACACTTATGTGATAGACGGAGAAATAACAACTATCATTTTAAAAAACAAAAACGGAAAATGTTTGAAAACCATTGTCGACACAGAGGATTTAGAGAGGTTAAAAAGTTTAGATGTTAGATGGACATTTAGATTTGATAAGAAAATGAACACTTACTATGTCAGGGGAAAGTATTGGAATGATGGAGAAGATAAAAACCTCCTTCTTCACCGTGTTATAACCGACTGTCCCGAAGGATTAGTTGTAGACCATATTAATCACGATACTTTGGACAACAGAAAATGTAATCTGAGAAACGTCACTCATGGAGATAACATGATGAACAAAATGAGGGCTCATAAAGGTAACAAATCAGGTGTTAAAAACGTGCATTGGCATCCGGCTTCTGGAAAGTGGGGAGCGGTTTTTCAATATAGAAAACAACGATATGACTTGGGGATATTCGGAACAATTGAGGAAGCTCAATCAGCTGTAATTAGAGAGAAAGAGAAATTAGGGATTCCTGTATTTGATAATTACTCAAAAACAGACTGACTACGCCGGCAAGCAAAAGTCAGTCCCTCTAAAAACATCTGTGGTCAGTGTACCACATAAAGGAGCGAATATAAATGATCGTTTACCATGCTCATGATAAATTCTTTCTTCCCAACATGCAGGAAGTAGCATTAGCCACATTGGTTGAGTGGCAAGAACAGGGTACACGGATTGAAATTCATGAAGAGGAGTTGATCGACTGATGAACATTTATCAAAAGTTGCTGGAAGTTAGAAAGTCGGTTCCTTATTTGAAAAAAGAAGCTAGCGGCCAGCAGTACC
>NZ_BCVF01000102.1 GCF_001591605.1 Bacillus badius NBRC 15713 | reverse complement strand
TGTAAATCATGCTGTATGAAAATGATGGTGGAATGCCCTTGATTACAAACAGCATGCCCAAACTGTATACATGGTATACAAAAAAGACCAGGAAAAATCCCGGTCGTCGAATAAATCATACACTTGGAGGTAGATTGCCAGATCTTTCTTATATCATTGTATCCAATTACAGAAAAAAACATACAAAAAAAGCCTAGCGTTTGCCAGGCTTATAGATATTTAGGGCATTCTACGTAAAGGGACTTGGAGTTTTTATCTAACATAGTCTATTCCAAAAAGAAAAGAGTGTGTAAAAAAGCCAGGAAAGCTCCCGGCCTTTTAAAAAATGCTGACAATATTATTTTAACAGATCGGGGGCGTCTTAGCTTGGAAAATACAGCAATCAATATTGAAAAAATGACAGCAGAAATCGATTTAATGGAGAATGCAGCCTACGTGATTAAAGATGGTCATCTTACAAAAGTGACGCCTAAACAATTTGGAGAGGATATTATCATCTGGCAGAACGGCAAGGTACATGATGTCGTAAGGAGTCAGCGCACTCGGATTAACGGCCAGGATGTTATTTAAATTAAAATGGAGGCGTTTATGCTCAATAAAAAATATAGAATAGCCAAAAATAAAGTTACCGTGTTTGTTTTGAAAGAAATAGATAATGGTGATTTTACAGAAGAAGAAATAGCAAAGATGCTAATAGAGGTTAGCTTGATTTATCTAGGGACAAGTAGCAAAGAGGAAGTATAAATTACAGTGTTGGGGGTGTAATATGAAAGCTATTACTATTAAACAACCTTGGGCAACTTTGATTGCCTTACGAGAAAAACAATTTGAAACACGTTCTTGGCAAACAAAATACAGAGGGGAAATTGCTATTCATGCTGGTAAGTCTATTGATAAGGAAGCATATAACGATTTTTCAAACGTCTTAAAAAAGCATGGAATCACAGCTATCAGTCAACTCCCCACAGGTTCAGTTATAGCAACCGCTAATATAGTAGATTGCCATAAAGTAATTGCCGATGATGGAAGCAATGCAACGATGCACACTAGATTAAAAATTAGTGGAAATGAATATTGTTTTGGTAATTATGAAGAAGGTCGATATGCTTGGGAATTAGATAATGTCAAAATTTTGCCTGAACCTATAAAAGCAAAAGGGCAACTGAGTTTGTGGGAGTGGCGAGAAACTATTTAAAGTCGTAGTGTGTTGAAAATATAAAATCTTAATATAC
>NZ_BCVF01000101.1 GCF_001591605.1 Bacillus badius NBRC 15713 | reverse complement strand
CTAGCGAGGTGAAAGGTGCCCGTACCGCAAACCGACACAGGTAGGCGAGGAGAGAATCCTAAGGTGAGCGAGTGAACTCTCGTTAAGGAACTCGGCAAAATGACCCCGTAACTTCGGGAGAAGGGGTGCTCTTTGGGGTGCATAGCCCTGAGGAGCCGCAGTGAATAGGCCCAGGCGACTGTTTAGCAAAAACACAGGTCTCTGCGAAGCCGCAAGGCGAAGTATAGGGGCTGACGCCTGCCCGGTGCTGGAAGGTTAAGAGGAGGGGTTAGCTCACGCGAAGCTCTGAATTGAAGCCCCAGTAAACGGCGGCCGTAACTATAACGGTCCTAAGGTAGCGAAATTCCTTGTCGGGTAAGTTCCGACCCGCACGAAAGGCGTAACGATCTGGGCACTGTCTCAACGAGAGACTCGGTGAAATTATAGTACCTGTGAAGATGCAGGTTACCCGCGACAGGACGGAAAGACCCCGTGGAGCTTTACTGCAGCCTGATATTGAATTTCGGCACAGCTTGTACAGGATAGGTAGGAGCCTTTGAACCCGGAGCGCCAGCTTCGGGGGAGGCGTCGGTGGGATACTACCCTGGCTGTGTTGAACTTCTAACCCGCACCCGTGATCCGGGTGGGAGACAGTGTCAGGCGGGCAGTTTGACTGGGGCGGTCGCCTCCTAAAAAGTAACGGAGGCGCCCAAAGGTTCCCTCAGAATGGTTGGAAATCATTCGCAGAGTGTAAAGGCACAAGGGAGCTTGACTGCGAGACCTACAAGTCGAGCAGGGACGAAAGTCGGGCTTAGTGATCCGGTGGTTCCGCATGGAAGGGCCATCGCTCAACGGATAAAAGCTACCCCGGGGATAACAGGCTTATCTCCCCCAAGAGTCCACATCGACGGGGAGGTTTGGCACCTCGATGTCGGCTCATCGCATCCTGGGGCTGTAGTCGGTCCCAAGGGTTGGGCTGTTCGCCCATTAAAGCGGTACGCGAGCTGGGTTCAGAACGTCGTGAGACAGTTCGGTCCCTATCCGTCGCGGGCGCAGGAAATTTGAGAGGAGCTGTCCTTAGTACGAGAGGACCGGGATGGACGCACCGCTGGTGTACCAGTTGTCTTGCCAAAGGCATCGCTGGGTAGCTATGTGCGGACGGGATAAGTGCTGAAAGCATCTAAGCATGAAGCCCCCCTCAAGATGAGATTTCCCATAGCGCAAGCTAGTAAGATCCCTGAAAGATGATCAGGTAGATAGGTTCGAGGTGGAAGCGTGGCGACACGTGGAGCTGACGAATACTAATCGATCGAGGACTTA
>NZ_BCVF01000100.1 GCF_001591605.1 Bacillus badius NBRC 15713 | reverse complement strand
TTAGAACGTTTCAGATGTTGTTTTTGCTTGCATGTGAAGCTGTAAATAATCCGGACCGCCGGCTTTAGAGTCTGTTCCTGACATGTTGAAGCCGCCGAATGGCTGGTAGCCGACAATCGCGCCTGTACAGCCGCGGTTGAAGTACAAGTTTCCAACGTGGAAGTCTTCACGCGCTTTTTCCATGTTCATGCGGTTGTTGGTGATCACCGCACCTGTTAAGCCGTATTCTGTGTTGTTCGCAATTTCGATCGCATGATCAAAGTCTTTCGCTTTCGCAAACGCCACCACTGGGCCAAAGATTTCTTCTTGCATTAAGCGGGCTTGCGGATCTACATCCGCCACGATTGTCGGCTGAACGAAGTAGCCTGTTTCGCTGTCGCCTGTACCGCCTGCTGCAATGCGGCCTTCTTCTTTGCCGATTTCCACGTAGCTCATGATTTTGTCAAAAGAAGCCTGGTCGATGACCGGTCCCATGAAATGGTTGTCTACCGGGTTGCCCACAGTCAATTCTTTTGTCAATTCCACCGCACGGTTCAAGACTTGATCATATACGTCTTCAACGATCACCGCACGGGAACAAGCGGAACATTTTTGTCCGGAGAAGCCGAACGCTGATTTTACGATGGATTGAGCCGCCAATTCAAGGTCTGCTTCTTTGTCCACAACGATTGTGTCTTTTCCGCCCATTTCAGAGATCACGCGCTTCAGCCAGATTTGGCCGTCGTTTAATTTAGACGCGCGTTCGAAAATGCGCAGGCCGACATCGCGGGAGCCTGTGAAAGAGATAAAGCGTGTTTTCGGATGGTCGACAAGGAAGTCGCCCACTTCAGCACCGCTGCCCGGTACGAAGTTCAGCACGCCTGCCGGAAGGCCGGCTTCTTCAAGCACTTCGATGAATTTTGCTGCCACGATCGGTGTAGTAGAAGCTGGTTTTAATAAAACTGCGTTTCCAGTAACAAGCGCTGCCACTGTTGTGCCAGCCATGATCGCAAGCGCGAAGTTCCATGGAGAAATGACAATGCCCACACCCAATGGGATATAGTCGTAACGGTTGTACTCGCCTGGACGGCTTTCTACCGGCATGCCATCTTTAATGCGCAGCATTTGGCGTCCGTAGTATTCAAGGAAGTCAATAGCTTCTGCTGTATCCGCATCTGCTTCATTCCAAGGTTTTCCGGCTTCTTTTACAAGAAGGGCAGAGAACTCATGCTTGCGGCGGCGGATAATAGCCGCTGCTTTGAACAAGACATCGGCACGGATTTCCGGCTTGACTTTTTTCCATGAGTCAAACGCTTTCACAGCTGCTTGCATCGCTTGTTCCGCGTGCTCGCGGCTTGCTTTGGATACGCGTCCGATCACTTCTTTTTTATCGGCAGGATTGTAAGAAACAATCTTGTCTTCTGTCGTGATTTTTTCGCCGCCGATCACAAGCGGATAATCCTGGCCAAGGTAGTTTTCTACCAGTTGAAGAGCTTCTTCAAATGCTTTCTTGTTCTCTGGTTTTGAAAAGTCAGTAAATGGTTCATGCTTATATGGAATCAA
>NZ_BCVF01000099.1 GCF_001591605.1 Bacillus badius NBRC 15713 | reverse complement strand
TTAAGTTAGAAAGGGCGCACGGTGGATGCCTTGGCACTAGGAGCCGAAGAAGGACGGGACTAACTCCGATATGCTCCGGGGAGCTGTAAGTAAGCATTGATCCGGAGATTTCCGAATGGGGAAACCCACTGTTCGTAATGGAACAGTATCCCTGCTTGAATTCATAGAGCAGGAGAAGGCACACCCGGGGAACTGAAACATCTAAGTACCTGGAGGAAGAGAAAGCAAACGCGATTCCCCGAGTAGCGGCGAGCGAAACGGGAACAGCCCAAACCAGAAGGCTTGCCTTCTGGGGTTGTAGGACACTCTATACGGAGTTACAAAAGAACGGAGTAGGTGAAGAGGTCTGGAAAGGCCCATCAGAGAAGGTAACAATCCTGTAGCCGAAACTTCGTTCTCTCCAGAGTGGATCCTGAGTACGGCGGAACACGTGAAATTCCGTCGGAATCCGGGAGGACCATCTCCCAAGGCTAAATACTCCCTAGTGACCGATAGTGAACCAGTACCGTGAGGGAAAGGTGAAAAGCACCCCGGAAGGGGAGTGAAAGAGAACCTGAAACCGTGTGCCTACAAGTAGTCAGAGCCCGTTTATGGGTGATGGCGTGCCTTTTGTAGAATGAACCGGCGAGTTGCGATTTCATGCGAGGTTAAGCCGAAAAGGCGGAGCCGCAGCGAAAGCGAGTCTGAATAGGGCGCATGAGTATGAGGTCGCAGACCCGAAACCAGGTGATCTACCCATGTCCAGGGTGAAGGTAAGGTAACACTTACTGGAGGCCCGAACCCACGCACGTTGAAAAGTGCGGGGATGAGGTGTGGGTAGCGGTGAAATTCCAATCGAACCTGGAGATAGCTGGTTCTCTCCGAAATAGCTTTAGGGCTAGCCTCAAGGGAAGAGTCTTGGAGGTAGAGCACTGTTTGGACTAGGGGCCCCCCTCGGGTTACCGAATTCAGACAAACTCCGAATGCCAAAGACTTATCCTTGGGAGTCAGACTGCGAGTGATAAGATCCGTAGTCAAGAGGGAAACAGCCCAGACCACCAGCTAAGGTCCCCAAGTATACGTTAAGTGGAAAAGGATGTGGAGTTGCTTAGACAACCAGGATGTTGGCTTAGAAGCAGCCACCATTTAAAGAGTGCGTAATAGCTCACTGGTCGAGTGACTCTGCGCCGAAAATGTACCGGGGCTAAACGTATCACCGAAGCTGTGGATGGACACCTTATGGTGTCCGTGGTAGGAGAGCGTTCTAAGGGCGGTGAAGCAAGACCGGAAGGACTTGTGGAGCGCTTAGAAGTGAGAATGCCGGTATGAGTAGCGAAAGAAGGGTGAGAATCCCTTCCACCGAATGCCTAAGGTTTCCTGAGGAAGGCTCGTCCTCTCAGGGTTAGTCGGGACCTAAGCCGAGGCCGACAGGCGTAGGCGATGGACAACAGGTTGATATTCCTGTACCACCTCTTCACCATTTGAGCAATGGGGGGACGCAGGAGGATAGGGCAAGCGCACAGTTGGTTGTGCGTCCAAGCAGTTAGGCCGGTGACGAGGCAAATCCCGTCACCATCAAGGCGGAGCTGTGACGGCGAGGGAAATTT
>NZ_BCVF01000098.1 GCF_001591605.1 Bacillus badius NBRC 15713 | reverse complement strand
ACAGAGGCTCGTTGTAAATCAAACCGTGGAATAAATAGTGAACGGGCAAACTGACAAGGCGAAGGAAACAAAAAACGACAAAAATAGAACAATGTCTTTAATTCTTCTTTAAATGGCTTGTATTGCATTTTAATCATTTTTGGCTAGTTAACTATTAAAAGAGAATTAAAAACGATCAGAGGCGAAAATAAGACGTTCTGGAGGGAAGAAAAATGAAAAGAGAAACAGAAAAAACAGTTCAGGAGTTATTAAGGGAACTTCGTGAATTGGATCTCCAGGGTAAGAATCAGATTCGAAAACTTGATGTAGATCAGCAAGGGAATATATTGCTGGATAGAAATAATCGGTTTGATGTTGAGTGGTATGAGAATGATGAAAATTATGATGTGGTTGATTATGAAAAAGAGTCCTCAGATTGAGGACTCTTTTTTTGGTTTTCTGGTTTTCTTCTTTACTTGATTTAATTATATAGACACTCAAGTAAAAAGGTAGTAGAGTTAAAACCAACGTTAGTAAAAATTGGTTTTAGACATAAAAAAGCCCCCTATCCAGTTGTCGGCTAAAACTTTTGGAAAGGGGTCCTCATCTCATGAAGAGAGTATACCATAAGGTCATTGTGAGTGGAAGTATTACAGAAATTTATTCCTACGAGGAAGGAATCACTATTGGTTTTGCTAAATCGCATAGTAGCGAGCGGGTGGAAGCAGGTGATAGCAACGTGTCAAAAGAAGAAAGAATCCTGAAAGATCAAGCGAATTTAAGACGTTCGCTTTCAAGGAGTATTCAAACGCTAAGAAGAACGATCAATGCAAATATCGGACAGTGGGGCAAAGAAAAACCAAAATTTATGACGTTAACGTTTCGAGAAAATGTGTTAGATCATGAGATTGCTAATGCAGAGTTTAGAGAATTTATAAAACGTTTATCTTATAAACTTTTCAAAAAGCAAAGTGGTCTAAAATACACCTGTGTAGTAGAGAGACAAGCTAGAGGTGCAATTCACTATCATGTGCTTTTTTACAATCTGCCGTACATCAAACAGGAAGAGTTGGTGAAGGTCTGGGAGAATGGAAAAGAGCAGCGTGGTGTTCGAATTAATGCGATCGAAGATATAGACAACGTTGGTGCATATGTTGTGAAGTACATAGAGAAAGATATACAGGCGTTGAAAGATGGATTTGATACCAAGACTGGGAAAAGTGCGAAAGAGAAAAACAAGAAACTTTTCTTCCAGTCGAGGGGATTAATCAAACCAGAAGAAAGATCAATGACTGAAGAAGAATTAAAAGAGTTTGAAAGTAAATTGATTGATGATAAGGCGACTGTTTTTGAAGCTACTCATGACAATGAGTTTGTTGGCAAGATGACTTATAAACAGATCAAGAAAAGAGAGTAGAAATTTTCTACTCTCTTTTTGATTTTTAAGCCCCTGCGGGTACAATGCTGCAAGCATTATTTTTTCGCGGAGTGAACCCATCTTCACCTGAAATTTTCAAGGTGTATAGATGGGCACTTCGTGAAATTGATCTGCAAGAGCATAAGGAGAAACTGTCCCCATAGATTGTGAGGGGTTAGGCAGAGCCTAACTGTTCACTGGGTACAAAAAAATGATCAAAACAATACAAAAACAATACATCAGAGTGATCGGTTTATGCCGCGAAAGTTGATTTACAATGAGAGGTACT
>NZ_BCVF01000096.1 GCF_001591605.1 Bacillus badius NBRC 15713 | reverse complement strand
GGAGCATTCCTGTTAGAAGGATTTTCGGGGACTTGAACAAAAAGAGCCCTCTTGGTATGATGCGGGGTGTCAAATCTGGACGAAATGACCCCTAATTTGTAACCAAGGAGGACTCCATAATGGATTTTAAACAAAATCAAAAAATAAATCAAGTCACGGAACAAACACTCGTTGTCGGGATCGACATTGCGAAGCGCACACATTTCGCTTGCTTTGTAGATGATCGCGGCCGGGTGCTCCGAAAATCATTTTCCGTTTCGCAGTCGCGAGAAGGATTTGAGCTTTTCTATCAACTCATCCTAAATGCGCTGAAAGAACACGGAAAAACCGAAGTCCTAGTTGGGATTGAACCGACTGGCCATTATTGGCTCAATCTAGCTTATTTTCTTGAAGAACGAGGCATTCCACTTGTCATGGCGAATCCGATGCACGTCAAACGTTCCAAGGAGTTAGATGACAATCTTCCCACGAAACATGACCGTAAAGATGCACTTGTAATCGCCAGACTCTTGAAAGACGGACGCTTTAGTTATCCACGAATCTTAAAAGATGTGGAGGCTGAACTTCGAGTCGGATCCACGTTTAAAAGCAAGTTGACAGACGAATTAGGGGCGGTCAAAAATAGCATCATTCGTTGGTTAGATCGCTATTTTCCTGAATTCACGCAGGTCTTTCCGTCATTCGGAAAGATGGCGTTGGCCGTACTTGAATGTACGCCATTTCCGAGTGATCTTCACCAGAAACAGCCCGATGAGGTACTATCCCTTTATCGAGAAGTTGAGGGGCTCAAATCGCCCCAAAGACCGAAAGCTACGCGTCTGATTGAAGTCGCAGCTCACTCGATTGGAGTAACAGAAGGACGTGAGATGGCCCGTTATGAAATCGCCACACTGGTCCGTCGTTACCACCAGTTAGAACAAGAAATCGAAGACATGACTCAGCGCTTAGTGGAGCTTGTCCAAACATCGGTCGAATACGAATGGCTCTCAACGGTTCAAGGTCTTGGAGATCCAACGATTGTCGAGCTGTTAGCTGAAATCGGAAGTTTTTCACACTATGAACATCCACGCCAACTCATCAAACTTGCGGGATTAACGTTACGTGAAAACTCCTCCGGTCAGCACAAAGGTCAAAAACGGATCTCCAAACGAGGTAGAAGGAAGCTGCGTGCTCTTCTGTTTCGAACCATGATACCGATCATTCGCCACAACAAGGCTTTTCGAACATTGCATGAGTACTACACCACTCGTACGGTAAATCCGTTACGCAAGAAACAGTCCATCGTGGTTTTATGCGGAAAACTATTAAAAGTGTTACATGGAATTAGCACGAAGCACCAAGCGTTTGACGCACAGCGAATGATGAAAGACACCCCTAGTCTCGCAGAGGCTATGTAACGTCTACATTCCCTTGAAAGACCTAGACAACAGGATGACACGGAGAAGCTGGCATTATACCATCCATTCGACCTCGAGTCCCTTAAGGAGCTTCGCTAGCCTCTGCCTTATGACTAGACCGAACGAAGGAATGTAGGCACACAGATGCCCAGAGACATGGGAGGGTACGTCATCATAAGTTACGCAGAGATCCATGGTGCATCGAATAAATCCACCACACTACTTACCATATTTTCCTAGTAGTGACCGCGTAGCGTACCCACTGACTGTTAAAGAATCACATATTTTAAAAATACTGTTAGGAATTGTGTTGAAAAATATTTTTTTGACACCCCACCAACGGGTTAAATCGTTGATAAATCAATATTTATAGAGGGA
>NZ_BCVF01000095.1 GCF_001591605.1 Bacillus badius NBRC 15713 | reverse complement strand
GCCGGAGTCTGCGCGCCTTCCGAATCTCTTTTCTTTTTTTCATGAAAGGGAAAGAACAGGCATATAAATGAAGAGAAAGCCTGTCAGGAGGTGTAAGCATGGAAAAAAATAAAGAAAAGCGCGAGCCGCTTATGTATATTCATCAGCCTAAATTTGTTTTTCCAGAGCCGGTCATGCAAAGCACTTACCATGCAAAGGATCGCTCTGAGCAGAAGAGAGAGGTGCAAGCCGAGGAAAAACAAGAAGAGAAGATAGAGGAAAAGGCCATTCATCAGGCGGTCAAAAAGGAAAAGCCAATGATGGCCGAAACGCCGCCTAAAAAGAGAAAAGAGCGAAAGCAAGTTCCAATCCCAATAGCCAGTGAACCGCCTGTGCAAGAAAAAAGTGAAGCGGAGGAGCAGCCTGTATGGAGCGGCATGCGCCCAGTCAAGCGTTTCAATGATATGGAGATGGATGAGAAACTCCAGCACTTAATGACACAATTTACTTCTATTCCTTGTATTTTTGATTGCGGGAAAATTTCACATAAAGGAATGCTAAGTGAAGTCACGCCCAACAATATTGAAGTTAAGTCATTAAAGGGGGAGAATGTCACAATTGACCGGAAGGAACTCCAGCATATTCACCTGCTCGGTCCGCTCTAAAGCGGGTACTATTCAGGCGGCAGGGGGTTCATCAAGAAAGCGCAGCGGCTTTTGAGACCGGCCGATAAATAAAAAAAAGCAACGGCAAGAAACCGCTGCTTTTCTCTTTATTAATCGCAAATATCTAAATCGATATCTTTAATACATTGAACAGCACAGAAGCAATTTAAGTCAACAGTGATACAGCTGAATGTCTTCTCAAAAGTTTCGACCTCACATACTTTGCAAAGATCAATGCCATATCCGTCAGCAAGGTTGACAACTCTGCCGTCTTTTATCGGTCTTAAGGCGCGAAGGCGGGCACAACAATTGTCAAACACCTCTTCTACGCGGAAGAAAATAGAGACGCAAGCGTCACAGTGGTCGTGGTGGGAATGTTCTGGTTTAAAGAAAGCAAAGAACGGGGAACCATCTTTCAATGTCAAAGTGAATACACGCGTATCAGCGGTATCACGCACTCCTGCTAAATCTCCAAGCGGCTCTGCCAAGCAGTCTTTACAGCCGCGGCAATCATCGCGGTCGGCTGCATCCTGAAGATCTTTAATCGCCCGCAGTACTTCACAAACGCAACTAGAATGTCTATCGTTGCCTTTACAGCTCATTGGTAAGCTCCTTTCTTTGAGTTATTTCTTACATTACTAACATATGGGGTTTTCATTAAATGGGTACGGACAATTGCCGCTTTTATCAGGAAAATTTATCTCTGAAAAACTTTATTACAAAAGAAAGCGTTGAATAAATATATAGAATTGCTGAGTTGCTCTTAAATTGGTTATTCAAGAGAGAGGATGGACGATGGCTATTACAATAATTGACTTAGTTGTTCTTTTCCTGGCCTCATTCCGGCTGACGAGACTGCTCGTATTTGATGACATTATGGAAAGTGTTCGCGCTCCTTTTTTTACAGAGGTGAAGGAGAAAACAGAAGCAGGAAAGACAGAAGTATATATAGTACCGAAACGGCAGGGCTTGAAGGGATGGATCGGCCGCATGCTGAGCTGCTATTGGTGCACGGGAGTATGGGTTTCCGCCTTTTGCTGCTTAACGGATTTGTTCTTGCCGCGCATTGGCGGTTTCTTCCTGCTTATTCTTGCGGTCGCTGGCGGCGGGGCACTAATTGAGTCACTTGTCCAGCGGTTGATTGGGGAAACGGACTAACTCATTTAAGCAGGAAATCATATAATAATGTGATAGGGATACAAAGGAGTGATAAATAAATGAGTGGATCCCTCCATCAGAATAATGGGCACGAAAAGCCCAAGAAGAAATCCTGCGGCTGCACGAAGAAAAAGAAAAAGAAAAAATCGACCCAATGAGGACAATTTCAGACTGTAGACAAACCCAATGAAAATGGAAGTTTGTTTACAGTCTTTTTTAGTTTGCTTGTGAAAGGGTTCTGTTGCTTTCCA
>NZ_BCVF01000094.1 GCF_001591605.1 Bacillus badius NBRC 15713 | reverse complement strand
TTTTTTATGATTTTCTTCTTAAACTAACAGGGCTGACAGTATCATTAGAAAATGAAACGCTGTACTGGAAAGGTTATTTTGACGGGGAACCAACTGAGGAAGAAAAAGAAATATTAAGCATTGCCTGTACGGAGGTAGTAGCTAATTTCCCCACTATTAAGGTTGTTAAAGAGGAATATTTAAATCATACATACCCTTTAAAAATGGACATGTTGCAATTTTGGGCTTTTTTAAGATGGGAATAAAATTAACGCTTATTAAACAAACGGATGCTTTAGCGCAATAAAGATTACTAAAATTATCTATAATCATAAGAGCAGTTTGAAATGTAGGTTTGAGATAAAGTTTGATCAAAAGGTATCCTGTAATACCTCATTCTATGGAAAATAAAAAGAACCCATTTTGAGAAAAAGATTGATCAAAACGGGTTCGCTCTTTGTGAAGCACTATACAATTCTTATAAAAAAGTTCGATCCTTTTCTGCCTGTAATCCTCCACAATCGCGCCCTTTTCTTGAATAAGCTAATCTTATATTGCATATTGTTAGAGGTCTACGAAATAAACCATTGTGGCATGATGAACTAGAAGTAGGAATGAAGAGTTTATATAGAATTATATTATTTACTGTAAGGTCAATAGCAATTTTAGAATGGCTGTCTTCTGAAAATGTGATTTGAATCCAAATGAAAAGTAGAAATGAACTAGATTTATTACTGTTTTGCTTAATTTTTTAGCCCTTCCAATAGATTCGTGATCGTAGCAATTGTGTCTGCTAAGGAGTTTTCCTTATCTGTATTATCTGCTATCCAAAGGGCTGCTTCATTCATTGCTCCCGACAGACAGTGGGTAATAGCATCCACAGATAACGGTTTTAAATATCCTTGATTTTTCATATCTTGTAATTGCTCTCGTAAATGTCTCATTGAGTTTTGTTCATCAATTAATCTAAAGACATCCCAGCCTAAGACTGCTGGACCGTCAATTAGAAGGATTTGCAGGTTTTGTTCTTCAACTGCAGCTGATAAAAAGGCTTGACAGCCAAGTAGTAATTGTTGCCATGGATCTTCACTTTTTAAAGCCTCTTTTTCAACCCGTTCTCCAATTTCTTTTTGTACGAGTTCAAAAGTGTGTAAAAATAGTCCCTTTTTATGTTTAAAATGATGATAGAGCGCACCTCTGGTCAAATTTGCCTCTGTAACGATATCTTCTAAAGCTGTGTTAGCATATCCTTTTTCTGTAAAATGTTTTCTTGCAGTTGAAAGTAACTTTTGAACTGTTGCATCGGTTTCCATTTTATTTTTTCTCATATTATTATGCCACCTTAAATCGTGAGCTGTTTTTATACTTGCTGTGTTGGAATTAGAAATTACTTTTCAGACCATATTTTCTCATTAAATTGAGAACGATAACTCTCATTAGGAGGTATGATTTGAATTACATCAATTAAAATGCCATTCGGATCACTTGTGATGAAATGTCTTTGACCAAAATCTTCATCTTTAATATCCTGGATGATAGGCAATTTTTCACTATGAATTAATCTTTCATACTCGTCATCGACATTGTCAACCTCAAAGTTGAGAATCAATCCCTGTACTACTTTGCGATAATTTGAAGGAATCGTCTTATGAGTACTGGAAATTATTGCTAATTCGTAAGGAACAGAACTTTCATTCATTTTTAAACTCACATACCAATCTGATTTGAAAACAGGCTCAAACCCAAAGTTTGTTTCATAAAAATTGGAAGACTCCTCTAGTTTTTCAGTTAAAATAACTGGATAAAAACCATTAACCAACATAACCAGCTCCTTATTTTAAGTTTAGTTAACTTTAACATACATACAGTATGTATGTAAATAAATAACTCTTATCTAAATGCTTTAGAACTATAAACGTCAAACTCCTGCAGTTAAAAGATTTGGCGTCTGTTCGTTTTTGATCATTTATGCATGATTTTATACAACGTTAATATATCAACGTTGTATCGAACTTTTTTATAAATTATCGGAATTTATTTCAAATGATCAAACTTTATTTCAAATCCACATTTGAAAAATCCTTCATCTGTTTGCACTGGAAGGGATACCAGGCAAACAAAGCAAAACTCCCACTGCATGTTTCTGCAGTGGGAGTTTTCATTTATTCAATACATCCTCGCCAAAGACTTATCCATTTGTTCCTCGTTGGCCTTCAGCTCATGACTATTCAAATC
>NZ_BCVF01000093.1 GCF_001591605.1 Bacillus badius NBRC 15713 | reverse complement strand
GGAGGCTCGTGGTCAATCGAACCGTGGAATAAATAGAGAACGGCAGCACGAGAAAAAACCCGATTTTGACCACTAAAACTGCGGTCGAAATCGGGTTTTTTCTTATCTTGATACATATAGAAACAATGTACTTTGGAAAAATAGGCTTGAAGCCTTGATACGACTGGCTTTAAGCCAGTTTTTTTAGGTGGACAGAAAAAAACCCCTATGCTAAGGTTAAGGTGTCGAATCTTAAACCAATTACAGAGGGGGTTTTTTTTATCCCTTCTGACGTATCAGAAAGGGGTATTTACTTTTATCATGTACAAAAATAATAACATTGAAACGTCCGACAAATCAACTCCTAAAATATTGGAGGACAAAACAAAATCGGGCAAAGAGAGAGATTGGAAAGGTAAGAAACGTCGGTCAATATTGACAGCCGAGCATTTTGAAAAAGCAGGATTACATAGCAAAGCTGAACGGATGAAGGATTGTGCGACTCAACTTGTGTTTAAGCATACTGGGGAAGCGTTAAAACTGTATCAAGCATGGTTTTGTAAAGTGAGGTTATGCCCTATGTGCAACTGGAGAAGGTCATTAAAAATTGCTTATCACAATAAACGAATCGTTGAGACGGTTAATGAGCGTGAAAACGTCCGTTGGCTATTCCTAACCCTCACCGTCAAGAATACAGACGCTGAGAGCCTTCCTGAGACGATTTCAGCTATGTTTGAAGCTTTCAGAAGGCTAACGAAGTACAAAGCGTTTAAAACGTCTGTGAGGGGCTTTTTTAGGGCTTTGGAGGTTACGAGAGACCGAGATACTCATATTACAGAAGAACGCTATAAAAAGAACCCTAGCTATTATAAACGACAGGGATTATCTGTTGGTGATGAAAATCCAAATTACGGAACATATCACCCGCATTTTCACGCACTACTATGTGTTCCTGCCAGCTACTTCAAAAATAAAGATTTTTATATAAAGCAATCAGAATGGACAAGCCTTTGGCAAAAGGCTATGAAGCTAGATTACACACCGATTGTACATATCCAAAAAGTAAAACCAAAAGAAAAATTAGATGAATTAGAAACCTATGAAAAAGACTTAAAAAAAGCTATGAAAGAACAAAATGCAATTTTGGAAGTATCAAAATATCCAGTAAAAGATACAGACGTCATTAAAGGGAATAAGGTAACAGATGAAAACGTGGAAACAGTTTTAGCGTTAGACGATGCTCTTGCTTATAAAAGGCTGATTGGGTACGGTGGATTGCTGAAGGAAATTCATAAGGAATTGAATCTAGGAGATGCTGAGGACGGGGATCTTGTTAAAATTTCTGAAGATGATGAAGTGGCAAATGGAGCTTTTGATGTAATAGCAAGATGGCATATTGGACTGAAAAATTATGTAATTCAAGGTGATTAATGTGCGGTATAAAAAAGGCATGGTCTTAGAGAATACATGTTGGCAATGCTATAACGAAAAAATGAAAATATATCGGGTTAATAGACAAAAAAATGAAGGTAAAACAATTGCGTTTGTATGGTGTGAATGTGAAGAATGCGGTGCAGTTGATGACCTATTCCTCGAAGAAAAGTAGCAGGGTTCTATTTCCCTGCTTTCTTAATACCCAATGAACGAAAGTGAAGAAGGGCGCACTTATACATTGACACTTGTCAATGTGTGCGGCAGGGAGGTATCCCTGCTTTTTTTTAGCCCCTGCGGGTCCAACGCTGCAAGCGTTATTTCGTCGCAGGGCGACCCCAGTAATATTCACTGACAAGTGTCAGTGTATAGATGGGCACTCTCTCCGAAACGGAGTGAAACCCACTGCAACTTTTTGAAGGTGCGTAAGTGGGCACTCCGTATTTTTTCGGAGTGAGCAAGAGCATAAGGAAAAAATGTCCCCACAGTTTGTGAGGAAATAGGCAGAGCCTATTTTTTTCGTGTCCCCATGAAAAAGCGAAAAACAATACGTTTGCAATACGAACAAAAAACCGGTTTTTGAAAGTAAGAAATAAAGGAGTGGTAAAAATCATGAATCAGATTCCAAATTTATTAACGATTGCAGATTTAACGACAAGATGGCAAATGCCAAGACAAAGCATTCACGAAAAGAAAATGGAGAATGATTTCCCTCCACCGGTTCAGTATGTGGCGAACGGTCGAACTGCCTTATTTTTAGAAAGTGACATCGAAGTTTACGAGAAGAAATATCCCTGGATTACCTCGCCGGAAAAGAGAAGAAGCAGACAACGGTTTATTTGGTCATTGATAAACCAGTGAACGGTTTATGCCGCGAAAGTCGATTTACCATGAGGGGAA
>NZ_BCVF01000092.1 GCF_001591605.1 Bacillus badius NBRC 15713 | reverse complement strand
TGGAAAGAAACTGGACCCATTCACACACAAGCTAAAAAGGACAGCGGACAACTTTCATTTTCGTTGACTTCAGTTGCAGTCTGCAACCGGGGTTCTCCGGTTTTTTATCCCCATTTCATGTAAGAGCCGACCCGCTCCTCCCGTTTTTCTCTGGAAATATCAAAGGGACAGGCAAATCAGCCGCTCCTTCCTCATACACTTAGGACAATACCAGATTTATTAAAGGAGGAGGTTCAATGCTCGGCATTCTTGCTGCTTTGTCCTACGCAGTAAAAGAATTACTATTTTTCGTATCTTACGTAAAAAACAACGCCTTCCCTCAGCCTTTATCTCCTAAAGAAGAACAAATGTACTTGGAGCAAATGGCGAAAGGGGATGCAGAGGCCCGCAACAAGTTGATCGAGCACAATCTTCGGCTCGTGGCGCACATTGTTAAAAAGTTTGAAAATACCGGCGAGGATTCTGAGGACTTGATCTCTATTGGAACCATCGGTTTAATTAAAGGCATTGAAAGCTATTCGGGAGGAAAAGGCACAAAACTGGCTACATACGCTGCACGATGTATTGAAAATGAAATATCAATGTCAATAGGGGCGCTTAGACGCCCCTTAAAATATTTCTATATCTATATTGTCATTCTCTTTGCTCACATAAATCTGTTTTACGATTGTTCGTATTAGTGTTTGTTTTGATTCAAAATCAAACTCTCTATCTTCATTCGTGATATACATTTTTATGACTCGTTTAAAATGCTCTATCGAGTCGTTACCTCGTTCTTCTTGTTTTATTTCCTTATTTAATCGGTTATACTGTTCTTGTAAGGATTCTTCCTTCATTTTCAAATCAGTTAATTGTTCTTTGATTTCAATAAGATCGGTTCCTTCCGACATGGCAGCTAAGGATATTAAATTCTTTCTGCCTTTTTTTATTTTCTCTAATTCTTTTTCTAAATGCTCCAGTTCTTGCTGCTGATATTTCTTGGCTTTCGGACTGGCGTTTTTAGTGCGCTCCAAAATTTTCTCTGGGTGATTTAAAAAGAACAACACCTTTTCCCAAACATACTTGTCTAATTCTTCTGTTCTCATGAAGTTCCCGCAGCCCGGATGTTTAGCTCCGCTGTAGTTTTTCTGATCGGAGTACATTGGAATCTTTTTGCCCCACCACGAACGCATCATGCCTGTCATTGTATTTCCACAATCCGCACACCGTATCAATCCAGATAACAAATATTTATGCTGTGATTCTTTAGCCGAACGGCGCCGGGATTGTTTGATTAGGTTTTGCGCAGCCGAGTATTGTTCTTCGCTGATAATCGGCGGGATTTTTACATAGATCCACTCTTCTTTCGGTCGGAGTGTTTGTTCTCGCTTTTCTCCTGACTGCACACGCACATAATCGCCCTCTGTGTCATGTTTGTTTTGCGGGTGATTACCTGTGTAAGATTCATTGAGAAGAATTTGTCGCACCACTTGGCGATGCCACACCCCTTTATTCTTTGCAGTAGGGACCCCCATGTCTGTTAAGTGCTTGGCGATCCCGTTAATGCCTTTGAACGGGCTGGCCGGATCAGTAAAGTAATCAAAGATCATTTTAACAACCTTTGCTTGTTCTTCATTAATGACATATGTTTTCTTGTCTCTATCATAGTCATATCCATACAAGCCATAGTTTCCCAGCACCTTGCCTTCTTTCACTTTCCGAATCTTGCCTGACTTCATCCGTTGTTTGATCTTCTCTTTCTCAAACTCTGAAATGGCGCCCCGCATGGAAAAGAACAACTTTCCTTCCGGAGAACGCGCGTATTCACCATTTACAAAGATTAATTCCGCCCCGGCTTTTCTTAATTCATCATCTAATATCAATTGATTCATTAGCTTTCTGGATAGCCTGTCTGGATCGTAACAATAAATCTTATCCACGATGCCGCTTTTTACATCTTCACGCAACCGAGAAAGACCAGGGCGTTCCATCAATTCTCCACTTATTCCTTCATCTATATAGCGCAAAACATCAGATGTGCCAGCTTTGGTGATACACTCGTCAATCTGATTCCTGACGCTGTACCCCTTCACGCTCTGTTCCTCTGTCGAGACGCGAACATAAATTGCCTTCATTTTCTAACTCCTTCCTTAAAAATTCCACAATCAAGTCGTAGCAAATCTCTCGCCGCTTTTCGAATTCTGGACCAATATGAACAGTTACCTTCACATTATATCACCTCAAATCAATCTATGAGGAAAGGACTTGTCCATATTAATAAGAAAAAAGACGGCTTAAACCGTCTTTAAATCATACCTACTCAACACCATCACCTTCACACCATGCTCTTCTGCTAGGCTATACAGCCGCTCTC
>NZ_BCVF01000091.1 GCF_001591605.1 Bacillus badius NBRC 15713 | reverse complement strand
GTAAACGCTAGAATAAAATTTACAGTTTTCGCTTGATAGGATTTTACACTTTTGCTCTATCAACCTATTACTTCAGTAAAATAGATGTAAACGTTATTTTACTGGAGGTTAGGGTTTTGGAGGAGAAGTTAGTGTTATATGTAAAGATCCATGAACTGCGTAAAAGAAAATTTAAAGTAGCACAAATCGCTAAGGAGCTTAAGATCTCAAGGCCAACTGTCTATAAATATTTAGACATGACATTTGATGAAGCGAGAGCTTACACCGAACAACTCTTGGGGAGGAAGAAAAAACTAGATCACTATAAAGACTGGATACTTGCCTGGCTAGAAGAGTATCCTCATCTGAGCAGTGCGCAAATTCATGATTGGCTTTTGGAGAGATATCCCGACCTATTGGTCGGTGGAAGTACCGTAAGATCTTATGTGAAAGACATTCGTGAATTCTATCAGATTGAAAAAAAGGTTATTGTCCGTCAATATGAAGCAGTTCCTGAACAACCAATGGGCAAACAGCTTCAAGTAGACTGGGGCGAAACAAAACAGAAGACAATTGACAACAAAGAAATCAAACTGTACTTTATGGCCTTTGTACTCGCTCATTCCAGGCATAAATATATGGAATGGCAGGCACGTCCATTTACCACAAGAGATGCGATTCGATGTCATGAAAATGCATTCCAGTTTTACGGAGGACGAACAGAAGAAATCGTTTATGATCAGGATCATTTAATCACAGTGAGTGAAAATGCAGGACAGCTGCTTTTAACAGCTGAGTTTCAAAGTTATGTGAATGAACGTAAATTTAACATCTACTTGTGCAGAAGAGCCGATCCAGAATCTAAAGGGATGATTGAAAATGTAGTGAAATACATAAAAGGCAATTTCGCAGACAGTCGGGTGTTTAGCAACATAGAAGATTGGAATGATCGAGCATTACAGTGGCTTCAACGTACTGGGAACCATCAGGTTCACCAAACAACAAAAAAAAGACCAGCAGAAGTGTTTCTCCTCGAAAAGCAACACTTACAGCCAGTCTCTTCGTTACTTTCATATGAAAGTACCAACAACCAAAGTATAACAAGAAGTGTAAGTAAGGACAACACGATCCGTTATAAGTCAAACCGTTATTCCGTCCCACTTGGGACTTATCAAACAATGACTGAAAATCTTGTATGGGTTGAAGTGATAGGCGACGAGCAACAAACACTCGTGATACGGAGAGAAGCAAATGGTGAAATCATTGCCGAACACATGATTAGCTCAGAAAAAGGAAAACTTATTCAAAACCGCCATCATACCCGTGATCGTTCGAAAGGGATTGAAGAACTTAAGCAACGTCTAATCTCTTACTTTGAAGATCCCACACAGGCAGCTGCTTATTTTGATGAGATCAGCCAAAGATACCCGAGGTATCGTCGAGACCAGTTTGCGATCATCCATAAGGTGATTCAACAGTATCCAGCATTAATTGATACCGTGTTGACTAAATGCATGACAGAGAAACTGTACAATGCGAATGATTTTCGTGATATCGCTCATCACCTTGATACATTGCATGATGAAGCGATGAAAGGACTACAATCCTTTTATAATAATTCGCCAAAATATTCTCATATTAAGGCTTCCACCCGTTCTTTAAATGCGTATACCAGTATTTTAGGAGGTCGGGCATGATGAACAAGACTGTGCATGAATTACAAGATCAATTTCGTCAGTTACGCTTATCAGAGACTGCGGAGGAGCTGCCACAGCTTCTTCGCGAAGCGGAAAAAGCATCATGGACCTACTTAGAATTCTTAGCATCTATAACACGATATGAATTAGCAAAACGTGAAGCGAAAAGCCTTGAAAAAAGAATGAAATGGGCCCGCTTCCCTTTCGTGAAGTCGTTAGATGAGTTCGAACTGAAAGGTCAAAACGTTCTGACGGCCCGCCAGCTTACTCAACTCAGAGAATTAAGTTGGCTAGAGCAACAGTACAATTTAATTCTTCTAGGTCCTCCTGGCATTGGGAAAACGTATATCGCAATTGGACTGGGACTCGAAGCCGTATACAGAGGATTCAATGTTTACTTCGCTACAATGGGCGAGCTTGTGCAGCTTTTAAAGACAGAAGAATATCTGAATAAATCCAAAGTTCAGCTCAAACGGATGAGAAATGCCGATCTCGTGATTATCGATGATTTAATGTACATGGCGATGGATCAGAGAGAAGCAAACTTATTTTTTCATTTGATTAATCATTTATACGAACGAAGTTCGATTATCCTGACTTCAAATAAAAGTCCAGATGAATGGGGTAATTTAATTGGAGATCAAGGCATCACCACAGCTATTTTAGATCGCTTACTTCATCGTGTGGAAGTTATACATGGTGCAGAAGATGAGGAAAGTCACCGGATGAAAAATCGGAAAAGCATTTTTTCAGCAGAAGTGTAAAAAGAAAACGAGCAAAAAGTGTAAAAATCGACTTGACGTCTAC
>NZ_BCVF01000090.1 GCF_001591605.1 Bacillus badius NBRC 15713 | reverse complement strand
TGGTTGTTTTCCAGCTCATTGGTTTACGGACTATTAACCGGTTGAATCAGCCCCTATGGAGGAGTCCTTTGAAATGGAGCTTATTGAAGAAGAGTCGGCTAATTTTGAACAGATGTCGTTGTTTTGATAAATAGTCTCTGAAAATAAGGGAGGGCTCGACAATGGAAAAGGAAGCTTGGAAATCTAACAATTTATCAGCAGAGGACTTAGCAGAATTGAAGCAGCTGCATATCAACATGGCCTTAGATACAAATGATCGGGAATGGTTTCGATCGCTCACAAATGAAGCATTGGAGGGGAGCAAATGAGCGAATTAACAAGGAAGCAGTATATGGAACAATGGCTGGACTTAAGCAGCAAGACCAACCCGAAGCCGCCGCCAGAAGAAATAGAACGGCGCAAGAAAGAGTACCTAGCAAAACGTAAGCGGGCAGAGTTTGAACAATGGGCAATGAAGCAAATGAAGGAAGCAGATAAAGGGAGAATGACAAGTGAAATTATTTAAGGTCATAAAAGAGTTTGAAATAACTTTATCCGGCGGCTTTGCCCTCTATGCTCTTTATTGCATGTTATTCGTTACACTCTTAGGCATTATTCAAACTTTAAAGTGGTTGCTTCGGTAAAGAAGAGGAGGAAGCGAAGTGATTGAATACCGCTGCATCGATTGCGATAAGTCAGAAATACTGGCGGGCATCGTTCCCATGAAGGCATGTCCTCATTGTGGTTTCTTGATGGAAGCTGTTGAGGAGTAGACACAAACTGTATACAAGGAGATTCATATGAGAGAGAAGCCTTCTGTGACTATTATCTATTGTAAGTTATGCAGAAAAATAGAGTTTCCAGCTAATGAATGTACTTGCAGCCTTAAAGAAAAAATTCTACTCAATACAAAGTTGAGAAATAGAAAAGCAGAGGGAAAATGAACAGTTCGTTGAAAATGCGAAGGAGTGATTTGATGAAAACGTTAGTTTGTCTCTGCCATAGTTGCGGAATTGAATATGAATTGACATATAATGATCGGGATTTTTTAGAGCCATATCACTGTGCTGGTTGCGGCATTGATGATGACTCGTTTCAGAGTGAAGTGAAGGAGTGAGGGTTATGCATTTCTTACCTTACAAAATCAAATGGTATGACTGGATATGGTTAATTCCGTTTGTTTTATTGATAGCAATACCTTGCAGCTTAGCAGTCATGCTGTGGGGGAAATTTGTAGCTTATTGTATGGATAAAAAATAATTTGCAGCTCTAAAAAATGTGAAGGAGGAAAAGGGATGGAACTAAAGATGTTTGCCTTTGGAGAAGAAGAAGGTTGTATTTACTATATTTGTGCTGAAGATAAAGACAAAGCGAAAAATGTCTATAAAACACATTTTGGAAGCGAAATATTCGAGGAGGTAAATCAAGGATATGGCAGCGAGGATGATTGGATTCGTGAAATGGACATGGATGAGAATTTCACATATTATCCTGACGGCAAGACTCCAGAAGAAAATTCAATAAGAAACCATCTAAGAAAATATTGTACAACACCAAACGTTTTTGCTTGTAGTGAATTTTAAAATGCGAAGGAGTGAAAAAATGCCGAAAATAATTAAATTGGAGTCAGCAAGACATATGGATGGAGAGAGTTGGGCAGTTGGTCAAGAAATAGAGTTTAAAAGCGGGAAAATCATCACTGAAATTAAGGATACTTCATTAGAATTTCCTGAAAGCATTGATTATCAATTTGATATTTACGTAAACGATAAGCTTTGGAAAACACTTATAAATATGCCATTGAAGGTTGAGTATTCCTTAGAAGATTAATGCGTAATTCGTAAAAACGCGAAGGAGGAAACTGATTTTGAAGCTATCCGAGAAAGAAAAATCAATCAGTGTTCAAAATCATGAATTGATTGTATTCAAAGCAGATCAACAAGTCCAACTAAAGAAAGAATTTGAAAAAATAAACGGCGGCTATTCTCTTAAAGGTTATGTGGAGAGCATTAGGTTGGACCGTAATGGCATCTGGTATGAAGTAATTTATCGATCAGAAAGAGACGGACTGATGAAGTCAACAAGTTTATTAGCAGGGTTTTTAGAGGCTATTTAATGAACGATCAGTTCGTTAAAGAAGAGTGGTATGTCTCTGCAACTAAAATACAATTTTCTTGATATTTGGCAACCAGTGAGGAGGTATTTAAATGAGTAAATGTAAGGGTTGCGGTGCAGAAGTTCAATGGATCAAGACTCCTTCCGGAAAAGCAATGCCGCTTGATATGCAAAGGCAAACAATCGTTACGTTAGAGGGACAGGTAGTGAGCGGATTTACTTCTCATTTTGCTACATGCCCAAATGCTAATAACTTTAGAAAAGGAGCGAATTGATATGTATTTAGTGTTTATTCCAAATATGTTTGGTGCCGGTCATAAAGTTGAAGAGTTTGAACATTTAGATGAGGCGAAAGAAAGAGTAAAAGAAGTGGTAGAGAAAGGGTGCAGAAGTGTTCGGATTGCCAGAGAAATGCCGATGAAACTAAAGGTGGAAGTGGAAATTTAAAAAGAAAAAAGCCAGGAACGCTCCCGACTTTTCGCTACATTAA
>NZ_BCVF01000089.1 GCF_001591605.1 Bacillus badius NBRC 15713 | reverse complement strand
TTTGTGAAGAGGTTTTTTTATTTTCTCTCTAGCAGAAAGTTCCAGCTATATAGTAAAAAGAAAGAAGTGATGCCACCTTGAGAAAGCCCGTCATCTTTTGCGACTTTGATGGTACAGTGACGAAGAAAGATAATATCATTAGCATTATGAAGAAGTTTGCTCCGCCCGAGTGGGAGAAGTGGAAAGAAGGGGTGCTTTCCCAATCGGTCAGCATTCAGGAAGGCGTTGGAAATATGTTTGCTCTCCTGCCTTCTTCTCTCCGCCAGGAAATGGTTGATTTTGTTTTAGAAACAGCGGAAGTGAGAGAAGGATTCGGAGAGTTTGTACGCTACACAGAAAAGCAAGAGATTCCTCTTTATATTGTCAGCGGCGGCATTGACTTTTTTGTGAAGCCGTTGCTTGAGCCCTTTCACTCCATTTCGGGAGTATATTGCAACGAAGCGGATTTCAGCGGAGAACATATTCGCATTCTTTGGCCGCATGGCTGCGATCAAGCATGCCCGAGCCAAAACTGCGGCTGCTGTAAACCAGCCCTTATCCGCCGTATCGCCAGCCAAGGAGAGCATACGGTTGTAATCGGTGATTCCGTTACCGATTTGCAAGCAGCAAAAATAGCTGATTCGGTGATGGCCAGAGATTATTTATCTGAAAAGTGCACAGAACTGTCGATCCCTTTTCAGCCGTTTGATACGTTTTATGATTGTATCGATCGTTTGGAAAAACTGAAGCAGAATATAAGATAACAATTCCGAATATTGCTAATAATTCAAGGAGGTTCGTCATGACAACAATTAAAATCCAAGAAACTAACGAAATCATTGATAACCAGAAAGAGGTCGTTTCATTTTTGCAGCAGCAGGACGTTATTTATGAGCATTGGGACATTTCAAAACTTCCTGTTCACTTACAAGGGAAGTATGTGTTAAGCGATGAGGAAAAAAAGGAAATTTTAACCGCTTTTGAAGCAGAAATTAAAGATATTGCTGAGAGGCGAGGCTATCAAGCATGGGATGTGATTTCATTAGCCGATCACACGCCTAATTTAGAGGAGCTATTAACAAACTTCCAGCGTGAGCATCACCATACAGATGATGAAGTGCGCTTTATTGCAAGCGGCCATGGCGTCTTCGTCATTCAAGGCAAGGACGGCCAGTTTTTTGAGGTACACCTGAACCCTGGGGATCTTATTTCGGTTCCAGAAAGCGTCCGTCATTATTTTACATTGTCTGATGACCGCAAAGTGGTCGCTGTCCGGATTTTTGTCACTGAAGAGGGCTGGGTGCCGGTTTACTAAAAGAGCAGCGCCCGTACAGCTTTAACGGCAGTCTGTGCAAATAGGCGAAAGGCAGATGGAGACTGACCAAATGGCAGAGGAGGACATTTTATGGGAGTAACAGCGACTTATCTGTTTCCGGCACATCCCGATCAGGAAAAGAGAGCGGAGCAATATGCTTTGGGCCTCACCGTCGGTTCTTGGACAGATATCCCGCATCTTGAGCGGCAGCAGCTGCAGAAAAATAAAGGAGAGGTTGTATCGGTAGAAAAGGGTGAAAAGAAGGATACGGTAAAAATCCATTATCCATCCGCCAATTTTTCTGCGGATCTTCCCGCAATCTTAACGACCGTTTATGGGAAGCTTTCTTTTTTCGAAGGTCATGAGCTGATTGATTTAACCTTTGATGAGGAACTGCTTCAGCAATTTCCCGGTCCGCGCTTTGGCGTGGAAGGTGTGAGGGAGCAGTTGAGTCTTTATGACCGTCCGTTGCTGATGGCTATTTTTAAGGGTGTGATAGGAAGGGACTTGTCCTTTTTCTCTGCTCAGTTGGAGGATTTGCTGGCAGGGGGCATTGATTTAATCAAGGATGACGAAATTCTTTTTGAAAACGAGCTGACACCTTTTGAGAAGAGAATCATCGCGGCCAAAGATATTATTAGACGCCATTATGAACATACAGGGCAAAAGGCTTTATATGCAGTGAATGTATCCGGGAGATCAAACGAGCTGCATGCGAAGGCCGAACGGGCGCAAGAGCTTGGCGCGAATGCTTTATTATTCAACGTTCACGCCTATGGCTTGGATACGCTGCAAGCGCTGCGCGAGAATGACAATATTCGCTTGCCGATTATGGCCCATTCGGCTTTATCGGGTGTACTGGCTGGACAGCCGGGCGGCTATTCTTATTCGTTGCTAGTGGGAAAACTGACACGCATGACAGGCGGGGACTTTTCGCTGTTTCCAAGCCCATATGGCAATGTAGCTATCCCATCGGCGGATGCCTTGGCGATTGGCCGCGCACTAACAGAAGAAAGTTATTTTCAGCAAGCCTTTTCTGTGCCTTCAGCAGGGATCCATCCAGGAATGGTGCCGCAGCTGTTGAAGGATTTTGGCAGCGAAAGTTTGGTGATCAACGCAGGAGGCGGGGTGTTTGGGCATCCGGACGGACCGATCAACGGTGCGCAGGCTTTCCGGGCAGCTATTCATGCCGGTGTGAGAAATATTTCTTTGCCGGAAGCGGCTGAAATGTCTGAACCCTTAAAGAGAGCGATCGACCAATGGGGAATTGTAACGACTTCATAAAGCGGTTGTTTAGGCTGTCCAACAAGCTGGCGTTTGCCCGTCGTTTCAAAGTTATTTCATTTTTCACACTTTTTTATAAAAAATCTATTGACAGTCTAGAAAGATAGTGAAATAATCCTAGTTAACTTATAAGAATGATTAACTTAATAATGCGACC
>NZ_BCVF01000088.1 GCF_001591605.1 Bacillus badius NBRC 15713 | reverse complement strand
GCCGGAGTCTGCGCGCCTTCCATTCAAAGCAATGGAGTGGTCCAAAATCAGGGTATCCGTACAATGGGGTCGATTGGAAGAGTACAATGTATAAGTATCAACAAGTGATGACCCTCCCTGTTTGGCAGGCATGCGCGGAAAAAGCCGACCATCCTTGCTATCACGAAGAGGTCAAACCTAAAGCTGGGCCTGCCATTGCGGCAGCCTGTTTTTTGTGAAGAGGCTCAATGTCTTAAATTTTCTCAATCTGGGGTACGCACCCTTTCCGAATTGGACGAAATGAATAGGATGGAATAAGGCGTACAAAGGAGGTGCAGTGCTTATGCTTTTCGGACCGAGACAACCTCGCGGACCTTATCCGCCTGTTCGGGGACGCCGGCCGGCACGGGGGCAGTCCTATCCGCAAAATGCCGGTTTGTTATCTTATTTCCGGGATCAGGAAGGCAATTATGATATAGGGAAGATTACCGCTACGGCCCGGCAATTGAACAGCATATATGGCCAGGTAAGCCCGATGATTGCTAAATTTATCAACAGGTAACAAGCTCATAGCCCAGCTGTTTAAAGAGAAGCCGAAATAACCGGCTGGTTGGTTCACAGGGGAGTGACGAGGACAAATGGCCATTAGAAAAGCCACATTTGCAGAGACGCAAAGAATTTTGCAGCATTCCTTGCATGTATGGAAGGAAGCGTCAGTAGGATATGTACAGCCGAGCTTAGAAAAGGCTTTTCAGCTGGCGGCTTCATTTTTGCAAGGAGGCGGATATTATCTTCTTTATGTGGAAGGACCCGTCATTCAAGGGTGGATTGCTATAGGAGAGATGCGTGATTTTTATATCGATGAAGCAGCAGGGTTTATCCAAGAGCTCTATGTGCTTCCGCCGTACCGCAGCCGGGGAGTGGCAGAAAAGCTATGCAAGGAAGCTTTCCGGCGATTGAAAGCAAAAGGCTACCGTAAAGTGCAGTTAAATGTGTTTGCGGGCAACCGGGCGAAGCAGCTTTACAAGAAACTCGGTTTTTATGAAGTATGTACCACAATGGAACGAAACCTGGAGAACGAAAAAGACTAGGTGTGGGAGGGCACTAACCAGGAGAATACGCCGGCAAAGCCGGCGTATTTCATTTTGCTGTGCCTATTGCGAGCTTTTCTATTGTCCAAAAAATTTGTTCAGCCATCTGTTGTCTTTTCCAAATGGATATTTTTCTTTATACGCTGCCCGCAACGCGCTGTCGTTATCAATGACTCCGTTCCCATAATAGATATCAGGAAGGGCTGCGGCTCCTCGCTGCGTCGTTTGCGTCATAATATCCATTATTTGAGTGTTTTTGAGATCCGGATCAATCGAACGGATCAGTCCGGCTAAGGCGCTCACATGCGGGGCGGCCATGGATGTGCCGGACAGGCTCGCATATTGTCCGCGGAAAAAGGTGCTGGCAATGTGAACACCGGGTGCAGCAATATCAATATAATCTCCATAATTAGAGAAGGGGGCGCGCTTGCCTTCTGAGTCTACAGCTGCCACCGCCAGTACACCCGGATAAGCTGCCGGAAAACTCGGCTGGCTGGAGTTATCATTGCCGGCGGCAGAAACAACAACGACATCTTTGTTCATTGCATAGCGGATGGCCTCTTCCATAACAGCTGAGGGCTGGTAATTTCCAAGACTTAAATTAATGACATCAGCGCCGTGATCGGCTGCCCAGCGAATGCCTTTAGCGACATCAAAGGAGCCGCCCATCCCTTCTGCGTTCAGGACCTTTACCGGGATAATCGGGTTGTGCCATGTAATTCCTGCTACACCTTCTCCGTTGTTGGGAACGGAGGCGATAATGCCGGCGACATGGGTGCCGTGGCCATTGTCATCAGCGGGCGGTTCTTTCGGAGCGAGGGCATTGTAGCCTTTTTCCAGACGATGGGAAAGATCCGGATGGTTCAAGTCAACACCGCTGTCAACAACAGCAATCTTCACTTTTTTCGAGCCGCGGGTGACTCCCCAGCCTCCTTCAGTCCGAATAGCCGGTAAATTCCACTGGTAATTTTGGTAATACGTGTCGTTCACTTCGTTTGGCAGGTAGATATAGTGAGGCTCTGCATAGGCAACATAAGGGTGGCGCTGAAAATACTCGACCAGCTTAGCCGGCGGTTGGCTGTTGGATTTGAAAATATAAGCGGAATCCAGCTTTTCCGTCAGTTCGCCATCAATATCACGGCTCATTTTTTCGATATCAGCTGCGGTTGGGATCACATTGAAATCCACGATGACTTCGTTATTATAATAATGGCTTTTGTCCTGATCGTTATGATGAACGAGTTTAATGGAGGGATCATTGTTCAGCTTTCTTTTCAGCTTTTCATTTTCCCCGATCATGTTGACCTTTAAAATATGGGGGTGGCTTTGCTGCAAGTTGCGCACTTGCATTTGCCGCACTTGTCTGTCCTCAGCAGAGCGCGTCGCAGGTTCTTCCTGCTGTCCGTAAAAGCTGAATACGGAGACAGCAGCCACACCTAAAACCAAAACGGACAGCCCGATCAATCCTTTTCTTTGCATGCTTGCACCTCAAGTTGTATTTTTTGTCCGCCGGGTATTCCGGCCTTCTTGCTGTTCGTCGAATTTCACAATTAGTATCTCCCTGTTTGCTTCTCATTATTTGTGCAGATTATGTTAGGAAGAGAAAAAGCAGGCAGTGTCACGCACTGCCTGTCTATAGTCTTTTTGTTTGCCCGAGGATGGGCTGTTGCTTTCCA
>NZ_BCVF01000087.1 GCF_001591605.1 Bacillus badius NBRC 15713 | reverse complement strand
GATCAATTTTGAAGTGCTTTTCAACAATAGCACACTCGCTTTGTCCTGTCAAAAAGTTTTTTTATCTAACTTTTTCGTTTCTGTCTTTCGGACAAGTAATAATATATCACGATATTTTATAGATAACAAGTACTTTTTTAAAAAAACATAGATTTTTTTTGCATATCTAATATTGTCTATTCTATCACCCTTTGTGCTTGCTTGAACATCCCTTTCGTCTATTCTTTTTATAAAGCCAATATAAACATACTGGTTGACCATTCACTCATGTAAAACACTATTTCTTGCCAATAATCAAAGTTTGTCTTCAGAGCGTCAGTACACACAAAAAAAACAAGAAGCCTGCAGGGCCTCTTGTTTATGAGTGAATGTGCTGTTTGCGTTTCGCTAAAATCCCCTTTAGCTTTTTTGGATCAGCCGCAAACAATAAAAGACCTAACAGCACAACAGTGCCTCCTGCTATTTGTGCAGCTGACAGCTTTTCTTTTAATAGCCACCAAGCAAGGATACTGGCGCCGATCGGTTCTAGCAGTATAGCCATCGATACAGATGAGGTGCTGATGTATTTAATAGACCAATTGAATAAAGTATGGCCCAGTAAGTTTGACAGAACCGCTAATAAAAAGAAGTATATCCACTCTTTTGCAGGATAAGGATAGAAAGCTTCTTTCTTAATTACCACGTATAAAAATAACACAACGGTACAATTAAAATAGACAATGAATGTATAAGTTATTAGTGACATCCGCTTTCGGATAGTTTGTCCAAAAAGCAAATAACCGGTAATCAGCGCACAAGCAGCCAAGGCAAGCGCATCTCCGTAAAGCGCCTGTCCGCTTACCTGAAAATCTCCCCATCCAATAATAAAGCTTCCTGCCACTGCTACCAGACCGCCAATTAATGCGCCAAGAGTAAACTTTTCTTTAAAAATAAAATACGTACCAGCAAAAGCAAATAGCGGCTGCAATGTGACTAGCACAGTAGAGCTTGCTACAGAAGTATAGTTGAGCGACTCAAACCACAGGATAAAGTGAAAGGCTAAAAAAATGCCGGCTACAAAAGAGAAAAGCCAGTCTCTTTTTGAAATCTCCTTTAGCTCCCCGGCGTATTTAAACAGAAATAAAGGAAGCATAAGCAATATAGTAAAGAGTAAACGATAA
Organism: Bacillus badius NBRC 15713; assembly: GCF_001591605.1. GTDB lineage: Bacteria > Bacillota > Bacilli > Bacillales > Domibacillaceae > Pseudobacillus > Pseudobacillus badius. The sequence goes on along the minus strand of NZ_BCVF01000087.1, from coordinate 1,598 downwards.
AATGCGATAACACCGGCATCGGCTGCCGACAACTTAACAAATATAGCTGAGGTAGAAACGAAAAAAACTCCAATAATCAATACAGCATAAGGGTTAATCTTTGGACTGTCCATAGACGTCCTCCTTTAGTCTATCTGGATGCATAATAAAAGCTAGAAGCCACTTATCATTTTAAAGCTTCTGCTCTCATATTTCTAGCGAATGAACGAAATTAGCAAAATCGTTCTTCTTTTAGAAAAGCATGCATAGTTTTCTGGAAAAAGGGAATAATATAGCAAGGAAGTTTTCGGTAATAGATAGGGAGAGGAGAATGAGATGACAACCCAATGGACACGAATGGCCGGAGGACTTATTTTATCAGCTATTATTATTACGATTATGTTTCTTGCAGGATAAGTGATGCCGGGCATTCCAACACATAAAGAGCCTGCAGACAAGTTTGTCTGCAGGCTCTTTAATGTAAAAAACGTAATGGAGCATAGCGGGCTCGAACCGCTGACCTCTACACTGCCAGTGTGGTGAGCGGGTAAAACCATATAATATTGCATTCATACAAATCCTTATTATATAAGTGTTTCCCCGCTCTCCCTCTTCTTTCTTTTATACTTAATTAAACCAAATATATACCGATTTGGTCCCCATTTGGTCCCCATAGACCCCAATAGAGAAAATTAACTGCTTATCAAAAGATAAATGAAAGGATCACCAAGAATCCAAACACTAACAAAAAGTCCTTTTCCCCATCCGTAAACCTCTTTGTGTGTACAAAATAAGACCCATACGTGCCTTTCATTTTCACCAATTTAATTTTACGAGCTGAATGTGATGGCGATTCCTCCAGTACTAGTTCTTCTTTCGGAAGGAACCTTCCTTTCTCGTCCCTGGATCGGTTGCTGACATCTCGGTTGTTTACCGTCTCCTCTTCCTCGTTCAGAAGTTCCAACAAGTTCTTCAGCTGACGTCTCTCTTCTATTGTAAGCACTGACGGCCTCCCCCTTCTCTTTGATGTCCGGATTCTGTTCTCTCCATAAGGCGGCCTGATCCAGCGACCAGTTAGGGCAGGGGAGAGGGACGTCTTTCTTTTTGTTCTCTAATAATAATGATTGAAATTCCTTGGAGTGAGCTGCAGCAAAGAGAGCGGCCCGGATAATTTGATTGCGGTCCAGGTGTGTTGTCTTGAAAAGGTCATCTACATACTTTTTGAATGATGAATGATACCTAACTGTTGGCCTGTAAACCATTGACGTCCTCCCCTTCCGTTATGACGTCTGCTGACGCCTTTAATAAAATTTATGCTTCCTTTGAAATTTAATTACATAAAAACATCAATTTAATTTACGAAAGGAGTAAAAGAAATTTTAAAGAATTAGGTAACTAGGTGATAAAAATGAAAGTAGAGTTAGAAAGCAATATCGGGGAGTTAATCAAGAAGAGTGGACTAAAAAAGGCTTTCATTGCAGACAAACTAGAAGTGAGTGTTCCGCAGCTGCGCAACTATGAAAAAGGCACAAGCTTAATACCGTTTGACAAAGCGTTTATTTTAATCGAATTACTTAACTGCAACCTAGATGCCCTATACAACAAAAAAAGCCCTCTCC
>NZ_BCVF01000086.1 GCF_001591605.1 Bacillus badius NBRC 15713 | reverse complement strand
CGCTCCCTCTTAGGAGGAGAAACGATGACTGCCTATTTTGTATCAGTCGGTGTGCTGATTTGTATAGTCTTAATATTCGGAATTCTTAAGGATATGAAGGGGGATGCGGAATGAATAATCGTGAAATAGATCGTCTGGTTGCAGAGAAGGTCATGGGGTGGACTTTAAAGGAAATGACAGCAACTTCTGCTTGGATGGATAGTCAGGGTGGATGGACTTTATATCAAATGTGGAAGCCTTCAACAGATATGCGTGACGCTTGGTTGGTGGCAGAAAAACTCTATATTACTGTATGTCCTCAACAAGGAGCACCGACAGAAATGAGTGTTTGGGCTGAAATAAACAAACAACCATTAGGTAATTGTTATGAGGCATTCGCAAAAACAGCGCCAATGGCTATTTGCTTGGTTGCTTTGAAAGCTGCAGGAGTAGAAATAGAGTCATGATCGCCAAAACTAGCAAAAACAATAAATTCAACGATCCTTTGCATCGTACCAAACATAGACTTGGCCGCCTGCAATTCGACTATGACCAGCTGGAAGAAAAGTATGAGCACATAAAGAAGCAAATGGCACAGTTCCAGCTTGTGAACGAACATCAAGCCGAGCGGATCATACAGTTACAAAATGAAATACGCATCTTACGTGAGAACCAACGTCCTTGCATACGTCCACACGGTAAAACGATGCTGGAAGGCTATTTCACTTACTTAGGTAGAGAATACACGGTTGGTCCATATAAAACAGAAGCAGAAGTGTTAGAAGCGGTCAAACAGGCGAAGAAAGCGATAGCGGAATAGGGGGATAAACAGTGGAGAAAACATACAAGCAATTAGCGACAGAAACCTATATGAAAACGATAGAAACTCATTTCACTACATTTGAACTGGAGCTAATCAAATCCGCATTTGAAACAGGTTTCAATATTGGAGCTTGCGATAATGGACCGAAGCTCATACAAGAAATTGCTTTGAATCAATTGGCGAAGAAAACGGTAGTGGAGTGAGGGGGGCTTTAAATGACACAAATTGAATGGTTGTATGACCAATTACAATCTTTAAGCACCGAAACACTAATAAGAATAATTGATGAGCTGGATTGCGGAATACCTGATAATGCCTACAAAGAAATGGCGACGGATGTCTATAACAAAGCTAAAGCAAGATGTGAACTCACTCATAAACAGAAGCGAGTTTTGGTGAACATTATCGGTCAACCAAGGAGGGGTTAGAGATGGATTTGGAAAAAGTTGAATTGAGAGCGGCGAAAAGACTTAACATTTGTCCGTCCGACTGGCAGGAAAACATTTGGATTGTTCATGGCAAAGATGAATTTTGTCAAGCGGAAGGAAGTTGGGAAGAATTAGTTTCCTTGGCTGAACAGATTTTAACGCACCCAAACACAAAAAAAGTTAAAAACAAGTAGTATGCAATTCGTTAAAAGTGGTTTAACAGGAGGCCGCCCATGCACCTATTACTTATCATAGCCCCGGCTTTTATCGTCGGGCTAGCCTTACTATCCATTGCTCAAGCAGAAGCAAATAAACGAGTAAGAGAAGCCTATAAAGCCGGATTACGAGAAGGTAGAGAGCAGAACTGGAGGGAAGCGAAGTGAAAGAGAGTAAATTCTTAGCGTGGGATTGGGATGAAGGGTGTTATAAAAAGATTCCTTCCAATGATGTAGTAGAAGCAATTTATATCGCTTGGAATTATGAGTTTGATGTGTTTAGAGCGGAGGATAAGCAATTAATTTTTAGTGGCCAAGACGATAAGGAAGCTAATAATGACAGACTGAGAGCTTACGGGCTTTGGCTAATAGATCACGAGAACGGAAGGTTGTTACAAAGTACTGAAACAGGTGAGGTTTACTATCCTAATTGCTATAAGGAGAGAGGGCAATGAGGGAAATTGAATTGGGTGATATCGCAGAATGTCCTCATTGCGGAAAAGAGTTTGAAATAAACAATCTTGATGAAGAAGAATGGAATGATTTTGATAGTTACTTTGAACATATAACAACGTGTGATGGTTAAGTCGCAGTTCGTTGAAAATGCGAAGGAGTAAAGAATTTGAAACCATTTAAAATTAAATGCCCGGAGTGCGGCAGAGAAATCGAAATAAATAAACACATCAACAAATGTGAGTGTAAAGCAAGAATCAAAGTATTGAAGTGATTGCACAGTAGACACATATAGTGCCACAAAAGGAGGAAGAAACTTGAGCAATGTAATTAAAGAGGTGGTTCAAATTTCAAGGAGAGAATACACCTGCGATGATTGTCGAAGCCTTATAGAGAAGTATTCCAAGTACACTTACCTTTTCGGTTCAGCTTTCAAAGGAGAAAAACCTTATAGCATTAGAATATGCCAAAGTTGTAAACCAATTGTTGAATAGTTCGTTGAAAATGCGAAGGAGGGGAAGGAATGAACTGCCCTTATTGCGATAAACAGGCTGTATTTTTAACCAGCAAAGAGTTCTATGGCAGGGATTACGGATCAAACGTTTATCTCTGCCGGCCGTGTGATGCTTATGTTGGCACTCATGGAAACACAAAGAATCCATTAGGCACCATGGCAACTCCGGAGGTTCGGCGCTGGAGAAAAGCGGCACATTCGATATTTGATCCTTTATGGAGAAGTAGAGAAATGTCTAGGAGTACAGCTTATCGTTGGATGCAGGAGGCTATGGGGTTATCGAGCAAAGAAGCGCATATTGCTCTATTTGATGAAGAACAGTGTAAACAATTGATAGAGAAAGTAAAAGAACAGAGGGGGATAAAACATGTGTAACCTACACAGCGAAAATGAAAATGTTGTCAACGATCTAGGATATGCCTGGATGATTCAACCGTGTCCGAATCTAACAGAAGAAGAGATTGAGGTGCGTAAGTTGGAAAGTATGAAGAAGATGAAAGATATCAGATTGAAGATTGTGCAACTTAGAAGAGCAGCGGCTTTGAAGGAGGTGATATAGGAGGGGAAACCCTTCTTTCTTTTCACTTTTAAATAGAACGTACGTTTGGATTAA
>NZ_BCVF01000085.1 GCF_001591605.1 Bacillus badius NBRC 15713 | reverse complement strand
TCCAGCCATTTTTTTCTGATGCGGGTGTAGTTTAATGGTAAAACCTCAGCCTTCCAAGCTGATGTCGTGAGTTCGATTCTCATCACCCGCTCCATTTATACATATATAAATGGGCCTGTAGCTCAGCTGGTTAGAGCGCACGCCTGATAAGCGTGAGGTCGATGGTTCAAGTCCATTCAGGCCCACTTCATTCCGCAGTAGCTCAGTGGTAGAGCAATCGGCTGTTAACCGATCGGTCGCAAGTTCGAATCTTGCCTGCGGAGTTCAAAAAACCCTATTTCTTCCGCTTTTCGGATAGAAATAGGGTTTTTTTATCGGCACTATTCTGTGAAAAAGGGGCTCAGGCAATGTTTGAGAGGATGACAGTCCATAGCATATCTATTTTTAACAGGCTAGGAGAGACTCATCATGTATATAACGGACAATGATATTCAAATAGCTGTCAAACGGTTCAGCGATACGTACCAAGTCAAGCAGGAGCTTTTTGAGAAACTAATTGGGATGGAACACATGTCTCTTATTCGTTATCAGATTGAACAAGTCAATCAAGAGACATTCACCTGCAAAAAATTACTTGAAACGATTATTCGAATCAAGGGGCCTTCTCTATTATCAGGAAGCAGCGAAGAGGTTCGCGAAATTCGGAGGGCGTTGTTAAGGAAGCTGCCTGAAAATGAATTGCGCTCTCTGTACGAGCGTAATGCCATTAAAGGAAAAAACATCCAATCTGTTTCGTATATGCCGCGAGCTCTTGCGCAAAAGCAGTGGAAGGCTGGCGGAAAGTGGCCGCGCGATTTTATTAAAACAGTCGGGCTGCCTCTCTGTTTTTCGGGGTTTGGCCTGGCTAAGGAGGAGTCTGTGCCAACGATCATGGACATTGAAGCAAGAAAAGCTGTCCCTCCACTGGCTCCGTATCAATTATTAATAAAAGAAGAAATGACAAGCATTCTATCCTTGGAGGACGATGCGACCAGGTGTATTGTTTCATTGCCGACAGGAGGAGGCAAGACACGGGTAGCCGTCGAGTCATTTATTGACTGGATGCAGCCGCGGTTTGCGGAAGGACGCTATATGCTGTGGATTGCGCAAAGTGAGGAGCTTTGCGAGCAAGCGATCGCCTGTATTGCGGATATGTGGCAGGAGCGTGAATTTCCTGAGTCTTTGCGCATTTATCGTTATTTTGGTACTCATAATATCAAGCCGGAAGATTTAATAGGCGGCGTAGTGGTGGCGAGTATTCAAAAAATCGTCCGTCGCTTAAAAAACGATGAAAATGATGAAGCATTGGATGATATTTTGCAGCTTTGCGGAGCGATGATCGTTGATGAGGCCCATCATGCGGCTGCACACAGTTATCAGCTTTTATTTGAACGCGCCAGAGAAATGACAAACGGCCGTTTATTTGCCATATGCGGATTAACTGCTACACCTGGACGTTCAGGCGATGAGACCGCCTTATTAGTCAATCAGTTTGAAGCTCGTCTTTTACGCCCTCGCTTTCCGGATCAGCGGGATTATGATGAGAAACCCCTGAAGTATTTTCGAGATCGAGGGTACTTGGCCAAACCAATCTATCGTTTGATGAAAGATCAACGCATGATGGTAGTGGAAGAAGACAAGCTGGATGAGTCCGGCGACCTGTCAACGGATATGCTGCGTGTGCTGGCCAGCGACAAGGCGCGGAATCAGTGGATTATCAATACATTATTGGATGTTCCGTCGGGATCATCGACATTAGTGTATGCTTGTACTGTAGAGCACGCAGAAATGTTATCAATGCTCATAAATACGGCTGGACGTACAGCAGCGGTTATCGCAGCAGATACACCAAAGGGACTGCGCCGCAGTATGATTGAAGCCTTTCGAAAAGTACAAATTGAATTTTTGTTTAACTATGGGGTGCTGACAACCGGATTTGATGCACCAAAAGTAGACCATCTTTTTCTGCTGCGTCCGACAGCAAGTGAGATATTATATGAGCAAATGGTGGGGCGCGGACTAAGAGGACCTTTGTTTGGCGGAACCGAAACCTGCATGATTTATGATTTTTCCGGCAATGTAACTGTTCACGGCCAGCCGCTTGCATATGCCAGATTCTTAGAAAAGTGGGATATTTCATATAAAGAAGAGAGAGGCGGACAGCCAGCAGCAAACAGCGTATAATGATCTTAAATGATCACAGGGGGATTGAAAGGTGGAGCTAGGCGAATTTAACAACTGCTTGCTCTCATATCTTCCTGGAAGGCAGTTGCACTGCTTGGCTTTGTTGGATAAAATTGTCTAAGAGCGTTTGTCTGTCGGCAAAGGGAGTTACATAGAAATGGAAAAGTGGAGGAAGCAAGAACGCAGCACGGTGATTGGATGGGCTGCAGGTCAAGGTTCAAGTGTGTTTCTCGTTTCGTTCGCCGATGAAATAATAAAGGAAAGCAGGCAATGAACCATTCGCTCGCTTTGGAAGAATGTTTATTGTTGACTCATCATAAAAATCATATTATGATTTTATCAATTGATAGGTTTTTCTGCTTTCCTGGAAGGGATTTTGATGATGAATAACCGCTTTGAATATGGAAATAAAACCCATCAAAAAATTGTAAAGGTGGCGCGCGATCTTTTTATGGAGTTCGGTTATAGAGCAGTGTCCACCCGAAGAATTGCGGATGCTTGCGGAATTACCCAACCTACTCTCTATCACCATTACCCTAATAAAAAGACCATTTATCTTGAGGTGCTGAAATCTGAGTTGTTCGATATGCAAACGGCACTCAAACGAATTATTAAGCGCTGCGGAGACAATTTGGAAGAGTGTGTGTTCCAAGTTACTTATTATATATTAATTAATAAGCCCTCTTCCATGGGACAGATGTTCCATGATATTAAAAATGAGCTGGATGAAGAGCATCAAAAGGAAATACAGCAATGGTGGATGGAGTCTTATCAAGCACCCATTGCCTCTATTTTTGAAAAAGGAATAAAAGAAGGGAAAATTAGAAACCCAGCTGAATTCGGTTCCTACCCAGTCCCTTCTGCTTATTTGCTTTTAAGCTTAATTTCATCGAAACATATGGAGCAGCAAGTGCCGGAGCATGTTGCAAAAGAGCAAGCAAGGCTGTATACCAAGGTTATTTTATACGGGTTAGCCTCTTCAAGTGAAGGACAAAAAAATAATGAGCTTTAACAGTCAGTATGTTGAAGCCTCTTTTTTTGCAGATAAATCTATCAGTTGATAGGGAAATCAATTACAAAGATGAGCCGTAATAAAACATATAA
>NZ_BCVF01000084.1 GCF_001591605.1 Bacillus badius NBRC 15713 | reverse complement strand
CGTGTCAAAGACTATTCAGTGTTTTGAACTGTCAAACTTAATATACTGTCACTTTATTGTTTAGCACCTTCAAGTGGCGCTCTTTATTATAAAGAGCAGCCTTATATTAAATGTCTGTATTGTCGTTGTTTTGCTGTATCAAATACTCTTTTAGGTATAACTTAGTATCAATAATATCTATACCCAAAAATTCCTGATAATTATTATCAGCAAAATGAAAAACTACACTGTCGATGTTTTTATGTTTTACAGATTGTTTACTAGGCAAGTCCGATAATCTAAAAGAAAAGATAGTTTCGCCGCTATTTAATACTATCTCTTTAAAAACTTTATTCTTTCCAGAAAAAGGTGCAATTTTTTTTGCAGTTTCACCTTCAAATTCAATTCCAATAATAGGCACTTGTCTCCCAATATCTAACATGATTTCATCATTATGGTCGAGTTCTTCTGTTGACAAAATATCATCTGCTAAGGGAGAGAGGAGATAGAAATATCCCATTTCCGCAAACGAATCATAAGTAATCTGTGAGGTTTTTTTCATTAAGTAAGCACCTATCCTCCCTTTGTATATAAAGAATTCCAACCTGTGTATTGGAGTAGTTTCTCCGTAAGAACTTATTTTTCTATTGAAATGGTTTTAATGATCGTCCTAGCTCCTTTTCAAATTGATAAGATTTCTTCAATGTATTTGACCCCATATATTTTACTGCTTTTTTTAACCACCCTATGTCATCACCTATACGAGCAAGTATAGTAACTACTAATACATTGTCAATATCACTATCTATACTAGTTGCCATTTTCTCTAAAAAATCGAATATTCTTTGTAACAACACGCTATTTTCTTCCGTTTTCAGTTGTTCTAAAAGGAAAGGGTTTAATACATCTCCAAAAATATTGTGAAGTCCAGGAAATTCACCCTCCCAGAACTCCATCTCATCCTTATATATATCCTTGATTTCCGGCACAGCCTCTAGGAATACTTCAATTATGTTATTAGAGTTCAACATTCGATCACCTGCCTGTAAATTGTTAGCAACATCTCCATAGCGGTAAGAAGCATCGGGCAACGCTGTCACTTCTTTATGTTCATTGAGGATAGAATATAGGTCTTTCCATAGAAGGTAATTTTTTGGGTTTGCTGCGTAAAGTTTAGAATTGATTACAATGTTATCTTGATAAATATATGCTACATCATAACAGCCGTCCGATTCATCGTAATGCTCATTCAGTTCGAGAATTTGCTCCAAGCTATAAAGCTCAATCTCACCACCATACTCAACATCATCAAATAATCGGCAGCCATTCGTTATACTTAAAGAGTATATTAAAACTATGAACAGCAAGTAACTAAAGGTTGTTAAAATAGTTTTTATAGCTCCTTTATCTAAGTTCATGCCTTCTATCTATCTTATTTTAACTATTCATCTTCTTTTATGCGTATAATGGGATCTTGGTCATGATAAGCTATACATACTGGTACATCCGTATTGACGAATTGGGCAGAAGCCATAAAAGCTAAGATCGTTCGTACAATTAAATAAATAGTTACACCTGCTTCATCATCTTTCCCAAATCCACCATATTGATCGTAAATTTCACTAAATGGAGGAAGAGAAGGCCCATCTATCATTTCCATCCAATCAGCGGCCCAATCATCATTTGTTTCGCTTAAAGAGATATAGTCCGGGCATAGAAAAAAAGCTCCTCCCCAATTGTTGTCAATATCATATTCAAAATAAATAGCTTTTATATCTTTAATGTCGGAATGCTGCAAAATCTGTTGGAACTTTTGTGTCAAGGAAGCGGTGTAATTATTTAAATCTACTTGCTGGATTTTTTGGGCTATATCGTTATTAACTGTGTGCTTGCAAATTTCAAAGTATTTTTTCTCCATCTCTTTCCTATCTAAAGAAAAAATATCGCCTTGAATATCATCTAAGTAATCATAGAGTAAGTCCATCTTTTCTATCTCCCTTTTTCCAATCATTAGAGTATAGCATTTCGAAATCTTTTTGCACATGTTTACGTAAGCTTCAGTAGCCGCTACCGCCGCCCGTTTTATTGATACGGCGCCCTCGGTATCCTATTTAAATGCCGCGATGCTTGTCCCGGTGTTTGCTTTAATCATATATAGAAGTGCATCAGCTTATACAAAGCAGCAAAAGGGAAAAAAGGCTGTCAGCAAGACTGACAGCCTTAAATTATCACAATGGGCAGCTGTGGTTGCAGCACTTGATTTTGTTGGTGCTCTTCCTTTGCTCATAACGAAAAAGTTTGCTGGATAACAAAGAAAAAAGCACTCACTTTGGTGAGGACTTTGGCTGCGTTACTATTATCCAGGTTATCTATGTCTCTTACAATGGCAGTGATTGCATTTATGACGGCTATGCTCTTCCTCAACTCGTCTGCATCTAGGATGGCGAATATCTCTTCCGCAGTCATAGTTTTCTACGATCGTTTCATTTACTTCTCTTTCAGTTACTGGGTAAAAGTGTTCGTTTCTAATCACATGTCTGTTGACGTGAACAATTTCAGTTGGATGAATATGTTTGACTGTTTGATAGTTAGTTGTAGTGTGAACAATTGTTTCGGTTGGGCTTACTACGATATCCTCGTTATGATGGTGTCCGCAATGACCTCTTCTATTGCAGTTAAAAAACATAAAATACACCTCCCCTTTTGTTTACTATATTTTATGCAGCACAAGAGGACTTGCCTTAGACAAATCAATCAATTTATCAAACTATTTTTTTGGCCTCTTATTCACCTTATACATAGGCGAAAGAAAATAGATAGTAAGCATCCATTCCCTACTAAAGGTGACTGTCACTTTGCTAGAGGCGTGAGCGCGGCAGTTACAAACACCGTCATTAGCCAGTCAAAAACTGGGGAAACTTAACTTTTCTGCATACTTTTTTCCTTACAGGGAATAGTAATCTTAAATCCTTTAAGGAGGTTATATCCGTGAACGGAATGCAGTTGAGATTAGAAGCCAAAAATCTTTACTTGAGAGTGGCTAATGTGACTCGTGACAATAAAAGCTATGTGCTTCTAACTGCATATGATGACACTAACAATGAATTTGTATTGGAACTGACACACGCACAAGCTGGGTGGTTAGAAGATCAATTTTATGCAGCTAATCGCAGGTATGAAGAGCGACTTACAAATCCTCAACCAGCAGACGAGCCTGTACACAATCCGATTTTAGCGCCAACCGATAGACAAGAACTATCGCATTGAGTATAAGGCCATCAAACCGCACCTTGAATTTCTTCAAGGTGCGGTTTGATGGCCAAGTTCATGATTAGTATAGTTCAATATTATTTCGAGCGTATGAAGCATAAAATTCGTGAAAAACCTTCAACATTTTACTAATAGTTGACGGGCGAGTTCATGCCTCTTTAATTCTTCACTGAAATCTGGATATTTATCCGACAACTTCTCTAAAAACCTATAAGCTGGATAACATTCAAAAAACCCCTTCTCTAAAAATTGTTTTTGATGCTTCGGGATTCTTTTCCCGGATAAAATATAACTAG
>NZ_BCVF01000083.1 GCF_001591605.1 Bacillus badius NBRC 15713 | reverse complement strand
GGTTTTTGGCGGTATCCTATTCAGAGCAAGCTCATCACCGATATTCCTCGTTTTGGGTATGGTGAGCTTGGCGAATAACCAGCACCGCCAAAAAATGCGGAGAGCAAGGGGGAAAAGGTGGAGATTTTTTTGAGTGTTTTTCTCAAAAAAATACTACCTGAACCTTGCTTGGAGCATAGCTTTTTTTACAGATACAGAAGGGGCCTTCTGAAAAGTCAATAATACCAAGGGTTTAAAGGTTGACCTATATATCTCCTGTGATATAAACTATAGCTGTAGAGATATATATCTCAATAGATATAGTTTATATATTTTGAGGGGGGGCGAAATACATAATGAATCAGGAAGAATATAAACGTTTACAAAAGACAAAAATGCTACACGCTAATGTTGATCCTGAAACCGGTGAAATTGTCAGTCTTACAATGCCTTACAAACCCATGAAATCGAATTTAGGAGGTGGTTGGCTAGCTATGTACCAAGATCCTTTAAGCTGGATGGCAGACGCTAAATTGAGTTACGAAGAATATCGAGTGATACTGAAATTATTAGGAAAATTGGATTTTGAAAACTATATACGAGTGACTCAAACAGAAATTGCTAAGGATTTAGGAATGCAACAATCAAATGTAGCAAGAGCAATAAAAGGCTTATTAGAACAAGATATTATAAGAAAAGGCCCCAAAGTAGGCAATTCAAATACGTACCGTCTAAACCCTCACATCGGACACAAAGGGCAAAATATTAATCAAACTAAAAAAGAGTACGATCACTTAAAAAGAATCAAATAAAAATGAGTTAGAGCACTTAAAAATCCGTTAAGTGATGGACTTTCTAGTGCTCTAACTCATTTTTAAATCTTTTTTCATCTTTCGAGCTCAGTATTCCTTTCACGAGCTTTTTCGCGCTTGTATAAGCGTTCAAATTCGCTTCCAATGACTTTCTCCTTAACCTTGCCTACAAAATCCTTAAAAACGTTTTTAAAGGCTCTCACGCTCTCTGTACGCTCTTTTAAAAACTCTTTGGTACTTTGATATAAAAAATGAATTTCCTGCCGTAATTCGTGATTCTGAGAACGCAGAGAATAGTTTTCCTCGTTCAGCCGTTGATTTTCCCTCTCTTTTTCTTTCAAGCCTTTTAAAGTCCCATTCAACTGACTGGCCAACTTCTGATTTTCTTTGGCAAGGTCCATACGAAGAATTTTCTCCATCCGGCTTTTCAGCTGCTTGTTATCTCTGGCAGCTGCCACCAACTGCTTGAATTCCTTTTCAGGCACAAGAATATTACCAGTCGGCTTTTTCTTGATCTCTTTTTTGGGAATGCCGAACAAATTTCTTTCCTCCGTTTTGACCTCCACTTTTTTCATTTCTCTTTTGGCAGAAATTCGAACCTCGTCCGAAATTTCTTCGTTTAAGGTTAACAATTCATTTTTCTTACCCGAAAGCTTTTTTTCTAGTGAAGCAATCTCTTTTTCAAGCTGTTCCTTCGCTGTTTTTCGCTTGAAATCTTGGACCGATAAATGCTCACGATCAAATCCCTTTTCTCCTCGCTCCAATTCAAAACCCATCTTCTGCATATGTTCAGGAAACTTGTCTTGAAGCCAAAGCAGCTCCTGGCGATTAAACACGTTTTTACTTTGAAGTCTGCCATCACGCATAGGAACCACCCCCATATGCATATGAGGTGTTTTTTCGTCCATGTGCACGACCGCATAAGCGATATTCTGTTTTCCATATCGCTCTTGAAAAAAAGTTAGACTGTCTTCAAAAAATTTTCTTGTCTCGTCCGGATCAAGCCGATCAAAAAATTCCCTGTCAGACGTGATTAGCAATTCGTTAACGAGCACAGCATCTTTTCTCGTTTTCCTCGTTCCTGTTTTTTGCGATTCAATGATTTCTTTCACTCGCTTATTAAAGTCGATGGGATCCTCATTGACCAAATCATAATTTTGATAGGAGCGCTCTTTGTCAATGTCGGGATTCGTCCGGCTCTCCCGTTCGCGTTGATGATGAAACTGCATCCCCTTCAAATCGTACGCCTTCATCTTCTCCATATGAACGACTGCATAGCTCAATTTTTCGCACTCCTTTCGACGCCCCAGAGCACCCTTTTCCGGCATCTACTTCCAGGTAAAGTATATCACACTATACTTTACCTTCGTAAAGAGTGTGCTCTGCGAGGCTTTTTTCGGCAAGCCGAAAAGCCATGCCTAAGCATGGCCAAAAACAATCCTTGGGCGCCGCCCAAACCCGCTGGGGAACCCTTCCCCAGACCCCCTATAACAAACTCCCCCATCCCCCTCACCTTTGAGGGGGCTCCCTCGCCGGTAGGCAGGAATCGAATGTTTTCGATTCAATGCCAAGAGGGTTTAGGATAGAAGAATCTGTCAACTCCTTATCCTCATTCCGCTATCGCTTCATTCCGGTACCGTTGACAGATGCCAATGGTTCTTCTTTTTATAACTTTTTAAGAGACTATTTTAAAAGCATTCTTGCATGTTACAAATAGCATAAAACCTATAAAACAACTTAGTTGGTTTAATATAATATCATCTACATCAAAACTGCCTAAAAAAGAGATTAGTTGGATAATCTCTATACTGCATATCAAAAATAAACAAGAAATCATAGTTTTAATTATATTTCTTTGAGAAGGAAAAGCGAGAGGTATTATGAATCCCATAGGTACAAAAGGAATAATATTACCTAGGATATTTATAAAGGGTACTCCTGAATTCACATCACTTACATAAGTGTCAATCGTTCTAAAAGGAACTAAGTTTACAGCTGATTCTCCTGCAGCTCTCCGCTCAGTATTGGATTGTATAGTATCTATAACACCGTTTATATTTCCATTAAACTTAATCACTATAAAGTTAAGTAGCATTAATATGTAGAGAATAAATACACCTTTCCAAATAGTTCTAGACATTTTTGGGAACCTCCAAAATTTTAAATTAAAAAGAACATCGAAAAGTTACGATGTTCTTTTTTCTTTAAATAATTATGCTATTAAATTACTAAGAAATGGAACCATTAAATGAATAAGTATTGCTATTTAATGGCACTGAAAACTTAACATAGTATTTTGTAGAAGAGCTTAAACCAGAAAAGCTGGCGGAACCAGATCCTTTTGAAATAGTAATTGTTTTACCAGCAACCTTTTTACCAGATGAATTATATACAGTAAGTGTAAGAGAGTTAGAAGTCCCCCCATGCGAGTTCAAAACTTTCCAATTTTTAACGGATATTTTCATTGTTGTTTTGCCTTTAATAAACTTATCTGTATAAACTTGTGCGCCTACTTTTGAAACCTGGTAATTGTAGGTACTTACTGAAATATCATGTGTAGAAGCACTACTAGTAGGTGGGTTCATACCATAAGGTTGCATACTACCGATTTCTGAATCAGAAGGGGCAATAGGAACCAGTTGATTCAAGGTACTAGCTTCAGTTTGCGAATTCAACGCTACTGGACTAAATAATAATGCAGATGAAAGTAAAACTGTTGCAATTTTTTTCATTCTAATCCTCCTAATATGCGGAATTTTTTCCATAAATTACATTATAACGTTTCTACTAGTTGAATCAACTCTGAATTTTTGTTTAAAAATTTTTCCTTCCTTGTTTTGGGGAGGTAGCTGGCTAGTCGTGTGGGGGCTAAACCCCACGAATTTAACGTTACAATGCTTTGTTAAAGAGCTTTTTCTCGATCGGAAGCACTTGC
>NZ_BCVF01000082.1 GCF_001591605.1 Bacillus badius NBRC 15713 | reverse complement strand
AAAAA
The DNA here is from genome assembly GCF_001591605.1 of Bacillus badius NBRC 15713. GTDB lineage: Bacteria > Bacillota > Bacilli > Bacillales > Domibacillaceae > Pseudobacillus > Pseudobacillus badius. The sequence goes on along the minus strand of NZ_BCVF01000082.1, from coordinate 3,799 downwards.
ATTTGACGGAGATAGAAGGTTAGAAAGAGTTATAAGAGTGGTTAAGGATGTTACCGACTTTGTAATTCTTGGTGTAAAGCCTAAATATAAATTTCCAAATCTGAAAGAGGCGATCACTTTACAAAAGTTATTAAATGAAATTGATGCTAGTAAATATAAATTTTCTTCTGTTAAATACAATAGATTAGCAAAACGAGTGTTGTTAACAGAAGAGAGTGGATTCGAAAGATTAGACTTAAAATCAACAAGGGATGTATATACATCCCTTGTTGATTTTAAGTCATTTAATTCTTTATGAACTTAATGCTTATTACCTTTGATTTAGGGAGGATTTACTTATGAAAAACGTTTTATTATTAGCAGTAGGCATGTTTGCCTTGGGCTTTGATGCTTATATTATTGCAGGTCTTCTTCCTGGAATTAGCGACACGTATGATAAGAATGCATCACAAGTAGGGCAAGCGGTTAGTATATTTACTCTATTTTACGCTATATCCGCACCCTTGTTCTCTTCCTTACTTGCTGGTAAACCCATAAAAAAAGTACTGTTATATTCAATGCTCATTTTTACCATTGCTAATGCTATTACAGCTTTAGCCCCAACATTTTCTATTCTTTTACTATCTAGAGCAATTGCTGGGGTAGGAGCTGGCTTATTTTCTCCGCTAGCTGTAGCAGCCTCTGCGCAGCTTGTTTCTAGTGAAAAAAAAGGGAGAGCTATAGGACTGACCATAGGAGGAATGAGTATAGGGACAGTATTAGGTGTACCTTTAGGTCTCTATGTCTCAAATGTGTTCAACTGGAAAATATCCATGTGGGTCTTAGTTATTATCGGTGTAATAGCGGCTTTAGGAATGCTTAAATTTCTACCACATTTCCCTACCACACCACCCCCTGCACTGAATGAACGGTTAAAATTGTTTTTAGATAAAAGGGTTGCTATAACCGTGCTAATCACATTTTTTGCCAGCTTAGCAAGTCTAGGCTTATACACATATTTATCTCCACTATTAAACGAAATTTCAGTCTATAACAACCTGGCCGTATACCTCTGGGCTTGGGGATTCGGAGGATTATTTGGAAGTGTAATAATTGGTTACTTGATCGATCATTTCAAGAAACCAAAAACTTTAGTTACCATCATTCTAATTACATTAACATTATCTATTATATGTATACCAATAATGATTAACATCCCTTTACTACAATACTTTCCTTTCTTTGTCTGGGGAGCAATGGGATGGGCCTGCCAAGCACCTCAACAACATATATTACTGTCATACCAACCTCAGAATGGAAGTTCGGCAGTAGCATTAAACAGTTCTATTAACTATTTAGGAAGTGCAATAGGTGCTACTCTAGGCGGGGTTGTTTTGTCTTTTGGAACTGGAAGTATTATGTTAATTTATTTTGCTGTTCTATCTATGATATTTTCCCTTTTCTTACAGTTCTATAGTATGAAAAGAGAATTTAGAATCACAGAGAGCAGTGAATAATAATAGAGAAAACCAGAGAGACACCCTTATGTCGAAAGGGGTCTCTCTGTCTAAATTTTGGAAATCCATCTCCAAATAAATTTAACACTCTTATTATAAGTATAATAAAGCAAAAAAACTTTTTCGCTGTCACTTCATCGGACTTAATCAATAATAATCCATCTTGGTAAGACGACCAAATGAGAGGTATGCTATATTTAATTTTTAAACAAAGAAAAAAGATCCATTACTAAAGAAATGAACGAGGAGAAGGGGTAGATTAATTCTTAATTCATGAAAAAAAAGGAAGGGAATTATGAGAAAACAACGTACGGAAGCGCTGTCTCTGTCGGGATTGAGTATATTCAGCGAAAGTGGTTGAAACAGAACAATTGGCTTTATATTTTACTGCATGGCATGTTTGGTTTGGTCAATGGAGTATGGTTTGCATCTTGGCTGATGGCCTTGCATGGAATGGCGGCTGCCTTATTATATGCGTTCATGGATCGATGGCTGTATAAGAGAATGGCTGAAAAAAAGGGGATCAAGGGATTTGTGCTCGTTCCGCTGCTTCTATGCGTAATCAGCTGGGGAGTCATGTTCTTCACCTCTCCGTCTTCTCCTCCCTTCACAAAGGAAGAAGCCGTTAAATTTGCGATGAGCGGAAATGGCACGGTCACAGATGCATTTCCAAAGAAAGCAGGAAAATGGCAGGGCACAGTGAATGGATATGAAGTCCAACGGGAAACAAGCGTACAGAAAGAGGGACAGGAAATATATCTGGTGATCTTCACGGAAAAATGGAGGAAGGGACAGGAAACAGGTTCCTGGCTTTTATCTTATCAAGTGGATAAAGGCAGCTGCACTGCTTACGCAGAGGAAGGAGAAAGGCCGCCTTACTATAAATAACGAAAAGAGGAGGAACCGTCATGAATGTTGGCTTTTACCGCTCCTTGTTTCCGATTACGGCGACCCATATCCATCTGGCCAGCTGTTCCCAAGGGGCACTGGCAAAACCGGTTTCAAGAGCGATAGAGGACTATCAACATGAGCTGCTGGTTTCAGGGAACAACTGGAAGGCAGCGATGCGCAAAGCGGAAGAAGCGAGGGAGAGGTTTGCCAAACTGATTGGCGCGGAAGCAGACGAAATTGCCCTTGTCGCCTCCGTTTCAGATGCGATTTCTGCGGTCGCCGTTTCTCTTTCTGCCGGAGCCGAAAAACGCAAAATTTCATTTACCGATATCGATTTCCCTACGGTTGGACACATTTGGCTTGCACAGGAATCATTCAAAGAAAAAACCTCTATCATCCGCTCCTGTCACGGAGAAATCCCTTTGGAGCAGTATGAGCAAGACGTAACGGCCGATACTTTAATCACATGCATCCCGCATGTTTCTTATTATAACGGTTATAAACAAAACCTAGAGGAAATCGCCCGTATCGTTCACCAAAAAGGCTCGCTGTTGTTTGTCGATGCCTATCAATCCGCTGGACATATCCCGATTCATGTAAAAGAAATGAAGATCGATCTATTAACAGCCGGGACGCGCAAATATATGCTGGGCATCCCGGGAGCAGCGTTTTTATATATAAGAAAAGAGCTGGCCGAACAGCTCAAACCGCAGATAACGGGATGGCTAGGGCAAAATCCTTCCTCCACCTTTGATATAGAGCGCCCAATGTTTGCTGCAGGAACCCGCCGCTTTGAAACAGGGACACCCTCTTTTATTAGTATATACGCCGCCTGTTCAGCGCTTAATTTACTTTTAGAAATAGGAGTCGAGCAGATTGAAGCTGATTTAACAGAATTAGCCCGATTTACCATACAATATGGACAGGAAAAAGGACTGCATCTGATAGGGCCGGCCAACTTAGATCAGAGATCAAGCCTTGTTGCTTTTCAAGTGGGTGATGCAGCCAAAGCGGAAGCCATGTTAAGAGATAAGAAAGTGATCGTGTCCGCAAGAGAAGATGTTATTCGAATCGCACCACACCTCTACAATACGCAGGAGGAGATACAGCATGCACTAGATGAGTTGGCCATTGTGCTGAAAAAAATTTGAGTGCTGGCTTAGGCTGTATGTAAAACAGGAGCTTCAGAGGGAGGAGGAAAATCATGCGATATATATGGTTTTTCGTTATTTTGTCAACCGTTTCCTTTTTTATTTTTGATAACAACGTCATGAAAGCTCTGAAGTATGCCTTTCTGGTGCTTGCCATCATCTTATTATTAGACTGGCTGACCAATCGCAGAAGAAAGAAAGACTGACAGAATGCCTGCCGTCTTTTTTGGTTTGCCTGCGGATGAGGGCTGTTGCTTTCCA
>NZ_BCVF01000081.1 GCF_001591605.1 Bacillus badius NBRC 15713 | reverse complement strand
CTGTTGATGTCCATTCCAGGCTGCTTCGCTTTCCGCGGGGCGGGCGGTGAGCCCGCAGGAGTCTGCGCGCCTTCCATTCTAATCAATAGGTTTGACAAAGCCAGGACAGTTGTACAAAATGCTCGAGGTGAAGAAGAGGCGTTTGAAACACCATCCACTCTAATGGAACTAAGTAGATAGGGTCGCCCTAGATAAGCCTGTGCCAGGGGATTACTTGGTTCATCGCATGGAGCATACGTTGGAGATGGTCGATACGGGCGATGCTTACTTTTTCTGCCATGAATCTCAAAAAAATGGCCAACTGGACTTGGCAAGACCCCAAAATGGTCTAAATAACGGACTCGGTGAGGTCTATCCTTCTCTCAAACGGCTTTAAAACCAATGAAAAATCAAAAAGGGATTCGGAATAAGACCATTCCGAACCCCTTTTGTCGACAAGCTGAAAAACCGGCTCTCTCTCGAGAACCGGTTTTTATTGTTTTTCGCCGAACTTCAGAAACATGGTTTCATCTTCAATCAAATGGCAAACCGCACATTGGACTCTTCGTTCAGGACCGTTATAGACCGCATGGAAAGGACCAGGATGATCCGATCCTTCAAATCGTTCCATCACTTCTCCTGTTTGCGGATCTAATCTGACGGCATAAGCGACCTGATCGACAATATTGAATCTTGAGCGGTTTGTCTTACAGCTTGGACAGCAATATCGCGTACTCATAAGAACCCCCTATGTATCATGATACCCATTAGGTTATCCGCAAGCCGCGCTCATTATTCACCTGTCTGTTCGTGCTTTTATTGCATTCAAGCTAGTTAAAAATTCATTTTTGATTGGCCGCCGTCCACATTCAGACTAGCTCCCACAATCCAGGAGGCTTTATCGGAAGCAAGAAAAGCAACAACGTGGGCCACTTCCTCAGGCGTGCCGAAGCGACCCGCTGGAATGTCGTTTTTCACAAACTCTTTGATCCGTTCCGGGTTTTCTTCAAGCCGTCTCTTCCAATTTCCCGTTTCGTGTAAAATGCTTCCCGGCGCCACGCTGTTGACGCGAATCCCTTCCGAAATCACTTCATCTGCAAAAGCTTTCGTGAAACTGATCAAAGCTGACTTTGCATTGTTATATGTTACCTTTCCTCCGCTTTCTCTTCCATAGACTGACGTAATATTTATGATCGCTCCGCTTTTTTCTTTCTTCATATGATGAGCTGCCAGCTTGCTTACATGCACAGCAGAAAAATAATTCAGCTCCATCGCTTGATAAAATAGCTCCAGCTCTGTATCCATCGCTTGGCCGCCATTGCTGCCGCCAGCATTGTTAACCAGTACATCAATTGTCCCCTTTTGTTCAATAAAAGACGCCATCAGCTTTTCCCGTTCTTCCGCATGTGAAAGATCGGCCTGAAACACAGATACGCGTCCCCCAAGCTCTTTCTGCGTTTTTTCCAGTGCTTCCATGCTGCGGGCGGCAATCGCAACATGGGCTCCCTCCTGGACGAAAGCCTCGGCAATGGCTTTGCCGATCCCTTTTGAACCGCCCGTAATCAGTACGTTTTTTCCATTCAGCTGCAAATCCATAAGATCCTCTCCTCTTCTTTTGCCAAAAGACAGTTATGTACATTCATTATAGCGGTTCGCGGCAAACAATTTAAAACTTACGCTCGTCCGCCGCTAGCGTGCGCTATACTTTGAAGTAGGTGCAGCGAAAAGAGCGTGTACACGAACAAATCTCTATAACTTTTAGAAATATTTTCTCACAAATGATAGGAAGTGGCCTTTCCCTTCGTATTAATTAGTGAAAATGTATGAGAAAGGCGGTAACTAAATGGATGAAACGATTATCGTTAAACAGATTGTCCGCAAAAAAGAGATCGGCCTGGAATTGCTGATTGATCATTATGCCGGACTTATTACCTCAATCGTCCGCAGACACTTGGGGAGCTTGCGGATGTATGAGGAAGAATGTGTAAATGACGTCCTCTTATCTATTTGGAAGAACATCGGAAGCTTCAATCACAAGCAAAACTCCTTCAAAAATTGGGTGGGCGCCATCGCCAAATATAAAGCGATTGATTATAAACGGAAATATATGAAGGACCGCCAAACGATCAGCTTATCGGACACAGAGCCTCCCTCTTCCGCAGATTCTGCCCTGTTGCAGCAAGAACTGCAAGAAGAGATCGACGAATTGCTGAGCCACTTAAATGAAAAAGACCGGGAGCTATTTAAGAAATATTATTTAGAAGACATCCAGCTGGACGAGATTGCCCATCGCACACACACCACAAAAGATAACTTGTACAACAGGCTGTCAAGAGGACGAAAAAAGCTAAAAGAAATTATTAGATAAGGCGGTGCATACAATGAAACATCCTTATGAATTATTTAATCAAATCGACAGTAAAACAGAGGAATATGAAGAAATTGAATTGAGCGCAGCGGAAAAAAACAAACTAAAGCAGGAAATGCGGGCCAGCATCAAGCCCCGCAAAAAGAAAAACCGGAAATTTTTAATCGCAGCTGCTTTTGTTTTGGCTGCAGCCAGTCCGGTTATGCTCACCAATGATCACGTGTGGGCTTCACTGTCAAAAGCAGGAAAACAAATCGAATTATTTTTTAACAAGCCAGAAAATGAATTTACGGGCTACAAGCAAACGGTCGATCAAACAGTTGCAGATAAGAACATCCATGTCACACTCAATGAACTGATGCTGGATGACGGCCAGGTTTTGCTCAGTTTAAATATAAAAGCAGACAATGGGGACCAACAGAAATCAGTCATGCCAGGGCAGATGCAAGTAAAAATCGGGGACTTCACCTTTGCCAACTCCTCTTACAGTGTGCAGCCGGCAAACGAAAAAACAGAAGATGGCAGCTCGAATTACCTTTATTCCTTTGATATCGATCATATCGACACAGACGGAGACGGCCTAATGGACGAGCCTTTCCAAATTCTTGATCATATTGATCCACAAAAAGACTATCCCGTGTCCATCCAATTCAATACCATGGAATACGAAAAAGCCGGCGGTGCCCATTCTGGCAAATACTCCGATTCTTTCGGCTCCATCAAAGGCAGCTGGACCTTCCAAACAACTGTTAATGGGGAGAATATTCAATCGAACACAGCGGTGTACCGTATAGATAAGAAGATCCATATTAATGAGAAAAACCTTAAGGGTGTGCTGAAAATCGAAGAAATCCGTGTATCTCCTGTGTCCGTTAAAATCCGCCATACCTTTGAATATACGAAAGGTTCAAGCGAAAGCCACCAAGTTAATCTGGTTGTAAAAGACGAAAAAGGGCATACCTTGACTGGAAGCGGAACAGGCAGCGGCACAGACACTCTCTCAGAAATGAATGAGGAGCTGGAATTGACCTCTGATCTTGAGAAGCTCATAATTACTCCAAGCATCTTTGATAATCAAAAAAATAATAAAAAGCTTCTAAAAGATCAATCGTTCGAGGTCAATACGACAAAATAAATTACATTTCAAATCAGGCAGTGCGTGACACTGCCTGATTTCCGTTTGTTGACAAAATGGGGTCAGAAGGAGATCCTTCCAAACCCATTTTCGGATCTGCCAGGTCCAGTTGGCCATTTTTAGAGATTCATGGCAGAGCAAGTAAGCATCGTTCGTATTGACCATCTCCAACATATGCTCCATGCGGCAAACCAGATGATCCCCTGGCACAGACTGGTCTAGAGCAATCCTGTCTACTTAGTTCCGTTGGAGTGACTGGTCTTTCAACAGCCTCTTCTTCACCTTAAGCGTTTTGTACAACTGTCCTGGCTTCGTCAAACTTATTGATTAGAATGGAAGGCGCGCAGACTCTGGC
>NZ_BCVF01000080.1 GCF_001591605.1 Bacillus badius NBRC 15713 | reverse complement strand
TGCTCCCTCTTAGGAGGAGAAACGATGGGAGAAATACTAGCAGAATTTTTCGTTTACTGGGGTACGCTCATTTGCTTATTCGGAACATTCGCAATCGTTCGGGAGATTGAGGGGGAGAAGGAATGAATGACGAAATACTCAACAAAGGATGTGCGCTTATATCCCTTTATGTATTTGAAAACGAACAAGGACAGCCAGATTGCGAAGTCATAAATATCCTTTTTGAAACAGATCAAGGTGATATAGCGGATATGTTTTGTGACGTTGAATACTTTTTGCGTGGAGAGTTCGACTACAAAGATGAGTTTATCACAGTAGGCGTTGAAGCTGAGTTCGTGAAAAGTTACTGCTGGGATTATGCTTGCTGGGAATACGACACTGAGTACCAGTACACCGAGTTAGGAACATTAGATGAATTGCAAAAGTGGATGAAGGGGGATGCAGAATGAAAGTGAACGTCACGAGCTACCATGAGCATGAATTGCACACAGCTATCGCCGATTTGGAGCGCCGGGGATTTACTCTCTCATCTGATATTAAACGCATCACTACTGATGGGAAGATGTTTACTCATGATTGGAAAGTGCCGGAGTTTGCCGGAAACAGCATGAACGTGAAGTATATGTGCCAGATGACGAAGGAAGAGAACGTGTCATGAACACCGCCCGTTCCAACAACCTGGCTACCTTACACGCCGCCAGAGATCAGTTTCATGCTGACCGCCGAGAGGAAGCTTACGCACAGTTGAAAGTCGATTATGCGAAGCAGCAGGCGTTTGTAGACAGTCAAGCCGAGCGGATCATACAACTACAAAATGAAATACGCATCTTACGCGAGAACCAGCGTCCCTGCATCCGTCAACACGGTAAAACGATGCTGGAAGGCTATTTCACTTACTTAGGCAGGGAATACACGGTTGGTCCATATAAAACAGAAGCAGAAGTGTTAGAAGCGGTAGAACAGGCGAAGAAAGCGATAGCGGAATAAAACGAAAACAATAGAGGAGGGCATTTCGAGTGAACGATTTAAAACTATATTCAATTAAATTGAGTTATGAAGAATTGTTGTTACTAGACGGAAACATTTCTGAGGAAGCACAAAAGGTAGTCAATATAGCAAAACGTGAAGCAAATATAGGGTTTGAACTTTCTGTTATGAATGAAATTGTCAGGCAGGCTGAGGAGAAAGGGGAATTGACTTGGCGATTCAAGGATATTACCTCATGTAATTATTGTGACAAACAACGCGACTATCAGCGCTATGCCAGAAGCGGTCGTTATCACAATAAAGGTGACAAAAATTTTAGTAAGCCTATTTATTATAGGGGTGTAGAATTTAACGGCGGTTTTATTACTATTCAGGGTCACGGTGATATGTGTAGCGAATGCTGTTCGAAACACAATGTTATCGAAAAGCTGGTCAACTACATCCTAGACGAGGATTTAAAAATAGAAATACAAAAAAATGAGTTTGCCGTTACTAAATATTTGAAAGATGATATTCGAATTTGTTATTCATGCGACACAGAAATGAAGGAGTCAGAAATGGGCAGGGAGAGAACCGTGATGGGTGACGGTTCTTATCCTTCTCGCTGTCCTAAATGCGACGCTAACTCAAGTTTGTTTGGTCGAAGCCACAAAGTTACCAACAAATTCGAACACATCATCAATCCAAAGTTTACAGAGGTTTAACAGGAGGCTGCCCATGCACCTATTACTAATCCTAGCCCCGACTTTCATCGTCGGGGTGATGGCTCACATAGAAAGGATGATTAAGTTTGCAAACAAAATCATTTAAAGATAACAAAGGATTGATTCTAACCATTAAAAATAGAAAATCTGCCGTGATATTTGAATCGAACAACGCACCAACAAATGGTTCATTTGATTATTTATTTGAGTTTGACGACATAACATTCAACGAATTGAAAACTTATATACAAACAACAGCTAATGAAGCATGGCCGAACATTGCAGCCAAACAATGTGATAGCTTCGGTGCTGATTACTTTGAATACTACGATAGGTATTTAGACGGCAACGGGTATTTAGCGATAACCGAAAGTGGTTTGCGCTTAAGTAAACCTTTCGCTAAAAGTAATAAATTATATCAATTTAACAAAAAGAAAATGCAGTCGTTCTTGTATGACTTACTAAAAGGTGAATGCCATGAAGAAGCGCCGGACGAGGTATTGAGGTATGCAAATGCTTTGAGAATGAAGAGAGGAAAGAGGGGAGTGGAATGACGGAAAATAAATTCTTAGCATGGGATTGGGATGAAAGGTGTTATAAAAAGATTCCTTCCAATGATGTAGTAGAAGCAATTCATATCGCTTGGAATTATGAGTTTGATGTATTTAGAGCGGAGGATAAGCAATTAATTTTTAGTGGTCAGGAGGATAATGAGGGAAATTCAGAAATGCTTAAACCTTATGGACTAAGGCTGATTGACTTTGATGGATATAGACGCCTACTGAATATTGAAACAGGTGAAGTTTATTTTCCTAGTTGGCACAAGGAGTGAAAAGAATGATCGAATACCGCTGCACCGATTGCGATAAGTCAGAAATACTGGCGGGCATCGTTCCGATGAAGGCATGCCCCCAGTGTGGTTTCTTGATGGAAGCTGTTGAGGAGTAGACACAAACTACGCAATAAGGAGATGGGTGGATGACTAAAAAGAAAACCTTGTGGAATGACGATTTTATAATTATCTTCTCATTAAAAAGCGGAGAAAAACACAAAAGAAGGTTTCGGGGGAGTTTACGCTCGGCTATTCGGTATTCACTTAAGCAATACCCACAAGCGACTGCCAACTTTTATACATCCAGTGGACATTGGTTAAAGGAGATTTGTTGGTGAACAGTCCGTTAAAAATGCGAAAAAAGGAGGCTCACCATGATCTTAGATGTCTATGTATGCAGTTGTGACAATGAGTTCGCAGTCAAGGACGGTAAAGAACCTGCCAGCTGCCCGTTTTGTGGCGAGCAGGACATTGAGTTTAGTCATGAGGTTAGGGAGTAAGAATGATGTTCGGATTTTTTAACAAGTGGGCAGTCGCCAATATAGCCGGTGCGCTTTATCTTGTCTTGGTGTTCGGCTTGTTGCAAGATTGGGCGCTCATGGCTGCCAGTATGGTTAAAGCGATTGGCTGGGCGATCTTAGCTAGTGCTAGTGAGTAGATACAAAATGTGCAGTAAATGGGGTGGGTTTATGAATCGTAAAATCGCTTCAAGAAAATTAAAAAGCCGTTGTATATGTTGTAATAAGTCTTTCGGAAAAGGCGATGTGTATTATCATAAACGGGTTGTTTTTCAAGAATTCGGCGAGATTATTGCTTATGAATATATCGTGTGCGCTCGCTGTAAATACGTGAACGAACGTCAAAGCGAACGACAAAAACGCTTTATAGAATCAGGGAAATGTCATCATCCAATAACAGACGTCATTTGGACAACGATAGCAGGAGAAGATTATGTAAAAGAACCGTCACATACAGAATGTTGTATTTGTGGAAAGCACGTTTAATGCACATTCTGTTAAAACCACGACAAAGAAAGGCGTAAAAATGAAAGACTTTCTTAGCTATCTAGCATTTCTATGCACCATGATTCTTATTTTAGCTCTAGTCACCTATGGACTATGGAATGTATAAGCGGAACGGGGAGATTGATCATGAACAACGGCATATATGAATCACGTATGGAGATCCAGCGGTTGAAAGAGAGAAATGCGTTCCTTGAAGAAGCGAATGCTAAGTTGCATTTTGAGTTATCACAGTTGGATGTACTCGAAGATAAAGTTCAGCGGTATGAAAAAGTCTTGAAAGAAATTGTAGAATACTCAAAATACGAAGGGAATCAATGGTATGAAAATGCCAAACAAGCATTAAAAGGTTAGCACAAAATCTGTGAAGGAGGTGCCGAAACTTGAGTTTAATCATTAAACGAAAAGTACAAACCGCACGAAAAACATATGATTGTGATGATTGTGGAAAGCCGATTTTGAGAGGTTACAAATATCGTTATTTTTTCGGGGCGCCAGATAGAAACGAAAAGCCTTATGGATTGAGAATTTGTAAGAATTGCGATCCGTATCAAGAGGATTATTAATTTGCAGTCCGTCGAAAAAAAGAAAGGGAAGCTGGAGGGGATGAAATGATTGATAAAGAGAGGTTCCGCGACATCCTTAATCGTTACGGACGCTTAAACGAGATTGAGGAAGCGGATTTGCTTTTTGTTTTCAATTATGCAGAACAACAGCAACAGGAAATAGAGGAACTGCAAGCGTCTTGCAGGATGAAACAAGGTCATATAAACCATATACCGGTTATTAGAAAAGAGTATGAACAACAGCTTCAGCAGGCGCAGAAGAAAATCAAGCAGTATGAAAAGACGTTGTCTACTATTGCTAATATCGACACATCGTTCATGAATGGCTGGGGCGATATGGAAGGTTATTCGGAAAAAGAAGAGCTTAGAAGGATACATGAAATTGTGACACCGTTGTGGAACGAAATGGTAGAAGAAAACAGAAAGAAAGGGAGGAATAATCATGTGTAACCAATGCAGAGAAAACGGAACAGTTGCTTATCAAACAGGGCCAATTATGTTCTTTAGAGGCTGCCCGAATGAACCGCAGTTTCACGAAATGTCAGATGAACAGAAAGCACAGAAACTGGCAGAGAAAGCAGTAAGGGATGCAGCGTTTCATAGAAGATTAGCAGAAGTGAAGAGAGCAGCGGCTTTGAAGGAGGTGATATAGGAGGGGAAACCCTTCTTTCTTTTCACTTTCAGAAAGAACATACGTTTGGTTAAA
>NZ_BCVF01000079.1 GCF_001591605.1 Bacillus badius NBRC 15713 | reverse complement strand
TTTATTATCTTATCAAGTTTCCGATAGAAAGTCAACAACTTTTTTTGTTTTTTCATAAGCTGTTTATTTTCTTCAGCAACGTTTTCTAATATACCAAGCCAGCTAAAAGCCGTCAATACTTTTTTAAAAAATTATTGATGAAAGCTTTCTGTATCAACCTTGCACTTAAGGACAGCTGCTCAAAGGGACATACTAAAAAGCAGCGCGGCTTCGATCCGCGCTGCTTACCCAATGATCCACAGCTGCATGACAGCCAAGGATACGACACCTGCAATGCCTAGAATGCCGGCAATTGCAGAAGTAACAAAATTGATCGGCACGTGCAAGCCATAGTCTCCGCTGAATGAATTCAGCAAAAAGAGAAAGCATGCACCTGCCGCCAGCTTCACAAACAACACCCCTATTAACTTTAGCGGCGATGCAGGTGATGACATACTCGCTATCAAACTGATCAGCAAGATAAAAAGAAGTACGCCCCCGGCAATGTACACAGAACCCCTCTCCTATTCTCTCAATGAAGTTTGTCCACATTTCAAGAATATGAAGAGACTTACTGTTTTATGCTAATGTTTCTTTTTCTTGCTTCTCTAAATAGAAAGAAGTACCGGGCTTCATACATTTTAGTTTGAGCAGCAAGCTCTTCATTCGGCTCAAAGCTCAAGCGCAGCAATTCGCGGTGCTTAAACCATTCTTGTCTCGACTGTTCCAGCAGTTGAATCAATTGGGTATTGTAAGCAGCATGCAGCTTGGCTTTTTTTCGAAAAAACATTCTTTTTTATACTTCCCTTCTGCCTTCAAGTGCTTTCGACAAGGTCACTTCATCCGCATATTCCAAGTCACCGCCAACCGGCAGCCCATGGGCAATACGAGTCACCCGGATGCCGGACGGCTTCAGCAGCCGGGAGATATACATCGCTGTTGCTTCCCCTTCAATATTGGGGTTTGTCGCCAAGATCACTTCATGAATCGCTTCATCCTGCAGTCTCTTTAAAAGGTCTGGCACATTAATATCTTCGGGGCCAATCCCTTCCATAGGCGAAATTGCGCCATGCAATACGTGATAAAGGCCGTTATATTCCTTCATTTTTTCCATGGCAATAACATCTTTCGGATCTTGAACAACACAAACGACACTGCGATCACGCCGTTGATCTTCGCAAATGGCACAAGGGTCCTGGTCGGTAATATGCCCGCATACCGAACAGTAGCTTAGATCCCGTTTAGCATTTACCAAGGCTTTCGCAAAATCCAGAACATCCTCTTCCTTCATATCTAAGACAAAAAATGCCAGACGGGCCGCTGTTTTCGGCCCGATGCCTGGCAGTTTCATAAAGCTGTCTATCAGCTTGGTAATCGGTTCAGGATAATACATTGTTTGTCAAACCTCCTAGAAAGGAAGGTTCATCCCTTTTGTAAATTGGCCCATTGTCTTGTTTGTTTCTTCATCCACTTTTTTGAGGGCATCATTTGTGGCTGCAAGAACCAAGTCTTGGAGCATTTCTACATCGTCGGGATCGACTGCTTCCTCTTTAATCAAAACATCCACTACTTCTTTTTGGCCTGAGATTTTCACTGTGACCATTCCGCCGCCTGCTGTGCCTTCAAATTCCTTTACAGCAAGCTCTTCTTGCGCCTCGGCCATTTTCTTTTGCATTTTTTGCATTTGTTTCATCATATTTTGCATATTTCCCATTCCACGCATGTTCATCATCCTCCAGTTTTATTAATCTTTCACTTCAAGCAGGTCTTCTCCGACGAGCTTTAATGCCTCAGCAATCAAAGGGTCCTCTGACTGCTCGGCTTCTTGTTCACCGCTGTCTGTTTTCTGGGTTTTAATAAAATTCTGCCTGATAGCAAGCCACGCGTCTTCCGGCACGCAAACAACCTGATATAATCGCTCTGTCAGTTCTTGAAGCACAGCAGAGATAGAATCAATAAAGCGCTTATTTTCAGACGCCATTTGGCAATGAATTTCATATTTAAACTTTAACACGAAAGTCCCCTGAGAGGCAGCTACCGGCTCGGCATCGTTAAGCAAAGCTGCTTGTGAACGCATTTGCCGCTGGCCCAAAATATCGAGCATCTCTGCCCAGCGGCTCTTAATGAGCTGGATATCCTGTTTAGTTGCCTCAGACAGCACTTTTTCAATTTTGGCAACAGGCGCTTTAAAGCCGTTGGAAGAACGGCTTGGCCGGCGGGCAGGCCCTTGTGCCTCGGCTTGTTCCCCCTGATGGACAGGCTGGCTTCTTAATTGCTGGATCTCTTTTTCAAGAGCCTGAATTCTGCCGATGAGCCCTTGAATTTCCGGCAGCTCTGCTGCCTGTGCCGGCGCACGCCGCTGGCACATCTTGACAAGGGCTACTTCCAAATAAATCCTGGCATGATTGCTGAATCTCATCTCTTGCTGCGTCTCATTCAATATATGAATGTATTCATATATACTTTCCAGCTCCATCTTGTCGACGATAGAAGCGAACGCCTCATCGACCATGACACGGGAAAGCGACTCTTCCAGATTAGGAGCTGTTTTGTAAAGCAGCATATCCCGGAAGTAAAGTACAAAATCTTCAGCGAAGCGGGCAGGATCTTTCCCTTGCATTAACAATTTTTCTAAAGCAGCCAGAGCTGAAGCGGCATCTTTCTCCCAGATCGCTTCAGCCAGTTCATTCAGCATTCCCTGTCCCACTGCGCCGGTAACTGTTAAGGCATCTTCTTCTGTTAACTGGGCGTCGCTGTAGGACAGCGCTTGATCCAGCAGACTGAGAGCATCCCTCATTCCGCCTTCTGCTGCCCGAGCAATGATCGGCAGGGCTTTTTCCTCGTATGCCTGTCCGCTCTCCGCCAGGATTCGTCCCATACGGCCGACGATTGCCTGAGCGGTAATCCGTTTAAAGTCAAAGCGCTGGCATCGGGAAATAATAGTGAGCGGCAATTTGTGCGGTTCGGTTGTTGCCAGGATAAAGATAACATGCCCCGGCGGCTCTTCCAGCGTCTTTAAGAGCGCATTGAAAGCTCCCGTAGAAAGCATATGAACTTCATCTATAATATACACCTTGTATTTCACCGAGCTCGGTGCATACTTTACTTTATCGCGAATATCGCGGATTTCATCTACGCCGTTATTGGAGGCGGCATCAATTTCAATGACATCCTGAATGGAACCATCCGTGATTCCGCGGCAAGAGGCGCACTCATTGCAAGGTTCTGCCGCTGGCGCCTGCTCGCAGTTCACCGCTTTTGCCAGGATTTTAGCCGCGCTTGTTTTGCCGGTCCCCCGCGGACCCGAAAATAAATAAGCGTGCGATATTTTTTGCTGCAGGAGGGCATTTTGCAAGGTTTTAGTGATATGTTCTTGTCCGACAACATCAGCAAAACTTTGCGGCCGCCATACACGATATAACGCTTGGTAGCTCATTTTCTCCCTCCTTTTTTCCGCTTTTTCCATACATAGTATTATACCTTATCCGAATTTGCTTTTTCAAAGTTCTCATAAAAAAACTCACCCGAAATGGATGAGTTGTTTCATTTGATTAGTTAAATTTTTAACTGCCGTGCACCTTCCGTCGACTTCTAACCATAAGCGTTACTTAAGCAGTTAGCTCGATCCAGGCTGCCCTGCGGCACATGAGAGAGTCCACTTAATGCTGCTTCCTTCCGGACCTGACATGGTTCATGGGTTCCCATTGCGCAGGACCCGAATGTCAACACCACTTACTTAAGGCAGACCCTACAGTATAGAAAGCCTCGGGAAGGGATTCAGTCCCGCTAGAGCGGATTGCGGGTACAGGGCACCGCTACCTCCCCACCTAGCACGGCAAGATTGATACCATATAGTTGATGTGCCAAAGGTGGTTTTCTCATTCACCTGACACAAAATATATTATACTCCTTTCAATCAAAAAAAGCAATATCTACTCTGCAAAGCATAGAAATTGGCTATTATTTACTCTTCCCCTTCGACTGCTTGCTGTTCATGTAGACTTTTTTCTTTTTTTGCTGCTTTCTTCTTTTTCCGGAGCTCCCGAAAAAATTCCGTCAGCATACTTCCGCACTTTTCTTCAAGCACTCCTGACACTACTTCAGCCTGGTGATTAAACCGGCTGTCTTCCAATAAATTCATTAAGGTGCCGGCACAGCCGGCTTTCGGGTCTTTCGCTCCGTAAACCACCCGTTCAATGCGCGACAAAAGAATGGCCCCGCTGCACATCGGACACGGCTCAAGGGTCACATACAAGTCTGCTTGCTCCAGGCGCCAGGACCCCGTTTTTTGACAGGCTTTTTCAATCGCCAAAAGCTCCGCGTGCGTAACAGCGTTTTGGGTCGTCTCCCGCAAATTATAAGCGGAAGCAATCACTTCGCCATTT
Organism: Bacillus badius NBRC 15713; assembly: GCF_001591605.1. Taxonomy (GTDB): domain Bacteria; phylum Bacillota; class Bacilli; order Bacillales; family Domibacillaceae; genus Pseudobacillus; species Pseudobacillus badius. Next base: position 804 of record NZ_BCVF01000079.1, on the reverse strand, counting down.
ACTACAATGACCGCTCCAATCGGCACTTCTCCAAGCGCTTCAGCTTTTTTGGCTTGTTCGATGGCAAGGCTCATATAAAATTCATCATTTTTTTTCATCCATCCGACTCCTTTTTCATGAAATGGGGTAAAAGTGACGATATAGAAAAGGAGGAACTCTGCATGGCGAATTCAACCAAAAATTACGCATTATTAATCATTGATTTAATGAACGACTTCCACTTTCCCCGGGGAGACATGCTCGCTGCCAATACAATGGATATTTGCCCTTCTATCATAAAGCTAAAAAGGTTTTGCCAACAGCAGCAAATTCCTGTGATTTATGTAAATGATCATTACGGCCTTTGGAAAGCTGATTTAAATACAGTGATGGGGCGCGCCCTCAATGAACGCAGCGAGCCTATTATACAACAGATTAAGCCTGATCCCGATGACTATTTCCTAATTAAACCGAAGCATTCCGGATTTTATGGGACAGGTTTGAACACTCTTTTGCACCAGCTGGGCGTAGACTCTGTTATCATTACCGGCGTGGCCGGAAACATATGTGTATTTTTTACAGCCAATGATGCGTATATGAGGGATTATTCGATTTATATTCCGGCAGATGCCATTGCTTCGGAAACAGAAAAAGATAATCATTATGCTTTAGAAATGATGCAAACAGTCTTAAAGGCGGAAACAAAGAATACAGATCAGTTTATCAAAGAGTATGACGCACACAGTTAACAGCATGCAGAAAAAAATCCGCTGCTTAAAAGCAGCGGACTTCATTATCTCCAATTTATGCGCTTGTTATCAATAA
>NZ_BCVF01000078.1 GCF_001591605.1 Bacillus badius NBRC 15713 | reverse complement strand
TGCGTACAAAGAAATTAGGGTAGTAGCTTCACGTAAAATTATTGTTGGTTTTCCAGATGGAACCTTTAAGCCAAATGGTGAAGTCACCCGTGGAGAATTTGCTGCTTTTCTAACAAACTCTTTTTATCCATACGTATAGCAAGAAGAATAAATGCTCAAAGATTATTTGTGATACCTATCGGAAAGTTGCACTTGTTTTATTAATTCGGACTTACGATAAACTTCTCTCCCTCCTGTCCTTTTTAACAACAAAAAGCCCATCGGAACAATTGTTCAAAAACAGCTAAAAGGTTGCTGTTGATTAACTCACCTGATGGGCTTATGATTTGTTTCGGAATTGAAAAATAAAAGAACAAAATAGGAGGACTTTATGAAATCCTCCTATCAAACAAATTGCCAATAGGCATAGTTCAATTTGAATTAGTTTTACGGACCCTTCTTCTGAATATGGAGTGAATACAAGCCATCAATATTATAAGACTGTTGGCTAACAATAAAATAGCCAAAAAAGCAGAAGTAAAAGCTCTGCCCTGACCATACATGGATACAGCAATACTAAGCCCAACCATCAGATATAAAAATGGTACCGCTAGGATGACTAAGATAAAAGTAAATAATCCTTGTTCCTTTTTTGAATCTCAAAGTAATAATACCAGCTTCCGATACATAAGAATATCGCTATTAAATAAAGCAGCATTCTCTCTTCTTAAAATTTAGACTTTAATTGAGACCATACTTTTCTAATATGTACCATAATTATTTCAGAGTGTTGGACATTGATCAACCTGATATTCCTCAAAAATACATTTTTACTATAAAATAACAACATTTTCTTTTCATCTTATAACTTATAATCCGGCTAAAACTCGAATGCTCAAAGAGAAAACTTTGCTCGTCCATACATCCATTCGCTTGATCATTTTTAAAAGATTCACATGGCCGTCAGTGACATCGTTGCTTCAGGGTTCCGGGATACGCCGAGGAACTGGCAGTGGGCAGATTAGTAGCCCTAGCCTAAAATTCAAGCTGGTTCTTTATTAGACCGGTCAACAAGATTGGTTTTAAAGTTCATTCTTTTTATTGGATACACTCCGGTTTAAGTTATAATTATTCAATAAAGGACACGCCATAAGTAAAAGACCGCATATGATTCCCAGTTTTTCCATGGCAACGATACTTCTAAGATTTCATCCTTCGTAGGCTTTCGGTTCATATGGCGTAATATTTTTATCGAATTAATAAGACCCACATCATCGATTGGAAAAGCTGTCTGGAACCTGAGGCAGCGCATTAAAACATAATTGGCTGTCCAAGGACCGATTCCTCGTATTTTAATTAAGTTCTTTTCAGCCTCTTTAAAGGTCATTTTCATTAATTTTTCCTTCGATAGTTCTCCCCTTTCCATTAATTTAGCAATCCCAATGATGTATTCACTTTTTTTTACGGTCATTTTAATATCTGCCAGGTCAGCAGGTGTTAACTGTGCCATTCGTTCGTACGATGGGAACACCCAATACTTTTTACCATTCCATTCGATAGAATCGCCAAACCCTTCCACAAATTGCTTCTTTAAGGCGTACGCGAAGGCCAAATTAATTTGTTGCCCTAGAACTCCCCAACATAAAGCTTCGAATAAATCGGGAATGCCGATAACTCGTAATCCATAGAATTTTCGAGCAGGCATTCTAAGTAACGGGTCTGCTTTTGCCATTTCATAAAATGGCGTTAAATCGTTATCAAGATCAAACCATTCATGAATATATTTTACAATCTTTTCTCGTTTCCACTTTTCAATCGGTCTAGAATCATTTAGGAATTGGACAGCCATTTGTTTATTATTGATGACACTGATCTGTACTAAGGACCGAACTTCCCCAACGGCTATAACTTTTGTAATTATATCGTTCTCGGTTTCATACAGGCATTCATTCTTTTCCCTTGTTAGATAGCCTACGTTTACATTCATATCGAAATGTTCAGGTAATGTAATAACAATACCATCATTGACTTCATGCCATATCACTTTTTCATTCTCCTCATCTTATTACGATTTTCTATGCTGTTTACAAAATAATTATAAGAAACCTTACACTGATTGAAATTTTACTTTATCACATCATAGCTTTTACTAATTTTGGTATCTTGCTATTACATTCCAAACACCTTATTTTTTCTATTTATGAGGTTATAGTGTTAGTTACCAAGGATGATAAATAGGAGTGGATAAAAATGAGCCAAGATATAAAAACACGTGTCAACAACTTAAATTGGGAGTCCATTCAAGAGGCATTAGATAAGCAAGGATTTGCCAAACTTCCAGCGATTTTAACAAAAGAGGAATGTGAGTTTTTCATAGAATTGTATTCTGAGGAAGAGCCATACAGGACGACAATCAATATGACAAAGTATCGTTTTGGGAATGGGGAGTATAAATATTTTTCCTATCCATTACCTGAAATCATCCAAAGCTTAAGAGAGTCCTTTTATTTAGAATTGGCCAAAACAGCCAATCGATGGTTAGGTTATCTAAAGAAAACAGAACAGTTTCCAGATGATCTTCAAGATTTTTTGACTACTTGTGAAGAAGATGAACAAACTAGACCAACACCTTTAATATTAAAGTATGAAACAGGCGGGTTTAATTGTTTGCATCAAGATTTGTATGGAGAAATATTTTTCCCTTTTCAAGTAGTCATTGCATTAAATCAACGAGATAAAGACTTTTGCGGTGGAGAGTCTCTATTCGTGGAACAAATTCCTCGTGCTCAGAGTAGAGGACATGCAATTACTCTGGAACAAGGCAGTGCCCTGATCTTTCCTACTAATCATAGACCTGTTCTAGGTAAAAGAGGATATCACAAACATACCATTCGTCACGGAGTAAGCACGGTTACTTCTGGAGAACGATACGGCCTTGGGATCATTTTTCACGATTCTAAATAAGGATGAACCCTTTATTTTATCGCCTCTAAAAAGCTATCGTTTTGACTAAAGATTGATCAAAACGATAGCTTCCTTTGATTTTTGGCTCCGTTAAATAAACAACAATGTCGATCACCAATCAAAATTATGGGAGCCTCTATATTTAATTAAAAATGCACTGAATTTAACTTTCTGCCGATAAAATTAGCAGATACAGGCGTTAATTCTATTTCTCTTGCCCAAACAGAAAGTTGACCGATGTGGTGAATTTCATGGGCAATGATATGATGCAATATTTCATTTTTAGTGTATTCACCTTCATCCCAAGGAACTGTTACAAATCCATCTTGCCCATCATCTAAATGGCTCTTTAAAAATTCAACGATTTCATATCGTAATGTATTGGAGAGGGCTTTTACCTTCACAAGCGTCTTATAATCATCAAATTCAAATACCACGTCTTCTTTATTCTGAATACCACGAAGCCAACTATATTCAACGTCTATAATATGAAAAAGAGTGTATAAAATACCACCTGCTCCACCTATACGCTCTTTCAACAACTCTTCTGTTGTTAGCTGATCGCACCAGTTCAACCATTCGTCTCTAACCTGCCAATTGTACTCAAAAAAATTTTTCATTATGATCACCCCAAAGTTCAATGATTTGTCTAATGTAGTCTATTATCTCTGAAATACATTTTTGTTGAATAAATACTGCCCAATAAATTTCGATAAACGCATCAAATACAAATGGTGTAAGCAAAAACTGGTTAAAGTAGTTATCGAGGGAGTTCGCAGCCGCACCTTTGCAACGCTCTATCCGTTGTTTCATACGAGAATGGAGACTATTGTATTTCCCCAGCCTAACAATGTGTTCCGATATACGATGAAGACGTCCAAATCCTTCCTTGAAATGAGTGTCTCTTATTTCATTTATTAAGCGACCATCGATCTCACTAAAGAAGAGCTTTCAATTTTTCTTGTGAATTATGAACCTATTAAGCGATGCCTATGCGTAAAACAATCACTATTTTATTTCAAGGTTGCATATGCTCTTTTTTATTGCCATTCACAAAGTATTGAATGAGCTCCTGTTGTTCCTCTGTTGGCTTCTTTTTTCTTTCCTGATAAAATAAATCGTACGCCTTATGCGTGTCCCTCGTTTGAGAAACGATGGCTCCTATCGCCAGTAATTCATTAAAATAAGACCAAAATACTTCTTTCGTTTCTGGCGTATGATGGCCCTCCAGATAAATATCTGCTTCAAATGTTTTTATTTTATGAAGCAGACGCTCTAACTTACTGAAAGAATAACTCCATTCACCACTATATACATCCGGGCTTAAACAGTCGCTTAAAAACAATACTTTTTCATTTGGTATGTAAATAATGGTTGAATCTTTTGCATGTTCACTTTCGACATGATGCAGCTCTACTGGCTGATTCCCTAAATCAATCGTTAACTGCTCCTGATATGTTTCAGCTAATAGTGGGATGGTTAAATCACCGCGACTTGGCATCTCTTTTTTTATCATGTTACAGCAAAAGGCAATCTCTTCTCCTATTTGCACACGCCTATCCAGAGCATCGTCTTCCCACGATAAGGTTTGCATCCACTTTAGCTTTTCTTGTGTTAATTCCTACCCGATTGAATGAAATGGCAACGACTGTAAACCGAATACATGGTCCCAATGCCAGTGTGTAATGACTACATATTTTACCGGTACATCAATCGTTTGCGATACATCCTCTAAAAAACTTTTAGCATGCATAGGTGAGTTGCCTGCATCAATTAATAACGCTGACTCTTGGCCTGCTACACACCCTAAATTGGGGCGATCTGTATCATGATTAAAAGCCGAGTAAAATACATTTGATGTCAGCTGGTGTAACATTAAAACACATCCTTATAAAATATTTCTCCCATCACTTTAAATGAAGGCGCATCGGCCTGTGCAACTGCTCCACTAGCAGCAAAGGCTGGTTTATTTAAACAAGTGAAGGCTTTTCTTCATTCATAAACTCTCACAATTTAATTGTTAATAAGAATCCTTTTTACATATTCTATGCTATTGCGGCGCTTTCCTTCAAAAGCTAGCTTGCCGTATTCGTGATACCGGTTGGATGGATTACTCTCCCTTCTTCTGAATTGTACTGAAACTTAACCCTTCTGGCACAAAAATAGAGAGCAAAATAACTATATTTCGCTCTCTATTCTTGATTTATTAATTTGAACTTTCGGGAGAACGTCATTCTGATGTTCCTAATTTATATCCTAAAAAACGTGAAAAAATAAGTGTCTGAAATTATCCATCTGGACAGGG
>NZ_BCVF01000077.1 GCF_001591605.1 Bacillus badius NBRC 15713 | reverse complement strand
AACTATTAGTATAGATTTCAACGAGTTAACAGCTTTTATAGGAAAAAATGATGCTGGCAAGTCAACAATCTTAGAAGCTTTAGAAATTTTCTTCAACAATTCATTAGTTGTATGTGATCGCGAAGATTTAAATGTTAATGCTGAAGATTCAAACATCGAAATAACATGTGTATTTAGCGACTTACCTGAAAAAATTGTTCTTGATACTTCTTCTGAAACAAATTTAAAAAGTGAGTATCTGTTAAATTTGAATGAAGAACTAGAGATAAAAAAGGTCTTTAAAGCCACTTCAGCAAAACCGAAACCAGTTATTTACATAGTATGCAACCATCCTACGGTTGAACCATATAGTGAATTGCTCTCAAAAAAACGTACGGAATTAAAACAAATTGCTAAGCAGCTAAATATCCCAACTGAAAAGTATAATGCTACTAGTAATACTAGTTTAAGAAGAGCAATTTGGGAGAATTCTGAAAATTTAGTTTGTCAGTTACAAGAACTCTTAGTAGACAAGGAAGATTCGAAAAAAATATATGAGTCTTTAGAAAAGTTTTTACCTATTTACTCATTATTTCAATCAGATCGGGCAAGCAAAGACAATGACAAAGAAGTTACAGATCCAATGAGTTTAGCGATAGAACAAGCTCTTAAAGAGTTGGTGCCAGAGATAGAGACCATAAAAGAAAATGTTCGAAATAAGGCAGTGGAAACTGCAAATAGAACTCTTGAAAAGTTAAAAGAAATGGATAAAGATTTAGCTGATTCACTGAACCCAGATTTTAAGTCAGAGCCAAAATTTGATTCTTTGTTCAAATTGAGTATAAAATCTGACGATGGTATTTCAATAAATAAGCGTGGTAGTGGAGTAAGAAGGCTAATTTTATTAAATTTCTTTAGAGCAGAAGTAGAAAGAAAATTAAATGATAGTACTTCTCAAAATGTTATTTATGCATTTGAAGAACCAGAAACGTCACAACATCCGAAACACCAAGAGATGCTCATCAATTCATTTTTACAATTAGCGTATAATACTAACTCACAAGTTATTTTAACTACGCATACTCCAGCACTAGCTGGGTTACTTCCACTTGAAAGTTTAAGATTTGTTACTAAACAATATGGAGAGAAGATCATTAAATCAAATGACGAAAGTGTCTATGAAGAGATAGCCGATACATTAGGCTTACTAGTCGAAAATATTAATATTCAAACTAAAGCAATTCTATTATTAGAGGGACAAGGAGATGTTGTTTTTATACGACACCTTTGTGACGTGCTGAAAGATGGGGGAGCAATACCTGAAACACTTCAAGAAAATGGTTTTGCATTTATTCCCACTGGAGGATGTGGCAATCTTAAATCATGGAGAACTTTGAGGCTTGCAGAGCAATTTGGTGTTCCGTGGTGTGTGCTTCAAGATTCCGATCATCCTACCCCAGAGGCTCAAAAGAATATTGCAACAGTTGAATCTTTAAAAGCACAAGGAATTAAAGCGTATTTAACAAGAAAAAGAGAACCTGAAAATTATTTGCATTCAAGTTGTTTTGATATTCCTTTAATTATTGATGATTATATTGATGCTAAAAAAGAAGTTAATAAACATAATAAAAAAGTAGCTGCTAACAAAGTCTTAGAAGTCTATTGGCCTAAGATGACTTTTGAGAATATTAGAGAAGTTGAAACATATACTGATGAGTATGGGGAAATTCGATTTGAATTTACCGAGATGATTTTAGATTTTCTTTCTTTGGTAAAACCAAGTCCTATCTATAATTAAATTTAATATCTATAATAATCCGCGTTTTAATCAAACTTTTTTATAAAAACTAAAGTCAATCTAAACTAAAACCCGCGTATTTTGATCAATCTTTTTTTTAGCGCGCGGGTTTCTGATATCTATAAAATCAATGTTTGCAGGTCGCTTTTAATCAAACTTTATTCTAAACCAACAAGCTTGTTTCCGAATAATAAAGTCGTTTAAAATAAAAACATTCTGATAATTTACATCCGTTCGCTTATAATTAAAATAGCGAACGGATGTTTTTTGTTTTGGGGAGGAAGTTAATGTATCTATGAAACCGTATGATTTACAGAGATAATAAAGTTGTTTAAACATTTTTATGCAACAAACAGGGAAGGATAGTTGAATAATGAGGATGATATAATTTAAGAGGAAACTTACTTTATTTTATAATTTATGAGGTGAAAAATGGACTTTTTAGCATTAAATAAATCTAAATATATTGTCTCTGATATTAAAGACATTTTGCATAAAAAGCTTATTCTTGATAAACCGTTAACTAAAGATGAAGTGAAAGAATTAAACCTAGTTAATCCCGCTGTATACGAAAATGAGAAGTATCTCATTCAAGAACGATGGTTTCATAGTATTAATATCGGAGAATGGGAAGATGTGGATATTATTGTTCAAGGGAATAATGAAAATCCCAATGCGGAGATTATCGAAATGGCAGAAAAAGTATTCGCTGAACTCCATCTACATATAAGCTGTGCATTAAAATATTTACAGAAATTCTTTCCTGCTCAAGAAATGAAGAGCTACTATCTATCCACAATATATTTTGGAGAGATGGTTAATTTTGACGATTATATATTTTCAGGGTTTAGTTTAGCTTTTATTTTTGATGGTGACTTTGAGTTTCAGTATAAAGTAAAATTTAAAGACGATGGGTGGCCGATTGGTTTTGAAGGCGGACCACTTTAATAATTATGGATAATTTTTTCTTATAGAACTGACGGGTGCGTTAGCTCTATAAGAATTAAACAACTTTATTATCTCTACACAGCTGTGATGAGGCTTTGAAGAAAGTCGAACCGGAATTTTCTCGCTCTATAAAGAAGGGATTCCGGTTCTTTTTGTGGATTAAGAACCTATTAAGTGATAACAAAGTTATTTCATGAAAGGGTCAGATTGTTGAGGTGCAGACTTGGAAGAGAGTTTGATGCCATTATGCTGATCATCCGTTTTTAACTTAACAATCTTGGTCATTTTGCGGAGTAAACTTTAGATTAAGCATTTAAGTTGCACACGGAACTTATTTGCTGTAAAGTTATAATTATCAAAAACCTTGTCATTTTAAGAGAGAGGAGTGTTCACCCATGAAGAAAAAATCACTTAATTTTTTATCTTACGGATATGGATACTCCACTGCTGTTTTTTTCTAGAAATCTTTCCAAGGGTGAAGTGTGTCTAAATTTAACTTTCTAGGCAAAACTGCAGAAAAATCTTTTAAATGACGAGGTAAATAAATGGAAAACGAAAAAATCACAAGAAAAACTCCAGCAAGTATGCCTGCACCAGTTGGCAATTACACACATATTACAAAAATTCCAAGGAATGCAGAGTTATACGTGACATCAGGTCAAATCGGTGTCGATCGACATGGACAATTTCCACAAACTATGAATGAACAAGTAAGTAATACGTTTGTCAATATAAAAGCAGTGCTAGATTCTGAGGATCTAAGCGCTGAAGACATTATAAAAGTGAACATATGGGCTACTGAGCAAATTGATTGGGACTTTTTTGATTCAGAGTGGGATCAATTATTTAGCAAGGAGTATCCAGCAATGACGATTGGATATCTTGCTGAGTTGGGTTTACCTGAGATAAAAATCGAAATAGAAATTTGGGCAGCTAAAGTATAACGTTCAAACACACTTCATCAAAACCATGGAACTCCTAAATCTAGGTGGTTCCATGGTTTTTTAATAGGAGCACATCTTCAGTCATCAGGCTCGATTGTGAAAGAGGGGAGAAAATGAGCAACCTTGTTAAAAACGGCTTCTGTTTATGTGCCCTAAAATGAATTTCTGCTCTTAAGACATTTAGTTTATAGTTGGTCCTCTTGATCATAAAAATCGAGGACAGCCCTTGCCCTATCATATATATCTTGCTTTAAAGTGTCAGGTCTTACGATTTTTATCTGATTGCTGAAGCCTAGAATATATTCTTTTGCTTCTTGTTCCGTGTCAAAACACAGCTTTATGGGGGTCCACCCATTTTCTATGGGAGATTCAATGTTTAATATTTGTACAAATCGGCCTGTGAACTTTATTCTTGGAAGGATAGAAGGAGATACTTCAACATCCACCTCATATCTTGGCAGGTTTTTAATAAATTCTTGTGTGGATCTATCCCAATATTGGGCTAAATTAAATTCCTCTGGCCGGATAAATGTTTCACTCATGAGTAGAGCAGATTTGACTCTGGATACTCGATAATTTCGAATTTGTTCGTTTGATCCGGCGATTAAATACCACGTGCTGCCTTTAGCAACCAATCCTAAGGGGTTAACAACTCGTTCAACACACTTCCCATCCGCCCGTTCATAGTTCAATTGCAGTTTCCGATCTTCCCGAAGGGCTTGTTGCAAAACTTTGAATGACTCCATTTTTTCAGTTGACTGCTTCCAAGCACTTGTATCAATATGGATTCGGTTCCATAGATCATCGGCATTTTTCTGGAAGGAGCTTGGAATCGAAGCAAGGATTTTCTGGCGTGCTTCATGCCAATCTTTTGTTAATCCTAAGTCGGTAAGCAACTGGAATGAAGGAGAAATAAGCAAAGATTCAATTTCATTGGCTTTCAAGCCAGTTAGATTTGTCCGATATTGTTTAAGCAATCTCCACCCTCCTGCCTTACCGCGTTCAGCCACAACAGGAATACCTGCTGCACTCAATGCGTCCATATCACGATGAATGGTACGTTCAGTTACCTCTAACTCCTTAGCTAATTCTCTGGTTGTCAGTTTTCCCTTATGTTGGAGCAGAAGTAAAATGGAAATAAGCCTGTCAGCGCGCATAACTACCCACCTAACATAATTATTTAAAAGATATTTAATTATGACAATAGATGTCATCATTAAGTATTATACTAGGTATCTGTGTAGGAATGGAACTGGTATACGCAACAAGTGTCAGCGGATATAGAAGCCTGATTTTTATGCTCACCGGTTTATTGATAGTAATTAAGGGAGATGATTACGTTAGGTGAATGAAGATGAAGTCAAAATGTCTCCTTGTGTGCAGAGGTCCCGGCCGTAACAATGGAGGTTCACTAGTACTTTTTCTCGTTTTTAATGTTCGCTAATGAGTAACGTACTATTTGGTTGCATGACTACACACAGACCATAGCTATTTGATGAAAGGGGAGGAAGAAGTATGTCCGAAAACATAGGGTCAAGAAGAATAATTTTAGATTTAGCAGTAACTTTAGATGGATTTATTGAGGGGAAAAATGGGGAAGTTGATTGGTGTATCATGGACCCTGAGATGGGTTTTACTAATTTCTTAAATCAAATTGATACTATTTTATATGGCAGAAAAAGTTACGACGAATGGGGACAATATATCCCGAAAA
>NZ_BCVF01000076.1 GCF_001591605.1 Bacillus badius NBRC 15713 | reverse complement strand
ACTAGAACAATACTAAAAAGCAAAGATATTACTAGCAACAAATATTTGTTTTTCACATCAAAACCGCCTTTGTTTTTAAGTGAATTATACAACAAAGTGGAGCGTTTGTTACCAGCATCTAAGAAAATAAGGAAAATTTTGAGGGGGTGGTGGTGTAGAAATAGGAATGTGTGTTTGGGGAGATTCAGAAAAGAAAAAGCCCTTCGATGGAGCTTAATCTTTTTTAATTATTTTCAGTTGTTTCATCTTTTTTATCTACTAACTTGATAAGATCACCAATTTCACACTCAAAAAACTTACAAAGGACATAAGTGGTGTTGGCATCGATTCTTTTAGTTTCGTTGTTGTAAATTCTAGAAAGAGTCGGCCTGCTTAATCCAGTTAGTTCAGCCAGCTGCGTAATGCTTTTTATTTTTTTCTTTGCCATTAGCAATTGTAGTTGAAATTCAATGTCTCCCATTAGTCACATCTCCTACGTTCAATATTTAATACTTATTTTACAATTTGTAACGGTAGGTTTACAAGAGAACGTACGTTCAAAATGAAATATTTTCTATTTTATCGTAAAACTAAATTGACGAATCGTAAAACTAGTGTTACGATATATTTAAGGGAAGGTGGTGAAAATCGCTTGAAATTTAAAATACATGTCGAGAAATTTATGAAACAAAAAAATCTTAGCGTCACTAAGGTGAGCAAAGATACAGGAATATCTCGACCGACCTTGACCCGATACATCAAGAGCACATTGAAAAAGGTTGAATCCAAAAACATTCAAGCCCTTTGTTGTTATTTCAAATGTGAGCCTGGCGACTTGGTGGAGTTTGTGGATGAAGAAAACAAGACCAGCGCTGTTGTTTAGGCGCTGGTGCTATTGAAAGGAGGGACGAGAATGAATGTTATCAGCTTCCGAGATTACATGAAAAAAACTGAAGCCGCATTAAAGTTAGAAAACGAGATTTTGATGGACAAGCTGCAGTTAGGGATCAATGGTCTAGAGTGGTTGGTTCTTCAAGTTATTGTTGATGAAGATAAGAAAAAGTCGTTAGACAGATTCATCGAAATAGTTGGCCGAGCTTACAAAAAAGACATATCTGATTTGTTTGCAGATGTGGTTGTTATGGATCCAGACAGTTTTTATAACAAACACGAACTAAACTGGTGGATCACGATGGATGAGGCTTTAACTTACTTAGCATCAGCAAAACAACGAGATTACTATTTTTACATTGATTATTTAAATTACATCTACGGTCGGGGAGGAAAATAAGTGAATCAATTACAAGTTATCGAACAAAACGGAATGCGAGTATTAACAACAGCGCAATTAGCAGAAGCTTACGGAACTGACATTAAGCGCATTTCAGAAAATTTTAGTAGAAATAAAGATCGCTACAAAATCGGAAAACACTATATTGAATTGGCAGGCGGAGAGTTGAAGTCATTCAAACAAGCCAATCCGCAAATTGCGGAAAGCCTCAAATTCGCTTCACTTATCTATCTTTGGACAGAAAAAGGAGCCTGGCTTCATGCAAAGTCGTTGAATACGGATGCTGCTTGGACTGCTTATGAAATGCTGGTTGATGAATATTATGCTGTCAAAGAACAATCTCAATTAAGCACTGAACAATTAACAAGCATGTTAGCTGCTCGTTTAGGAAGCGATGTCGTGGAGTTAAAACAGGACGTGGCAGAGATAAAACAACAGGTAAGCGAAGTGAGAGAAGAAATCACATTGAATCATGGCCAACAAACAGTGTTGCACCATGAGATCAAGAAACGTGTTGAATTTATCAAAGATAACTACGAGCTGACTAGCAAGCAAATTTATTCGCAGATTCACAGCCAGCTAAGACGGGCGTTCGCTGCACCTAAATACTTCCTAGTGCGTCGGAAAGATTATGAAGAGGCAATTTCATGGGTTCGATCATGGCGCCCGTTAATATAAAAAATCCCACTGTTGGCGCAGTGAGATTCATCCGTTTCAAATATTTCATTAACACAAGTATACCATACAGAGGGTGAAACGTCACCCTCTTTGATAAAAAGAAGGTGCTTAAATGACAACTATTAGAACTAAAAAACGTGAAAATCCTTTCGTTCAAATTGATAAAAGCGTATTTACTAACGATAAGCTTTCTTGGAAAGCCAAAGGCATCCTTGGTTATCTATTAAGCAGACCTGATGACTGGGTAACTTACTTAGCTGATTTAGAAAAACGCTCTACTGATGGAAGAGATTCTGTTCGGAATGGCTTAAAGGAACTGGAAGAACAAGGTTACCTGGAGAAAACAAGAAAAAGAGAAGGCGGTAAGTTCAAAGGGTGGGAATATACAGTTTTCGAAATCCCCCAAGACGTGAAAACCGAAGTTGGTTTAACCGAAGTCGGAAAACCCGAAATCGGTAAAACCGAAGTTGGTAAACCCGACACTACTAATAAAGAAGTTACTAATAAAGATTTAACTAATAATGAATTAACTAATAAAGATAAATATATAACCTGCGCTGAATTCGTGAAGATGAAGGAATCGGAATATCAAAAGCTTATCGAAGAGCATGGACAAGTCCTTACAGACAAAATGATCACGGTATTGGATAACTATAAAGGCTCCAGCGGAAAGAAATATAAATCTGATTACCGAGCCATTTTATCTTGGGTGAAAGATAAAGTTTTAAACGAAGGTGGTGGAAGAGTTGCGAAGAATCGAAATGCCCAACAGCTTGCAGAAGACCATGGCCTTCCATTCTAGTTACTGCGAGAAGCACACCTACCGAAAGAACGGAAAAGACGTTGTAAAGCCTATCCAGCGAATGATTGTTGATGGCGAAGTAGTTTGCCCTAACTGTGAATTAGAAGCTGTTACAGCGAAAACAGAAGAGGTTGAGCGGGAGAAATACTTGCAGACGGAATACAAAATGTCAGAGGGCCAGAAGAAGAAAAGAGTATTTAAGAGAGACAGCGTCGTAACGGATGAAACCATCTTAAATGCTAGGTTCTCCAATTACCGCGAGGACGGTACAGAAGAAGCGGAAAACAAGCGTAGCATGATTGAGGTAGCGGAGCGGCTGAAAGCAGGGCAAGTATTCAATACGATCCTGCAGGGAAATCAGGGAGCCGGAAAAAGCCACTTAGCTTATGCGGCACTGGAAGAGATTAATCAATCAGATTTAGAAGTCTCCTGCTTGTTCATCAGTATTGAGGAAATGATGCGGCTGATAAGAGACTCCTTCGGCAACAAAGACAGCAAGTATACGGAAAATTACTTTGTGGAGCTGCTATCAAGCGCTGATTACTTGGTACTGGATGACTTAGGAGCGGAAACAGGAGCCATTGACACGGACAAGCAAGCGACAAACTTTGTACAACGGGTGCTATACGCCATTACAAATGCCAGACAAAACAAGGCAACGATCATAACGACTAACTTATCTAGCCAAAGCTTATTCAGCATCTATGATAAAAAATTAGTCTCTCGGCTGTTCAAGAAACCTAACTTTATTTTATTCAAAGAAACAAAAGACAAACGGATGCTGAATCTTCCGTTTTGAATAAGGGGGCTTGTCCCAGCCCCTCTTTCTATAACCTATGCAGCGGTGAGCGGAAGTAGAACAAATGCAGGGGGAACAATCTGTGAAAAAAGTAATCACTACTATCTCAACTGTATCTCGGTTATTCAGACAACCAAGGAAGATAGGGGATACCTTTGAGCACAACGATAAAACATATATGGTCATCGGTATAGAGCGCTTTGAAGTCCTGTATAACACGAAGCTGAAAGTTTGGTATACATGCCAAAATTTAAGTGAGACTGACTATGTAACAAGAAAGAAAGCTTATCAGGAGCCGTTCCAATTAGAAGCAGAGGTCAAACTGAAATATGACGACGAGAGAATACGGACAAGAGCTCAATTAGGAACCGTTCATTTTATGGAGGGAGAGTTTTACAAGATTATGGAGTATACGGACATTGAACTGAATGGAACTGATTTGCTCCTCTCATTTATCGTAAAACCTTTATATCCAGTGGATCGGAAAGAAGCAAAAGCTAAATTGTTGGATTCAAGAAAAAGAAAACTACAATTGGAGGTTTTCTAATTGTACAGTGGCGAGTGGAAGTAGAACAGATAAAAGATAAATCGTGAAGGGTGGATTGCAAATGGAAATTAACATTGAGGATTCCCAGGTAAGTTTGCTTTTAGAAATAGACGGAGAAGTTCACCTTGTTGGAATGGATAAGGAAAAACTGGAAGCTATCACTTTGCTGGTTAAAAGATCAATTGAATTAGTTGTCCCGACAGGTAAATCTCAAAAGGAATTAAGAGAGTTTTTAAATTACAAAGGCTAGTTCAAGCGCCGAGCGGAAGTAGAACGGATGAAACACAAAACGCGAAGTAAAGGAGCTAAATAAATGATTGGAAATGAAATCGAAGTAGGGAGAGTTTATAGAAACATCAAAAACCAAAAATTTTATCAGGTTGAAGGTATCGGCAAATATACAGAAGAGCCGATGGCACTTGAAACAATGGTTTTCTACAAGGCTTTATACCAAGATGATCAACCATATTGGATTAGACCTTATTGGTTATTTAAAGAGAAGTTTGAAGAGGTAGACGGAATAAATGATGAGCGGGTTGGCTTTGTTTCAAATCAGGAAATTGAAGAAGCTGTTAAATCTGTTTACGAAAAGAAATGAAGGTTTGTAAATCATGAAAACAATTGACGGCGAGCAAATAAGTGTAGAACAGCTATATCACAAGCACATCAACTTTATCAGAATGATGGCTTATAAATACAGAATCATCGGAAAACAGGCAGGATTGGATCTGGACGACTTAATAAGCATCGGCACAGAAGCGCTGATTGTCTGTTACGGCAAGTTCGATGAAAGCAAAGGGTGCAAGTTCCTGACCTATTTAGGAAGGGCTATGAGGACAAGGATCATGCGAGAATGTCATAAAAACCAACGGCTCTATATTCCAAATCACATTTATGAAATGATCCGGTTAATCAAACATAACGGGGATACGGACTTAACAGCAGTGGAAATCGCTGAAAAGTATGAGTGTAGCCAACAAACAGCAGAAGGCGTTGAGCGGTTCCTGCAAGCGAAATACATCAAATTAGAAGATCGAGCAGCTAAACGGGGCGATTTGCTGGTACATGAAGTGATTGGCGAAAGAGAAGATGACACAGTGGCGGAAGTGAACGACTTCATTAGTCAACTTCCAGCACATTATCAAACGGTAGTTACAGGACGGATGAAAGAGAAAAAATACAAAGAAATCAGCAATCAGATTGGAGTTTCAAAATCGCAAGCATTCAACATATTAAAGAAAACCGGCAAGCTCTGGATGAAGTATGAAGAAGGATTAGTTATTTAACAAATTAAAA
>NZ_BCVF01000075.1 GCF_001591605.1 Bacillus badius NBRC 15713 | reverse complement strand
GCTAGAACAATACTAAAAAGCAAAGATATTGCTAGTAGCAAATATTTGTTTTTCACATTATAACCACCTTTGTTTTTAAGTGAATTATACAACAAAGCGGAGCGTTTGTTACCAGTATCTAAGAAAATAAGGGAAATTTTGAGGGGGTGGTGGTGTAGAAATAGGAATGTGTGTTTGGTTGGATTCGGAAAAGAAAAAGCTCAACTAAGGAGCTTAAGTTATGTATGGTCGGGGGTGTATAAGATTACTCTTCTTCTTTTTCTAAAGAAAAGAGATCACCAATACCAATTTCTAAAACTTCACATAGATCAGCAATCGTTTGATAGTGAATTTGATTGTTATCGTTGTGATAAATGCGATCCAACGTTCTTCTAGCAATCGGTTTGCCGGCTGCTTCTAAGATTCTTTGTAACTCTGAAATAGATTCAATTTCTTTTTCGAACATGATTTTCCTTAAATTGTTTTTTACTTTCATAGTTTCCGCACCTCTTATAAATATTATATATCAATTGTACAAGATTTATCACTATGTTAGCAATATTTTTTAGGAAATTATTAAATATTATTGTAATAATTACTAACATGTTATAAAATAGTATTAAGAAATTAGGAAGGGGGGCTTTGCTTGATTATCAGAAATCGCCTGGGTCTTCTACTTCAACAACACAAGTTATCGCTAAAAGCGTTAGCTGAAAAAGCAGATGTCAACTATGGTACTCTTTACAACTTCTACCATGAACGCTTTCAAGTTTTTAACGGCGATCTGATTGGGAAACTTTGTGTGGCATTGAGATGCAACATCGAAGACTTAATCTATCTAGAAGAAGAGAAGAAAGATGCCGGTGCTTAACGGTACCGGCAATAACAAAAGGAGGGCACTATGGAGGAATTAACTCAAGATCAGCTCGAACAAGCAAGAAAAGCTAAACGGGAGTACATGAGGGAATACCGCAAAAATCCAGAAGTTAAAAAGAAAATGAAACAACAGGTGGATCGTTATTGGTTAAAGAAAGCGACAGAAGAAAAAGTGGCGGAGTTAAATTTTGAAGTGAAAAATATTTCAAAGAAAGAACAATCGCCAGTAAACATTTCGGATTTAAAGATAAAAGAATATCGGGGTCAACGAGTTGTCACTTTAAAAGATATTGATGAAGTGCATGAACGGAGAGAGGGAACAGCGAAAAGGAATTTTACACAAAACAAAAACCGACTTATTGAGGGTGAAGACTACTTTAAAATTAGCGTGGACGAAATTCGTACTCACAACATTTTTGAAATATCTCCGATGGCAAGACAAGATATCACGGTTTTGACCGAATCAGGATATCTCATGTTGGTAAAATCATTCACTGATGATCTTGCATGGGAAGTTCAAAGGCAGTTGGTTAAGTCTTATTTCAGAGTTAAACAGTTGCAAACTCCTAAACTACCAACAACATTCGCAGAAGCTTTACGGTTAGCTGCAGACCTTGAAGAAGAAAAACAAAAACTGCAATCAGAAAAGTTGATGTTAGAACAACAGGTGGCGGAATTTGAGCCAAAGATTACTTACCTGGACACGATACTAGATTCAACTGATTCAGTAGTGGCTTCTCAGATTGCAGAAGATTACGGACTTACTGCACAAGAGTTGAATAAAATTCTTCATAACGAGGAAGTCCAGTACAAAATGAATGGTCAATGGCTTCTGTATAGCCAACACAAAGGAAAGGGATATACAGAATCAAGAACACATAAGTTCACTAAAACTAACGGCGAAACAGGTACAAGCCTCCATACACGTTGGACGCAAAAAGGAAGACTGTTTATTCATCAAATATTAGAAAAGAGAGATATTCACCCTTTGATGGATATAGACACAGAAAAAGACACTTGATGTTGGCGCATCAAGTGTCCTGATTAATCCGTTCAAAAATATTTCATTGATACAAGTATACCACATCGAGGGTGAATCGTCACCCTCTTTTATACAGGAAGGTGATTAAATGTCCAGGCTGCTTTTAGACGAACAACCACTAGTTATCCTCCCGAAGCTTGCTGTAGCAATTGGGCTTAATGAAGCTATTGTTCTCCAACAACTTCATTACTGGGTGGAAAAATCTAAAAATGAACATGACGGCAAGTACTGGGTTTATAACAGTCACGAAGAATGGAAAAAGCAATTTCCTTTCTGGAGCAAAAACACGATCATTCGTACATTTGAAAAACTAGAAAAGAGTCAGTTAATCGAAACTGGCACTTTCAATAAAAATAAATCAGACAGAACAAAATGGTACACCGTGAATTACAGGATGCTTGAAGCTTATTCCAGAGCATTTACCCAAAATGAGTATATGGATGTTACCAAAATGAGTATGCCAATTACTCAAAATGAGAACATGGCCTACCCATATTGGGAAAATGGTTCATCTACTCAAAATGGGCACATGGTTAACCAGAGAATACCTAAGACTACTTCAAAGATTACAACAGAGAAAGATAACGTCGCTTCGGCTCCTACGCTTCCTTTCTCAGACATAGTTGATTATCTGAACGAGAAGGCTGGAACGAAATACAGAGCATCATCCAAGAAAACACAAAACCTTATCAAAGCCAGATTCAATGAAGGTTTCACCTTAGATGACTTTAAAACCGTCATTGATAAGAAAACAGCAGAGTGGCTTACAGACCAAAAGATGAATCAATACTTACGGCCGGAGACATTGTTCGGAACCAAGTTTGAAGCTTACCTTAACCAGAAGGGGGGACAAGCTCATGCAAAAACTAAGAAACATACAGACCTTTCTCAATACAACTTCGACAAGGAGCCAGATTTCGATTTCTGAAAATCGTTGTGAAAATAAGATAGACGGAGTTAAGTGCAACAAGCAAATGATTATTGAGGACGGAAAAGAGTTTTGTTTCTACTGCGAAGAGATCAAGAAAGCGGATGAGGTGTTAGGGAAAGAGGCAAAATCGGCTCATCGACTAATGACGCTTAATCGCATGTTTAACAATGACAGCTTGATTAACGAAAGATTGAAAAATTGCAACTTTGGAAATTACGAGCATGTTTCAGAAGAGTTAGCTAAGGCAAAAGCGATTTGCCAGCGGTACGCGGAACATTTCACAAAAAGTAATCCAGTGAACCTTATGATGATCGGTAACTACGGGACAGGAAAAAGTCATTTAGCTGTATCTATCCTTAAGCGAGTAATTGAAAGAGGGCTAGAGCAAAAAAATCCGTGGACGGGAGTATTCATTTCTACACCAAAATTAATGACTAAACTCAAAGCCACTTACCACAAAAAAAGCAAACATTCAGAAGATGAGTTACTTGAGCAGTTGGGGAGTGTAGACCTCTTGATCTTGGATGATGTTGGAACGGACTATAAAAAGAAACAGTCAGAAGCAGAAGAGGAAGAAGCGAACCAGTGGGCAACTTTAAAGCTTTTTGAAGTAATTGACTCTCGCATTGGCAAACACACAGTTTATACAACGAATTTCAATCACGTGCAGCTAATGGATATGTATGGAGAACAGAAATTCAGCCGGATGGTAGAAGGTGCTCACTCAATCAAAATGAACGGTGAGAATTATCGGTTGCGAGCATTTAAATAAGGGGGGCTTGTCCCGGCCCCTCTTTCTATAACCTATGCAGGAAGGCATGAGATTTATGAAAGAAAATGATGTGAAAACAATTAATTTATTTATAAAGCCCGGAAAACTCATTCCCGAAAAAGGAAACACAGTCTGGGCTACCTTGGATAACGGAATCTATTGTCGATTCACAATTTTATCAATAGAGAACCTTAAATGGACGGAACGGCTAATCCTCAAAGCTAGCTTTAAGGTGAGGCTATTAGAGGTTAAGCGTGATAAAGAAAGCCGAAAGCAATACTTCAAAGTGATTAAGTAATAAATTTACATGCAGCGGTGAGCGGAAGTAGAACGGATGAAACACAAAATGCGTAATGGAAAAAGGGTGAAGGGGAATGAAGAAGCGTAAGAAATTAGATCTTTTGCAGGTAGGAGAACGAGTATGGATTGAGACCACTGGTTTCTTTTATAGCGGGAAACGTTATATAGATGAGTACGAAATCGTGGAAGCCAACAAAAGTAGTGCTTATGCAGTTAGAGTTGAAGATCTAGAAAAAGAGAATCCTAGCCGTAAGCGTATTGAACAAGGAACAAGAAAAGTCATTGCGCGTTATTCGATGGGAGAGTCTTATTACTTCTGGGAAACAAAAGAGAAATTCGAGCAAAGCGTTAAGCGGCAAGCGGAGACAATCTCAATGAGACAAAAAGCAATAGAGAAAGTAAAAACAATGAATTTTGAACAACTAAAAGAATTCTTGGTGGTTAAGGATGAATCATGAAAACAATAGACGGCGAGCAAATAAGCGTAGAACAGCTTTATCACAAGCACCTCAACTTTATCAGAATGATGGCTTATAAATACAGAATCATCGGAAAACAAGCAGGATTGGACCTGGATGACTTAATGAGCATCGGAACAGAAGCGCTGGTCGTCTGTTACGGCAAGTTTGATGAAAGCAAGGGCTTTAAGTTCCTTACTTATTTAGGAGCAGCCATACGGACAAGGATTATGCGAGAGTGTCATAAAAACCAGCGGCTCTATATTCCGAATTATATTTACGACACGATCCGGTTAATCAAACATAACGGAGATACCGACTTAACGGCAGCGGAAATCGCTGAAAAGTATGAGTGCAGCCAACAAACAGCAGAAGGCGTTGAGCGGTTCCTGCAGGCAAAATACATCAAATTAGAAGATCGAGCAGCTAAGCGGGGCGACTTGCTGGTCCATGAAGTGATTGGCGAAAGAGAAGATGACACAGTGGCGGAAGTTAACGACTTTATAAGTCAGCTTCCAGCACATTATCAAACGGTAGTTACAGGACGGATGAAAGAGAAAAAATACAAAGAAATCAGCAGCCAGAACGGAATTCCGAGATCGCAAGCATTCAACATATTAAAGAAAACCGGCAAGTTGTGGACGAAGTACGAAGAAGGATTAGCGATTATTTAAGTGGAGGGGTTAAACAATGAGCGAATTACTAACGACAGGCGAAATGATAGACAGATTGCAAGCGGGAGAAATGGCAGAAGGAATGATAGATGATTGTTCCTTGTGCGTGACCAAAGGAAAAGACGGGGCGATTGTTGTGTGTGAAGAAGATGGGAGTCCAATAAAATCAGGTCGTTTGTATCTGAGTCTAACTGCAACTCCAATGAATTTATCATGGCGCATCATTCCTAATTATGTAAGCTTCGATGAAGCAATGAAAGCTTTGCAAGAAGGAAAAATCGTAAATGTTTTTATCGATAACAACAAATATCATTTCAAAGCAGAAAATCCATTTGTCTTAGAAGAAATGAGCGGATATTCCTTTAAAAACCTTTTTGAAGCCAAGTGGACCATCGAAAACTAAAAAA
>NZ_BCVF01000074.1 GCF_001591605.1 Bacillus badius NBRC 15713 | reverse complement strand
AATATACTTGGTAAATAATAATAGGCTTGATAATTAAACTCATAAACATAAGAAAGTCCATAACCTAAAGCTGTCGAAATACCTATCAATAAAGCAGCATCTATTTTTGATAGCTCTTCTCTATTCATATTTCTCCCATCCTCACCGTTTAAAAGCCCTAGAATGGCTCATATCTAGCTTTAATGTTTAAGTAATACAAAAATAAACAATTAATCTTTAAAAGCTCTGTAAGAGAAGGATAGAAGGGTTATTCTTCAAGCCAGTTGTAAAAGGGGACTGGTTTTATAGAAATTTCTTCATAACCACTGTTTAGGAACTCTTCAAAAGCCTTTAATTTTGCTCTGCTGTTTACCTTTTTTACTGCATTACTAAAACAAGTTTCAAAGTATTTCATAGGGTTTCCATATCTGGCTACATTGTTTTTCATAGATTCCAAGACTTCAAAGAAGGCTTCCCAGTCTCTAGTTTTCATTTTTTTAGGAAGAGAAGCAGCACAAACTTCAGCATGATCCTTCCATTCTGAAAAAATCAGCTTATTGCTTTTAATCATTTCGGAAGCCTTTTTTTGATCTGCTGACAATACCTTTTTATTAATAATTAAATCTCTTAATTTATTTAGGTATGTATTGGTAGAATTTTTTTTATCCTCTTCAGCCCTTTTATAATAAGGAGTTTCCTTGTTTTCTTCGTGGAAATCTTCATGGAAATCTTCACACTCTGAAAGGTTAAGTAGCTCTTTCCAGTATGAAAAATATTTATGCTTTGTGAACAGATAGACCGGTTTACCTTTTGCATTTGTACCTTTTGCTCTTCTATGTACCTTTACAACAAGACCTGCTCCTTCTAGCTGCTTCATAATGTTCCTAATAGTTCTGTCTGTTATACCATGTCTTTCAGCTAAATAAAGCTGACTAGCAAAGATAAATCCTCTCTCAGAGGAAAGCCATGCAATAAAATCAATGGCTTCTCTTGTGGCTTTCTTCAATCTATAAAATTTGTCTGCAAAAAACTCCTTAATGCTTTCTAAAAGCTGAAGCTTGATCTTTTGCTGCCCTGCATGATTTTCAGCTAAAGGCTTGTAAGAAAGCATTTGTTTAAGCTGCTCTGATTCAATAAAAATAGTCACAATAAAAACCCCTTCCAGAATGGTAAGGAGCTGCCACTTCTTAAATTTTCCTATAAGAAAAAAACACATATGTATTGATTAGCCCAATTTGATTTTATATAATGGGCTTAACATTTGTTAACACATATGGTTTTCACTTTGTGGTAGAAGTGAGAGCCCTGAAGGGTTTAGTGTTGGTAGCACTAAGCCCTTTTTCTTTTTCTATTATTCTATCTTTTAGAGCTAGCATTTTCAATGCAATAATGATTTTTCATCATTACAATACTATCATCTTTTTTCTTCTCACTTTTCAACTAGAAGAGAGAGAAGAGCATAAGAGAAAAATGCCCCCACTTGGTGTGTGGGGTTAGGCAGAGCCTAACTTTTTCATGGGGACGTAAAAAACAACAAAAAAATACTAAAACAATACTTCATCAATTAGGTGAAAACATACAAAAAAAGCGATTTTAACCACACTATCATTAGTGATCAAAATCGCTTTTTATAATTTAGGGAACTTAGAATACAAGTTCAATGTTTTAACTCATTAAAGAGATCCCCAAATAGCCTTTCCACCAGTGTGACCAGTTTTGTTATGAATTTCTCTGTTAACTAATTGCAAAATGCCTCTTTTTTCGTGGTGATGCCAAACATAACCTCTTGGTGTTTTTCCTGCCTTTATATCCTTAATTTGATTTTCATTGAATTTACTTCTAATACCAGACTTATTTTGAATTGCATTCAATAGCCTTTCATTTGCATATTTAAATTGTTTTCTATTTGATGCTTTCCAAAGTGTTTTTGGAAGGGAGAGTTGATACAGTTGAGAAAAAATAGGAAAACCATTTGAAGAAAATTTCACATTGGTAACAGGATGCCTTTTTCCAGCTAAGTGTCCATTTCTTACTATAATCTTTTTTGTTGTCTTTTTTAAAAATTGCTTAACAAAAATCTTTTGTCCAACTCGAGATACTACAGGAACTAAAACAGGAATTAACCACGCAGGAGCTATAGAAGAGCTATATGCAATATCATCAGTTGGCGTATTCATATCTTCATAAGCCATTTGAGGATAGTTTGCCAAATTATCAGTATCGTCATACTGAAGTTCTCCAGGTGTACTCTTCATATAAAGGGACAAGTTAGGATCATCAAATATTACTTCATCATAAGTAACTAAATTTCCTGATTGGTATGTATAACCTGACAAGTACCCAGTGCGTATGTTACTAGAATTAGAAGCTGCTGACGTATCATCTTCATAAGACCAAAAGCTGTCAGCTTCTGTTTCAAAAGCCTCTAAAGTGTTAGCTGACGCCCTGTTTCTCTCTGCTGCAAAAGGAAGAGTAGCACTTAAAAACAGAATTACAGAGAGAAATAAGCACATGTTTTTGTAAAACCGATTCATATTTTCACCTCATAATTTCATAATCAAACACAATCATACAATAAAACGGTAAAAAAGGAATATGTTTTTTACATATATTTTCCTTTTGAATAACTAATAACCATATATGTTCATTTTTATATTACATATGATTCTGTTGTATAATGATGAAAAATGAAGAGAATAGGAAGTGATTTAATGAAGATATGGAGAAATGAACCCGATGACATGTACAAATTACGAGATTTGAATGAAGCAGATATTAAACAAGCAGAACAATTTTTTTCTGTAAAGCTTCCAAAAGAATACATAGATATTCTTCGTGTACAAAATGGTGGCCTTATTATTTACAATGCTTTTCCAACAACGTTTGAAACATCATGGGATGATGACTCCGTTTACATCGACCATATTATGGGTATTGGACAAAAGTATGGAATTTTGGAAAATAATCACTACTTGAATGAATGGGATATGCCTAAAGGTTTGATACTAATCAGTGGCGACGGCCACTCATGGATTGCTTTTGATTATAGAAACACAAAAAAGAACCCAGAGGTTGTTTATGTCGACAATGAAGAAGAAAAAATATTTACTTTAGCTTCTTCATTTAAAGAATTTTTGAGTAAACTTTATTTAGACGAAGACAAAACTCCTACTGGATACGAAGATTTAACAGTATCGAAAGAGGAAATGGAAAAACATATAAAAGAAAATAACATTGAAAACATTGTTGAATCAATTGATATTCTTGCGCAAAATTTATCGACAGATATTGAATGGTTTAGCAAGAAGCTATTAGAGTTAAGCAAACATGAAAATAACGATGTAAGAGTTAGTGTAGCTTCCTCAACTCTTTATTTACTTCAAATAGGTGAACTAGACGCAAATCAAGAAATAGTGAAACAGCTTTTCATAAGCATTAAAGCTGATTCCAACGATGATGTTAATTACTATGCACAAGAAATCAAAGATGAATTAGCGACTAAATAAAAATATTATCAATAAACACATACAAGAAGGAAACTCCTGCTGAATCAATATGTTATCCGGCAAGGGGTTTTTTTCTGTCCTTATTTTTTGCTACAAATGATTTCATACATCATTGATTCCAAAATGTTGCTCGCCTTTTAATCAGCCTAGTATCTGCATAAAAAAGTAGGTTTATATGCAGCCATCCCTTATAAATTGTTATCACCTTTCCGTTCCTAATGCTTTTAGGCAAAAGTTAATTCAGAGCTATTTAACTTCCAAACAGTCTTGCCCAAAAACCTTTCTTTTTCTCTTCTTCCTGCTTACCGCTTGCAAGCTCTTTTCTTATTTCTAAACTGTGGTTTAATGCTTCCATAAGCTTCTGATCCCTGGCTTCTAGTTTTTGATCTATGTATTCTTGCTGAAGCTTAAAAGCTTTCATCAGTTCATCATACTTTTCGTTCATTTCAGCCATGCTCTTTTTCATGTCCTGTAAGGTTTCAGCTACATTTACAGTCACTACTTCTTCTTCATCAGTCACAGTAACAGTCATGGGTATGCCTGCTTTAGCCAAATTTTCTTCAACTTGTTCTGCCTGTTTACCCCCAGCATACCATTCCCTTATTTGCTTCATGATCTCTACTGATTCAGAAGTTACCAGATAGCTCTTTCCCTTTTTCTTTAGTTGAAAGTTATGTCCATGATTCCTTATATATCTTCTTACTGTAGCATCCGGTATGCCTGTTTCTTTCTCTATCTCTGCAACTGTGAACCATTTATCAGTCATCAGTCATCCACACCTTTCATCATGCAGTCACACTCCTTTAATTCTAGCATTATCAATAGATTCCTGCAGTCATAGTCATGAACACAGTCATCTATTCAGTCATGAAAAATAAAAAAATCAAAGTGTTGGTTTACAAACTTTCTGCCCCTATTTCTAAGGAAGGTATGGGGTGAAAAATGCCCATACTAAAGTTAAAAATTACCCAAGTATAGAAACTGAAGTGCCAAGGAAAAGCAGGAGGTAGCAGATTTTTTTGAGGTTGCAGGTCTTATTCATTTCAAAGATCAATCAATAGCAAGTCGACTGAATGTAAGAAAATAGATAAAAACATACATTCATTTTCTTTATTCTGTTGAACTTAACCATTTTTAACTGATATAATAAAAACAAATAGAAAAACATACATTCAAAACATTGATTTTACTGATCTGGAAGGAAAGATACATAATGACAACTACTAATCAAATAAAAGATGTGCAACCTATTAGAAGCAAGCAGAAACTTGAGGACATGAAGTGGTCTTTAAAGAAATGGTGTGGAGAAAGAGACTATATTTTATTCCTTATTGGCATTAATACAGGTCTCAGAATAGGGGATTTACTGAAGTTAAAAGTAAATGATGTAAAGAAGAAAAAGAAGTTTGTTATTCAAGAGGGAAAAACAAAGAAGCCAAGAACCATTAACCTTACTAATATCTATGAAGAGGTACAGGAGTACATTAAAACAGTGGATTCAGAGTGGCTGTTCCCTTCCAGAAAAGGGGATAAGGCCATAACCACTACACAAGCCTATAGACAGTTCAATAAGGCTGCTAGCATGGTAGACATTGAAGAAGGAATAGGTACTCATACCATGAGAAAAACTTTTGGTTACTGGTTCTATAAGCAATCAAAAGATGTGGCCAAGCTGCAGCAAATATTGAACCATTCACACCCAGAAATAACTTTAAGTTATATTGGCATCACTGCAGAAGAGATTGAGGAAGAGCTAAATAACTTTGTTTTGTAAGAGGGGCTATTACAGCCCCTTTTTTTATTTTAAATTGATCTCTATGGGGTATGTTTCTAAACAAGAAGCTGCTGCCTTTGTCTGGCAGGTTTGGGTCTTGAATTTAATACTCCCTAACTATTTTAAAATCTAATGTTGAAATATCATTAGCCATATTTAAAGGGGGATAGGTAGCCCCATAATCAGTATTATCTAAGACTATGTGATACTTGCCCTCATCCACCTTAAATGTTTTATTGCTTTCAGAAGTGCCAAAAGAAGAAAGGTTTCCATTGTAAAGAACTTCTTTTTCAGTTACTCCCTGCTTCATAAGTGTTTCAAAAGTAGCAAAATTAGATGAGTCCATGAAATAAACATCAACATTTGGGCCGGACTTTTTAAAATACTCAATAGTTACATTTGCAGGCTTATCTAGTTCAAGAAGTATAGGGTAGTATTGATCTTCATGCACTTGTATTTCTTTTTCATAGACAGTCACTTCACTATCTAAGGAAAAATACACACAAATAGCTAATATAACCCCAATAGCTAACCAAAATAGCTTTCTATGCTTTATGTTCATGTCTTTTCCTCTTCTTTCACTTTTCCTTAAACTCTTTGCTGCTCTTTAACTTTTTAACCTTTAAACCATTTTCAAATTTTATTATTTCAGAGTTTTTTATGGACTCAATTTTCATTAGTTTAAAATTCGGGGTCATAGTTTCTTTTTCTATATCTAATGGAGCAATTACTACACTGTCTTTATATTGAGTAACTGCTACATACAATTCTTCTTTTTGTTCTATTACCATGTATTGTTCTTTTATAGAAGCCGTTTTTCCACCTAGAAATGTTGCACCTAAAAATAGCAAAATGACTATAAACCCAATGATGATGTAGATATTTAATACCTCTTTGATCAGGATAAAAAAACCACTAAACCATTTATATCCAAAGTGGTAAAAAACCCAAATTATCATAAATACAATCATAAACATCAAAAATGTGGCTCTGGTTACTGTGTTTATAGTTAGATCAACGAATATAT
>NZ_BCVF01000073.1 GCF_001591605.1 Bacillus badius NBRC 15713 | reverse complement strand
CTGCAGATCAATAACCAGTGCCCGGCGGGCCAGGGAGAGAACAGCCAAAAGTGAGTAAATTAGATGTAAATGTGCTTAACAGTATTGTTTTAAGTATTAATTTACATTTGATTGACTATCTAATTTACTCTGTTTTCGTATTTAATGTTTCCTTAGTGACGCTCTTGTTGCTTTTAAGGCAACTTTAACAGCCTTAAAGGCTCCTATTTTTTTAAACAGGGCCATTAAGATTCCATGTAGGCCTTAAACTGCAGAAAGATTGGATCGTTATTCATGATTTCTCTTCGTTTTTCAATCGTCATCATGTTTCTGAGCGTACCAAAGAAATAGGCGTTAAAAGAGCCTTTAATACGTTTATGTTTATGAGCAAAAATCGACTCTTTAAAGGCTTGGACGACTAATGGTGTTAATTCTTCCAAAGGCGCATTTAAACGAGTGATACGATAAGCCAGCATGGCTTTCCCCCATAGCTTATAAATCTCTTTGGCTTGTCCAAAGAACGGTTTCACGGTTAATACAAAGTTCTTTGGAATATGAGAAGGGGTAAACGAGTCATCTAAAACGCTTTCGTCCTTACGTATGTATTTATTAAAAGATTTTTTTAATGGTAAAGAATAGGTAGGGATTTTTTTTGTCCCTTCGTCCTTAGAACCACAAGGGGTTTCAGCGTTTTCTGTTTGGAAATCTGTTTGGAAATCACTTAAATTTAGCAGCTCTTCCCAGTATGAAAAATACGGGTGGTCCACAAATAAATGGACTGGGGCGCTCCGTCCATTTTGCTTCGTGGATCTCCGGTACACGGTAAACAGCACGCCATGTTCGCGCAGCTTCTTGGCTACGTTCCGGATGGTTCGGTCCGATAGATCGTGTCGATCGGCTAAATAGGCATCTTTGGCAAAGAAAAAGCCGCGCTCTGAAGACAGCCAGCACATCATGTCAATAGCCTCGCGTGTTTCTTTCTTTAATCGATAATAGGCGTCGCCATACACCTCTTCTACGACTTTCAATAACTTTAATTTCATGGATTGTTGTTCTTTTTGGTTCTTAGCATGATGCTTGTAGCTCATCATTTGTTTAAATTCTTCATTGGATAACATTCTGCTTACTGTCATGGGTTTCGTCTCCTTTAGAGAAAAAACAAAAAAGACGTATTTACCGTAGAAACCGGTAAACACGTCTTTTATCTTTCTGTAAAAGATCGACTTTTCCCTTGAAATTCACGTTTATTTATCGTAAGATACAGGCAAAGATAAATAAAGCGAGAAGGGTAAAAGCAAGTGTTTACCGTGGTGTGTTCACGGTGGACGGTTATATAGGACGGCCATCCTACTATAACGCGCTTTTGCCTTTTTTGCTTTTCCGTTCAATTTAGTTGCCTCTATTTATAACAGAATTTTTGTATTTATACAAGTCTCAGTAGGTACTTATTGATTTATATCCTTTTGTTCCGATTCCCCATAAACCTTCCTAGCTTCGCTAAAAATCTTGTCTAACACTTCTGTCTGGTTAGACTCTTCTAGTATCTCTGGGTTTTCTTGACCCTCTTCTCCCGCATACACTTCAAGCTCCTAGTTATGTTTAATAAGTAAAAAAGGAGGGATAATTAAATGCGTTCAAAATTATGTTTATTTGTCGGAATAGCGCTTATCTTTTTATCTGGATGTGGAAGTGAAAGTACTAGTAAAAAGTTCGATTCAGCTATTAACGAAGTCATTAGTTTGGAAAACAAAAGACTAGAAAGAGAAAAGCTATTCAGGGAGAAAGATGTTTTAAAACGAGAAGACACAGGGATTATTGTCTATTCAGACGGTAAATATATCGAACTGATATATACGATAGATTCCACACAACAGATTGAATCCATGTTCGAATATAATGAAAAAGAAAATAGATATACTACAATCCCTTATGACAAAAAGAAACTAGATAAAATTCAAAAAGATTTAAATAAAACTAGTTATACAGAAAATATTGGGTTAAAATAATTCGTCAAACCATAGTTCACCTTTAAAAGATCGTCGGACATCAACGAACCAAGTTAAAAGACCCCTTAATAGAAGACATTAAGGGGTCTTAATATGAAAAATTAAATAGAAAAAGAATCAAGAGCTTTATCAATCATCTCATCATTAATCCCAATATACCGCAAGGTAATCGAGGGAGAGGAGTGTCCAAAAATCTGCTGCAACATCGCCACGTCCTTCGTTTGCTGGTAAAAATGATAGCCGAAGGTCTTCCTCATGGTGTGGGTGCCAATGGCTCCTTCAATGCCACACGCGCGAGAAGCCTCGTTAATGGCCCTCCAAGCCGTTTGACGCCCGATGGGACCTTTCCCCTTCCGAGACGGAAATAAGGGGTCAGAATCGGCCATCTGGCGCGTATATTTCTCAATCTCCTGTTTCAGTGCCGCCGACATTTTGATTTTCCGGACATTTCCCGTTTTTTTCTCACGAATCCGCAAATGTTCCGTGTGTCGGACATCCATGACCCGCAACGGCAGGATATCACTGATTCGCAGTCCGGAATTGATGCCGAAAGTAAATAAAAAATAGTCTCTGTATGATTTGTGCAGCAAGTACTCTTTCATCATCCGGATCTTTTCAGGATCCCGAATCGGTTCGACACTATTTTGCCCTTGTCTGGTTGTCATAAAAGGTCGCCTCCAGTTGCTTTCAATCATTCATTATGTTACATTCAATATAACACATCTATCCAATATGTTATATTCAGCTATCTGCTAGAAGTTGCTATAACGAAAAACCCCTTGGAAACCAAGGGGTTTTTCGTGTGCTACGGGTTGCTTTTTGAATGCAACATAATCATCATTATGTTGCATTCGGGTAATAGCATTGTTCTTTTCGTTTATTATTCATTACTAAATAGCGATATCTATCGTATAAAAAGGTAGGAGCTGAAGAGTCATGTTAACCATGTATCATTTCTTCATTTCAGGAATAAATTAATCAACTAAATAAACGTGCAAAAAAGCCTTTTTTCTTCTCTGCTTGCCCGTTCTTTTCTTCTTGCATTAATCTTTTCACTTCTTGCGTTTCATTTAAAGCCTTCATCAACTGGTGATCCCGTGTCTCCAGCTTATCGTCTATATACTTTTGCTGCTGGTCCAGTTTTTTTACTAATGCCTGATTAAACTCTTCTTGTTTTTGGACACTTTCTCTTAAAAACTGAAGTTCTTCTCTCATTTTCCGAAGTTCTTCAGCTAACAATTCGGCTGGACCTTTCTCTGGTAGTGGCTGAAAGGCTTCTCCACCTGTGGCAAAATAATGTTTAATCTGCTTTATAGAATAATTTTGTTGCCGGTGCATCATTTTAATGGATTTCATCTTTTCTAACGCTTTCTGATCAAATACATTGTAGCCACTTTCATTTTTTGTTAAAGGGATATAATCACGAAGCTCTTTCACCCAATTACGAATAACATTAGGGGACTCATTTAACAAATTAGCTATTTCTTTTATTGTAAATTCAATTGGTGCTTGATTATTATTAAGCCTTCCCTCACTTTGATAATCACTTTTATCCATGTTTATACCCACCTTTAAAACCTATATAAAAACCTGGTTAATTCTAATATTAAGGTTTGATATTCACTTTTATCAAGAATAATATCCATATAAAACCTAAGTATTAATCTGGTTTCTAATTTATCAACATAAATAATGATTTTAAAGAAAAAAGATAAACCTCATTAGGAACCTTTGTTAACTTCCTGTATTGGAACTTCTGTTAACCAACAGTTTACATCGTACTACTAAGTGTTTATGGATGTTTTTAAACAACTGTTATAAAGTGGTGCAAAGAGGTGGTTGAGGTGAATCTAGGAGAACAATTACAGAGCTTAAGAGAAGGAAAAAATATGTCCAGAGAAGAATTAGCTCAAGAAATGAATGTTTCTAGGCAAGCCGTCTATAAGTGGGAAAATAATAAAGGGTATCCTGATATTGAGAATCTCATTAAATTAAGCGAATTCTATAATATTACACTAGATGAATTGATTAAAAGAGATCAGCAGTTTCAAAAAAAAATAAGCATTGATGAAAAAGAAAAAAAGTTTGAAGAGTTTTCCGATCCGGGATTTTATATAGGGATCCTACTTGTTTTTATAGGACTCTTTACGGAATTAGGTTCTTTTTCTGTAGGCCTTACTATTTTAGGTTTTTTCACCATTGTCTTTTATGATGATTTTAAAAAACTATTTTTGGATTTAAAAAAAGACTTTATGAAGAGGAGCTAGTCAAGACTCTATACATAGAAAAATTAACGAGATCTGATTTAGATCTCGCTTTTTATTTAGTTATTGAAAAAAGTTAGAAGAGCATAAGGAAAAAGTGTCCCCATAAATCGAGGAGAGTTAGGCAGAGCCTAACTTTTTCATGGGTATATAAAAATGAGCAAAACAATACAAAAGCAATACATTATTTTGCAAAAGACCAACATAACTTTCAGCGTTTTCTTGGCTAAATCCTAATTTAAAAGAGACCCCCATGGGTCTTTTTTTAATCAGGACGGTTGGGTTGAGCAAACTTTCAGTGCCACTTATTTAAATATATGCTTCTAAACATTAATCAGAATAGTTACTCTTTTTTTACATTATATTGAATTTTTACATAAATATTGTATAATTGTAAAATAATTACAATTATGAGTTAGGAGTGTCAAAATGAAGAAGAATAAAATTTTAATAGGTGTTCTTAGCACAAGTTTACTTTTGTCCGGTCTTGCCGTTACTTCTCCGGTTTCAGCAGAATCTATAGCTTCAAACGAAAAATTAATTGAAAACTCAAACAACGAAGTATCCGATTTCAAAATGATTAACCAGACTGATAAAACGTTAAAATATACTTATACTCAGAATGGTGAAAATTTTATGGTTGAAGAAGAATTTTTGAGCGAAAGTGAAGTTACAAGTACTGTTTTCATTAAAAACAAAGAAACTGGTGAATATGAAAAAGATGACATTATTACGACATCTTATTTAAAAGATGAAGAAGTAGTAGTTCAAAATAGTGAATCTTTAGGGGAAATTGATCGTATACACATTAATCCAAAAGTTGATTACAATGCACCAACTGCACCAACTATTAACCATAGTGAATTATTGTCCCAAACCGGAAAATCAGCAAAAAGTATTTCACCATTAGCCTCCTCTGAATCTTGGAAGTATTATTCAACTAGCAATGGGACAAGCACTCCAACACGATGGTTAGTCGGGGCTATTGGTATAACTATATCTGCAATTACCAAAGTTCCAGCAACTGCAAAATGGGTTGTTAATATCGCCAACCTTACATATCAACTTGGAAGTAAAGCTGTTTATTATAAATATGTTTATTACAAACGAGGATCAGGTATAAGCACAGAAACTTTAACACATAGATATATTTATACAGATAGTGGTCGTACTAAAGCTGTTGGTAGGTCTACAACATTAAGTGGTCGTACAGGTATGAAAGTAATTTCAACTCAAACCTATTAAATGTCAATAAATCCGTCCCTTAATCACACCTCAGGGAGCGTCTGAATTTTAAATTTTGGACGCTCCTTTTGATACTAATTTTTATTAAATTGATTCTTTTAAGCTCTTTCCATAACTAACCCATAAGAGAAAACTATTATAGTTATCACCAAGAAACTTAACCATACATAGCTTTTCTTTGTGTTCCTCTCTTTTATTGTCATCATTAAAGTCCATATAATTATAGATATTGGCCAAATTATAAATAGCCAAACTCCTCTAAAAAAAATCGCTAATAAACCCAAAAATAACGACATATACAACAGATAGGATATGACTTTCTTCATAAAATCCTCCTTTATCTCCAGTAAATCTGTTAGAAATATGTATTTTTCCAATTATTGTATCATGAATATTGATATTAACACATTGAAAAAAGAGTAATTATATGGTTATTTTAGAATCTAATAGATAAAAAAATATTTAGCCAATTAACTATGCGTGTTAGAAGAAATTAGACTACATACTCTATACACTTTTAATTCACATAACATCACAACAAGAAGGAAGTTTTTGTTCCCTTCAACTCCTTGTTTTATAAGGGTTTTTTATTTATTTCCGAAGTTATTTCTATGCAGCCTTTTATACAACCTTGATTGATCAAGGTTTTCAGCTTCCTATCCAGCTGGATCTCTGCATAAAAAAAGGGGTTTTTATGCACCTCATTTCCTTGCTTTCGCCATAACAAACGAAGCTATAGCAAAAATCATTAAAAAGAAGGCCAGAATTCCGTAGGCTGCGCCTTCAAATCCCCTACTATTTACAAAGCCAATATAAAATAGGATAACGGCAGCTACAATGGTTAAAACTCCTGGTATCAGTCGCACAAATAAAGAAAAATTCATCTTCTTAAACCACCATGTAACCAATAAAACAACAATTCCTATCACAACAGCTACTAGAAAAGGCAATAAAATCATTATCTTCTCCTTTTTTTGCCACTTACCCCATTCTATACTGACTTCTACTTATCATCCAATACCTTTTTATTTCATCCTTCTTCTAACTCTTTTTCTCCCTTACTCTCTTATCCTCTACTTTACTTAATCACTCACTCTTCTACTCACCTTACACTTAAATGATCACGGAATGGAAGCATGGAATGCCGTGATCATTCGGCAGGACGGCAGACAGCCAACGGATGG
>NZ_BCVF01000072.1 GCF_001591605.1 Bacillus badius NBRC 15713 | reverse complement strand
GCAGGAGTCTTCGCGTCTTCCATTGCAATCAGCGAAGGACAAAGTTCCGGCAGCGGTATAACGAAGCCTGTTTTAAAGTAAATAGAGTATAGGGTGAACAATTACTGCACTTTTTTTCTCAGAAGAAGGAAGCCAGCCACTGATAGGCCGGCAGCTGTCACCCAGCGCTTAATCCCTTTTCTTGGGCGCGGTTCTTCTTTTTCTTGGCCCAGCCCTTTAAAAAATGAAACTAAAAAGAGCAGCGCTTCTTTCCAATTCGTTTGTCCTAACAGCTGCAGGACGGAACGGTCGCCCTCGCTCCATTCCGTTGCTTCATCTAAACCTCCATTTAACCTTGCAATCACGGGACCAAGCTTTTCCACATTCAGCTGGCCGAGCGTACCGATTAACAGCAAGCCATTCTTCAGCGTTCTTGCTGCTCCCGGATTGTCTATCGCTTTAACAAGTATATCAATCACATGCTCACCTTCATCGAATAAACCAGCGGCTATATCGAAGCCGCCTTGTTTGTTCATCTTATCAAGGACAGTCAAAAAAGCACGCAAGGCATCCTTATGTTCAATTAACATCGCCTCCACTTCTTCTAAGTCGAGACGGCGCTGTTCTTCTTCACTGATTTCCATGCGCCGTATATGCGTAATCGCCTTAGCCACGCTTAGCCACCCCTTTCTTGACAAGATCACCCGGGAATACATAGTCAGGACGAGCCCATTTGTCTTCCACCCGTACGCCGATTTGCGGATTAGGGTTGCCGCGGCGATGATTTATGCGCGGCAGCGGACTTTTCCCTGTGTGCTGTAAAATCTCCATTTTTGCCTTCACTTCTTTATAGGCAGGGGTGTCTGTATTCTTGTCGGCCCGGCTGCTCGTTAAATAGTTGATAGTCCCTTTTCCTGAGTCGTTCATCGGTAGATAGACTTCCTTCCCTTTTACACGGTCCGTAACCAGACAGGAAACTTTCACATTTCCGTAAGGAGAAGTCAGCCGAACGACCGTGCCATCCTCCAGACCGCGTTCTGCAGCCAGCTCCGGTGACACCTCCAAGAAAACAGTCGGTGTTTTCTCCGAAATACCCTTTGATTGATAAGTTAGATTTCCTTCATGAAAGTGCTCCAGAAGACGGCCGTTATTTACTTGAATATCATATTCTTCTTCATATTGAATAGGCTCTGTCCACTGAACAGGAAAAAGCTTGGCCTTCCCATCTGGAAAGGGAAATCCATCTTCAAAAAGGAGCGGTGAGTCTGTTCCATCAGGAGCTACCGGCCATTGCAGCGTATGATAACCTTCAAGCCGCTCATAGGTTACTCCGGCGTAGAGAGGCATTAAATCAGCTGCTTCTGCCATGATCTCGCTCGGATGTCTATACGCCCAGCCGGCGCCGAGCCGATTGGCAATTTCCATAATGATTTGCCAATCCGGCTTCGATTCACCCAGCGGTTCAAATATTTGGTATAACCGCTGAATGCGGCGCTCTGTATTCGTAAATGTTCCTTCCTTTTCAAAAGAAGGAGCAGCCGGCAGCACCACATCTGCAAATTGGGCGGTTTTTGAGAAGAAAACATCTTGAACGACGAAAAAGTCCAGCTTCTCAAAAGCCTCATGCACATAGTTTAAGTTTGAATCAACCATGGCCATCTCTTCACCCTTAATATACATTACCTTTAAGTCTCCTGAGTGAATTCTTTCCACCATTTGATGGTTATTCAAACCAGGCTTGGCAGAAAGCCCTGCACCCCAGCCCTGCTCATACTTGGCACGTACTGTTTCGTCCTCCACTTTCTCATATCCGGGAAATCTCTCCGGCATGCTGCCAAAATCACTCGCCCCTTGCACATTGTTATGGCCGCGCAAAGGATAGCTTCCTGCGCCCGGCTTTCCATAATTGCCGGTTATAAGCAATAAATTGGAGATGGCCGTGCTTGTATCGCTTCCGCCCAGATGCTGCGTCACGCCCATCGCCCAAAGTATACAAGTAGAAGAGGCTTGGTGAATAGCTTCAGCAATGACAGTCATTTGTTCTTTTGGCACACCTGTTACCCTTTCGGCATATTCCAGCGTATAGGCGGTCAGGCTTTTCACATACTCGTCAAAGCCATTCACCCGTTTGTTCACAAACTCTTTGTCCACCCAGCCTTGATCGACCATATACTTGGCCACTGCCGAAATCCAGACAAGATCGGTTCCTGCTTGGGGCTCAATGAATAAATCCGCCCGTTCAGCCATTTCATGCTTGCGCAAGTCGGAAACGATCAGTTTTTGCCCTTTGAGCTTGTGAGACCGTTTGACCCTCGCAGCAAGCACCGGATGTGATTCCGCCGTGTTTGATCCGACAATTAACACAAGCCCAGCTTTCTCAATATCTTTGATGCTTCCGGAGTCGCCGCCGTAACCGACTGTCCGGAACAGCCCCATCGTTGCCGGCGTCTGGCAGTAGCGCGAACAGTTATCAATATTGTTTGTTCCGATCACAGCCCGGGCAAGCTTTTGCATTAAATAAGACTCTTCATTTGTACATTTAGAGGAACTGATAAATGCCAAGGAATCTGGCCCGTAGATATTTTTGGCATCAGAAAATTTTCGTTGAATCAGACTGAGCGCTTCCTCCCATTCTGCTTCACGGAACGATTCTCCTTCTCTAATAAGCGGCTTCGTCAAGCGCTCTTCACTGTTGACAAAATCCCAGCCGAATTTGCCTTTTATACAGGTAGAGATGCCATTAGCCGGCGCTTCTGCTTGCGGCTCGACCTTTAAAATTTTTCTTCCTTTCGTCCAGACATCGAAGCTGCAGCCGACGCCGCAATATGTACAGACAGTTTTCGTTTTCTTCACGCGCGCTTCCCTCATTGCTGCCTCCATATCAGAAATAGGCATAATCCAGCTATAGCTTGTTTCCACATTTTTCGTAATTTCAATCATCGGCCGCAGTGTATCTTCCGGAAGGCCGGTTAAATAACCAGCTTCGCCGACCATTCCTTTTTCCATCATCGCATTGCAAGGACAAACGGTTGAACAGTGCCCGCATGATACACACGATGATTCGTTAATGCTGACGCCATGATCCCAAATGACACGCGGCTTCTTCAAGCTCCAATCAATGGAAAGCGTTTCGGTTACTTGGACATCCTGACAGGCCTCTACGCAACGGCCGCATAAAATGCACTGATCTGGATCATATCGGTAGAAAGGATTAGAATAATCCGCCTCATATGGCTTTGGCGTAAACGGCTCGCTCTGATGTTCGATTTTCATTTGCTTCACCGTGTTATGTACTTCACAGCGACCGTTATTATAATCGCATACTGTACAGTACAGTTCATGATTATGCAAAATGCGGTTCATTGCTATGTTCTGTGCCTTCTTTGCATCTTGTGATTCCGTAGTAACCGTATCGCCATCCTGAACGATAGTAGAACATGAACGCACAAGCTCTCCATTTACTTGGACAATGCAAGTATCACACGTTTCAATGGGGCCAAGCGACGGATGGTAGCATACACTCGGTATATCAACATCATATTCCTTGAGTGCCTGCATGATCGATAGGTCTCCCGGTATCCTTCTGCGCTGGCCGTTGACGGTAATATGGACAAACTCTGTCATAGCAAAAACCCTCCTCTTTTTTACTAATTGTGCTGCACGCGTCCTTCTCCATACTGAATAACAACTAGCCGCCAATGAAAAACGAACATTCTGTTTTTTCGCTAGTTTTAACAGTACCCCCTCTTATTAGCGGTAAACAAAAAACAGGGTCTATGTGAGTTACTGCTGCACGGGCTGACTTTGAACTAGGGTCATTGTCAAAATCTTTATGAATTTAACGGCAAAAGCTATTAAACAAATAAATCGGCTCCCTAACTCTCCTAAGGCAATTAGAAAAGCCTGTGAAAAAATAATCCGGCTCCCTCTATCGGTCCTGTCCATCTATTCAAATACGAAACTAAGTATTCCAAGTAGGAATATAGGTTTTAAACTCTTATAATAGGAAGTACATACTGAATTGAATCGCTTGACGTTTCCAATGAATACGTCTTGAATGAAAAGTAACGGCAAATAATTGATTTTATGAAGGAAGTGTGGAATGTGTCCAAGGATTTATTTATCAGAACCAGCCTTCAGAAACAGTGGCTCGAAACATTATCCAAACTGGAAGAAGACTTTAAAAGAGATTCACAGAAAAATGATAAAGAAGCAGCCTTTCCAAAAGAAAATGTGAAAGCTCTTGTGGAGGCGGGATATACAAAGCTGACTTTGCCCGTTGAATATGGAGGAGGCGGTATCCGTGTCACCGATATGGTTCTTTTTCAAGAAACGATCGCCAGCCTCGATAGCGTAACCGGGCTGGCGATCGGCTGGCATCAAGGCGTTGTCGGTGAGCTGTATGAGAAGAAGCTGTGGCAAGAAACGAAATTGGCTTCGTTTGCTGAGGAAATCTTGAGCGGGGCGTTAGTAAACAGAGCGGTCAGCGAAGCCCAAACCGGAAGCCCGACACGCGGCGGCCGCCCCGGAACAAATGCAGCCAAAAAAGGCGCGAAATGGGTGATTTCAGGGCAAAAGAACTTTACAACCATGTCACCTGTGCTCACTCATTTTCTCGTTTCAGCTTGGGTCGAAGAAAAACAAGGAATTGGTTTTTTCTTAATTGACAGAGAAGCTAAAGGATTATCGATTAAAGAAACTTGGGATGTGATCGCGATGAGAGGATCAGAAAGCCATGACCTTGTTCTTGATGAGGTAGAAGTAGACGAAGAGAATTTCGTCGAACTAAACAACGGTCCAAGAGGCGATAAGATCAATGGCTGGATTCTTCATATTCCGGCTTGTTATTTAGGCATCGCCCAGTCCGCCCGCGATTATGCGCTGAAGTTTGCTGTTGAACATTCTCCTAACAGCATTAGCGGCCCGATTAGCCAGCTGCCAAACGTGCAAAATTTGATCGGACAGATTGACTTGGAATTAATGAAGGCGCGTCACTTTCTTTATAGTGTGGCAGAAGCTTATGACGACTCGGAACGCCGCCCACTGATAACGAATGAATTGGCAGCCGCCAAGCATATCGTCACCAATTCAGCTATTAAGATTGTTGATTTGTCGATGAGATTAGCGGGCGCCAAAAGCCTGCAAATGTCGAATCCGCTGCAAAGATATTATCGGGATGTCAGGGCCGGGCTTCATAATCCGCCGATGGATGATATGACCATTTCCAAGCTGGCACAAACTGCTATTACACATTCAGAAACGAATTAATACAGCTTTTCTTTAGGCAGTGCGGGTCCGTGCTGTCTATTATTGTTTATAGACCAGGAAAGTCTATACAGGCAACAGATGATCTAACGATGGAACCAAATCTTTACGACAAAAACTTTGACATCCGCTTAAAAATAATGTAAATTACCATTTGGACGAACATTTTTTCATCAATAAAACTTTAATATTCGTTTTTAGGAGTGTTTAATATGGAAAATGTATTTGATTATGAAGATATTCAATTAATTCCGGCGAAATGTATAGTAAATAGCCGTTCTGAATGTGATACAACTGTTACTTTAGGCGGGCGCACATTCAAGCTGCCTGTCGTACCGGCAAATATGCAAACGATCATTGACGAAAGAATCGCCGTTTACTTGGCGGAAAACGGTTACTTTTATATTATGCACCGCTTTAAACCAGAGGAGCGCACGGACTTCATTAAAGACATGAAGGCACGCGGATTATTCGCCTCTATTAGTGTAGGTGTCAAAGAAGAAGAATACAGCTTTGTCGAACAGTTGGCAGAAGAGCAGCTGATCCCAGAATATATCACAATTGATATTGCTCACGGCCATTCTAATGCGGTAATCGAAATGATCCGCCATATTAAAAAGCACTTGCCTGCCAGCTTCGTGATTGCAGGCAATGTCGGTACACCAGAAGCGGTAAGAGAATTAGAGCATGCTGGCGCAGATGCTACAAAAGTGGGTATTGGGCCAGGAAAAGTATGTATTACTAAAATTAAAACAGGATTTGGAACTGGCGGCTGGCAGTTAGCGGCGCTGCGCTGGTGCGCCAAAGCAGCAAGCAAGCCAATTATTGCGGACGGCGGCATCCGCACGCACGGCGACATCGCCAAATCTATTCGCTTCGGCGCGTCGATGGTGATGGTTGGCTCTTTGTTTGCCGGTCATGAAGAATCTCCAGGTGAACTTTTTGAAAAGGACGGAAAAGTCTATAAAGAGTATTTCGGCTCTGCATCAGAATTCCAAAAAGGCGAAAGAAAAAATGTAGAAGGCAAGAAAATGTATGTCGAGTATAAAGGCTCTTTACAGGACACTCTGACTGAAATGGAACAAGATCTCCAGTCTTCTATCTCCTATGCAGGCGGCAACAAGCTTGAAGCTATCCGCAACGTTGATTATGTCGTTGTTAAAAACTCCATTTTTAATGGAGATAAAGTCTATTAAATGCGAAAACGGGCGCTCTGAAAGAGCGCCCGTTTCAGACTGCAGATAAACTCAATGAAACTGGAAGTTTGTCCGCAGTCTTTTTC
>NZ_BCVF01000071.1 GCF_001591605.1 Bacillus badius NBRC 15713 | reverse complement strand
AACCAAAAAAGAACAGCAGAAGCTGTTCTTTTTTTTGTTTTCTTCTAAAGTAGCCTGCTTTTCCTTTGCATCGGTTGTTCTTTTTTGCCATTTCTATAGCAAGCGCGATACAATAAATGAACGGATCATATCAAGGAGGAGAAAAACACATGGAAACTATTTATGATATCGAGGTAACAAATAGTCAAGGCGAGCCCGTTTCTATAGCCGATTTTCAAGGACAAGTATTGCTTATTGTCAATACTGCCAGCAAATGCGGGTTTACTCCACAGTTCAAGGAGCTGCAGTCTCTGTATGAAAAATATAAAGAACAAGGATTCACTATATTAGGCTTTCCCAGCGATGAATTTATGAATCAAGAGTTTGAAGAACAAGAGAAGATTATTGAGTTTTGCCAAGTGAACTATGGTGTCACGTTCCCGATGTTCCAAAAGACGCACGTAAAAGGCAAAAATATTCACCCTTTATTCCGTTATTTAACAGCCCAGCAATCTGGACTGCTTACGGGAACAATTAAATGGAATTTCACTAAATTTTTAGTGAGCCGCGAAGGAGAAGTCGTGCAGCGGTATGCACCAAAAACGTCTCCTTTAAAGATAGAAAAAGATCTCCAAGAATTATTGTAATGAATGATGAGAAGGGGTGTTCAACTTCCTCTTTCATTTAAATATTGTTCAATAACTAATGGAATTTTGTGATGTGAAATGTGCAAAAACTGCTTGATTAAGGAAAATTCCTTTCCAGGAGCATGTTTCAACAAATCATACCACCATTCTGTTTCATACCTGGCAATCATGCTGAGATTATAAAGCAAGGCATAGTAGATGAGGATCTCCGGATAGAAGGCTTCCGCTGTTTTGCGGCGGGAAAGCATCCATTGTCCGTTTCTTGCATTAAACCGGCAGGGCGCTGCGGGTCTTTCACCGGATATCCTGATCAACAGCCCGTTCTCATGCGCTCCTTCTACTGCCACGCTGCCATTTGTTTTCTGGGACAGGAAGTCAGATAAACGATTCTGCGTCATCTGATAGTCATCTAAAATTTGTGCTGTCACCCTGTAGCAGCCGTTCTCTTCCTTTTTTAATGAATGAAAGGGAGCCTCCCCGGTTTGAAACGAAAATATTTGATTTAATTCCGGTATTTGTGCAAGTAAATCGTTCATATTTAATTTGGAGCCTTCCAGTTGTTTCACATGAAACATTTTATCGCTGAAGTGGCTGAACAGTCCGTGGCGCTGTGTTCGCACCTCATCCTTTAAAAAAGAATAATTTTGTTTTTTTCTTTTGCGGGTAGAAAGGCCATGCGCCAGCACATGAACAGTGGCAGGATAAGCAGGATCTACAGCGAGCAAACAAGCTTTTATATAATGGCTCAGTCCGTAGAAAATAAGGACCGGCTGGATGGCCAGCGGTGAATGGCTGGATTGGCTCAAGAAAGTAGTTCCGTGCTCAAGGCTGTACAGAAAACGCGGGCAGTTAGTATAGGCTGCCTCTTCCGCATTGGGCAAAGCGATGGAACGATAGGATGCCTGCAAAAAACTCTTGGCGTCCTCTGTATTTTGGTAGGGCAGCAACGGATCAAATGAGTGAAGAAGTTGATTGTTCATAACGACCTCCGAATATTCTAAAAAATCTAACATATTGAACATACCTTGACAGTATTTTGTCCAATTGATAACCTACTAA
This sequence comes from Bacillus badius NBRC 15713, assembly GCF_001591605.1. Taxonomy (GTDB): domain Bacteria; phylum Bacillota; class Bacilli; order Bacillales; family Domibacillaceae; genus Pseudobacillus; species Pseudobacillus badius. The sequence continues at coordinate 6,474 of NZ_BCVF01000071.1, read as the reverse complement.
TAATATTTTCGACCAGGAGGCTCATAAAATGTGGGAAAATAAGTTTTCAAAGGAAGGTTTGACGTTTGATGATGTATTATTGGTGCCGGCTAAATCCAACGTCTTGCCTAAAGATGTTAGTCTGCAAACAGCTTTAACCGATACATTAAAGTTAAACATTCCGCTGATCAGTGCCGGAATGGATACAGTAACAGAAGCTGATATGGCTATTGGCATGGCCCGCCAAGGCGGTTTAGGAATTATTCATAAAAACATGAGCATTGAACAGCAAGCTGAACAAGTGGACAAAGTAAAACGCTCAGAAAGCGGTGTAATTACCGATCCTTTCTTTTTGACACCGGAGCATCAAGTGTTCGATGCCGAGCATTTAATGGGAAAATACCGTATTTCCGGTGTGCCGATTGTAAATAACGCTGAAGAGCAAAAGCTTGTTGGTATTTTAACAAACCGCGACTTGCGTTTTATTCAGGATTATTCCATTTTAATCAGCGATGTTATGACAAAAGAAGATCTTGTTACTGCTCCGACAGGCACAACTTTAGAAGAAGCGGAAAAAATCCTTCAAAAGTACAAGATTGAAAAACTCCCACTAGTAGATGAACAAGGCAAGCTGAAGGGCTTAATTACTATTAAGGATATTGAAAAAGTAATCGAGTTCCCTAATTCTGCTAAGGATCGTCAAGGACGTCTTTTAGTAGGGGCAGCAGTCGGTGTAACGAAGGATACAATGAAGCGGATAGAAATGCTTGTAAAGGCGAATGTCGATGCGATTGTGGTCGATACAGCGCATGGACATTCAAAAGGAGTCATCGATACGGTCAAAGAAATACGCTCCCTTTATCCTGAGTTAAATATCATCGCCGGAAATGTAGCAACAGCTGAAGCGACGAAGGAATTATTTGATGCCGGAGCCGACGTTGTAAAAGTGGGAATTGGTCCTGGTTCTATTTGTACAACACGTGTGGTAGCCGGAGTAGGGGTTCCGCAAATTACAGCTATTTATGATTGCGCGACAGAAGCACGCAGACAAGGCAAGGCAATCATTGCTGATGGCGGCATTAAATATTCAGGAGACATCGTGAAGGCACTGGCAGCCGGCGGAAATGCGGTTATGCTTGGAAGCTTGCTGGCAGGCACAAAAGAAAGTCCAGGCCAAACAGAAATTTATCAAGGACGCCAGTTTAAAGTCTACCGTGGCATGGGTTCTGTCGGGGCGATGGAAAAAGGATCAAAAGACCGCTACTTCCAAGAAGATGCGAAAAAATTTGTTCCTGAAGGCATTGAAGGCCGTATTCCTTACAAAGGTCCTGTGTCTGAAACCATTTATCAATTAATGGGCGGATTGCGGGCCGGCATGGGCTATTGTGGGACAGAAAGCCTTCTGGACTTGCGTGAAAATGCTCAATTCATCCGAATGACAGGCGCTGGCCTTAAAGAAAGCCATCCGCATGATGTTCAAATTACGAAAGAAGCACCGAACTATTCTTTATCTTAATTTTCCAGCTGTATGGAAGGAGATTGCTCCTTTCATACAGCTTTTTTGGTTTTTCAGGAAAAAACTGAGCCATTTCTCTTCTATATTTCTAAAAGATGTTTGTGTTACAATAACGAATGTGTGAATAAAAGATGGAGGGTTTATTAGTGAGGAATCAAATATTCAAAAAAGGAATCGCTTTTATGCTCAGTTTATTATTAGTGGCCAGTCTTTTTCAGCCGCTTTCGAGTGTACAAGCAGAAGAATCTTTTAAGGTAAATGCCGCTGCTGCTATATTAGTTGATTCAGAGACTGGACAGATATTATACGAGCAAAACGCAGACCAAATGCTCGGTATTGCCAGCATGACAAAAATGATGACGGAATATTTGCTTTTGGAAGCCATTAAAGAGAAAAAAGTATCGTGGGATCAAGAGTATACGGTGAGTGATTATGTCTATAAAGTCTCGCAAGATCGTAATTTATCCAACGTACCTCTTCGCTTAGGAGAAAAGTACAATGTTCGGGAATTGTATGAAGCGATGACTATTTATTCCGCTAATGCGGCCACCATCGCACTCGCAGAAACAATTGCCGGATCCGAAGCCGAATTTGTGAAATTAATGAATAAAAAGGCCAAAGAGCTTGGCTTGGAAAAATATAAATTTGTAAACGCTTCAGGGCTAAGCAATAAGGACTTAAAAGGCATGCACCCAAGCCCTGGCAAGCCGGAAGATGAGAATATGATGTCGGCCAAAACAACGGCGACCTTAGCTTTTCATTTAGTGAAAGAGTACCCTGAAGTACTCGAAACAGCCAGTGTGACAAAGAAGAAGTTCCGCGAAGGCACCGATGACGAAACAAACATGGAAAACTGGAACTGGATGCTTCCTTCTTTAGTATTCGGTTACGAAGGAATGACAGGCTTAAAGACAGGATCAACAGACTTTGCCGGTTATTGCTTTACAGGAACAGCTGAGAGAGACGGGAAAAAATTCATCAGCGTGGCAATGAACGCCACCGATGAAAAGGGAAAAGGAAACCCGAAAGCCCGTTTCACGGAAACGAAGAAACTGCTTGATTACGGCTTTAATCAGTTAGATCGCACAGAAGTGATTAAGAAAGGCGCGACTGTTAAAGGCTACGAATCTGCTCCTGTAGCCAAAGGAAAAGAAAAGCAAGTAGCTATCAGAGCTGGCAAGGAATTGGCTGTTTATACGAAAAAAGGCGAAAAACCGAACTATAAAATTAATTTAGATTTAAAAGGTTCGGAAATTGGTGGAGTCGAAAAACTGAAAGCTCCGTTAAAAAAAGACAAAGTGGTTGGTTTTGTGACACTGACGCCTCAAAATGGTTCTGAATTGAAATATATCGCCGATGGGGAGAGAAAGCAAGCTGCAGTGCCAATGGAAACAGCAGAAAAAGTAGAAAAAGCAAATTGGTTTGTTTTATCAATGAGAGCGGTTGGCGGCTTCTTCTCTGGGATTTGGACAGCGTTAACGGATACAGTAACTGGTTGGTTTTAATAAAAATCACCTTCTGATCTTGACAGAAGGTGATTTTTCGTGTTTATTAATATTTAAGCAAAACATAAAATTTTTAAACTAGTGAAAAAATTGCATGTTTAAGAGGAAAATAAATACTTATTACAAAAGCTATAGGGGGAAAAGAGAATGAACACAGGTACAGATCGTGTAAAACGCGGAATGGCAGAAATGCAAAAGGGCGGCGTCATCATGGACGTTGTGAATGCCGAGCAGGCAAAGATTGCGGAGGAGGCCGGCGCGGTAGCTGTTATGGCTTTAGAGCGCGTTCCTTCTGATATCCGTGCAGCAGGCGGCGTAGCCCGCATGGCTGATCCGCGCATCATGGAGGAAGTGATGCAGGCTGTGACTATCCCGGTTATGGCTAAAGCCCGCATCGGCCATATTGTAGAGGCGCGTGTCTTAGAAGCGATGGGTGTCGACTACATTGACGAAAGTGAAGTATTAACACCAGCTGATGAAGAGTACCATTTGTTAAAAAGCGATTTTACAGTTCCATTTGTTTGCGGCTGCCGCGACTTAGGCGAAGCAGCCCGCCGTATTGGTGAAGGGGCTGCTATGCTTCGCACAAAGGGAGAGCCGGGAACAGGCAACATCGTCGAAGCGGTTCGCCACATCCGCAAAGTGAATGCCCAAGTGCGCAAAGTGGTTCACATGAGTGAAGATGAGTTAATGACAGAAGCTAAATTATTGGGAGCTCCATATGAGATTCTGCTTGAGATCAAGCGTGAAGGCCGCCTGCCGGTCGTTAACTTCGCAGCCGGCGGTGTAGCGACTCCAGCCGATGCCGCTCTTATGATGCAGCTTGGAGCAGACGGGGTTTTTGTAGGGTCCGGAATCTTCAAATCAGATAACCCGGCGAAGTTTGCTAAAGCCATTGTAGAGGCAACTACTCATTATCAAGATTATAAATTAATCGCTGAACTCTCCAAAGACCTTGGCACGGCTATGAAGGGGATTGAAATTTCTACATTGGAACCAGCCGCTCGTATGCAAGACCGCGGCTGGTAATAAAAGGGGCGGATCATATGGTGAAAATTGGAGTATTAGGACTTCAGGGAGCTGTTCGTGAACATATCCGCTCAATTGAGGCAGCAGGGGTTGAAGGCATCGTTGTCAAAAAAAAGGAGCAGCTTGATGAATTGGATGGACTGATTCTTCCGGGCGGTGAAAGCACAACGATGCGCCGGCTTGTCGATAGATACGGATTTATGGAGCCGCTCAGAGAGTTCGGGCGTCAAGGCAAACCAATGTTTGGCACATGCGCCGGCTTAATTATGCTAGCCAATAAGATCGTTGGCTATGATGAGCCGCATATCGGTTTAATGGATATTGTGGTAGAGCGCAATTCCTTCGGACGGCAAAGAGAAAGCTTTGAAGCTGATCTGCCGATTAAAGGAGTAGCGGATTCTTACACAGCAGTTTTCATTCGCGCGCCTCATATTGTATCCGTTGGAGCAGAAACAGAGGTTTTAGCCGAGTATGATGGCCGGATCGTAGCCGCCAAAGATCGCAACTTCCTGGCTTGCTCCTTCCATCCGGAATTAACGGACGATCACAGCCTGACAAACTACTTTGTCGAAATGGTGAAACAAGCGAAACTGATTCATGTGTAACGAAAAGGCTCTGTTATGATTTTTACGTTCATGAACAGGAGAGAAGGATGGCGGCTCTTCCAGAAACATCAGCGATATTACTTAACAGAGCCAACAACAAAAACGCGAAAAAGCAGCTGCTTTTTCGCGTTTTTGTGCAATATAAGCATGTACTTGCACGAGTTATAAGAATGTAGTACATTAATTTATATCACTTTCATACAGAAATCGATGAGAGGAACTAGTAACAGGTGGTTATTCGATCAGAGAGCCGGTGGATGGTGCGAACCGGAGGAAGACGCTTGTGAATCCGTCCTTGAGAGAAACGCTGAACCATGATTGTAGTAGGCGTTTACGGAAAAACCGTTATTTTTTTAAGTGGAAAGCTGTTGTGTTGGCTTTCAACTAGGGTGGCAACGCGGGTCTAACTCGTCCCTTTTTTAGGGACGGGTTTTTTGTATGCAAAAAAAGAAAAAAGGAGGACATGATCTATGTTAGACATTAAATTTTTACGAAACCATTTTGAAGAAGTGAAAAATCGTTTGCAGCACCGGGGTGAGGATTTATCTGCCTTGGATCATTTTGAGGATCTGGACCAGCGCCGGCGTGAACTGCTCGTTGAGACAGAGGAATTGAAAAGCAAAAGAAACAGCGTTTCTCAGCAGGTAGCCCAGTTAAAGCGGGAAAAGCAAGATGCTGATCATTTAATTAAGGAAATGCGCGAGGTGGGTGACCGCATTAAGCAATTGGATGAGGAGTTAAATGAGGTAGAAGAAAAATTAAACTATCTGCTGCTGACTATCCCCAATATTCCGCATGAAAGCGTGCCGGTCGGCGAAACTGAGGATGATAATATTGAATTGCGCACGTGGGGTGAAGTGCCTGCGTTTAATTTTGAAGCAAAGCCGCATTGGGAAATTGCCAATGAGCTGGACATCCTGGATTTTGAACGGGCCGGGAAGGTGACAGGCAGCCGGTTTGTTTTCTATAAAGGCATGGGAGCGAGACTTGAGCGGGCGTTGATCAGCTTTATGCTTGATTTGCATGCGGAAGAGCATGGATATACTGAAATGCTGCCGCCTTATCTAGTGAACCGGGCGAGTCTGACAGGCACCGGACAGCTGCCGAAGTTTGAGGAAGATGCTTTTTTAATTGAAAAAGAAGATTATTTTCTTATTCCGACATCAGAAGTGCCGGTAACAAACTACCATCGTGATGAGATTCTTGATGCAGAGCAGCTGCCGATCGCTTACACGGCTTACAGCACGAACTTCCGCTCTGAAGCAGGCTCTGCGGGCCGGGATACGCGCGGATTAATTCGCCAGCATCAATTTAATAAAGTAGAGCTTGTCCGCTTCGTAAAGCCGGAAGAATCTTATAATGAACTAGAGAAGTTAACAGGCCATGCAGAGAAAGTCTTGCAGCTGCTGAAGCTTCCTTACCGCGTCATGAGCATGTGCACGGGAGACTTAGGATTTACAGCAGCGAAAAAATACGATATTGAAGTTTGGATTCCGACACAGGAAACCTATCGTGAAATTTCTTCTTGCAGTAACTTTGAAGCATTCCAGGCACGGCGGGCAAACATTCGTTTCCGTCGCGAGAAAAACAGCAAGCCTGAGCATGTGCATACATTAAACGGCTCCGGTTTAGCTGTTGGCCGTACAGTAGCTGCTATCTTAGAAAATTACCAGCAGGAAGATGGCAGTGTCATGATTCCTGAAGTGCTCCGTCCTTACATGAGAGGGCAAGAAAAGATCTCTAATTAACGATGTAGACCAGAAGAGAATTTTTCTCTTCTGGTTTTAAAAATGCTGTTGACAGAACAAATAAAGATATGTTAAATTAATTCTTGTCGATA
>NZ_BCVF01000070.1 GCF_001591605.1 Bacillus badius NBRC 15713 | reverse complement strand
GGTAACTAAATGAACTTTTTAACGAAATTCAGTTTAAAAAATGCCGTTGCTGTTTTTATTATTTCGTTTTTACTCATACTGGGCGGTATTTATTCTTTTTCCAAGTTAAAAGTCGATCAATTCCCTGATATTGAGTTTCCCCAAATTTCCATTGAAGCCGTTTATCCAGGAGCGTCACCTGACGATGTTGATAAGCAGGTCGTTTCCAAGCTTGAAAACCAGTTGAATTCCATAGAAGGCGTCACAAAGGTGACCAGCTCGGCCTATGACAGCATTGGAATGATTACTTTAGAATTTCCCTTTGACACAGACCTTGATAAAGTGGAACAGCAGGTTAATTCGGCGGTAGAGGAAGCAAGCCTCCCGGATGAAGCAGAAGTAAAGCTCAACCGTTTATCATTTGGCGCTTTTCCTATTTACAATATTTCTGTCTTCAGCAAAGATGGAAGCAATATTGAACGGCTGATGAAAGACGAGGTTATTCCTGAACTCAAAAAGATAAAAGGCATTAACAACGTATCTGTCGCCGGTCTGACCGATAATCTTGTACAGATCACAATAGATAAAGAAAAAGCGGAAAAAGCCGGGCTGTCTCTCAGCCGTATAAAAGAGCAGATTAATGAAAAATATCTTTCTTTTCCGGCAGGTGAATTAACGGAAAATCAGCAACAAATTCCGATAAGGGTGGAAGAAAGCCTAGAAATTCTTGATAAACTGGAGAACCTGCAGATTACCTCTGCTTTCGGAGCGGCTGCGCCAGGAACGCAAGGTGTGCCATCTCAGCCTGCAGAGGCGGTTCGCTTAAAGGACATTGCATCGATTAAGCAAGTCACTGATAAAAGTGAAATTGCCCGTTACAATGAAAAAGAGTCATTATCCATGGCAATTACGAAAAAACAGGATGCCAATACGGTCGAGGTAGCAGATAAAGTAATGGATATCCTCAAGAAATATGACGACAAGATTGCTTATGAAATCGGCATTGACTCGGCAAAGGACATTGAAAAGTCAGTCAGCACTTTAGTGAAGGAAGGGTTATTAGGCGCCTTGTTTGCCTCGATTGCTGTTTTGGTGTTCTTGCGCAATGCCAGAGCCACTGTGATTGCAGTCATTTCGATTCCGCTGTCCTTGCTGATTGGAGCGATTTTCTTAAAACAGCTGGATGTATCATTAAATATTATGACGCTTGGAGGAATGGCTGTAGCAGTCGGGCGTGTAGTAGATGACAGCATTGTGGTCATTGAAAATATCTTCAGGCGAGTGCGAAAATCAAGTGAAGGCATGTCCAATACGGTCATTTTAGAATCGACAAAAGAAATCTTAAAGGCGATTACCTCCTCTACTTTAACAACGGTTGTTGTGTTTTTGCCTATCGGATTTGTCGGCGGCATCACAGGAAAGTTCTTCTTGCCGTTTGCTTTAACCATTGTGTTTTCGCTGTTAGCCTCCTTGCTTGTTGCTATTACGATCGTGCCAATTCTAGCCAAGTTTTCTTTCAAAAAAGTGCCGCCGGAAGAAAAAGAGGGAGCTCTTCAAAAGCTGTATGGCCGGTTAATAGAAAAATCATTGAACCATAAGTTTATTATTTTATTTGCATCTGTCTTGCTGCTCGCCGGATCGTTTGCGGTCGTGCCTTCATTAGGGTTCACGTTTATTCCTAACGAGCAGTCAAAAACGTTAACTGCCTCGATTGAACTGCCATCCTCCGCTTCCTTGGAGAAAACGAACACGGTCTCTTTGCTGGTGGAGGATATGTTCAGCAAGCAAAAAGAAATTGCGGATGTAACGGCTTCTGTCGGTGCCAGAGATTTTGCGACAGGGTTGAGACTGGACAATAAAGCGAGTTACTTTGTTAATTTAAAAGATAACGCAGATGTTGAACGAACCATTCAATCGCTAGAGAAAAAAATGGAGAGCATTTCAAAAGAACAGCAAGCGGATTTAAAAATCAGCGTGCAGGAATTAGAAACGGGCGGGCCTCCTTCTAACAACAATGTGGATGTTGACTTGTTTTCGAATGATTTAGAGGCGCTGCAGAAAGCTTCTAAGCAAGTAGAAGCTTATATGCAAAAAAACAACGAGTTAAAATATGTAACAAATAACTTCAGTGAAAAGCAGCAGCAATTCTTGGTGGAGATTGATCCTGATCAAGCAAGTGAGTATGGCTTGTCAGGCTTCCAGATTCTTGGAACCGTCAGCGACCAAACCAAACCAGTGAACGTAGGCACGCTTACTTTAGATGGCAAAGAGCAAAAGGTACAGGTATCCTTTGACAAAGCGCTTCAATCTAAAGATGAACTGGAAGATGTTACGCTTTTTTCTCAAAAAGGACCTGTAAAGCTTTCAGAAATTGCTGATGTTCAGCAAATAGATGCCTTTACTTCCGTGCAAAAGCTGGACGGCAAGGTGTATGCGCGAGTATCTGGCCAAGTGAAAGGCAACGATGTGCAGGCTGTCTCATCAGAGGTAAAAGCAGGCGTAGAAAAGCTGGATCTGCCGGATGGCGTGTCTTTAACAAGCGGGGGAGGAAACGATGAAACCGTTGAAATTTTCCAATCGTTAGGAATTGCTATTGTTGTAGCTATTGGGCTTGTCTATTTAACTATGTTGATTACGTTCGGTAAAGCCCGCATTCCTTTTGTGATTTTATCCTCGCTGATTTTCGTTCCAATCGGCTCACTGGTCTCTCTTTATATCGTTAAAGAGCCGCTGTCTGTTAGCGTGATGATTGGCTTTCTGATGCTGATCGGAATTGTTACAACCAATGCGATCGTTCTTGTGGATCGGGTGGGCCAAAACCGCAGCCGCGGATTGACGATAAGGGCTTCCTTAGTCGAAGCGGGAAAAACAAGGCTGCGCCCAATCTTAATGACGGCTTTCGCAACGATTGCCGCGTTAATTCCGCTCGCTATGACGACATCATCAGGCACGCTGATCTCAAAAGGACTAGCGGTGACAGTGATCGGAGGATTAACTTCATCCACTTTGCTGACCCTGATTATTGTCCCTGTTGTATACGAATTATTTTTCTTTAAAACTTCTAAAAAAGAAAGAGGATTAACAGGCAAGTAGAGAGCAGATTATGAGCAGCATGGCCCCTTTAGATGAAAAATCTGAAGGGGCTTTTTATAAGGGATGAAAAACCGGGAAAGCCGATGTTCTGAAGGAGAACATCGGCTTTCAATTGTGGACTTCAAAGGCTGCTATAATTAGTAGCCATTAAACCTTGCGTATTTCTTGTCCACTCATATTAATAATTGCGGCCGGCTCTTTTCTCGATTTAGCAGCAACGAGTCCGATGAAAAATCCGATGAGACCCGTAATGATCCAGCCAGCGCCATTTTCAAATAGAGGAATAAAGCCGAAGAAGTGGTTAATGGCCTCTGGTGCAATATTTGCGTCTTTTAGTGCATCAAGGACAGCTACCAGCCCTGTGCCGATAACGGTTCCAACGTAAACCGAGCGATGGCCATTAAATAAATTGTTCGTAAAGACTAAAGCAATTAACGCGATGGCTAACGGATAAAGAAGCAATAGAATGGGCGATGCCAGCGTTAAGATTGTGTTAAGCCCGAAATTTGTGATCACTAAACCTACTATCGAAAAGACAATCAGCCACTTTTTATAAGAAACGGAAGGAATAATCTTCTCGAAGTATTCAGAAACAGCAGCTAAACAAGCAACGTTTGTAGTAATGCCTGTTAAGAAAATGACTGTACCGATAATGTAAATGCCGGATTTCCCAAATAAAGCAATCGCACTTTGGGCTAATACTTCTCCGCCATTATTTTTAAATCCGATTGCTTCAACACTTGAAGCCCCGATCCATGCCATGGATAGTTGCAGGGCAACTAACCCGATCATCGTAATAATGCCTGCTTTAATAAACAATGCGGATACGGCTTTTTCTGATGTTATGCCTAAGGAACTAATGGACTTAATGAAGATGCCTCCAAAAACAAAGGCGGCCAGAACGTCCATCGTATAGTAGCCTTGAGTAAATCCTGTCAAGAACGTGCCAGTTACATAGTCGTCTTGAGGCTGCCCAATCATTCCCATGGGAGTGATAAATGATTTGACAATTAAGGTAATTAATAATATTACAAAAATTGGCGTGATCATTTTCCCCAGGCGATCAACAAACTTAGTTGTGTTCCAAGAAAGCAGGATAGTCAGACCAATAAATAAGAGAGAGAAAATCAATAAATAAAGGCTGGTATTTGATTTTGCCTGAACGAGCGGATTAATGGCGATTTCATATACAACAGAGGTCGTTCTTGGAATAACATAAATAGGCCCGAGAGTTAAAAATAAGAGAACAGAGAAAATGATTGCAAAAAGTGGATGAACCCTTTGTGCGAGTTTTTCTACTGTTCCGCCGCCGCGTGTCAAAGCAACGATAGCCAGCAGCACTAATCCGACTCCGGTAATTAAAAACCCGCTCATGGCCACCCAAATATTTGATCCGGCTTGCTGGCCGACCATTGGAGCAAAGATAACGTTGCCTGCTCCTAAAAACATGGCAAAAAGCATTAAACCAATCGCAAGTACTTGTGAAAATGGAATGTTATTTTTCATGGTTTTTCTCCTTTCATTAAAAAGCTGGAGAGCTCGTCCAGGTCTTTCCAATGGATGATTGTGTAAAATGGTCATTTGCATAGAAGGGAATGGCGCCTGAGACCATTCCTCCAGGTGCTGGTTCTTGTAACTGACTTGGTCAGCGTTTAGCTCTTGGCTGTTTCTTGCTCATTCTTCCTAATAAAAAGGAACTGGCTCCGACTCCAATAAACAGGTTTGTCTTTTTGTTAAACACTTGTTTGGCAAATAAGTTTAAGTTTTGCGGACGTTCAGCCAGCCGGCGCATGAAGTAGCCGTACCAATCAGCTCCAAAGGGTACATAAGTGCAAAAGTTAAAACCTTCCTTGACGAGCTGCTGCTGCAGGTCTTTTCTAAATCCGTACAGCATTTGAAACTCGAATTTATCGTTAGGAATCTGATGCGTTTTCACGAAGCGTTTCACGTGATGAATGACATGATGGTCGTGAGTAGCGATCGATGTAAATTTCCCATTAAGCAAGTGGTACTCAATCAATTCAATAAAGTGACGGTCAATGTCTTTTTTATCTTGGTAAGCCAAGTGTTCAGGCTCTTTATAGGCGCCTTTGACGATGCGTAAACGATAATTTTTATAGGCTTTGATGGTTTCTGCCGATTCATGGAAATAAGCTTGGATGACTGTACCGATATTTGTATAGTGTTTGGACAACTCATCAATGAGATCAAAGGAAAGATGCAGGTGACTGTAGTCTTCCATGTCGAAATTAATAAATATCTTGTATTTCTCGGCTTTCGAGACAATCTCCTCCAAGTTACCTCTACAGAATTCATAAGAGATGTCTAATCCAAGCTGGGTAGGCTTTAAGGAAATATGGGCGTCTAGTCCTTGTTCATGAATCGCTTGAATAACGTCCAGAATTTGTTCTTTTGCCTCTAGGGCCTCCTGTTTTTCAAAAACGAACTCCCCAAGGTTGTCAATAGTAGCAGACATGCCTTGAGCATTCAATTCCTTGACGCTTTTGATCATTTCCTCAATGTTCGTTCCGGCCACAACTGACTGTGCGCCAAGTTTTAATCCCCAGTGTTTTGCTCCGTTGTTTAACAATTTGTTTTGCGAAAGCATCATGAAAAAGTCTTTTGTTACTCCCAAAGTAAGGACCTCCGTTTCTTTTTAAAAGCGTTTGGTGATCAAAAAATTAGTATGATATATAAGAGTTATTTTAATAAGAAGCCTTCCGTATAAGGATCTGTCTCTTCCAATGAAAACTTATGCATCCCTGTCATCCATGCTGAGCCGGTAATTTTCGGAATGATCGCTTGAAGCCGGCCAGCTTCGGTATAACCAACCACCGTTCCTTTAAACTGTGAACCAATGATGCTTTCTTGAATAATTTGTTCCCCTGGTGCCAGGTTGAGGGTAGCGAGCTTAGCGCAAGTGCCTGTGCCGCAAGGCGATCTGTCGATTTGCCCATCGCCAAAGACAACGGTATTTTTATAATGATTCTCTTCTAATTGCAAACTAAATTCGACAAGGTCGACCGTATTTATTTCAGGGATTTCAGGATGACGGATCGTTAGCTGTTCGTTAACGGCATTGCGAATCAACATGCCTAAGGCTGCGATCTTGTCTTGTTCATCAATGTTCAATTGAAGGTTGAATGCCCTAGCATCCGCTATTGCAAAAAAGCTGCCTCCAAAAGCGATATCGACTGTGACTTGACCCACATTCTCAACTAAAACGCTTACACTTTTTTCTAAAAGGAAAGCTGGCACATTAATGAAAGATACCTCTTTTACTTTGCCGTTTTCATAGTCTACATAACATTCTACTAGCCCTGATGGTGTATCAAGCAGTACTTTGTCTTTTTTAGCAATCAATCCATTGTTGATGGCTACCGTCACGGAAGCGATAGTTCCATGGCCGCACATATTCAGATAGCCGCCGCTATCCATAAACAAGACGCCAAGGTCGCATTCCGGACGGCAGGGCTCCGTTAAAATGGCACCGAACATGTTTAAATGTCCTCGCGGCTCGTGCATGAGCAGCTTGCGGATGTTATCCATTTTAGTCTGCATATGCTGCTTTTTTTCCATCATACTGTGCCCTTGTATATGGGGAATGCCATCGACTACTATTCTGGCCGCTTCTCCCATTGTGTGGGCATCTATTGTCTCAATAAAATTTTCTAATGCCATCATAAAATAATTACCTCCCATTAATACATGATGTAATGAATTGTAATTATCTACATGCAAATATTGTGCCAATTCTAAAAAATAAGCATATTGCGTTTATTGAAACTGTTTTCAATATTTAGTACAATAAAATTGTTAATTAATTTTACAATACTGTAAACTAAAAGTGAACATTTTGTTTACAGATGGCAGGAGGTTGACAAAATGAGCGCAATGCCTGTTGAACATTCAATCTTTTATTTAAAAACTTTAATTGAAACCAGCTCTGATGCCATTACGATCATCAATGCACAGGGAGAAGTGGAATATTGGAGTTCCCAAGCGGAGATCATTTATGGGATATCAGCGAAAGAAATAAAAAAGAAACGAATAAGTGATTTTTTTAAGCAGGAAGATTTGAAATTGTTGGAGATACTAGAAACAAAAAAGCCTGTATTTAATGCTTATCACCAGCCACGTCCGGATAAGCATGTCTTAATTAGCTCCTCTCCTATATTTGATGAAGAAGGAAACTTACTCGGGGCAATTTCTATTGACCAAGACATCACTAGTATCGTGAGATTAAATGAGAAGTTAACATTAACCACCAATCAACTGCAAAAAATTAAACAGCAGTATCATGTGCAAGAACAAATCGGACCTTTATCAGAAATTAAAGGAAATAGTCTGGCGATAAGGAACACAAAGGGACTGGCTCTAAAAGTTGCGAAAACGGATGCCACGGTATTGCTCCAAGGGGAGAGCGGCGTAGGCAAAGAGCTATTTGCCCAAGGCATTCATGAAGCAAGTCTGCGCCAAGACAAACCCTTTATCCCCATCAACTGCGGCGCGATTCCGGAAGCCTTGTTTGAAAGTGAGTTCTTCGGATATGAAAAAGGATCTTTTACAGGAGCTTATAAGGATGGAAAAGCAGGAAAAGTGGAGATGGCAGATGGAGGTACGTTATTTTTAGATGAAGTCGGCATGCTGCCGCTTGATATGCAGGTAAAGCTGTTGCGCGTGCTTCAAGAAAGAGAGGTATACCGGATCGGCGGCAGCCTCTCTATTAAAGTCAATATCAGGGTTGTGGCAGCGACAAATAGCGATCTTGAAGAAATGGTAAAAGAAGGAACATTTCGTGAAGATTTATATTATCGCTTAAATGTTGTCAGCCTTACCATTCCGCCACTCCGGGAGAGAATTGAAGACATTCCGCTTCTAGTGAAAAGCTTTGTCCAAGAATACGCAGCTAAATACCAAAAACAAGAGCCCGCCCTGTTAGAAAGCGCCATGGAGATGTTTATGAATTATCATTGGCCCGGAAATATTAGGGAACTGAGAAATGTTGTAGAAAGAATGGTGATCTTCACGGATCAGTCCATGATAGGGGAGGATGACATCACTCATATATTTCCGACGGTTGAAAAAAGAAAGCCAGCTCAAGAAGAAATTGGACTCGCCCATGAGAAAGCACAGCTTGAAAAAGCCCGCATCCAAGAAGTGCTTGCGGAAATGAATGGAAATAAAAGTGCTGCCGCCAAAAAATTAGGCATCTCACGGGTTAGTCTTTATAAGAAACTAAAGGAATACGGGATTGAAGTGTGAGTGAAAGGGATCGATAGATGAACTTTTGAAATGACATGCAAACTGGTGACTGGTCTATGAGGGGCGGATCACTGAATAAAAGAAAAATCAATAGCCAGTCGCAAATAGCCAGCATCTTTAGGAAGGTACTGGCTTAGTTTGTCGGCAAAAGGGGTTCGAAATGATC
>NZ_BCVF01000069.1 GCF_001591605.1 Bacillus badius NBRC 15713 | reverse complement strand
TTGATACATAGTATTAAATGTTTACAAACGCATATTTTTTGATGGCTCAGTAGCTCAGTCGGTAGAGCAATGGACTGAAAATCCATGTGTCGGCGGTTCGATTCCGTCCTGAGCCACCTTTTATATTCGCGGGTGTAGTTTAATGGTAAAACCTCAGCCTTCCAAGCTGATGTCGTGGGTTCGATTCCCATCACCCGCTCCATTTCATGTTAAATGGGCCTGTAGCTCAGCTGGTTAGAGCGCACGCCTGATAAGCGTGAGGTCGATGGTTCAAGTCCATTCAGGCCCACTTCGTTCCGCAGTAGCTCAGTGGTAGAGCAATCGGCTGTTAACCGATCGGTCGCAAGTTCGAATCTTGCCTGCGGAGCCATATTTTTGGGGAAGTACTCAAGAGGCTGAAGAGGCGCCCCTGCTAAGGGTGTAGGTCGCGTAAGCGGCGCGAGGGTTCAAATCCCTCCTTCTCCGCCATAAGGCCCGTTGGTCAAGCGGTTAAGACACCGCCCTTTCACGGCGGTAACACGGGTTCGAATCCCGTACGGGTCATAAAAAAGCTTCCATTTACTTGGAAGCTTTTTTTGTTCGATGATAATAAAGAAGAAAGCCGCTTGTTCTTATCTGCAAGCGGCTTTCTGTTATTTTTTCTCCTTCAAGTAACTATCTTTTTCTTTGTAAGGAATGTCGCCTAACGGCGATTCAATCTGTTCTTCTTCTAATTCTTCTGCGTATAGTTGTTCCTTTGAAGACCGATAAAATCCGTTATTTTCTCCTTTCGCATCTGTTGCGGTGAAGTTTTCGTAGTCTTCTGTTACTCCTTCGCCAGTCTCTTCCATATCTTCATATAAATCATTGTATGTTCTCTGTCCTTCCATAAAGTCAGAAGGTGTTTCCGAGGTTCCATAGTTAGCTGCTTCTTTGAAGCTGTCTCCGTAATCTTTTATTTCTGCATCTTCATGTTGAAAGCGTCCGTTGATGCCAGGTTGAAGAATCTTCTCTTCAACTGGACGGTCAGCAGCTATTGTTCTTTCTGGTGTATGCTCTATGCAGTAGAGAGAGGCAGGCACCGCTTGAAGACGATCAAAGGAAATATCCTTTCCGCATTCAAGACATTTGCCGTACCTCCCGTCGTTCATTCTTTCTAGTGCTCTTTCCACTTTTTTTAATTCACTTTCATGATGTTCGCTTAATGCTTGATTTTTCTCTCTCTCATATAACTCTGTGGCTATGTCCGCTGGGTGATTATCGTACATAGAAAGCTCTCCTGTTGTCTCTTGTTGGCTCCCCGCCTCTTTTTCTGTTCCTTCCCTGTCTGTATGATGAAGAAGCTGTTCTTTTTGTATAAGCAAATCATTCTTTAATGAACGAAGTTGTTGATTAGATAACATCTCTTTCACATCCTTCTTTCTCTTTTAATCGATGAAATGAACCTATTCTTCTTATTTCCTTTCTTTTTTTATTTGAAACATGGAGAGAAGTTTTATGAAGAAGAGAGCGTGGCTGTTATTTATGCGATTGACGGTAAATAAAGTGGGGAATGATTGACAGGAAGAGTTCTGGAGGTGTATCTTTAAATAGGTTTGACTAGAATGAATAATTGATTTAAGTGCAATGGAGGAGAGTTCATTGTCTACTATAAAAAGCCAGCCGATCAAAGAAGCTTTTGTGCAGTCTATTCTTGAAAAGCAACATAATAAACGAACATCTTTATTTAGTTATGTCGAAAAGATTGATTGGATAGATTCTTTGCAATTTTACCAAAGCGGACGAGCTCTTTATGCGGGGGAACGCTTTTTTTGGAAAGATCGCGACGGAGAAGTGGAAATTGTCGGCCTAGGCAATATTTATACAATACGCAACGAAAAAACAGATCGATCCCGTTATGCAGAAACGGAGGAGAAATGGAATGATATGATTAAATGTTCATTTATTCACAACTCTTTCGATGCGTATGGGGTAGGGCCGGTTTTATTTGGCGGCTTTTCTTTTGATCCCAAGCAAGAACAGGAAGAAGAATGGTCTAAATTTTCCTCTGCCTTTTTTTATTTGCCGGAGTATATGTTAACGATCTATGAAGGAGAATGCTATTTAACGACGAACGTTATTTGCCCTTCTGATGAATTGGAGGAGCTCATAGATAAGCTGGAATCGAAAAAGGACTGGCTGCTCACACAGGCGAGCGCGCAGCAGCCGGACGAGCATAAGCAATTTGCTTATATAAAAGAGCAAAACACCGAGCAATGGAAGAAAGCAGTGAACGAAGCTGTTAAACAAATTCGCTCAGATGATGAGTTGAAAAAAGTTGTTCTTGCAAGAAAAATTGTTGCTGGCTTTAATCAAGAAATCGACCAGGATAACGTGCTGGAACGATTGATGAAGCAGCAGCCGGACAGCTTTGTTTTCTCGTTAGAAGCGATGGAATCTTGCTTTCTCGGCGCGTCTCCCGAACGATTGGTCCGCAAGCGAAACGACATCGCCTTGTCTACTTGTCTTGCCGGGTCGATTAAAAGAGGCAGAACTGACGAAGAAGATGACGCTCTCGGGAAGGAATTGCTGGATGATGAAAAGAATCGCATAGAGCATGATTATGTGGTTCAAATGATTAAGCGAGAGATGGAGGCTTTATGCCAGACGGTCAATATCCCGTCAGCTCCGGGACTAATGAAGGTAAGAGATATTCAGCACCTATACACGCCTGTTACCGGGATAACAGATGAAGGCCGTTCTATTTTGCAATTCGTTGAAAGGCTTCATCCAACACCTGCGCTTGGCGGGCTACCTAATGACAAAGCGCTTCCGGTGATTCGCCGTCTAGAGGAAATGGATAGAGGATTTTATGCCGGTCCCGTTGGTTGGATGGATTACCGGAAAAATGGTGAATTTGCTGTTGCCATCCGTTCAGGCTTATTGAGCAAGCAGCAAGCATTTTTGTATGCCGGATGCGGAATTGTAGCAGATTCAGAGGCAGAAAGCGAGCTGGCAGAAACGCGTATTAAGTTTCGGCCCATGCTGCGGGCGTTAGGAGAAATGGCTGATGAGTAGTAACCGAGAAAACTTAACATTATATAATGCTCATTTCATTGATGGGCTTGTAAGGGCAGGAGTAGAAAGCGCCGTGATTAGTCCGGGTTCGCGGTCTACTCCTATGGCGCTTTTATTAGCGGAACACCCGGAGATAAAAGTATATATTCAAGTAGATGAGCGTTCGGCTGCTTTTTTTGCCCTTGGATTAGCTAAAGCTTCCGGCAAACCGGCTGCTTTGTTATGTACATCAGGTACAGCTGCAGCTAATTATCTGCCTGCAGTGACAGAAGCGAAAAATGCACGGATTCCTCTGATTGTCATGACATCAGATCGTCCGCATGAACTGAGAGACGCAGGAGCACCGCAAACGATCGACCAAAACCGGTTATATGGAACTCATGTAAAATGGTTTGCTGAAATGGCGCTGCCGGATGCTGAAGAAAGCATGCTTCGCTACGTGCGGATTGCCGCGGCTAAAGCAGTGCACGCAGCGAAGCAATCGCCAGCTGGTCCCGTACATTTAAATTTTCCTTTTCGTGAGCCGCTGCTTCCTGATTATGACGGAGTGTTTGATCGGCTTGAAACAGAGGGGTTGCCATCCGTTTATCTCGGAGAAGGCGTGAAAGTTCTTCCGCCACAAGAAATACAAACAATGGCTGACAGATTAAAAGGCAAGTCAAGAGGCATTATTGTTTGCGGCGAACAGCAATCGAAAGGGTTTGAAAAAGCGGTAGTGGAACTGGCTGAAAAGCTCGGCTATCCTATATTGGCAGACCCGCTGTCAGGCTTGCGGAGCGGAGGCGTTCATTCTCCTGTCATTATAGATAGTTATGATGCTTTTTTAAGAAATGAGTCCCTTAAACAACAAGCATCATTTGAAGTGGTGCTTCGCTTTGGCGCCATGCCTGTTTCTAAAGCGCTCACGCAATTCATTAGTAAGCATGCGGCAGCCATCCATTGCGTCATTGACAGCGGAGGAGGCTGGAGAGATCCGGTTGGAGCAGCTACCCACATGCTGGCTGCTGATGAAAGCTCGTTTTGCCGCGCTCTTTCCTCTTGTCTTGATCAGCCAAGAGAAGAAAGCTCTTGGTTGAAAAGCTGGATTCAGGTCAATCAAACGGCAAGAGCGGCGATGAGAAGTATAGAAGAACATGAAGAATTGGATGAAGGCAAGCTATTTTATGAAGTGCTCAAGCGGCTTCCTGATGGATCAGCCTTATTTGTCGGCAACAGTATGCCAATTCGTGATCTGGACTCTTTCTTTTTTGAAGATGAGCGGAGCATCCGCTTGCTGGCCAATCGGGGAGCGAACGGCATTGACGGTTTAGTGTCCAGCGCGCTTGGAGCGGCAGCCATTGTGCCTCCGCTTTATTTAATCATTGGAGATCTCTCTTTCTTCCATGATTTAAATGGGTTGCTGGCCGCAAAGCTAAATGACTTGAACATAACGATTATTGTGATGAACAATAACGGCGGCGGGATTTTCTCTTATTTGCCTCAAGCTTCGGAAGAAAAGCATTTTGAGCAGCTGTTCGGAACGCCAGCCGATCTGAATTTTGCCCATGCCGCTAAACTGTACGGAGCTGCTTATGAAAAGGTTTCAGACTTAGATTCTCTGGATAAGAGCATGGCGAAAGCAGAAACGGCAAAAGGGCCTTTGATCATAGAAGCGATCACCGACCGGGCTGAAAATGTGATCGTTCATCGCCGTTTATGGGAAAAGGTGTCGCGGGAAGTGAGCGAGTTAACGGCAGGTGATCAGTTTTGGACATAAGCATCCAGCAGCGCCGGTATCACGTGGAAATCAACGGAGAAGGCGCTCCCTTGCTGCTGCTGCACGGCTTTACGGGAAGCTCAGAAACATGGAAAGAGACGATGAAGCATTTAAAAGAGAGCTATCAGTGCATGGCTGTCGATATTATCGGCCATGGCAAGAGCAGCTGTCCAGCAGATAGAAAAGAGTATAATATAGAGCTTGTGGCTGAGGACATGAAAACTATTATGGCAGAGCTGGGCCATTCCCGGTTTCATGTGCTTGGCTATTCCATGGGCGGAAGGCTGGCTTTAACGATTGCTGTTCTGTTTCCCGCTCTTGTGCAGTCCTTACTGCTGGAAAGCGCTTCTCCAGGGCTGAAGACAGCGGAGGAACGGAGAGCACGCCAGCAATCGGATGAGGCGCTGGCGGAAAGGATCGAGCAGGAGGGAATAGAAGCCTTCGTTCAATATTGGCAGGATATTCCGCTGTTTGCTACACAAAAAAAGCTGCCGCCGCAGAAGCAGGAGGCCATTCGCCTGGAGCGGCTGCGCAACTCCCCGGCAGGCCTCAGCGGTTCGTTAAGAGGAATGGGGACAGGCGTCCAGCCTTCCTGGTGGGAGGCTCTGCCTAAGCTTTCTATGCCGATTTTGATCATGACTGGCACAGAAGATCAAAAGTTTGCACGGATTGCTTCCGAGATGGCGCAATTGCTTCCAAAGTCAGTCTGGAAAGAAATAAACGGAGCGGGACATGCGATTCATGTGGAAGATTCCGCGAAGTTTGGTACAATAATAAAGGAGTTTTTATCCCGTACATAATAAGGAGGAATGAATGATGGCTATTAATTGGGTAAGCGAACGCCAATACGAAGATATTTTATACGAAACATACAACGGTATTGCGAAGGTCACCATTAATCGTCCTGAGGTGCATAACGCTTTCCGTCCTAAAACTGTGATGGAAATGATCGATGCGTTTGCCTATGCTCGTGATGATGAAAAAATTGGTGTCATTGTTTTAACAGGAGCCGGCGATAAAGCATTTTGTTCAGGCGGCGATCAGAAAGTGCGCGGTCACGGCGGATATGTAGGAGAGGATGAAATCCCTCGTCTGAATGTGCTGGATCTGCAGCGTTTAATTCGCGTCATTCCCAAACCGGTTGTAGCGATGGTAGCAGGTTATGCGATCGGCGGCGGACATGTTCTTCATGTCGTTTGCGATTTAACTATTGCAGCTGAAAATGCCGTATTCGGTCAAACAGGTCCGAAAGTCGGAAGCTTCGATGCCGGATACGGTTCTGGTTACTTGGCTCGCATTGTCGGTCATAAAAAAGCGAGAGAAATTTGGTATTTATGCCGCCAGTACAATGCTCAGGAAGCACTCGACATGGGACTCGTAAATACGGTTGTCCCGCTTGAGCAGCTGGAAGAAGAAACGGTTAAATGGTGTGAAGAAATGCTTGAGAAAAGCCCGACAGCTCTTCGCTTCTTGAAAGCAGCCATGAATGCCGATACAGATGGTCTGGCTGGTCTTCAACAGCTTGCTGGAGATGCGACGCTCTTGTATTACACAACAGATGAAGCGAAAGAAGGAAGAGACGCTTTCAAAGAAAAGCGCAAGCCAGACTTTGGACAATTCCCAAGATTCCCTTAATACAGGCATGCAGGTGAAGACAATGCCGCAGCTGTAGAAAAGAGGTAATTAATTAAAAATCCCTCTGGCTGGCGGGTGCATAAAAAAGCTTGATGGGCAGCCATCAAGCTTTTTTTGTCAGCCAGCCAGAGCAGGATAGGAGGAATGAAGATGGCTGAAAGGGTGCCAAACTGGTTAAAACAGCGGGTTCTGCTGACACCTGATCGTCCGGCCTTATTCTTTGAAGGGACCGCCTGGACATTTGCTCAGTTGTATGAAAAAGCTTTGAGTTGGGCGGCCGAATTGAAACGAGAAGGGCTAAAGACTGGGGAGCGGGTTGGTCTGCTCGTCCAAAATACGCCGGATGCGGTGTGTGTGATTCATGCAGTCCAGCAGCTGGGAATAGAGGCTGTTCTCTTAAATCACCGGCTGACAACGGGAGAGTTGATGTGGCAATTGACAGATGCCGAGCTAGCGGCGGTTGTTTATGATCCTGTTTACGAAGAGACCGTTGAGAAATTAGAGGGGACTTTCGTTCGCAAAAGCTTATCCAGCCCTTTGCCGGCTGAGCAGGCGGCTGGCCGCGAGGAATTTTGGCTGGAGGATACATGTTCAATTATGTATACCTCAGGAACGACAGGAAAACCAAAAGGGGTTCGGCAAACCTATGGAAATCACTGGTGGAGCGCGACTGGCTCAGTATTTAATTTAGGTCTCCAGGAAAATGATTGCTGGCTTTGTGCCGTGCCCATTTTTCATATAAGCGGTTATTCTATTTTGATGCGCAGTGTCCTTTATGGAATTCCGGTGCGCTTATATACTCATTTTGATGAACGTGTGATTAATGAGTCTTTGCAGAAAGGAGAAGGAACGATTATTTCTGTCGTTTCCGCTATGCTCTCCCGACTTATAGAATCGCTGGAGGGACGCTACCATCCCAATTTCCGCTGTATGCTGCTCGGTGGGGGGCCGGCTCCAAAGCCTCTTCTGGAAGCTTGTGAAGAGAAAAAGATTCCTGTGTTTCAAACCTATGGAATGACAGAGACTGCTTCGCAAATTGTGACATTGCCTCCCGAATATAGCTTAACAAAACTTGGATCAGCCGGAAAACCGCTCTTTCCGTGCCAGCTGAAAATTGCTGCTCCGCCTTTCTCAGAAGGGGAGATCTTAGTGAAAGGACCGAATGTCACCCCTGGCTATTTGAATCGCGAGGAAGCGAATCAGGCTGCTTTTACGGATGGATGGTTCCATACCGGGGATATTGGTTATGTAGATGAAGAAGGCTTCTTATTCGTTCTGGACCGCCGTTCCGATCTAATCATCTCCGGAGGGGAAAATGTCTACCCTGCTGAAGTAGAGTCTGTCCTGCTCAGTCATCCTTCCGTGAGAGAGGCTGGTGTCGCTGGTGTCGCTCATGATAAGTGGGGACAAGTTCCTGCCGCTTTTATAGTCGAAAGGGAGCCAGTCACTGAAGAAGAGCTGCGTCAGTTCTGCGAAGAGAGGCTGGCAAAATATAAGTGTCCGGCTTATTTCATAAAAATGGATTGCCTGCCGAGAAACGCTTCTAAAAAACTGCTGCGCCGCGAGCTGAAGGTGCCATTGGATTAAAAAAGCGAACGGGAGAGTGCACTTTCCGCAAAAAAGCTGACACAGAAAGCTGGAGGTTTCCCGCTTTCTGTGTCAGCTTTTATTTATTTCATTTGGATTCTGTGTTTGCGGCTTTTTACGGTCCTCCCACGTTTCCGGAACAAAATCAAAGCCGCCGGGATGAAACGGATGGCACTTTAACAGGCGAACCACCGTTAAATACCCGCCTTTCCACGCACCAAACCGCTTGACGGATTCTAGCCCGTAATGAGAACATGTCGGATAAAAACGGCAGGTAGGCGGCTTTAATGGAGAAATCACCTTCTGGTAAAATCGGATTACAAGGATAAACAATTGTTTGATCATAAAACATCCGCCTTCATCTCGAATTTACTTCTTGCTTTCATCGTCTTTTGGCAAATGCGGGTTGTTCTCCAGCGGATCAATCGTATGCTTGAAGGCGTAGCCTTTGTTCACCGTAAAAACAGACAGGGCGATAACAACGGCAATAATGACAACAGAAATAATCATAATGGTAATCAATTGACTTCCCTCCCGTGACCATTATATCATTTTTAGTGAAGAGAACGAGTTTGAAAATGCAACAATCAGGGTAATAACTAAAATAGCAGGAAAATGAATAGGAGGAATAAAAAGATGTCTCAACAATTGATTGAAAGTGTAAACAAGCAAATCGCCAACTGGACGGTGATGTACACTAAATTACATAATTATCACTGGTTTGTTAAGGGTCAACAATTCTTCGCGCTTCATGAAAAGTTTGAAGAGTTTTACACAGAAGCAGGTGTTCATATTGATGAGTTGGCTGAGCGTTTGCTGGCCTTAGAGGGCAAGCCGGTGGCTACGCTGAAAGAATCCTTGGCGATGGCTTCTGTCAATGAAGCAGAAGGCGGGGAAACAGCGGAACAAATGGTTCAATCCACGGTGGATGATTTTACAATCATGATCAATGAATTAAAAGAAGCGATGGATCTTGCGGCAGAAGTAAATGATGAAACAACAGGCGACATGCTGCTTTCTATTCATCAAGGGCTTGAGAAGCATGTCTGGATGCTAAAGTCCTTCTTAGGGAAATAAGAAAAAAGAATGAACAGCTAAAAGGATGCCTCCAATCAGAGAGCATCCTCTTTGTTGTGGATGGGACCGGTTGCTTTCCA
>NZ_BCVF01000068.1 GCF_001591605.1 Bacillus badius NBRC 15713 | reverse complement strand
CAGCCTGGAAGTCCAGGCTGTTTTTTTATGAAAAATGCCGGAACGGGCTTCCGGCTAATCACTGATCAATAAATTCCCATATGGAGCCGAATTTCATCGGTATTTTGCGCACTTTGCGCTGGAGAAGAAGCTTCTTCATTTCTTTTTCTACTTCCCGTTCATTCCAATTGTATACGACGCCGATTTCCTTTGAAGAGGTGAAGCGGAATTGCTTCAGAAAGTCTTCCAGAGCAGGCGGCTGCTGCGGCTCTGGCAGTTCATCCAACATTTCTTCAATAATCTGGACATAAATATCATAAGAATAAAGCCCGGTAATTTTAATGCCTTCTTCTTCAATGTTCTCGTTGAAAAAAACGAGTGTCGGCGTTTCGTCTACTTCCATTTCGGCAGCGATTTTCAAGTCGCATTGAAACGCTTTGGCCGCGCTGGAAGAATGCATGTCATTCAGAAATTCAGCTTTGTCTAGTCCAGCGTCATCGGCACAGTCATTTAAAACGTTAAGATCGGATACATTTTGCTTTTCAATAAACAAAACCTCCTGAAGCTTGCGCAAAAAGCGGCTTCCGGCCCGGCGTCCTTGCAGCTCTGCTGCCTTGATAGCAACCGAAGCAAGGAAAGGGGAGGAAACAGGATAGTCCATCCAAAGAGCACCATCACATGACATGCCAGATCTGGCTGCATTTGCTTCCCATCTTCGCAATTTGGAATCGGGGAGGTTCAATGCCGCAAGATTACCGGTCAACACCTGCTTTAAACGAAAGTAACGGCCATATTCAATGTGCAATTTTCGGATGAACGGCTCAAGCGCCCAGCATTCCGGACAGAGCGGATCAACAAACCAATAAATCTCCAAAGGCTTTTGCTGAGTGGAACACATCCGATTAAGCAGTAATGATGGTTTCAATAGTCTTCACCTGGTCCTTCCGGCTGGTTCACCATATGATTAGCCGTCAGTTCGAGACGATGATAGAAAAAGTCCCGTAAGTCACCATGCAGCTCGACTTCATCCATAGCTTCTCTCATACAAGAGAGCCAAGCGCGGGCGCGTGTAGGAGTAATCGGAAAAGGCAAATGGCGTGCCCGGAGCATCGGGTGGCCATGTTCTTCGGTATATAAAGGAGGCCCGCCCAAGTATTGTGTAAGAAACTGCTTTTGCTTGCGGGCTGTTTCTGTTAAGTCATCAGGGAAAATTGGAAATAAATCAGGATGCTGACTAACTTTTGAATAGAACGCATCAACTAGTTTTGAAAGTTTTTCTTCACCGATGTATTCAAATGGTGCTATTGATTTTTCGCCCATACCAATAACTCCTTTTTTCCTTGTAGTGTAAATTTATTTTATCAAGGGGGCTGTTATAACACAAACAAAGTGCTTGTGCCTATTTTTACAAGTTTCGGGCGGGGAGGAGTTATGCATATAAAAAAACAGACCAGCGAAGGGTCTGTCTTGGTTTAAGCATAATAATGAGAAGTAATTTTTTGCACGTAATTTCGGGTTTCTTTAAAGGGAGGGACGCCCCCGTATTTTTTGACGTTGCCCGGCCCGGCATTATAAGCAGCAAGTGCCAGCTTAATATTTCCGTTAAATTGGTCAAGCATTTGGCGGAGGTATTTCGTGCCGCCAAAGACATTTTGCTCAGGGTCGTAGGCGTTGGACACGCCGAGACCGCGTGCGGTGGCAGGCATCAGCTGCATTAGGCCGGCTGCTCCGACGTAGCTTCTGGCATTCGGGTTAAAGTTGGATTCCTGGCGAATGACCGCTTGAATCAGCTTTTTCGGCACGTTGTACTTTTCCGCTGCCCGGGT
This sequence comes from Bacillus badius NBRC 15713, assembly GCF_001591605.1. GTDB lineage: Bacteria > Bacillota > Bacilli > Bacillales > Domibacillaceae > Pseudobacillus > Pseudobacillus badius. The sequence goes on along the minus strand of NZ_BCVF01000068.1, from coordinate 7,858 downwards.
AATAATATCATCAAAATCTGTTTTGACATTTGTATTCACCGTTTTTAACAGGTCTGCTCCCGGCTTCGTCGGCAGAACAGCCGACGGTGCAGCAGAAAAGGATGGAGTATCGCCATTTGTGCTTGCTAAAGAGTTTGCCACCGATCCTCCACCGATGAGTTCCAGTCCTTCTATTAATGCCTGTTGCAGAACAGCGCCGAATACTTGGTTTGGAGCCGTTCCTGAAGAAGCTGTTGTATTGGGAGAAGGCGACATACTTTGCATGATGCCTGTGGCAAACATAGTTTGAAATGGATTACTGCTCATAGTTCGCTCCTTATTAATCTTCAGCTGCCTGCCGCAGCTTTTCGTTATAAAATCTTCTTACCTTATTATCGGCCTGCCTGATTGGAAGTTGATAGCTTTTTAGAAAATTATTGAAAATTTCTTCTCCGCTTTTTCTCTCTGCGGCTTCATATTCAATTTCAAAGTCTTCACGTCCTAAATAGAAGCTGTTATCAAACACAAGCAATCCGCTTTCATAATCTATCTCTGCTCTTTTCGTAGACAAGGTTCCAAAAGGTTTTAATTCGGCCAAATCGGTTATGACATAGGAAAGAGCTGTTTTTACCGGGCCATCCGGGAACGCCTCGCCGGCTAATAGCCCCTCTGCTTCTTGGCGAAAGAGCGGTTGTGATGTCTCCAGCAATCCGTCTTTGGCAGGCTCTTTCAGCGTTAACTCAAAGTCCCCATTTTTCTCGCGAATGCGCAGGGCACATCCTGCCTGCTTCAATAGAAAGTTTTTTGTATCAAAGTAGTGGTTGTGCTGGAGGCAAAAATCTTCCGGCCCCAGGTGAAAGGCATCCGCCAGCCGTTCAAAGTCTGTTTGGCTGACTATATTTTTGAACTCGATTTCTAATTCTTGACCCATGCTTTTTCCTCTTTCTTCAATTTAGTTTCGTCGTTCATAGCTCTGTATTTGAAATAGACAGATGTGTTAAAATATGAAATGAGTTTTCATACTGTTTGGTTGCAGCTATCGCAAGGCTATAGGCCGTTCCGTCTGCACAGCAGAAAAATGTTCGTTCACCCGCTGTTTTTTTACAGCCGGCGGGCACCTTGCCTTTTCAGGTAAATTCAGGCCAGGCGCTTCCGCCTTTAAGTTTATCATAGCAGGCACGGAGAGGGGAAAAAGAGAATGAGAAAAACAATTCATTTTACAAACGCATTGTGGGATGAGGATGGAGTGAAACTGCATGCAAACATGCCTGTGCAACTGTCAGGTGTTCAAGCAGCAGAGCAAATGATCGTTGATTCCGACGAAAAAGCCTTTGTTTATTTAGCAGAAGAAAAAGACGAATTTATCTATTTATACATACATGAAACAGTGTGGGAAGATCTCGAAAAAGCCTTAAAGGAAGAAGCCCGCTTGTTTGTTTCAGGCGAAGACGTTACTCTCGAACTGACTGGCTGGAAGGAAGAACTTGGTTATTTAATCGGCAATATTGAAGGCAATAGCAATTACGGAGAGGAAATGGTGAAAAAGGTAGAATCCGTCTTTTTGCATCATCAATAATGCAGCTGCGTCTGAGAGGGAAGAAGAATGAAAAATTGGGATGAATTTTTAATACCTTATAAGCAAGCGGTAGATGAGCTGAAAGTGAAGCTTAAAGGGATGCGCACACAATTTGAACATGGCGATGAGCATTCTCCGATTGAATTCGTGACAGGGCGCGTCAAGCCCGTGGCCAGCATTCTTGACAAAGCGAGAGACAAAAACATTCCTTTGGACCGCTTGGAAACGGAGATGCAGGATATCGCCGGTGTCCGCATGATGTGCCAGTTTGTAGATGATATTATTAAAGTCGTTAAAAAGCTGCGCATGCGCAAAGACTTTAAAATTGTTGAAGAGAAAGACTATATTTCCCACAAGAAACCGAGCGGCTACCGTTCGTATCATATGGTCATTGAGTATCCGGTGCAAACCATTCACGGCGAAAAGAAAATATTAGCGGAAATTCAAATCCGGACGCTTGCCATGAATTTTTGGGCAACGATTGAGCACTCATTAAATTATAAATACGAGGGGCAATTCCCGGAAGAAATTCTTATGAGGCTGGAGCGGGCAGCTGAGGCTGCTTTTCGCCTGGATGAAGAAATGTCGCTCATCCGTGAGGAAATTAAAGAAGCACAGGCGTTTTTCACGAAGAAGAAAGAGCAAGTAAAGGATCATAGAAGAAAAGAGTAGAAAGAAGGTGAACGGAAATGAAATTTGCAGTAACGTCCAAGGGAGATGCCAAGTCCAATGCTTTAATGCACAAGATCCGCGCTTATTTGCTGGACTTCAAGCTAACATATGATGAAAACAAGCCGGATATCGTGATTTCTGTCGGGGGAGACGGAACGCTTTTGTACGCCTTCCATCGCTACATTGAGCGCCTCGATAAAACCGCTTTTGTCGGTGTTCATACAGGGCATCTCGGCTTCTACGCAGATTGGGTGCCCGATGAGATTGAAAAGCTGGTCATCGCTATTGCCCGCACACCGTATCAGATTATTGAGTATCCGCTGCTTGAAGCCATTATCCGCTATCAGCATGGCGGCAAGGAAACAAGGTATTTGGCGTTAAATGAATCTACGGTCAAGGCCGTTGACGGAACGCTTGTCATGGATGTAGAAATTCGCGGCGATCAATTTGAGCGCTTCCGCGGCGATGGGCTGTGCATTTCCACTCCTTCGGGAAGCACGGCGTACAATAAAGCGCTGGGCGGCGCTATTTTGCATCCGTCTATCCGCGCGCTCCAATTGGCAGAAATGGCATCAATTAACAACCGTGTATTTCGGACGGTCGGCTCGCCGCTTATTTTGCCGGCTCATCACACATGCATGCTGAAGCCGGTAAATCGCTCGGATTTCCTCGTGACCATTGATCATCTGACGCTGCTTCATAAAGATGTGAAATCCATCCAGTACCGGGTAGCGAATGAAAAAATCCGTTTTGCCCGTTTCCGGCCCTTCCCGTTCTGGAAACGAGTCCATGATTCATTTGTGAGCAGCTGATCATATGAGGTTTCAATTGATTTGGACAGCGGCGGAGCAAGATGAAGGGAAGCTGCTGCGCGACTTTTTAATGGAGCAGCATGTCTCCCGGCGGGCACTGACAGATATTAAGTTCGGCGGCGGCCGGATTTCGGTCAACGGGCACGAGGAAAATGTCCGTTTTCAGTTGGCGCAAGGAGACAAGGTGACGGTGCTTTTCCCGAGGGAGGTGCCGAGTGAAGGCATTCTAAAAGAACACTTTCCGCTTTCGGTTGTGTTCGAGGATGAATACTTGCTTGTTGTGGAAAAGCCGGCGGGCATGAGTACGATCCCTTCCCGGGAGCATCCGTCAGGCAGTCTCGCTAATGGCTTGCTCGGGTATTATGAAGAACGGGGAATTGAGGCAACCGTCCATGTGGTGACAAGGCTGGACCGTGATACATCAGGTCTTGTGCTGATTGCGAAGCACCGGCATGTCCACCATTTATGTTCGGAAATGCAGAAGCGAAATGAAATATCCCGCGCGTATGAAGCGCTGGCAGAAGGAGTCATTTCTTCTGCCGGCGGGATCATAGAGGAGCCGATCGGGCGGAAAGAAACGAGTATTATCGAACGGGAAGTAAGAGCAGACGGCCAATATGCGTGCACTGCATTTAAAGTGCTTCAAACGTTTCCTGATTTCACCCGGGCAGCTCTCAAGCTTCGCACCGGGCGGACGCACCAAATTCGTGTTCATCTGTCTCATATAGGCCATCCTTTGCTCGGTGACGAGCTTTACGGAGGCTCCTTGGCTAAGATTGACCGCCAAGCCCTTCATTGTCATCAGCTCGCTTTTTGCCATCCAATCACACAGAAGCCGCTTTATTTCGAGTGTCCGCTTCCGCAAGATATGCAGGCAGTAATCGACCAAGCAGGCGGAGCGTAAAAGCCAGTGAAAACAGCACGACAATCCGATGAGAAACAATGATTAGTGGTCCTCCGGTCGCTGACGGCGGACCACTTTATTTATTATTTCAGTCTATTGGCCGGAATTTTTCGGGGACAAACGGCATGGAAGAAGGAACAGAGACGGTTTCTTTTTCAGGATAGCGAAAGGCGGTCAAGGCTCCGCCAAAAACGGCCCCTGTATCGATATTGGCTGTATGGCGGACGATCCGGACTTCTTTTGTCGGTGTATGGCCGTAAACGATCCATGGCTTCCCCTGGTAATGCTTGGCCCAGTCGCGCCGGACAGGAAAGCCGTCTGCATCGGCAGCGCCGGTAATGTCTCCATACAAGACAAAGGTTTTAACTTTGGAGCTGTACTTGCCAATATAGTCTTCACGAATGCCGGCATGAGCGATAATTAACTGGCCGCCATCAAGCACCTGGTAAAGCGGCGATTGTTCATACAGAGTGATAAATTGCTTTTTGACCCGTTTGTAATCGCGGTTATTTAATGCGTCTAATTCAGCGGCGGTTGTTTCTAACCCGTTATTGACCCGGACTTTGTTGCCGATCAGCATCCGGTACAGCTTGTTGCAATGATTGCCGGGGGAATAGTAGGCAAGCTTCTTTGCCCATAAGCCGTAGACAGTTTCAATCACGCGTACAGATTCCGGTCCGCGGTCCGTTAAATCACCGACAAACCCGAGCACCCGGTTTTCGGGGTGAAGGGGCAGGCCGCTTTCCCACGAATAGCCAAGCTTTTCCGTTAACTGCCGAAATTCGGCAAAGCAGCCGTGGATGTCTCCGATAATATCAATATTCATCTGGCAGGCACTCCTTTTCGTTATCATTTTTATCATACGGCAAGTTATAATGAAAGAACATTTCCACCGCTTTTGGTTACAGCAGTGACAGAAAAAATTATGAAAAAGGAGGGAGTTTTATGGCAGAACATGCTTCGTTGCTTTCATTAGTTATTGTGATCGTTGCCGCTTTTTTAACTCCCATTATTTTGCATCGGCTGAAGCTGAATTTTATCCCAGTCGTGATTGCAGAAATTATTGTCGGTTTGGTTATTGGAAAGAGCGGCTTCAACATGGTCTCCCAAGATGTCTGGCTTGATACATTGTCGACTCTTGGCTTTTTATTCTTAATGTTTTTGAGCGGGTTGGAGATTGACTTTACAGCCTTTTCCTCTAAGAAAAAGGGGACGCCGAAAATGGTTCCGGACAAAACAGAACCGAATGCCTTTGCTGCTGCCCTGATTATCTTCAGCGGGATTCTCGTTTTGTCTTTCGGCTTGTCGTATTTATTCGTACTGCTTCACCTAATTGAGGATGCGTTCTTAATGACACTTATTATTTCAACCATCTCACTTGGGGTGGTTGTGCCGACGCTGAAGGAAGCGCATTTAATGAAAACAGTCATTGGGCAAATTATTTTGCTTGTTGCGGTGATCGCGGATTTGGTGACGATGATTCTTCTGGCTGTTTTCGTATCGGTCAATGGCTCAGGTGGAGGAAATATGTGGCTGCTGCTCGTGCTGTTTGCTGCCGGTGTTCTTCTTTATTTCATTGCCAAGCGGTTTAAGAATAAGCCTCTCTTTGAAGCATTGTCCACAAGCACGGTGCAAATCGGAACACGGGCCGTTTTCACCCTAATGATCGTTCTCGTTGCTTTATCAGAATATGTCGGGGCAGAAAATATCCTTGGCGCTTTTCTGGCCGGTGTGCTTGTCTCGCTCCTGGCTCCGAATCACGAGCTTGTTCGTCAGCTCGACTCGTTCGGGTACGGCTTCCTCATTCCGATTTTCTTTGTCATGGTCGGAGTGGAGCTCGATTTATGGTCATTGTTAAGTGATAAAAAGATGCTGATGCTGATTCCGCTGCTGATGCTTGCCTTCTTTATTTCCAAGGTTTTGCCGCTTCTTTATTTGAGAAAGTGGTATGACCGGAAGACGGTTATGGCGTCTGCCTTTTTGCTTACATCTACGCTATCGCTTGTGATTGCCGCCGCCAAAATTGCGGAACGGGTGGGAGTCATTAGTTCACAAATGAGCGGCTTGCTCGTTTTAGTGGCCGTAATCACTTGTTTAATCACGCCTGTCGTCTTTAAGAAGCTGTTCCCGCCGCATATGAAAGAAGAAAAACGGATCAAAATCGCTTTCATTGGAGCGAATCAGTACACCATGCCGATTTCTAAAGAAATGAAATCTGCTTTATATGATACCGTGGTTTACCGGAAAAAATCAGAAGCGGAAGAAAATAATTTAAGCAACTCCACTTTTGATGTAGAGGAGCTTGAAGACCTGACGGTGGAAACACTGGAGGAAAACGGCATTTTTATGGCTGACATTCTCGTCTTTGCTACAGGAAACTTGGAGCAAAATGCAGAGCTGGCAATGGCAGCAAAAGAAAGAGGAGTGGAGCGCGTGATCGCGCATGTAGAAAGAGAAGAAACGGAGAAAAGGCTCCTTGAGAACGGCATCGAAACCTTCTCTTATTTCCTTTCTGCTAAGGCGCTTCTTCGCGCTTTAATCGAGTCGCCAAGCATTATCAGCATTTTGACCAATAAAGAAACATCGTTGTATGAGATAGAAATGCTCAACGGCAATTATGAAGGATTGGCTCTGCGAAACTTCCCGTTTACCGGAGATGTGATCTTTGTCCGCATTTTCCGCGGAAACGAATCGATCGTTCCTCATGGAGACACGGAGCTTCGCCTGCACGACCGGCTGATTTTGACCGGATCGAAAGAATATGTGGATGAATTAAAAGTAGAATTGGAGTATGGCGGATAAAGTAGAAGCGCGCCTTGAAAGTACAGTCTTTCGGGCGCTTTTCCTTTAAGGGCGTGTCCGCTTTTTTAAAACGATGCTTTTCAATCCATCGTTTTCCTGTTAATATTATTACTAGGTACTAATAACTTGTATTAATGGGAGGAACAGAGATGACTTTTTCTTTAACGGGGAAAACATTCGTTGTTATGGGAGTTGCCAATAAAAGAAGTATTGCCTGGGGAATCGCCCGCTCACTGCATGAAGCCGGCGCCCGTTTGATTTTTACATATGCAGGCGAACGCCTTGAAAAGAATGTTCGCGAGCTTGCTGAAACACTTGAAGGAAACGATTCTTTAATTTTGCCGTGTGATGTGACCGTTGATGAAGATATCGAAAAATGCTTCGCGCAAATTAAAGAACAAGTAGGAGTCATTCATGGGCTTGCTCATTGCATTGCTTTCGCTAATAAAGAAGATCTAGATGGAGATTTTGTTGATACATCCCGTGAAGGATTCCTCCTTGCCCATAATATCAGCTCGTATTCACTGACAGCCGTAGCTAAATACGCGAAGCCGCTTATGACTGAAGGCGGCAGCATTTTGACTATGACGTATTTAGGCGGCGAACGCGTTGTGAAAAATTACAATGTGATGGGTGTAGCGAAAGCGTCGCTTGATGCCAGCGTCCGTTATTTGGCTGCTGATCTTGGCCAGCACGGCATTCGCGTCAACTCCATTTCTGCCGGTCCGATTCGTACACTAGCGGCTAAAGGCATCAGTGATTTCAACTCAATTTTAAAAGATATCGAAGAAAGCGCCCCGCTGCGCCGAACAACAACACAGGAAGAAGTAGGAGATACAGCTGTATTCCTTTTAAGCGATATGGCTCGCGGAATTACCGGCGAAAACCTTCATGTTGACTCCGGCTTCCACATTATTGCGAAGTAAACATCTCTAGAACAGTTCTTAGTTTAAAAACCAGCTGACAGGTCAGCGGGTTTCAGACTGCAGACAAACTCAATGAAAATTGAGGTTTGTCTGCAGTCTTTTTTAGTTTATTTGTGGATGGAAACTGTTGCTTTCCATTCCAGGCGCTTTGCTTTCCGCGGGGCGGGCGGCGAGCCTCCTCCGCGCT
>NZ_BCVF01000067.1 GCF_001591605.1 Bacillus badius NBRC 15713 | reverse complement strand
AAACGGTTCACATGCCCTTCAGTGACAATGTTCTTAAATACTATTAGAAATGTCAGAAGGCCCTACTTCATCCCTCAATAAAGGATCAGATAAATGGAAACTTGCTTTTTTCATATTGTTTTATCCATTTCATCAAACCGAATGAAGCTTCAGAGTTTAAAAAATGTCGAAAAAATATGATTTTTCTGCAGCCAAGCAGTTTATAGAAAATATCAATTCTGTTGCTATTTTATCTAAACGGAGGGTTTTTGAGAAAAGCAAAATTCGGATGGAAATATCTTGTCACTTTTGGAGTTATTTTGCACTCGTTTTAAGTGCTATTTTGCACTATAAATCAATATAAAAAGCCCAATTTCTCAACATTAAAATTAAGAAATTGGACCAGTTGCTTAATTCACAAACGCGCCCGATAGTTGAATACCACGCTATTCTTTTAAGTACTTCCTGAGACATTGACTCTCTTTGATACAAAGAAATACACGAATACATAAACAAATAAACTTCCAATTAAAAGATAGTAAATTTTAGCAGTAGAAGTGTGAATAAGCATAGCGAAATACAGAATAAATAATTGTGTATATAATATAACTAAGACAAACACTAGGAAAGAGTTATTTATCTGGGATTTAGAAATAGGGTAAAGTAATGCACTTTGTTTAATTTCATGTTGTAAAGGAATTACTTGAAGTCCAGTTATAAATAAGATTAGGAGATTAAAAATCCAACCACTTGTTGGTATAGCATAATTAACAAATATGCCAATTAAAGTCAGTCTCAAATAAAGGTAAAAGTAGTCATTATATCTTACAAACAAGTATGAGTATAAATATACGAATGCGCTACTTTGACTATATGGGATACACCTTTTCAGAATCAAAGTAAGCAAACGTCTATTCCTAAAAGAACGTTTAAGATTGGGGACATCCATAAAAAAATTAATAAATTTAAAGTTTTGTAATAATGCCCTTTCTTCTTCATCTATTAGCCACTGCCAATTCAGATTTCTTTTTTTTCCTATAAAATAAGTGAAATAGACGAAATTTACACTCATTAAAATAAGTGAAAAAATCCATTCATTTTTTAACAAAAAATAGCACATTAAATATATTGAAAAAAACCTATTTAACCTATGTAACATAAATTGTACATGGTTCTCTAACCATTGTTCATCCCACTTCATTAAAATGTTATAAGCAGTAATCCCCACTATAAAAAAAAGAAAGGTAAGATTTATATTAGTTGTGTGCAAAAATAGGGATAAAAAAACAGTTATGAAGCTTACCAATTTAATAACATCAATAACAAAATTATATATAAGTGATTTAATAAAATACGACTTTAATCCCCATTCTAATGGCAACAAAAACATTATATCTGCCCTTTTAGTAAATGTACGAACTTTTGTCTGTATTAAAATGTAGGTTACAAATAGTGATAGGATTACTTCAACAGGTATTTGAGGAGGTATCCACTGAAGAAATAAATTAAAATAATATATAAAGATACTGCTAATTATTAGAAAAAAATAAACAACATTCGCACCAATTATTGAATAGTACCTGAACATTTTTCTATAATATTCCTGAACCCTTAAACCCCATAATGTTTTTATATCCATAAATATACCTGTACTTTCATGAATTTTACTAAAAACATAGGATACATCAACTATTTCATCTATCCTCACTGCAATGTATGAATTGCTTTGCCCTGAATTCATTTCCTAATGTCACTCATATATATTAAAGTTCTTCCACAAACTTGCTTACATTAGCTGAAGTACATGTAACCTACACCAACATAAATTACCATTTTGTTTAGAAGTGTTATTCTATTAAAGGTAGCCTGATTGCGGAACAAAATTAAAAAGCGCCCTTTAATCAAAATGATAACATGTTAATATTTTACAAGCTAGATATATGTAACAAAACTCGTATTTTAAGTTAAACGATAAAAACCCGTTTTGAAAAAGATTGACCAAAACAGGTTAACCCTATGTGAATCACTATGCAATTTTTATAATAAAGTTTGATCAGCTTCTATTGTTAATCTCTCGCAAGCGCGCCCGATTGGTGAAGATTGATTGTTCTACTGGTACTTATTCCAGTGATTTTACCATTGTGTAATAACTACTTCCAGGTGGGTAGTCTTTAACCTCTCCAACAACCTTATATCCGTGTAATTCATAAAACGATCGAGCTTGAAATTCAAACGTACCTTCGTCGTCAGTTACAATAATATTTATAGGTTGTACTGATCCTTTTTTCTTACATTTTTATGATGAATTGAGTGTTCGTTATTAAATTCCCTTATTTTAGTATTTAAAAAGGTTGAAAACTTTTCGTTGTTTTCCAACAAAACATCTATGCTGTATTTCATTTATTGCTACTCTCTCATCTATATTCTTTTGTACAGTTATTCCGTAAAATGTCCTGTTTGCGGAACAAGAAACACCCCTTCACAATCAAAGGATTTTCGATCAACCCCTTTTACAAAATTATCAATCTTTATTATAAACGATCAGACTTTTTATAACTTATCTAACTTTGTTTTAAAGCCACAGTTTCAGCATTTTTTCTTATTTCTATCTAGCTATAAACTCTTTAATTAAAGTAATTTCATTTACCTCTATACGGTTAGTAACCCCTTGAATAGTACTAGCTCCCCAATTTGGATGCTGTTTTAAAAAGTCTATATCAAAAATCTTTTCCCAACTTTTTTCTAATTCTTGTTGTGAGAAGTCGCTTTTGTCACTTTCAAAATCTTCAAGGTCAAAGTACCATTTATTCAATACAAAGTGCCAAGCTTCAAAATCTGAAAAAAGAACTCGCGTTTCTTCTATATTAATTTTTAGCAACACGCCTCGTTCTTTAGGGTTTAAATGACCATTTTTTCTTAAGTCAGGTCTGTCAATCCATAGCCAAACAGGATATTCCCCTTGGTAACTAGGAATTTTTTGTTTCATCTTTTTCATTATCCATTGGTAAGCTTCAATAAATTCTGGATAAATAAAATTTGGATTGCCAGTAAGGTAACTTTTTCTTTGTATTTCATCCCATTTTTCAGCAGATTGAATTGTCCAATAGGTTCCCATAAAAACCTCTGCCTCCTCTCCTTTTTCTAATTTCATTTTCTTTTTTCTTAAACGCGCTTTTTTAATCAATACTTTTCATAGCCAACATATTGAGTAAGAACTGATTGGGGTTACTCATAGACTCATTCTCAAGCTCTTTAGTGGTTTTTCTAGCTTCTTTTTATATCGCACTAACATTTATAAAACAATAAAGAAATCATAACGATAAAATAGGATAACAGCTCAATACTGAGCCGTTATCCCAATCTTCATATCCAACATTTCCTAGACTTTATCTTCTTTTTTTTCTATTTTGTTCTTTGATGAATTTCCTAGCGTTTTTCATGCCACCCGTACCACTAAACATGTCACTGATCTTTTCTTTTTCAATCATTTTAGAATTCAAATCTTCATATTTAGTTTCTTTTTTTAGTTTCCAATAGCTCTCTAGCCTTTCAACTGATAAAACACCATCTACAATAGCTTGTTGTACTGCACAGTTCGGCTCATTTTTATGTGTACAGTCATTAAATCTACAATCATAAGCAAGTTCATCAATATCAGAAAAGGATTTCGTTAAATCCGCACTAATAATCCCTAGTTCCCTCATCCCCGGAGTGTCTATAACAACACCTAAATTTGGCAACATAATCAGTTCACGTCTTGTAGTTGTATGTCTGCCCTTGTCATCATTTCTTATCCCATTAGTCTCTAATATAGTTTGACCGAGCAGGCAATTGATTAAGGTTGATTTTCCAACTCCAGATGATCCTATAAACGCAACGGTCTTACCATTGGTAAGATATTTCATTAAGGACTGATACCCTTCAGTTAAAGTACTTGTTGTAACAAGCACATCTACACCTATTGCAATAGAAGATATTTCATTAAGTCTTGCCTCTATTTCTTTACATAAATCTGATTTTGTAAGTACAATAACTGGTGTGGCGCCACTGTCCCAAGCAATCGAAAGGTAACGTTCGAGTCTACGAAGATTAAAATCATTATTCAATGACATACATATAAAAATTGTATCAATATTTGTGGCGACAATTTGAATATCTTCCTTAGAACCTGCCACTTTACGTGCAAAAATGCTTTTCCGTGTAAGGATATGATGAATAATCCCGTTTCCCTGTGAATGATCCGTTCTGTCAACCATCACAAAATCTCCAACAGCAGGATATTCAGAAAGTTCTTTTACACTATAATGGAATTTCCCTGATATTTCAGCTGCAATCTCACCATCTTCTGTGATTACCTTATATAGATTTTTAGTTTGCGAAGAAATTCGACCTATAAAAAGACCTTTATATTGTTTAGACTCCAGTATAGATTCTTCAGTAAGTCCCAAATTTTTCATATTAATATTTTTCAATTTCATTTCCTCCTAAAGTTTAGATCATAACTTTTGGGAGGTTTTATGCATAAATTTATTTTGCACATACCTCCCCATTTGCTACAATCTCAACGCTTTGGTTGCTAAACATAAATGCAACATCTCCTTTCCACTACTTATAAACTTTACTATATCACAATGCTCATGACATCCGAGGAAAGATAAATTCCAAAATGCTTCTCTAGCAATTTTTTTCAACTACTTTATAATCTTTTGGATTTTCATTTCTTATTTTTAATATACATAAATAATCCCCCTCCTGTTTTAACTATCTGTTTTCGTTAATGAGTGGATTTGAGTCAATAATTTGGACACAAAAAGCTCACTTTATAATTAAGAATTCAGTTCACTTTTTCATACATTGTACCGTCTGTATCCATAATTTTAATCGATCCAAACCGATGACAAGGTGTAGGGCAAAGTCTTCAATCATTAAATAAGTACTCGGTTTAGTTGCTTATTCTTTCATGATGTTCTTTTTGAAATAGCGGAGGCTAAAAGTTCAATGAATGAGACTAACTTCAAAGATCTTTGCTCTCAAGCAAACGGATGTGATTACATACTGAGTCGATTTTCTTGCAGATCTATCATTATCCTATGTGGAAGCTGTATCGATTTTTGGAGACGGTTGCTTATTTCCTTTTTAAGAAAGGATAGGATAATACTAATCCGAATACATATAAAATTACTAAAAAGTAAACGGGAAGTAAATGTATAAATGTTGTATATCCAATATATATATGGGTTCCAATCCCCGCTATAAACGCAGGTAATGCTCCGACAGCAAGGGTATTCCAAACCCATTGTTCCCCTTTTCTAAACCCCCATAAGGAAAGCATTAAAACAAGCAAACCAACACTTACAAGGGCACTGCCAAATCCTGCTCGGTCATGTGCAATAAGGGGAATCAAATTGTCACTAATACTATCTAACATTTGAGGTGACATGCACAAGAAGCTTAGATCCGTTGGCACAAAAACTTTGGATGCACCTATTGTAGAGATCACTATACCACCTGCTAATATTAAAAACCCTAGTGTAATAAACATGAGTTGTCCATAAAGACCATATTGCCACGCTCTATCATTCTTTCCATGAATGGAGGACGGGGTACCTGTGACTCTTTTTCCTTCCCTAAAACTAAAATAATATATCGGCAATAAGAACAGCCAAAATAAACCGTGTAACCAATCAAAGTAGCCGAAGCCGATAAAAAGAAAAATACCAAGAAATCCTACGATTGCTGCACTATGAAAAGCAATCTTTGCCCAATGCATGTTATATTTAATGCCGTGTCGGGCAAGCTGGATATACAATATTCCTCCAGATATCATTGTTCCAGCTAGTGCTATTCTGTCATGTGACATAAATGATAAGATGAGAGGATTTATTTGAAAAATATCGGCTTTTGACAGTCCGATAAACGATTCATCATAAGGGAGGACAATACTTGTGAATGCAATATATAAAGCGATGATTCCTCCAATTAAGATAGAGAGACCAAATAGAAATGACCAGTACCAGTTTGGATTTTTAATAGGTTGGGCTTTTTCATATAATAATCGTTCATGAATTCGCTTTGGTAACCCTGGCCCAGCTTTTACATACCCATCTGTTAGCATTAACAGATCTGCACCAACACCAACTAAAGCACAAGCCTCCTCCGGTGTCTCCACTCCACCAGAAGTTATGATCGTTAGTTCGGGATGTAAATCTTTAACCTGTTTTACCAATTTAGCTAGCCGTTCATTTGCATTTGCAACTTCATGCCAATAGCTGCCCTCAATTCGACGAGGAGCCTCTATGACAATACCTCCAATACTTGTATGCTGTATTAATGTCCCTATTTCTGATTTTTTTTCGTTCATTTCATCAGCAGAAAAAGATACATAAAAAGAACGCTCTAAACATATTAAACTTTCCTCTACATATGAGATAATCTGCTCACTTGTTCCGACAAAAGCATCTACAAAAGGTGTTAAATGTTGTACAATTATGTCCCATTCATTTCTTTTTACTTGTGCATCTATCTTGGCAAATACGGGAATCCGAATGTTCAAGCTTGTTAATTTTTTGATTGCTAGTTTGAGAGGAACTTTCTCTTGATGATTAGAAAACAAAATATGACTATTTTCCCTTCTTGGTTTTATTTGATTTTTAGGTTCGTTTAATACAATTGGCCCTATTTCTACAAATCCAAATCCCAATTCTTGAAAGGCTTTAATACCTGACAAATTAGGATCAATATGGCCACTTAATCCAATAGGAGAAGGAAATCTAGTATGATAAATTTCCTTCTCAAATTCTCTTGGGGGTTTCATATGCCCTAAAAACCCAATAAGACCTCGACCGCCAGGAGTAGATGCTATTGTACTCATAGATTTATGAAGAAACTCTCTGCTTGTTTTAGGGTTTATTTTATCCAGTAAAAGTTTTTTCAATGGATGATAAGACCAGTCTGGCATAAACAACACCTTCTAAACTTTAATTTGGGCTACTCTCTTTGCTACTCCACTCTTAAGCTTCTCAATTATTTTTCCTTCTTTAATTCTAGCATGTACAATTACATAGCATAAAATATCCTTCTCTATTATTTAATGTACTGCTTCCGAAGTTCAATAAATGCACCACATCTTTAATGACGTTTGATCTTTTAGAATTGAATGTAATTACTTAATAATAAGCAGCCACCTTTTTGCTAGGTAGATCTTGGAACGTCTACACTTACTTTTCTCGGCTAAGTGACCCGGAAGCTGCCTATGAGCAAAGCTCATTTATTGATCCAGTCAACACGAGAGAGATATTAATTGCTCTTAATGAGCCACCTCATGAAGGAATCATTCCTTACATTAGACTGGCTAAGCACACTTGGAAAACAAATAAAAAAAAAGATCAAATTGTTCAATTTTCAGGTGCAGCCTTTGTTACGAAAAACAACTTAAAAAATACACTCTCTTATAAGGAAATAAAAGGGTTAAAATGGCTAAATAAAGACCTTAATAGAGAAGAAATCAGCATTAAAAAAGTCCTTTCGTTAACGCCAATCTCTTCTGCTACACTGGTAAATGTTTTTTCAAGGCTTGCTTCTTGAATCCAATTAATTAGCCTATCAGTAAATGAACGATTGACCTATATCCCGACACGTTTTGCGTGCATTGGCACGTGGAAAAATAATTGTTTTTTTACCATGCTTATATAAGTCTACAACGGTTCCGTATTTTGGACAATATGAAGGATATAGAACAGTAGACTCAACTAAAAATCTATAATCATGTTCACTTTCTTTCATATCCAGAATATTAAAACTTGATAGATTAATCATATTAGTTAACATTTAAACTATCCTTTACTATATATCGCTTCGTAGTTAAAACTTAAATAATAAAAAATGCCTGAGCATTGCACTTCTCAGACATTGAGATTATGAATATTGTCTCTAAGTTTTATTTCTATAATCAGCAATATTTTGGGGTTCATGGTTCTTTGAATTAATCAACTTATAATCCGTTAATAAAACAATAAACAATTTCTTCTTCTAACTGACTTAATTTACGATTTATTTGAGTAGATAGTTCATTGACCAAATTCATGTGGTTTCTTTGATGTTTTTCTGTTAAATCACAAATTAACTTCAATAGACTTATATAACCCATAAAATCGTCTTTAGCTAATGGAGGTTCATGCGAAAGCACATAAATCTCGGCATCAAACATTTCAATATTTTCTAACAGATGTCTAACATTATCAATCTTATATTGTGGTTGTTGTGTGTAAAGACTTGGATATAAACAGTCCCCTAAGAAAAGTACTTTTTCTTCCTCTACAAAAATGAGTGAAGAGTCATCAGAATGATCCCCACCTACATGTTTGATTACACACCGAACACCGCCTAAATCAATGTCAATTTGTTCTTTGAATGTAATATTGGGTAAGGTGATGGTGATATTTCTGTCTATCCCAAATTCTTTTTTTATCATTTCTGAACAAAACCGGCTCTCTAAGCCTTTTTCTACACGGTCATCTAAAGCGTCATCTGACCATTCATATTCCATGATTTTTTCAAGTTGCATTTTTGTTTTTTCATGTGCTATGGCTAACATATTCATCTGATTAGTTCCAAAGCTATGATCCCAATGCCAATGTGTTAATACTACAGAATGATAATTAGTAATCTGACATTGATTTAGTTCATTAAGAAATAATTTAGCATGCTTATCAGAATTTCCTGCATCTACAATTAAAGTTTGGTCAGCTCCACATATGGCAGATAGGATTGGTCGATCTGTTTTAGGGTCACTCGGTAAATAATATATGCGATTGGTTAATTGCTTTAAGTTTTTCCCCATTATCTTAACTCCCTTTGTTTATTTAGTTCCGACAATCTTATTTAATGTATCAAGAACATTTTTTAATTCTGTTAAACTTACTTTTGAGTAATATTTTTCCACAAGCATTTCATCGATTTTTTTAAGAAGCTGATGAAACTCTTGACCCTTATCCCCAATGTAAATAAGGGTCTCTCTACGATTTATTGAATTCACTTGACGAAATATCATTTTCATTTCTTCAAGCTTTGAAATTACTTGGCTAACCGCACTTTTTGAAATATTAAAATGGTTTGCAATATCATTCGCAATTACTGGCTCATTCCGAATGATATAAAACATTATTATTTCTTGTTGAGGAGTTAAGTGAAAGTTTTCTAATTCCTTAACCATTTCGGTTTCTTGTAAAACTAATAACTTGAATTGCTCAAACTTTTGATTGATTTTGTCTATAATTATTAAATAATCATGCATAGATTTATCATCTCCAATTCATTTTAAAGGTTTTATAGTTAAGTTTAATTTACTTAACTATTGTGTATATGTCAATTATTTTTTATATTGTTTTTAAAATAGTAAATCTTATCTTCTTTTTTCTCTTTCTAAGTAATGGATCAGATTCCTCATCTTTAACTTAGTGATTAAAGAAAGCCGAAATATATCGATTCATTACTTGATGGAATTGACCTACGTCAATATTCCATGACAATAAAGGAGAGATAAGGGAAATCTGTAAAAGTATAATGATCTCCTGCTATAAAAGTAAGCATAAAAGTATCTCCCTTTATCCCCTCTTTATAGTGATAATCAGCAAGTGGATTGTCAACACTAAATCAGACAACTTTTTTAAGAGCCGACCGTTTGTATTCAATCGGGCTTAAATAGCCTAGCGTCCCATGAATTCGCAGCTTGTTAAACCAGTTGACATAGTTACTGAATTCGAGTGTAAGATGCTCTAAACGATCGAGCTTTATTTGTTGGACAAATTCCGTATCTGTTTTAGATCAAGTGTACGTGACCTTAATTTTTCTGTCCAGATAAGTGTAGACGCTCCATTCCGTAATTCTCCCAAATAGTGTTCCATCAATCTCTCTATAATTAGGTAACCATCCTGTTGTTTCAAATGTAATAAAAATTATCTGTGACAATAAAATACACCAATTTGAGAAACCCAATATTTTTTCAAAAATGGAACACTTTTTTGCTTTTCAGCCAACTAATATCCCTCTCTGCATTAGATACCATTTTATATTGATATAAGGAAAATTAAAGAATAAGGTTCAAAATTTTACATCTTTTTCTATTGTTTATTTTATTATTGAACTCAACTGCCCTGTTAGTTTAAGAAGAAAACCATAAAAAAA
>NZ_BCVF01000066.1 GCF_001591605.1 Bacillus badius NBRC 15713 | reverse complement strand
TGGAAATCCACCGACCTCTTCTCTATTCTTTAAGTAATAAATAGTTTCTTTATCCTAACAATTATTTGTATAATGTGAATAACTGTTCTAGACGATGAAAGGAAGGATTGAACTTAGTGGTAAATAAAAGGTGGTTTCAAGCAGGGATCGCAATTGTGCTGATCCTGATCATTATTTTGCTGTTCAGGCAAATCAATGATATTTTTAACCCGCTCTTGATTGTAGCAGGCACAGTCTTTTTGCCTATGCTGATTGCCGGGGTACTGTTTTACTTAACACGGCCTGTTGTCAACTGGCTCGAAGGGAAAAAGCTTCCGCGCTGGGCTTCTATCTTAAGCGTGTTTCTTCTCCTCATTGTTGCTTTTTGGGTTTTATTTGCAATGATCGGCCCGATTGTTAATGAGCAAGCCGCACGACTGGCAAAAAACACCCCTCAAATGGTAAATGCTGCCCAAGACGCAATCAATTATTTAATGAACCAACGAGAAAGAATGCCGCAGTTCGTTATGCAGGCTCTTCAAGATGCAGAAGGAAAAGTCGAAGATTGGGCAATGACTTTCGGAACATGGCTCCTTACCTTTGTTCAAGGCTTGCTGCAAGCTGTATTCTTAACTGTTCTGGCACCTTTCTTCTTATTCTATATGCTCAAGGACAGAGAAAAATTTGCTCCTTTTCTAGCTAAATTTTTCTCAGGGCATCGCAGACAGTGGGTGCTGCGGACATTAAAAGACTTAGATGAAACGCTGCAGTCCTACATTCAGGGACAGCTGCTCGTCAGCTTTCTGGTCGGCGTCATGTTACTGATCGGCTATTTAATCATTGGCTTGGATTATTCATTAATTCTCGCTTTGATCGGCATGGCTACGAATATCATTCCTTTTCTCGGCCCGTACCTTGCCGTCACTCCAGCCCTGTTTGTCGCCTGGATTCAAGATCCGCAGATGGTGATTTGGGTGGCACTCATCATGCTGATTGCCCAGCAAATTGAATCAAACTTGATCTCGCCAAATGTCATGGGCAAAGCACTCGATATTCACCCGCTGACGGTCATCACCCTTATCTTAGCAGCCGGTAACATTGCTGGCATTTGGGGCGTCATTTTAGCGATTCCGGTATACGGGATCATTAAAACGGTTGTGGTGAACCTCTATTCAGCACGCAAGGAAATTAAAGATGCCGTGACCAAAGAAATATAAGATTGGCAAAAAGAAGCGCCTTCACTGCTGCACCAGGGCAATGAAGACGCTTTTCTTTGAGAGATTCCCTTAAACCTCATTCTCCTCTTCTTGTTCTTTGCATTCGAAGCATAAAACAACGCCATTCTCCTTGATCCCGTAAAAAAAACCGTCCAGGCAATAAAGGGCTCTCCCGCATTGTTGACAGGTCCCCACCTGTTCTCGCATCCTTGTTCTCCCCTTTCTTCATTGGCTCTTTATCGTCTGCTTTCCGCTTTCTCTGATGAATTTAGCCGCATTGCCTTTATATTTTTTGTATAATAAAAATGATGGAATAGCCTTATTATAAATGAAGAAAGCTAAGGAAAAAAATCAACTAAGAAGGAGATCACAGCTTGTGACAAAGCGAAATAAACTCTTAACCGCCTCCCTGCTTCTTGCTCTTCTCATATTTATCAGTTACGGCACCCTCACAGCCAATTCCAAAACAAATACTCCTCCCCCTGACGTAACCGTTTTCGTACACGGATATAAAGGAACAGCCGTTTCATTCCGCTCAATGCTGGAGCGTTTTGACAAAGAGCATCACTGGGGCAAGAAAGTCGTTACTTGCCGCGTGACGGCTGACGGCCAAGTTCTCCTGGAGGAATCAGGTCCTATTCCCGCAAGCGGCCGGTTATTTGTCCAGCTTATCTTTGAAAATAACCGGGCCAGTTTTGACGAAACAGCGCACTGGCTGTCTAAAGCATTGCATGCTTTAAAGCAAACCTATCAGTTTGAACAAGTAAATCTCGTCGGTCATTCGATGGGCGGCATTGTTTCCGTTCAATTTCTGGAAGAGTATGCAAAAAAGCCGGGCTATCCATTTATTCATAAGCTGGTCGTCATCGGCAGTCCTTTCTCCGGATTAAAAGACAAAGATTATTTAAAGAAAAATTCCGGACCCGCAGCGGCGGATTTAATGCCAAACTCAGGCGCCCTGCAGCAGCTTGCTGAACGAAAGTCCGCTTTCCCGTCCGACGTGAAAGTTCTGGCTATTGCCAGCACGGGAGATCAACTCGTTTCGACTAACAGTGTGCTCAGTTTAAAACAAATTGTGCCATCCGCCCATTTTCAAAAAGCCGTCATTTCCGATCGGAGTATCACCCACAGCGGCTTGCATGAAAGCGAAAAAGTCGATCGGCTGATCGGCCAGTTTTTATGGCAGGAATAACAGCAGAAAAAAGAGGCGCCCAGCTGGGCGCCTCTTTTTTCCATCAGGAGTTTTTACAGCCTGGCGAAAATCTCCTCACATACACACATAAGCGTTTGCTGGTCGGACAAACCTGTATAGCAAGCCTGCATTTTTTCTTTGCATCTTTTGCTTTCGGCAAGATAGCCGGTGCCCTTGTTCATGAACAACCGGTAGCGGCCGGCTATCTCTTGAATTTCTGCGGCAAACTTCTCGTCCGTACCCTCCGCTACAATCTCCTCGTATAAATCAATTATGCTATCAGTTGCTTTCTCGGGAAAATATTCGTGAGGCGCCGTGCTATCAAAAATAGCAAACCCGAGCTCACGGACAATGACCATATCAAGGCTGGCTGGGTCAAACCCGCAATGATACACCTCCACCTCGTATCCCTGCTCTTCCGCTGCTGCAGCAATCTTTTTCAGCATCGTCGACTTTCCTGTTCCGGCCCGGCCTTTAATAAAATATCTTTTTGCCAGTCCATCCGTTAAGTTGCCGACAAAATCAACGGCTCCTTCCGGCGTGGCGGCACCTAAAAAGCGGTGTCTTACCTTACTGGTTTTATTTTGTGAAGCTTGCGGAATTAACCGGGCGACCCACTCGCCGGCTAGTTCATTTGCCCTCTTCCTGTTAAGCCGCTGAATATAAATATCTTCCCATTCATCGTGGACAGCTAAGGCTTTTTGAAAACAAGCATAAGCATTTTGACGAGCGATCTCCGCCTGCTCTGCCAGCTGGAGCAGCTCCTGCTCTTTCTCTGCCGGAACCGTTGCCTTTCCGGGAATTTTCACATAGTGGACAGCTGGTCCAGAAACAGACGGAGCGAATTGATTTAGTAAAATAGCCGATTGCTTTTCCGCTGCAATAATTCCTTCCAGTTGCTCCGGGTTGCCAGGGCAATGCAAAAGCTCTGCGGCTGTATTCTCTTCTATCAGCCGGTCGGCAAGCAGCTTCAGACACGCGGCTCTCTCCGCCGGTGTGCCTCCGTCGATAAGGAACACCTGCTTGATCCCCTGGATATTCGACTCAAGCAGACTGTGCAGCCCTTTGGCTGTATTTCCCCTTGCAAAATAGTGAATCGTATTTCCGCTCATATTTGCACCTCCAGTAGTTTTGAAAGTGGGCCTCTATCAATATATGCAAAGGATCTTGTCCCTATGGCACATAAAAGCGGAATACGAATCTGCTGGCCTTTTTCCCGGCGTCCACGGAAAAAGGCGATTCACTTTATGACTTCATGAGCTGTCACTGCCTGTGTAACAGAAATTAAGTCAGCCGTTTTCAACTCCATTTGCTTTCCGATTTTTCCGGCACTGACCACTATACTTTCCCGGGAAATCGTACGGACATCGAGAAAGGTGGGATAAAGCTTTTTCATGCCGATTGGCGAACAGCCGCCTCTTATATAGCCGGTATATTTTTGAATGTCTTTTACAGGGATCATATCCAGCTTTTTAGCTCCTGCTGCTTTAGCCGCTTTTTTCAAATCCAACTCGGCGGCGACAGGGATGACAAATACATAAATCTGTTTATCTGTACCGATCGTCACCAGCGTTTTAAATACACTGTCCGCCTCTTTCCCGATTTTTTCGGCGGCGGATAGTCCGTCAATTTTTCCGTCAGCCGGATCATAAGAATACATCTCGTATGTTAATCCCGCTTTATCAAGTATACGCATCGCGTTCGTTTTTCCCTTCATTTCCTTTCCCTTCCTTCCCTCGCTAAAATAAGCCTGTTATGATAATTAGTATAAACGATTAATGAGATGGGGTGTAACTGTGGATCATATAACCGTAACATCGATTATGAATGTCATGAAGGAGTTTCTTCCGCCGCATACGTCCATTGCGGTCGCCGATTCGGAAAAATTCATTTATTACAAACCAAGCAAACTCGTTGACCTGCGTATTCGCCCGGGCGAGCCTTATAAGAAGGGCAGCGGGGCAGCTAAGGCCATCGCTGAAAAGCACGAAATATCCGAGTACATTGACAGCGATGTATATGGCATTCCTTATTATGCTGTATCAGTGCCGCTATTTAATGGCGCCCATGTTGTCGGAGCGGTCACAACTATTTTTCCGGCAAAGCCTTCTCCCATCGCCGCCAATTTCTTCACTGTTAAAGCGGAGGACTGCTGGTATCCGGTGTCTTACGAAAATATCGTCTATTTGGAAGCAGAAAATCGTAAAACAAAGGTACAGGCCGTAGGCGGCGAAGGGTACCATAAAATGAGTTTGACAGAGCTGGAATTTATGCTGCCCAGCGAGTTGTTTATTCGTGTCCACCGCTCATACATTGTGAACGTCAGCCACATCCAGGAAATTCAGCCGGACTCTCACTCTACTTTCCTGCTTGTAATGAAAGACGAGACAAAGATCCCTGTCAGTCAAACCTATTCAAGCTCGTTCCGAAAAGCATTGAATTATTAACTTCTGCTTCATGTTGCTTTTTTTCTGCTTTGCCGCTTTTTAAAGGCTTTTCATGCGAAAACGAATGAGCAGCCGTCCGAAGATTGATAGAATATTTAAAAAGCGGCAAAGGAGGATGTTCTATGAACTCACGTATCACTGAACAGCTGCGCAACATGGAATTACAAAAGAAAATTGTGTCAGCGGCCGAAGCAGCCTCATGGATCGAAGATGGCATGACTCTTGGTTTGAGCGGATTTACAAGAGCTGGAGATGCCAAAGCTGTACCGATGGCATTGGTCGACAAGGCGAAAGACGGCCCGTTCAAAGTCAATGTCTATACAGGAGCTTCTCTTGGATCAGATATTGATAAGCTAATGGCGGAAGCAGGTATTATACATAAACGCCTGCCGTTTCAGGCGGATTCCTCCATGCGCAGAAAAATTAACGAGCAAGAGTTGCTTTTTACTGATCAGCATCTATCGCATGTGGCTGAGATGGTTCGTTCTGAGGTACTGAATCCAATTGATTTTGCCATTATTGAAGCGGTTGCTATCACAGAAGAAGGAGAGATCATTCCTTCAACTTCTGTTGGAAACTCAACGATTTTTTTAGAAAAAGCGAACAGCGTTATCATAGAATTAAACCTTGCACAGCCGGCCGCCCTTGAAGGAATGCATGATATTTATGAGCCTGGAGAACAAGGAAAGCGCTTACCAATTGCCTTAACCTCTGTAGACGGGCACATCGGATCAACCGGCATGAAAGTGGACTTGGAGAAAATTAAGGGCATCGTCTTAACGAATGACTTAGATTCTCCCTCCACCATTGTGCCGCCGGATGAAGACACAGCTACAATGGCGAATCATTTAATCGAGTTTCTGCGGGAAGAAATCAGGGCAGGCCGGCTCACTAATCAGCTGGCTCCGCTGCAGTCAGGCATCGGCTCCGTTGCCAATGCCGTGTTGCATGGCTTGCTTGATTCTGAATTTGAAGAGCTGGAAGTATATTCGGAAGTGTTGCAAGACGCCGTGTTTGATTTGTTGGACAGCGGCAAAGTCCGGTTCGCCTCCGGCTGTTCGATCACTTTGTCTCAAGAAAAAATGAAAACAGTTTTTCCAAAGCTTGATCAATATAAAGACCAGCTTGTTTTGCGGCCGCAGGAAATCTCCAATCACCCCGAGGTGATTCGCCGACTCGGATTGATTTCCATCAATACAGCCTTGGAGGCCGACATTTACGGCAATGTGAACTCTACTCATGTCTGCGGAACCAAAATGATGAATGGCATCGGCGGTTCAGGAGACTTCGCCCGCAACAGCCGGCTGGCCATTTTTGTGACGAAATCCGTAGCTAAAAACGGAGATATTTCCAGCATTGTTCCTTTTGTCTCTCATGTAGATCATACAGAACACGATGTAGATGTATTAGTGACAGAGCAAGGCTATGCCGATTTGCGCGGCTTAGCCCCAGTGGAGCGTGCACGTCTTATTATTGAAAACTGCATGCACCCGCTTTATAAAGAGCAAATGACCGCTTATTTTGAAGAAGCGCTCGCACGCGGAGGGCAAACCCCTCATGTTCTGGAAAAAGCATTTTCATGGCACCTTAGCTATGCCGAAACAGGCACTATGCTGCAATCTGAGCCGGCTTCGCTAAGAAAATAAACGCCAACCCTTCTTTATGACGTCCGCTGGCGGGCTTCGGCATTGTTCAGCTGAAAAGCAACCCCATCTTTTCACCCTGAAAACGCGCTTTCGCTGAAACCGTCGGGCGTTTATTATACAAGCTTTGAAATTAACATTTGATGTAAACAGCTTCAGCCTGTAGATAAACTCAATGAAAATTGAAGTTTATCTACAGGCTTTTTAATTTTCTTGTAAATGGGGGCTGTTGCTTTCCATTCCAGGCTGCTTCGCTTTCCACAGGGCGGGCGGCGAGCCTTCTCAGCGCAAAGTGCCTGCCATCCTAATCAACAGAGTTGACAACATGAAGAGAGCTTAAAAAATGGTTGAGGCAGAGAATGCTTACTTTCGCGGCCATGGCTCTTAAGAAATAGCCTGAAGAATGAAACTTAGAAAGGTGTGTCATTTTTTCAGATGGCTCGACACCTGCCTAAAAAACAGAAAGAGGGCTGGAAGGCTCTCATTCCGAACCCTTTTTACTTATTTTTCATTGCCTTATTGGCCTTCCCCTCATGGTTCAATCTCACACAAACAAAAAACGGGCCTTTCCATAGGGAAAGGCCCGTTTTTTATTTATTTACCATTGCGGAACTTGATGACTCTTCGGCAGGAGCTGTCTCTTTCGGCTTCACATGGGCGGGATCTAATCCATGCCCAAGTGTGCCATATACATCTCCCCCCACAGGGTCCACGAGCTCGACTTGGTTGCTGTACAGCCGCGGCGTCTTATAGAGAGCAGCCAGCGCCTGAGGCATTGGCATTTCATGATATCTTTCCGGCCAGCGCTTTTTCAATTCCTCTTTCACGAGCGGATAGTATTTCGAGCTCATTCCTGGAAATAAATGATGCTCTGTGTGATAAGAGAAGTTAAAATGCAGGACATCCACCCACTTCGGCACGGTCACCGTTAAACTGTTAGCTAACGGATCATTGACCGGCACGAGCGGATTTAGCCTGTGGTTCGTCGCAATGTAAGCCATGACGATAAAGTTTGCAATCAGAAGCGGGATCAAAAAGGCAAACGTCCATTTTAATGGACCGATCAGCACTAAAAGCCCGATCCATGTCGCCCACGGAACAAGCAGCTGCATCCAGACGGACAGGCGTTTTTCCGGATTGAACTCTTTAATAAAACGCTTAAACATCCGCATGGAGTGCATGGTGAATGTGATAGCTAAAAAGGCCATACCTAAAAACCCGCGCACTGAAAGCGGGAGCCGGTAGAAAGGCTTCAGGATTTTGGCCTTCGAAAACTGCTCAATCGTCGGCCAGGCATCCGGATCTTTTTCCTCATCCTGGGTATGGCGATGATGGGTCATATTATGCCACTTCACCCATAGTTTCGGCCCAGTGCTTAACGGAAAAAATGCGATTCCCCCCGTCAATTCACGCAGCCAGGCTTTTCTCACGACCGTTCCATGGAGGATTTCGTGCCCCAAAAATCCCATAGCCGCAAAAGAAGTGCCTAATATAATAGAAATGGCTGTGTTTATCCAAATATTAAAATCCGTTAAACTAATTGTCAAAATCCCCGAGACAACCACCAGCAGGTAGGCTAAGCCTCCCCATAGCCGCTCAGGAGCAGGACTGAATGCTTTTTTTGGAAGGTGTGGTGCTACGCGAGCAGCATACCAGCCAAATGATTGAAGCTCCTTCAATTCGCTTTCCCTCTTTTCCACTATTGATCTGGTTATAAGCAATTGACTGACTTAACCTCTCTTAACTAGGGCTAATCGTATCACTTTATTTTCTAACTTGTCAATTAATTTATGACTTGGTATTAAAATCAAGAAATAGAACTTGGTCTTTAACGTTGATAGCAATTATTGTACATAGAGAAAGCATTTGATTTAAAATAAAGAAAAAACGTTTTCGCCGGAAAGGAAGAAAATGTGTGAAAAACTTTTCTCTTTACCGCATGTTTATTATTATCACCATGGCTGTGAAGTTCTTTTTGCAGGTTACTTTTTTCCGCAAAAGGCACAGGAAACGCTGGACCAGCCGAACAAACGAAAAATGGGAAGCACTATTAAAGCGCCAGGCTGCCGAATACCGGCAGACCGCGCTGCGCCTGGAAGGACTGCTCATTAAACTTGGACAGTTTTTAAGCACGCGCGCGGATATCATGCCTCAGGCTTTTATCGAGGAATTAGAAGATCTGATCGACCGGGTGCCCAGTGTGCCTTGGGAAGCCGCCAAAGCAGTCATGGATAAGGAATGGAACAAACCCTATGACTCCATTCTTGATGAAATCAGCGAGGAGCCTGTCGCTTCGGCTTCTATTGGACAAGTCTATAAAGGACGTCTGCCAAATGGCGCCACGGTTGCTGTAAAGGTTCAGCGGCCGGGAATTGAACGGATCATCTCCACGGACTTTAAAGCGATACGGATTGTGATGTGGCTGGCCGATCTTTTTACGCCCTTCGGCAAACAAACCGATCTGCCGGCTCTCTATAAAGAGATGGAAACGACGATCAGCCAGGAGCTGGATTTTTCTAAAGAATTGCAAAACGGCTTTTACTTTAGAAAAAGATATGAGTTATTTGATAAGATTAGTGTTCCTTTTTATTACGAAGAATATTCAACCAAAAAGGTGCTCGTCATGGAGTGGGTGGAAGGCGCCCGGATCACAGATCTGAAGTTTCTTGAGCAAAACGGCATCAACCGGCGCGACTTGGCCGCCCGGCTTGTCGAATTATTTTTAGAACAGCTGCTTCAGGAAGGCCGGTTTCATGCGGACCCTCATCCGGGAAACATTCTCGTTAAAAAAGACGGAACGATTATCCTCATTGACTTTGGAATGGTCGGCGAGATTCAGAAAAAGGATGCAGTCCATATCCGCCGGCTGGTAGAAGGAATTGTGCTTGAAGATTATGACCAGGTGCTGTCTGCGCTGGAGAGTTTGCGCTTTTTGCTTCCGGGGGCAGATCATGCACAGTTAAAAACTATCATTCAAGCGCTTGTAGACAATTATACAGAAAAGAACTTTGCCTCACCCGATGACTTTGTGGTTCAGAAGCTGCTGGCCGATCTCGAGAAAATCGTCAAAGAGCAGCCGATTCAACTGCCAAGTGAATTTGCTTTTTTCGGGCGGGCTGCCTCCACGTTCGTTGGCATTCTCTATATACTTGACCCTGATATTGATCTTTTGGAAGTTGGCAAACCGCTCATTTTTAAATGGCTGCAGGAAAATCCCGAACCCGGTCCAGCTTCCGGACAGCCGGCTTTTCAGTGGCTGATTCGTTCTTTCCGTCCTTTGCTGTCTGTTCCCCGCCAAATCCAGCAGACACTCGATGAACCTCGAAAATACAGGGAATGGCGGCAAGATTTTGAGAAGCATCGGCTTCAACATGACTTCCTATTATCTAAAAAACGGGATGCCCTCTTTTTTATCACATTCAGCTCCATCCTGACAGCTGCCGCGGCCTTTATGGAACAGCGGTGGTGGCTCTACGGAGGCGGCATACTTATCCTTATCAGCCTTCTCTATTACGCAGTCAACCTGCGTGCTCATCGGAGGCTGTTCAAGCGGATAAAATAGAAGGAACGATTGATAAAGCAGAAAAAAGCCTGGGAAACTCCCAGGCTTCAGTTTGCCTACAAAGGGTCCGGCAGGAGATCATTCTGAACTCCTTTTCGTTTTTTAGATGGTTTTCAAGTCATTTGAGAGAAAGATGGACCTCCCCGAGTAGATGATTTCTTGAGATTCATCGCAGCCAAAGTAAGCAGCACCTGCATCGGCAATTTCTTCAATCACTCTTCACGTTGTCCATCGTCTGTTCTATTTGCTGAACCGGATCATTCCCTGGCACAAGCTGATCCAGAGCGATTCTATCTATTTGGTCCTGTTGGACGGGATGGTGCTTCGAAAGCCTCTTCCTCACCTTAAGCTCTCTGTACAATTTT
>NZ_BCVF01000065.1 GCF_001591605.1 Bacillus badius NBRC 15713 | reverse complement strand
GCGTACAAGGAAATTAGGGCAGTAGCTTCACGTAAAATTATTGTGGGTTTTCCAGATGGAACCTTTAAGCCAAATGGTGAAGTCACCCGTGGAGAATTTGCTGCTTTTCTTACAAACTCTTTTTATCCATACGTACAGCAAGAAAAATAAAAAGAATATCTATGATGCAATAAAATTGTATTGTTCGTTAGATATTATAGGTAAAATCATAAAAGGAAAAGGATGGAGAAAAATGAAAAGGATATTAATGTCTTTGTTGTCATTAGTACTATTCTTATCTGCTTTTCTTTTTGATAGCAACCCTTCTGCTGCAAATAGTGATCTAACAGATGAAGAACTTACTAATCTTCACTATCAACAAGCTTTGGAGGAAATGAATAGAACAGGATCTTACCCTGGAGAAATTGATAATGACGATCTCAATTCCGTGCCCCCAGAAGCTGGAAGTTTTAGTTTTAAAGCCGGAGACATATTGGTAACAAAATCAACAGATTCTTCTGGCTTATTAGGACATACAGGCATTGTTTTAACCAATCCTAAGAATGTATTACATATTAGAGGTCCGGGCGCTAAACCAGCAGTTATTTCAATAAATCAATGGTTATCTGATTACCCGGCAACAAAAGTTGTTAGGTTTAATTCTTCCAGTAGAGCTTATGATGCTGCTAAATGGGCAAGCTCCAATTATGTTAAGTCTAATGGTGGTCGTTATTCCAACCTTGATTATGGATTCACTGGTTCAATAAAGGGATTCAAATCAACCTATTGTTCTAAAATAGTATGGCAAGCATACTATTATGGTGCTCAAAAAGGATATAAGGTTATTCTTCAGACTCCAAGTCAGACCAAATGGATAATACCGGGTATTATCGCACCTTATCATTATCTTAACAAGAGCTATCAAAATTACAATGGATTCAAGACAGTCAAATCTATAAAGTGGTAAACATAAAAGCCTGTGACTTTTGTTTCTCTAAGTCACAGGCTTTTTATTAAACCTTGTATAAAATTTTTCAAGGAGACGTAGTTCCCACATTAACAACTTCTTTCTTTTTAGGGGTTTTCCACCCATATAGAATTGCTGTTCCAGTATCTTTCTTAAAGACAACAGAAGCATCATAAGGGCGAGTACCGCCTTTAAAGTAAGCATATTTGATAGTAATACTTTCAACATCTTCTGATGTGTATCCTTCTTCTTGCAGTTTCCAAACAACAGCTTCTAATAATTCTTCACGTTCTGTTCTTTCACCAAACATCACTCTCTGATAAAGCATATAACACAGCGTCACAACAAAGCATAAAATTAACACACTAATCAATGTTTTTTTGAGATTCATTATCCTGCTCATCTCCATGTTATATATTTCCTTTATTGTAAATAAAGGGAGTATCCGCTTGCATTCCACAAACAAATTCATTCACAATAAAATTACCTCATATTATTACATTTATAGTATAATTTTACACTTTTTGTTTTTCCTAAACAAGGAAAATATAGAGATAATCTACTAATTTAGACCTTCATTTTATATTGTCTTTTTTCTACACCATAAGACTTTTTATCTCACAAAAAAGCAAGAGACTAAAATGACAAGTCTCTTGCTTTTTACTTTACAGATCACCAACGATGCTCTCGATTTTTGGAATGAAAGCTCGATCAGTTACCCTGAACTTATGCAGCTTTTCCTTCGGCCGATCAAGAATTAAATCAAGCATTTGTTTTTTGTTGTCATGTTCAATGATAATTGTATGAATGTCTGTTGGTTTTAAATGATCCAGTTTTACTTTTGACTCTGGCTGTTCAATAATCCAAGCTTCATCCGCACCTGAACCAAAAAGATAATGATTAAACTTGAATGATTGATCATATTCAAAGATTAAATCACTCAATCCCATGTTTTCTAAGACAATGTGATTTTTATAGGTTTCTTTTGGTTTTAACGGTGACGTTGGGCTGACTGGAATGGCATATCGCTGAAGTCGCTGTATTTCGCTCTCTGACTTCGTATATAGGACTTCATCAACAAATGCCTCACCTGTGTCTTCTTTGAATGAAGATTGGATCTTTTGCTCTCCTTCTTTCATCAAAGAGCTGTGAGAAGGAATAGACGTACCCTTCACAAAATGCTGTTTCACCTTTTGAGTGTAAGGTGTCCCCACCATATATCCAGTGTACTTACTTGTAAAGAATAGATCCGTAACATATTCATACTCAAATGCCCGTTTACTTCCAGTTGTACCTTTGTCCTTCATTACACTTTGCTGTAAAGGAAATGCATACTGATACGAAGAATAGCTGCTTCGGTTTTTATAATCTTTTTTCAAACTGTCATCTACATCTGCCGGAAAAAAGAAACCATGGCTTTTCTCTTTTTTCAGTGTCTCAAATCCAGATTTTAAATGTTCTCCCGAAGGTAATTCTACTTGATATTTAAGCATTCCCGGTGTAATAGGCAAGGTAGTTTGTGTTTTTAAGTCATAGTTAGCTTTTGGAACATTCCCTGTTTTTTCCCAATGCTCAAAATAGTCTTTTGAACTTTTCCCCGGATTCCATGTATCTTCTCTACCGACAAGGAATTTTTGACCTAATATGTTATCTAAGGAACTATTTTTAATCGTGTCTCCTTGTTTATGATTGATGGGAATAGAGCCGGATAAACGGAACGTCTGCCCTTTCGACCAATCTGGATTACTGTTAAATGTCCAATTTAAGCAGATCGAATTCCCCTCTTTGTCTGTTCCAGATTGGCTGCATTGCCATCCAATCGGATAATTTGTGTATTCGTACTGGAAAGAGTAATTTAAGTTAGATCCTTTTACAGCTCGACCAGGGGCTGCTGACTGAATTGCTCCTGACTGTTGAATAGTACGCCCTGCAAATTGTACAGAGTGAGAAGGATTACGAGTAGCATAGTGGTTACCATTAATGGAGAAGCTACTTTTCACATACACTTGGCTTTCTTCATTCAGATTGGCTCTTCTCAATTCCCAGTAGGCTTTTCCTTTAGCTGATCCGGCTCCTCCTTGCTCACCTGAATCAGGGGGTTTAGGGACACCCTCTGGTTCGTCAGGATCGGGATTAGGATCAACAGGTGTGCTTCCTCCCCCATCGTTCTCGCAGCCTTCTACTTTGACTGTTTTGGTCGTTGATTTTTCCCTTTCCACTTCATCAGTGACATATAACTTAAGGGTTTTAGTTCCACAGTTATCAAACTTCACTTTTACCGACTTAGAAAAAGTGTTGTTATATACTTGCCCATCATCTAACCGAGTACCACCCTCATTAAATTTCCATTTGATCCAATCCTCATAAGGACTGAATTCTTCACCACTGATTGTATAAGTAACGGTTTCCCCTTTTTTAACTGTAGCTGGTCCAGTAATATTAGGCTTGGGAAAAGGAGTGGTTTTTATCTTTACAATCCCAATTTGATGTCCCCACTTGGTATATTCGCCCGAGCCTTGAATTGTTGGTATATGGGCGCCGCTTCTTCTAGCGATATCTCTGGAATAATAACGTTGATACGTAGTACTATAATGAATACTTTCTATATTCCTTGGTTGAGTTTCCCTCTCAACGTAAGCAGGGTTCCCATTAAAAGCTTCTCCCCACTGCCTAAGCATATTCTTATGAACAAACGTTAAACCCATAGCATTGTTGGTTTTTGGGCGCATAAGCATCATGTTCCCTGCAAATCTTCCATCTACCTCCACTTTCCAGTCTTCGGTGTGGATAAAATTACTTTCAGCACTATGTTCAACGTTAAACAATTGAGAGAATGCAGGGGTTTTCCAGTTACCCAATGGAATATCAGGATCGTAAGCGCTTATGGCTGCTTCTGTCTGCGCTATCGGTTGCAAAAGGAAGAACAAGATAAAAAGGAGGAGGATAACTTTGTTTTTCATTCAATTACTCCCAGATACCTTGTTGTAACTCAAGGTCAAAATTAGCAATTTCAAGTTTATATCCTCTCTCGCTTCCTGTACCATAACCAATTCCACTTATTACTTTTCTCGCTGATAATCCAAGCGCTTCTGCAACTTCTCTAGCTGGTGCATAGTATGATCCATTTTTAAATACTGGTGCTGTTGAAAGAGATTGTTCTTGTCCATTGACCATCATGGCTTTCTTTCCTGCTGTCAAAACTACTTTATTGTTTTCATATGTTAATTCAGATCCATCCTTGGCTACTTTAACACCTGTCGCATTCGCAAATAGTTCCTCTATATTTACAAAGTAATCTTTTCCTAGATTTTTTGGTTTTTCCTTCAAGTCACCAAATTTTAAATCCTCTGTTCTGTAAGTTACAAAATCCGGACTGAGACTGTACACATCAATAAGGAATTGACCTTTCTCAGTTGGTTGGCTAGGAATTACTTTGTCTAATTGAACTAGTTGTCGGTTACTTTGCATTTTGTCCTTTGGATATAGAGGGGTATTTTTTAAAGCTTTCCCATTATAAGCGATCAACTCAAGTTGAGGATATAAACTTACTAAACCTGCCACATTCGAAAATCCTTCAACTTCTCTCTTTACTAACTCTTTTGGGTGAGGAAGCTTTGCCCCCGGAAGTTGGTATCTATCCCATACTCTCTTCACAACATCTACCGTTACAATTTTACCCGAGAACTCTTCCCGAATTTGAAATACATGTGTTCCTACTTCCTGTTTCATTTTTTCATATGACCATTTGTAATAATCATCATCTATCACAGGTGGTTTAGAGGGAGGCTCAATCTGACTTTCTATGGTTTCTACCATACGATGCACAAATACAGCTGAAACTGCTCGATCTGCATATTCAGTTGGTGTGAATGTGTTATTTCCTTTTCCTTGAATGATTCCATACTTGGTCATTTTTTTAACGGATTCCATTGCATAAGCCGGAATAGAGTTGTTATCCTTAAAATTTAATTCTGTCGTTTCATTGTATTTCCCTTTTAGCTGCATAGCACGATCAATCATAACAGCAATATCAGCTCTTGATACTTTTTCATGGGCTTTTACATATCCTTTGGTATCACCCTTAATAATTCCTGCCTTAGCTGCTTTACTCACATCGTTGTACAATGCTGCAGACTTCGGTAAGTCTTTAAATTTACTATCTGCATCTGGCAGATTTAAGTACCGAACTAAGAATGCCGCAAATTGCCCTCGTGTGATGGTTCCACTAGGCTGAAATGTGCCATCTTTATAGCCGCTAATGATTCCTCTCTTGGTTAATTCGTCAATAGCTTCAAATGCAAAAGAATCATTCGCCACATCTTTGAATTTTTTGTGAGTGGCAGCTGCAGCCTCTACTC
Organism: Bacillus badius NBRC 15713; assembly: GCF_001591605.1. Taxonomy (GTDB): domain Bacteria; phylum Bacillota; class Bacilli; order Bacillales; family Domibacillaceae; genus Pseudobacillus; species Pseudobacillus badius. The sequence goes on along the minus strand of NZ_BCVF01000065.1, from coordinate 5,639 downwards.
TTACAATGTTTTTGGAATCAAGAATGTTTATCACGTTCTCTGTGATTGGCGAAAACGCAAGGCCTGCTCCTAGAAAACTAGTGATAATAAATTTTGATGTTTTATTCATTAAAGTACCCTCCCAAAAGACTGATAATAGTTCCGGTCAAACACCTAATTAACTAATAATACGGCATATTTTGTAATATTTTCTAGGTATATTGAATTATTCAGATTCCTTCCATATTCGTTTCACTTTCTAAGGCAAGTCCCAACCAGTATAAAGCTTCTTTTCGTCGGATATAGTAAACCGTCCTACTTAAATGCAAATCAGAATAAACCTTATGATCAGACATATATTTTCCATCATTTCGTCTTCTTAGATACTTTTTTTCAATAATCTGTTGATGTTGTTCAGGTAAAGTGCTTAGTTTTGTATGAAAATAAATAAGCCACTCTTTTGCTGTTAATTTATTAATCACCAAACTTTCAGTACTGCTATGAAAAGCATTGTTTGGCGAAGAAGAAATATCAGAAATTGTACTAGTAACTTTCGGGTTGTATACTCCTGACTTCAATTTCATTGAATAATATGGCTCTATCCATTTTGTTAAAACATTTTCAATAACTGCCTCTATGTCATCTGATAGGAACTCTGCTGCTGTATGAGCCATTAATCAAACCTCCTTCAAACCAATTTTATGACCATTGGTAATATTATATTTTAAAGTTATAAATGAGACTATGCAGTTTCATTCATGTAACGTTCATAAAACAAATATTCTACTGTTACGCCAAAATAATTAGCAACTTTAACTTTGTTTTCTTTTCCGAATTCTTTTTTCTGTCTCAACACAAAAAATCATACTTTGATTCATGTTTAAAGCATGTGCCAAGTTCTTTTGGGTTAATCCCTTTCCCTTCCGAAGTTTAATCAATCGTTCATTTTTTCTATACTGCATCAAAATATATAAATCTCCCCCTTATTTTATTACCATTAGTCATATATTAAACTTAATATTAAATGACCTATAGTAATTTTGTCAATTTTTTTGAATATGGTCATTAAAATTCGGAGAAAATATGACTAATGGAGATAAAACGTATAAAATTGAACGAAAGGAGGATCGCATTTATGGATAACTTAAATACCTTTGGAAAGCGACTAAAATATATTAGAAAAACAAAGGGTTTGACTCAACGAGAACTCGCAAACGCTATTGGATTAGATCAGTCTGCTATCTCCCATTTCGAACGAGATAAGAAGAAACCAGATATGGACACATTGAAGACAATAGCAGACATGCTTAACATTTCTATTGACTTTTTGCTAACGCGAACTAATGATCCAGTAACCTATTCAAGAAATCAAACTGACTTGATAAAAAAGGTTAACAACAATCCATATATAACTGCTGAAGAATTAACGAAAAATTATCGTTTTATTATAGATGGCAGAGAAGCCACACAAGCAGAGATTGAGGAAGCCATCAAATATATACTCATTCAGAGAATGATGAAAAAAAGAGAATAGTATTTAAGTATTAAGTACGGATCAATTGTATCTCCAATTTTAGTTTTTGGATCAAGTCTCTTAGGTCAATATCTGTTCTTGGTTGTCCTTTTACCTGTTGACTTTGTTTAAATGATGTTTGCTTAACACGATATTCTTTTGCTAGTTCCATTGGAAAAACGTCCTTTCTTAAATTTTCAAAAGAATAGAAGTCTTACCATGTCCATTATCATACAACTTTTGATTTATCCTTTCTACATTATATGTAAAATTAGACAAATTTCGACAAAATCAGACGTTTTTAACATTATTTTTTTCCCGCAAACAAATATTTCGTATATAATTTATTGTTGTTTGCGGGAAAAAGTAACTAATTCGTTATCATAATACTTGATGTTGTTTGCGTCTGTTTTTTAAACGCTCTTCCAGCTCTCTTCTCCTTTTCTCTAACTCTTGCTCTTCCATAGGTTTCTTTTGAATCGTTTTTAAGTCCTCCTTTTTTCTTTGCGTTCGTCTTCTTTTAACTCATAAAACCAATCAGGCAGCGTTTCTTCCCGAATTATCTTTTTACTTTTAGGCTGTTTAGCAGAATTAGAAACAATTGAGTCTTTTTTACCTTTTACTTTTGCTTCTAGCAATCTCTCAAGTTTTCCGACAGCCCAAATATAAGGTTCATCACAAATTGCTTTTTGACAATCATTTAATGATCTTTCCACAGCAGTTAATATATCATCGTATGTATACCCGTTAATTGTTTTTTCTTTTAAACGAGCAAAAAACTTTTCAGCGTTTTCTTTTTTATGATTTTTACTTACAAGAAATTTTACAAGCTCTTCTTCTTTAAAATCAGTCTCTTTAAAGTCAGTCTTATTAGTGTCCATTTTTTGGACTTCCAAGTTCTTTATCCTCGTCAGGATCTGAAATTTTCTCCTCTTCTGGAAGACTTTCGAGTTTATCAATTTCATAAATGCCCTGCTTAGTAACTTGTAGTTTTAATAGATAAAGTATATTAGCTTTATTTAAGCCACGTCTTTTTTGTTCAACAAATAGGCCAGATTCTTTAGGTGTTGTATAATAAATTCAAAAGTTTTTTAACTAAAGGATAGAAGGTAGAAAAATGGTTAATAAAACAGCCAAAAATATTAGAGAAAGTTTAACAGCCGATTGTACGAAGTGCTTTGGACTTTGTTGCACAGCACTTAATATTGTAGCATCAAGTGATTTTTCGATTAACAAACCGGCAGGTACTCCTTGTATCAATCTGCAGTCTGATTATAGCTGCCAAATTCATAGTCAGTTGAGGGAGAAAGGATTCAAAGGCTGTACAGTATTTGATTGTTTGGGTGCTGGACAAGTCGTTTCTCAAGTTACTTTTAACGGTCAGAGTTGGCGAGAAAGTCCTGACATTGGGAAGAAAATGTTTCAAGTGTTTCCCATCATGGAGCAAATACATGAAATGATAGCGTACGTGGCAGAAGCTCTGTCTTACGATATACCCGATGATTTAGCTGATAAATTGAGAAAACAGTTAAAGGAATTGCAGGATTTAACGAAGTTGGACGCAGATAATTTATTGTCACTTGATTTGGTGATGTATCGATTTTCTTTAAATGAACTGCTTACTTCAGCGAGTGATTTCGTTAGGAGAAATACAATCGATAAAATGCCTAGTCTTCGAAAAATTAAAGAGTTTAACCATGTCAGAGCTGATTGGATGGGTAAAAAGTTAAAGGGAAAAGATTTAAGAGCAACTGATTTTAGGGGAGCCTATTTGATTGCCGCAGATATGAGAAATACGGATTTAAGGGCAGTCAATTTTATTGGTGCGGATTTGCGAGATGTTAATTTCAGTGGCGCTGATCTGTCCACCAGTATGTTTTTGACCCAAATGCAAATTAATTCGGCTAAAGGTGATGTAAAGACAACATTACCCTCTCATATACATCGACCTTCTCATTGGATTAACTAATTTTGTATATATTTGCGTATTGAAAAGTGTTACGTGACAATAAAGATATTTAATTTTGAAGCTTCAAATACGCATTATACCGTCCATATTTATGGACGGTATAAAAATAAAGATGTTTAATTTTTGTTGTGATTGCTAATTTACACTTCATAGATGTAAGAATAAAGTCGTTTGAAAGTCTATGTTTTCTACAACAATCGCGCCCGATTGTTGAATAATGAAATATGAGAAAGAGCTTTATAAAGGGGTCTCGCCGACAAAACACGAAAACTATACGTTAAGGGATTTAATAATATTTACAACTACAAATTCTTTACTCTAAACAAATTTTCACCGAAAACGAGCGTTTTTGGTGATTTTCAATAAGGGAGTTTTCCTTCAGTTCTTTGGCTATTGTATTTGGCAATAAAAAAGTACAGAGAATTGCAGAGAAAAATACGGAGGGTTGCCACCCAGATATTTCTATTTTTTAGGTACGCTTGGATAAGGCATTAGTTAGTCTGTAGCTGCTTCCCGTGTATGAAATAATATGAGCGTGATGGATCAACCGGTCGACTAATGCGGCGGTCAGCCGTGAGTCGGTAAAGATCCTATTCCATTGGCTAAACTCAAGATTTGATGTTAAAATCAAGCTCTTTTGTTCATAACACTCTGTAATCAGCTGAAACAGGAGCTCCGCCCCTTCTTTTCCAAAAGGCAGATACCCCATTTCATCTAAGATAATAACATCTGCTTTATCCAGCTTTTTGCGAAATGATGCCCATTTGCCGCAGGCCAAAGCGTTTTCCAGCTCTTCCACAAGATGAGCCACGCGGTAAAAACGGACGTCATATCCTTTTTCACAAGCTCTTCGGCCGAGTGCTGAAGCAAGATGGGTTTTCCCGGTGCCAGGTGCTCCCACCAGGATAAGGTTTTCTTTTCGTTCAATAAACCGAAGGCTTTCTAATTCTTGACGATCCAGCCGGGAAGGGAGACAGATAGCTTTGTGCCATTTATACTGCTCCAATGTTTTATATTCCAGAAACCGGGCTTTTTTAATATTCCTCTCTGCTTTCGCTTTTTCTCTTCCGTCTTTTTCAATCTTTAGAAGCTGTAAGAGAGAATCCGTTGGATTTTCAAATGGTATTTCTTCGTATATATCTGCTATGTAGGCTAAGCGAAGATGTTTGCACAGCTGATCCACTTGTTCATTCATGGGCTTTTCCCTCCTTTACTGAAGGCTGAAGCGCATCATACTCTATCCAATTAATCTCATAAGGATGACGGGCATCTTCCTGGCCTTCCTGAAGAATCAGATGATAAAAATCATCATGAATCTTTTGGATGTCGTACTGCACCAATAAATTAAGTAGTTCATTTACTCGGCGCCTTCGCAGCTCAATAGACGGAACAGAAAGGTACTCACTGATACGACCCGGAAAATAAGGGAAGTACCGCGAATCATGAATAGAACGCGTTTTTTCCAGCCATCCTTTTAGAATATCATTCCACGGCAGAAGACGGCGCTTCTTCCTATAGGGACGGTAGTCCTCAAGCAGAGTTTCCCCTTCATGGCTGATCACTTTGAAACGATTCCATTCTTTTAAACAGCGCAGATGCACATGGTTCTTGGCTTTAGGGACGTGGATTAAGTAATCATCTAGTAAAAATTCATTGTATTTGTTAAATTTGACGGCTGCTTCTTTAAACACAGAGTAAGGCCGATCTGGGAATACAAGAAGGTATGATTTCTCTTCATACACCATGCCTCGTTTAGGGCAGCCAGACGGAACTGGAATCTGTTCTTCATCGCATATTTCTTGGCTGTACGCCAATTAATGTGCAGTGTTTCGGCTATCTTTGAGATCGAAAGCCCTTTTTGATTTCTTAATAATTTGATACACTTAATATCAGACATTGCTAGCATTCCTCTCTTACCTCCACTGTTGGATTCGACACCTATACAGCAGAGGGACTTGAGATGGTTGGCAAGTCTTTTTTTATGGCACTAAAAAAGTGCTGACCTCTGCACAAAATCATTGCTCGAGTCTGCACTTTTATTCTGCCGGATATAACAGAATTTGACCTAATGTAAAACAGCATTGAGAAGTCTCAATGCTCTTTTGATTTAAATAACACTCGATACAGGAAGTTAACTGTTTCTAGAAAATAAATTTCTTCTCTTTTGTGCTTTCCATT
>NZ_BCVF01000064.1 GCF_001591605.1 Bacillus badius NBRC 15713 | reverse complement strand
AAAGCGCCTGCGGGGTCTCACTTGTCTCGCTGATCCCGCTGGAGTCTGCGCGCCTTCCAATCCAATCAACAGAGTGCATAACAAGAGGGCAGCCGTATAATGATGCTTGTTTGAAAATAAATAGATCAAACGCTTGAGGTAAGGAAGTGGATTTTTCTTTTATGATGACTTAATGGAAGAATTGTACTCGGAAGCGGGCCGTCCAAGCATCGATCCTATGATTTTAATTAACTGGACCACCTTCGATAAGAACTGCGAGCGCCGTTTTAAAGATACCGACCTGTTTGAGCGGGTCTTCTATCGTATGTTAAAAATAGCCGCCAAGAAAAAGCTCATCCGTGCAGAACGCGTTTTTGTGGACTCCATCCATGTGAAAGCCAGTGCGAATAAGCGTAAATTCGAAAAGAAAATAGTTCGCAAAGAAACGATTGAGCTTGTATTCGCCGATGCTTACTTTGCTGCAATAAATCTCCTGAAAATGGCCTGAATCGTTGACCCGGAGTGGTTTGCTTTTCCCTCGAATGCCTGGAAAACCATCTGAAAAAACGAAAAGAGGTTCGGAATAAGAACAACATTCCAGACTTCTTTGTCCACAAACTGAAACCGCTCCTATAAGGGCGGTTTTTTCTTTTTTCCTCTAGATTAAGCCTTTAAATATTTTAGATAAATAAAAACAGGAAATCGGAAAAAACTAAATGTAAATGGCGGAAGAATGGAGGAAGAACATGAGAGCGGTCATTTATTTATTGACAGCGGTGCTTCTTGCGGGCTGCGGCTTTCAGAAGGAAAGAGAGGACAGCCGGCTTGCTTTGCTGAAAACAACAAACCCGGAGCCCATCCAAATTGAAAGGGACGGGATATCTGTAGAAAAGATTCGCGAAGAGGTGGAAGCGATAAACGAAATTTATGACGCAGCTGTCATCAAAGGAGATCACAACGTCCTCGTCGCTTATAAAGTCCGGCATTTGAATCGTTTTCAAATGAAGAAAATCGAAAAAAGCTTAAAGGAACGGCTTGATAAAGAATATGACGATGAAACATTTGTTGTATCAAGCGACTACAAAATTTTTCTTGAAGCAGTTCGGCTCCGTGAAGATATGGACGCCGGCAAAACGAATGAGAAAGAAGCAGACAAGCGTCTTCATGAAATTATTCGTTTAAAAAGAGAGAAAACGTAAAGGAGAATTCTATGAGTAACAATGAAAAGAAGACACCTGCCCAGCAGCAATATGACAAACTGAATCAAAAGCATGAGCTAAAGCGTCCTGTATTGAAAAACTGCTTGCGTGCCTTTTTTGTTGGCGGTCTTATCTGTACAATCGGCCAGGCGATTACTTACTTTTACATTTACTTTTTTGATTTCACGGAGCAAACGGCCGGCAATCCGACAGTGGCAACGGTCGTATTTTTGGCGATGCTGCTTACTGGATTTGGCATTTATGATCATTTAGGGCAATATGCAGGAGCGGGAAGCGCTGTGCCGGTATCAGGGTTTGGCAATGCGGTGGTTTCCGCAGCGATTGAGCATCGGACAGAAGGGTTTGTCTTAGGGGTTGGCGGCAATATGTTTAAGCTCGCCGGGTCTGTTATTCTGTTCGGCGTATTCTCTGCCTTTGTGATCGCTTTATTCAAAACGATTTTGATGCAGTGGGGCGGCCTGTAAAGAGTTGCACACTGTTCGATTCGGGCATGTTTCACCTTGATTGCAGTCATGCCAGCGAGTCGAGCGGTTCAAGTCCTCCTCATATTGAATAGAAAGGAGAGAAGGTATATGCTGGCAATGTTTTTTTGGGCCTTTGTGATCGGCGGTTTGATCTGTGTAATTGGCCAGCTTATGATGGATGTCGGCAAGCTTACACCGGGTCATACACTCAGTGTACTAGTGGTAGCTGGTGCAATTCTGGCTGGATTTGACTTATATGAACCTTTAATTGACTTTGCCGGAGCTGGAGCGACTATCCCGATTACCAGCTTTGGCAATTCACTCGTTGCCGGCGCGATGCAAGAAGCGGAGCAACATGGGCTGGTCGGTGTTTTGACAGGAATGTTTGAAGTGACAAGCTCGGGGATTTCCGCAGCTATTATCTTCGGATTCATCGGAGCAGCTGTCTTCAAGCCAAAAGGCTGATCCATATGGCGTTTGCCCAAACGTATCGTCATTTTTCTCATATAGTAACAGTGTACAGAGGAAAAGTGAGGTGATAAGAATGGGCTTTGGTTACGGATATGGTGGCTTTGGCGGCTTTGGTGGCTGCTGCGGAGGTTATGGTTATGGCGGCGGTACATCAACATTCGTGTTAATTGTTGTGCTTTTCATTTTGTTAATTATTGTCGGAGCAAGCTTTTATGGCTGCTAATGAACGATTGGGCTAACGTAAACGGACCGTGCAATTTCCGTTTGCGTTGGCTTTTTTGCTGTCTGCCAACAGATAGACAAGCGCTGCCCAATGACGGGCACTTTTTCAGGAGGGACGCATAAGATAAAAAAGAGAAAAAGGAGGAGGAGCAAAGGTGGAAAACGGATTTTTCAAAAATATTGAACAAAAAACAGGTGTGCGGATGAAAGATATTATGGAGTTGGCCAATTCTTTGCAAAATGCCAATTTTAAGGATGAAAAAACGGTCCGGCATATTATTAAGCGTGTATCGGCCCTTGCCAACAAAGCGGTGCCGCAGCAGCTGGAAGACCAAATTGTGCAGTCCATTGTGAAAGATGGACAAAAGTTAGATATGCAGACAATTACAGATATGTTAAATAAAAAGAAATAGAAGGAAAAATCAGAAAAATGTTTAAGTCATTTAAAAAGGGGAAAATGTAAGAAAAAGCGAAAAAAAGAGGGGGGAGAAGAATGGGCTACATCCTGCCGATTCCGCATTATCAATATAGTCAATACCGCGAACGGGTCGTGAACCACGCCGGTGACAGCTATTCATCTATTGAGCCTGTTGAAAGAGTATCCTTCAGTAAAATTCTTGATAACAGTTCGGATGCATCGATGGCAGCGGATGACCGTACAGAGGCCCGGCTCTCAAAGAAAAAAGAATATGAGGCGTTTCAAGTGCACGCTGCAAAGGTCAGCGGCAAAGGAATCTTCGTGAACAAGTTGGCATAAAGAAGAAAGCTGTTCCGCTTCTGCGGAACAGCTTTTTTGGTGTTCAGGCGGCTGTCCTCTGAAGGACAGCCCCTTCGTTTAAAGCATTTTTTTCATGGATTTATGGGGAATGCCGGCATCCATAAACTCATCAGAGATGATTTCATAGCCGAGCCGCTCATAAAACGGAATGGCATGAACTTGGGCATCAAGCTTCAAAGCAGCCAATTGTTGTTCACGGGCCTGTGCCTCGACTGCTTCCATAATCAGCCGGCCAGCTCCCTTGCCCCGGTACTCGGGCAGAATGCAAATGCGCTCTGCCTTACCCAGTCCATCCTTCGTCCGAAAGCGGCCAGCGCCGCATGGTTTGCCTTCATCGTATAAGACAAAATGCACCGCCGCTTCCTCATGCTCATCAATTTCCAGATCGAGCGGAACACGCTGCTCTTCCACGAAAACTTTCTTGCGGACAGTATAGGCGTCTTCACGTTCCCGAACACTTTGTACAGTAATGACTTTCACGAGTGATTATCCCTTTCCGAGTAAGAATGTTTCATACACAGTCCATGATCCGTTTTCCAACTGATACAGCAGGTGGAAACGGTCAGTTGTTTCTTCATGGTCAATCGCCAGCATTTGCAAGGAATTATACACATCGTCATGCTCTAAATTGGATAGCTTTTGTCCGATCGTTAAATGAGGGACAAATGCGTATTCCGGTTCGCCGCCGATCATGCCTTCCCCGTAAAGATCTTTGTTTAAAGTGGTTAATGCTTCGCTAGGATCAACCTTTAGATAAATAACATTATTTAAAGGATGAAATGTTTTTACTTTGCTGAGATGGAAAGAAAACGGCTGGTGTTTCTTTGCGATTTCTTCCAGCTTGCTAGTTAAAGTTTTCAAATCGCTTTCATCGGCATCAAATGCACTTTTTAATGTGATGTGAGGTGGAACGAGCGCATAGTGAGGGTCATAGCGCTTTCTGTAGGAATTGACAAAATCCTGAAGTTTTTTTGATGGAAAAATAACGATACCTAATTTCATGTTCTCTCTCACTCCTTATAAGTAAAAAATCATTATGAATCTTCTTTTTATTATAGCAAATTTTCTCATTATTCCATAGAAAAGACACTTTTCCAGGAAAATGTTTTTACTCAAACATGGTGAGCAAGGCGCGTTTTAAGTCCGGCTGCCATGTTTTCCACGTGTGCCCGCCTGATAGTTCATCATAGAAGCATTCGAATCGCTTCTCATCCAAAAGGCGGTGCAAGGTGCGGTTTGGCGTCAGAAAATCGTCTACCTCTCCATTCATTCGTGTTACGGTCGTTTCCTCCAAGCCAATCACATGGTAAAGGCTTAGCTGCTTATAATCCTCTGCTTCATTGACCGCCTTCAGCACGTTCTCATCAACGTGCGGCGAGTGCATGATCACTTTTCCGAACGTATGCGGATAGCGCAACGCGGCCATTAATGACACGGTAGCCGCCAGCGAGTCGCCGGCAAGCGCCCGGCCATAGCCAACATGGTAGACCGGATATTTTTCATCAAGAAAGGGAACAAGCTCATGAGCTAAAAAGCGGATGTAGGCTTCTTGCTTCGGACCGTCCGGATGATATTTTTCCCAGCGGTCTTGGACGCCGCGGTAAGGAACCCCAACAATAATGAGATTCTCAATTTCTTCCTCAGCCAGCAGTTCATCTGCCAGGCGCGGAAGACGTCCCATCTGGAAATAGTCTTTCCCATCCTGAGCAATTAACAGCGAATATTTATATAGTGGAGAAAAATTCGCCGGAAGGTATACGAGCATCTCGATTTCTTCATCCAGCTCTTTAGAATAAATTGTTTCATCGATAATCGTGCCGCGCTTTATCGTCATAAAGACCCTCCAAACAATTAATTAGTGGTTCAGCATTGATTTTAGCATAAATAGGTCTGGCAGTATTTGTTCTCAGGCTTGAGGATTTTTTCTTTCCGTTAAAATAAATCCTGATTTTTCCATAGCCTTTTATTATAATGAAATAAACGGCCAGCTCTAAGAGCATCAGGCCGGCCGGATCCTCTTGCGCAGCACGGAAGCGGGATAAGCAGCGAGTATATTGGAAAGCAGAAAGCGGCGATTTTGTTTTCGATAAAAGCAATAAGCATACACAGCCGAAGACGAAAGCGACTTCACTATGATTGTTCTTTTAGTGATCGTTCCGTCCTGAGCTTGATACATAATGACGAGCGGCAGCTGTTCACGCTGGCTTCGCAGCAGGAAAGCATTCATATTAATCAGCTCCTTGTTCTTATTATATACGAACAAGTGTTCTTGATGCAAGCGGGGAAACCGCGTTTTGGGAGGGAAATATGGGGACAATTATTGAAGCAATAGAGGCTGGTTTTTCGATCAACGGACAACCGCTTCTAAAAGAAATCACAATGGAAATTGAAGACGGAGCGGCTATCGCAATTACAGGAGCGAACGGTTCGGGGAAAAGCTCGCTCATTAAGCTGCTCGCTGGAATGAGTGAACCGCAGAGAGGAGAGGTGCGGCGGAACTTTTCTTCGTATGCCTATGTGCCCGAGCATTTTCCTGAACACCTTTCTTTTACGGTGAGAAGGTATCTCGCACTGCTGGCTGAAATGGGCACTTCAGCAGAAGCGGTCTCTGTTTATACACGGATGTTTGATCTTGATCCATTTCTTGATACACCGTTAAAAAAATGTTCAAAAGGCACAAAGCAAAAGGCCGGGTTCATCCAAGCGCTTTTGAAAAAAGGGGACGTGCTGTTTCTTGATGAGCCGTTCACAGGCATGGACGAAAAGGCAATCCGCACGGCCATGGACCTCTTAAGGCAGCAGAAAGGGAAAAAGACAATTATTTTTGCCGTTCATGAGACAGAGCTGGCGGCTGAGCTGGCCACCCATGCCGCAGTTTTGGATAGTGGCCGGCTTCTTTCTCTGTCGTCCGTGCAGCCAACAGCCCGGACAATGGAAATTACATATGAGATGGATGAAAACAAGCTGGGGGCCACTCCAGTAGCAGAGCGGATCTACCGCATGATGGCCGAGGAAGCTGTTTCAGATCAAAGGATTGGCGATATTCTTAAGCATGGCGGCCACATTATCGGAGTGAAGAAAGGAGATCAGCGATGAAATCCTTTATTGTTTATCAGGCAGGGTCTTTTTTCTATTCACTAAAGTGGATGCCGCCCGTTATTCTGTATATCACCTGGCTCTTCAGCCAATACTATTACCAGCATCTGCCGGTTGCTGACAGCCATGCCATTTCGGCCTTCGCTCTTTTTCCGGTTATGGTCTGGATCGCCATGATCGTCTGCTCATTGGAAAGAGGCAGCGAAAAGCTGATTTTGCTGTCATACATGCGAAGAAGGGAACACTTTCTCTACGGCAAGCTCCTTGTCATTTTTCTAGCAGGCCTTGCGCTGTCAGCTGTTTCATTTACGCTGCCGCTGCTGCTTGGAATTTTCAGCGAATCGCTCTCGATCGGACAAGCAGCACGCTTTTTATATGGCCACACCGCCATTAGTCTGCTTGGCCTATTCATAGGAGCTCTGTTCAGTGCCACAAGCCTGGGCGGAAAAAAATACTCCTGGAGCGGCAGCGCCTTTATCGTCTGTGCCGCTGTCGCCGCCCCTAAAATTGCTGAAGCCCTTCCCGCCGCGCTGCAGTGGACCGTGCTCACACTGCCGCCCGTTGCTGCTGTAACAGATGCTATTAAGGAAGGAATCCTTGCCCATCCGGCAGGAAGTGCATGGACCGTGATCTACATAACAGCCAGCTTCCTGATCCTGCGACACCTGTTTTTAAAAAGAGAAAAGATAAATTAATAGATCACCTGAAGAAAACAGAAAACTTTTCCTCAAAAAAACAAAATACCCGTTGACAACTGACAAGAATTTTCATAGAATAGAACTTGTCAGTTGAACGATTCCGTAGCTCAGCTGGGAGAGCGCTACCTTGACAGGGTAGAGGTCGCTGGTTCGAACCCAGTCGGAATCATACCCAGAACCCTTGTGTATCAAGGGTTTTTCTTTTTGTCTATTTTTATAAAAAGCCCCCAAAAGAGGGCTTGTTGACGAATTGTTGACGAATTTTAATTTGCTTCGTTTTTTTGACCAGAAAAAAGCCCATCTAACTTTTGAGCAGCTTCTTGATCGGCAGATTGCAAAGCATGTCCGTAAGTGTCCATTGTGACCCGAATATCAGCATGACCAAGACGCTCAGAAATAATTTTGGCATGTACGCCTTGATTGATTAATAACGTAGCGGATGTGTGCCGTAGATCATGAAGGCGAATGTATCGTACATCAGCTGTTTTTAAAAGCCTTCTCCACCACGTTGTAGGTGTGGTTGGATAAAAATGACGGCCATTTTCATTACAGAATATAAATTCATGTTCTTTTTCCTCTATTATATCGTACACTTTCAGACGCTCTTTCTTCCAATGGTGCTGGTAAATCTTCAATTCCTCCAAAACAGAAGGAGGGAGAGTAACCATACGCATAGATTTCTTTGTTTTCGTCTTCTTCAATAAAGGCTCTCCTTTTTCTCCACGCACAATTGCTTGCCTAATGGATAACACTCCTTTTTCGAAGTCTACATGTTTCCATTCTAGCCCTAATAACTCCCCGCGGCGAAGTCCTGCAGCTAAAGCTAATGTAGTAAAAACTCGCCAATGAAACGGCTTTTCTTGAACAGCTTTGAAAAGTTGTTCTACCTCTTTTTCGTTATAAACATTGATCTCTTTTAGTTCCCCTGTGTTTTTAGGCCTTTTAACGGAAGCAACTGGATTTTCTTTAATCAACCTCCATTCTGCTGCTCGCTCAAATACATTCCGAAGCACCCTGTAGACATACTGTTTAGTTCCAGGAGAGAGCGGGATGTCCTTGCCATCTTTTCTGGTTAGACTGTCCAGCAAATTAACAATATGGATTGGTTTGATCTCATCTAGTCGTTTGTTTTTTAGTTGAGGAAGAATATGATTATTTAAAGCTTGCTTGTGAGCTTCCAGTGTTCCGGGTGAAAGTTCGCTCCTTGCATATTTCTTTTCCCATTCCTTTGTAAATTCATCAAACTTCATCTTTTCGGGCGCAATATACTCTCCGCTTTCTACTTCCACTTTGAATTTGTATAATTCCGCTTGCAAAAAGTCATTCAGTTTTTTCTTTGTCTTTAATAGAGACTCTTCTACTCGTACAGTTCTTGTTCGCTTTTTTCTCTTTCCGTTACCGTCATAACCAGCTTCAACCACCAGTAAAAACGAATTGCTCCCCCTCTTTTGAATACTAGCCATTTTGTTCACTCCTTTAATTCAATGATTTATGTTGCGTATGTATGATGAAAGGTTGAAAGTGATACAAAAAATAAGATCGTATGTTCTGTTTTTTAACAGAAGAAAAACCCTTATTGGGTTCTCTTTTTTCATACATGCATCTTATGATTGGAGAGGTAGCTGTAGAAATGCAACTCCTCCTTTTTACGTAACCAGCGCTCTAAACGCTTGGCCGCAAACTCTAATTCCACATTGAAGGTTTGGGCTATCTTAGAAATAACTTCTTGTTTACGCCAAGGAAACTCTACTTTTTCCAGCATAAAAGTGGGAACGCAAAAGTGGTACATAAAGTTATCAGCTTGCCATTCCTGCATTTTAAGAAACGGGGAAGGAAGAGACAATTGGTTCCCGCAATGCCGTAGCAGATGTCCTAATTCATGACTGAAATCCTGCCATTGCTTTTCGGGTGATAGACGCCGATCAATGAGAATGAATACTTCTTGTGGTGCGTGGACAGTCTTGCTGCTGGCATCTGCATACTCCACTTCTACACCTAGCCGCCGGGATATAAGATCAATAGTTAATTGACTTGGTTCGCTAATGCGTAGGGATTGATAAAGAGAGAATACATAATCTTCTAACAATGTAGAGTGGGCCATTGACTTCACCTCAATAGTTTTTTACAAACATACGTTCCTTTTTTAGTTTACAATAAAACCCCGAATTGGAAAAGACGGGGCAAAAACTTTGTTATGTAATTATTTCTTTTTATTTCTTCTCTTGATGACTTCCCAAATTTCTCTCAATTCTTCCAACTGCTCTTCCGGCGATTCTTTCATTTCACGAAAGAAGAGGTTAAGTTCGGGGTTGCGGAAAAACTTTAACATTTCTCTTTCATCTTCTGACATAGGATGAGGATTGTCTGATCTGCCAAGAAGATAGTCGGTATTTGTATCGTAATAATCCGCCAATTTTTGAAGGATTTCATAATCTGGTTGGCGGGTTCCTCGTTCATAAGCTGTATAAGCTGGTCTTGTGATACCTAAAAAGTCCGCTACTTGTTGCTGAGTTTTTTTATTTTCTTTTCTTAATTTTATAAGCCTTTCTGACAACAAAGGTTCCACGCCCTTTCCTCCTCTATTTTACAGTAACAATTAGTTACTTTTAAAGCTTTGTAACAAAAAGAAACTTTTTTTCACTAAAAAACATTGACTTGGTAACATAATGATACTATAATCAATGTAACGATTCGTTACTAAGGGGGTGATAATAGTGAGATTATGGCTTAAAGAGTTGCGTCTTCAAAGGACAATGACCCAAAATGAAGTCGCTGAAAAGTCTGGAGTAGAACGCGCTTACTATACAATGATTGAATTGGGAAGTAGAAATCCAAGTGTTGAAGTAGCTAAAAATATTGCTCATACTCTTGGCTTTAATTGGACAATTTTTTTTGAAAACCAATGTAACAAATCGAAACAAAATAAAGGAGTTAGCTAACGAAAGGAGAGGTAAAAATGGCCCGCCAAACAATGACAGTTCAAGAAACAGCAGATTATCTAGGTGTTCACACTGACACTATTTACACAATGGTGAGAGAAAAGCAGATTCCGCACTTTCGAGTTCGTCGCCGTATTTTCTTTACTGTTACTGCAATAGATAACTGGATTCAAGACCAAGAGCAAAAAATTGTTTCTTAAATCATACAGGAAGATTGTGTATAAGTTCCCAGTCATTCCATACAAAAGGAGAAATAAGCGTGGTTATCAAACAAGCGGCATTTGCAGGGAAAGCCGTAAAGACGCTGCTTGAGGAGGAGGAAGTCACAATAGACAGCATGTCAGCAGACCTCAACATTTCTAGTCAAATGGGCAGTCATCTTAAGAACAACAGACGGCGCATGCAACAAGGAGTCGCTAAACACTCCTTAAGAGTGTACGAGGATGCACCGGAGTATGTGTTGGCTCTTCTATATGAGTTCTCAGATGGTTTTACATCGCCTGTTTTCTGTGGGGAAGTGATAGAGCGGCATCGGTTGGCTATGAGAGATCATACAGCGGTCAGCTTAAAACAAACACTTGATATGTTTCAAAAAGTGTCTCTTGCTAAGCGGCCAGAATCTATCACTGCCAAGGAACAGGAGAATGTAGAAAACCTTATAGATCAACTAATCGAAGCCAGATGCTTTATTGACAATTTAAATGCTGTACTCGAAAAAGAGTACGGAATATCTGTAAAAAAACGAATCAGAAAATTATCACCTAAGTGGAAAATGGAGGGGTGGACAGAATGAAACCCGCTATTGAAGCACAAATCAAAGCGCAAGAGTTAATCCAACAAGCGAGAAACATCTTGTCATCTAACAAGGCTTGGGGATCAGTCAATGTTAATACCGAAAGCGATATGGAAGCTCTTCAATACTTCGCTATCGCCAGCCAGGAACTCGACTTAACATTCAAATTCGATAGTAGCCCGTTTTACAGCGCAATGACGGCCGAGAAAGATAACCTTTGCTTTACAATCTTCTTTCCGTTAAACGAGCAAGAGAGAGCTGCACATGAAGCGGATATGGCAGAGTGGTTGGCAGAAAACGACCGAGCAAGAATGAATGTACCACATTAC
>NZ_BCVF01000063.1 GCF_001591605.1 Bacillus badius NBRC 15713 | reverse complement strand
GATGAGAAGGGCTTTTTCTTATTCAACAGCAATCAGTTCTCTTCCTTTGTCCAATACCTTTAAAGTGCGCGGTTTCCCTTTCTCCCAAGTTACATAACCTTTTCTTTTTAAAACGTCTAAGAAATTTTTTACAGTGGATGGGGAAGCTAAATTCAAAATATCACCCAACTCCCGAATCGCTGGAGGATAGCCTTTTTTATTTTGATGCTCTATCACAGCCTCCAGTACCTTTTGTTGTTTTGAAGTAAGTTTTTGATTACGCATACTTTCCCTCGACTCCCTTTCGTGGCTTGGAAGCTGCTAAGATGTTGGCTCGTTTGAAAGTTCGGGGCTGTTTTTTGTAGAAACAATAAGCTTTAATGTAATCCTTTTGTATTTGTGTGATGATCACCAAGCGGTGGCTAATCTCTCCCTGATCGGACAGGTACATTAGTTCAATCGGAAGTTTTTCTTCTTTCGAGGTAAGCAATAAGCCATTCATTTTAGTAGCTCCCTTCCTGTTTTCTTTTAATTATACAGAACAAACGTTCTTATATCAATTTGAAAAGAAATAACTTTTTATAAATTAGGACGATTTTGTTTTTTAATCGCTTAAATATTATGTCTACATTTGTCGAAACAGTGTTTATATTTTCCTATCAATGGTATTTTTGAATTATTAACAAAAAAGGGAGTATAAACATGATTGTTCACTTACCGGCTGAATTTGAAAAAAATTCCATACACGATTTCTTAAATGAAGTTATTGATACAAATATGATGCCCAAAAGCCAAAAAATTGAGTTTGACTTTCGAGGATTGCGTTTCATCGAGCCTACAGCTATTTCATTGCTTAGCAATATTTTCGATTGGCTAAGAAATAGAGGGGTAACAACAACTGTAACGTATCCGCGCATATTTGGAGTAGAAAAAAACTGTCCAATAAAGTATTTAGATGATTCTCTGTTTTTCCGAGAGCATTTTAATCAGACTTTGGCTCCCAACGCCACACCTCGACTGACTACCATTCCTATCCAAAAGGTGGCTTATGCTCATAGCTTACAATGGTTGGATAATAAATTGGCTCCGTGGCTTTCCAGATGTTTAAATGTGGATACATCTGCTTTGCACACTATCAAAATGTGTATTGGCGAGCTTTTTAACAACATTAAAGATCATTCGACTGAAAACATTGGTTGCCTTTGCGCCCAACATTACCCTAGTAAAAATGAAATCAAAATAGCTATTTCCGATTTTGGTGTGGGTATTCCAAGTAATATTAGGAAAGTACATAATCCCAAAACCGATAGCGAAGCTCTTGAGTTAGCAATCCAGGATAAAGTGACGTCGAAAACTTCTCCAAGAAATCTTGGTGCCGGATTGCATACATTAATAACAAATGTGGTACAACAAAATAAAGGTATTGTCCACTTGATATCGAATTATGGTATATTAAGCTGTACACGAGGTTATAATGGAGTTAATACCTTTCCACGTGATGGAGATGGTTTTTATCCGGGCACATTTATCGAAGTGGTATTGAAGACTGATACAATCTACGCTATTTTAGATATTGAGGAGGAGTTCGAATGGTAATCATTAAAGTTATTGACCAAATAGGACGCTGTTACTCCAATACAGATGGAATGATGTTGAAACAGTTATTGTTGCCTGAATTACAACAAAATAAATCTGTAACAGTCGATTTTACGGACATTGGAGGAACTACATCATCTTTCGTGAACACGGCGTTTATAGAGCTGTTGGATCATTTTGATTTCGCTTTTATTAAAGCGCATTTAAAATTCATTAATTCTAACTCTCAAATTAATAACATGATTAAAAGCCGGTTTCTTTCTGAAGTTGAACGTCGCCAGGAATTGGTTTTAAATTAAAATACAGTTTCTTTACATCAAATATTTAAGATAAAAGCTCCCTTGATTTTAAAGGGAGCTTTTATCTATTATTCTTCTTGTCTAATTTGTGGGTTAAATCCAAACTCTCGACTGATATTCTGCTGGGCAGCTATAGCGGATTCTAATGTATTAAATACGCCTGTCCAGACTCTTTTATCTTTGGGAAATGGCTTGTACCCTAGTTTGGCACCGATTAATTTAGCTTGTTTTTCAGCTTCTTTATCGGATTCAAACATACCGGTGTAAACGCGGTAAGCGCCTTCTGTGACTGTAGCAGGTTTCGTGACCGCTCCTGCTTTCTTTTTCAAACCGGCATATTCAGCGATCCCTTGCGCAATTGCCACTCCTTGTGCTTTCAAATGAGCATCACTGCGTAGTTTCGCAATATCAACGGTTGAATCCATGTAGCCGCCTTCTGTAAGGATAGCAGGCATCTTGGTCTCTCTGACAATATGCAGATTCTTTTTCTTCACACCCCTGTCGCGCAATCCCATCGCTTTCACAATACGGGGATGCACACACCGTGCTAATCGCTCACTTTTTGGATTCGATCCTAAATTAGTAAAAGTTTCAACCCCTGTCCATGTTCCCCACCCGCCTGTATTGGCGTTATGATGAACCGATACATAGAGATCAGCGCCCCACTTGTTTGCTTTGTTAGTGCGAGTATTTAACGGCACATCTGTTTTTCCTGTGGGGTCATCAGTGCGGAGAAGTTGTATGCCTTCATAGGTGTTTAATTCCGCTTCCATCGCTCGGACTACTTTATCATTAAATACCCATTCTCTTTCGTCGTCAGGCGTTCGTTTGCCAGCTGTGTACCTTCCATGCCCGGCGCAATATGCTATTTTCGTCATTCGAAAGGACTCCTTTCTTTTGGCTCGTCGTAACGCAAAGCCTGTTCGCTGTCTCCTGTTCCGCTTGTGGTTGGGTCACTCACGACCCCGATCAGCACCAAGATGCTAAGGATCGTATTAAACACACTTGTGACCTGTTCAGAAAAATTCGGCGTAATGTCATAACCGAACAAATTCGCTACTTGTTGAGCCAGCAATAAAAGCAAAGAAAAAAGAGCCATAAGAAATGGCCCATGTTGAAAACGCACTCTCCAGTTGATATTCAATTGAATTCCCTCCTTAGTTTGAAAGCCGAAAAATAATAGTGATGATAATACTTGTGATACTAATACTCGCTGGAACTACAATTCCCACCCATTTAAAAAGCTTGTCAGACGCCTCTTTTTTGTCTGCTTTTCTCTCTGCATCTTTTTCACGAAATTTCACAAATAGGCGCTCAATATCCTCTTTATTGTCTCTAATAAGCCCCATAGCTTCATTGACCTTACTGTTTGCTGTATCTGCTGAAGAGGATGCTTCTTTCGCTAGGGTTTTTACATCTTCGATTTTTGTATTCATGTGATTTAATTTCTCATCGATGCCTCGCATAGTGGCTGATACTTCTTTTAAGTCTCCGCTTAGACCGCCAATTGCCTCAAACATCTTCAATGCAAAGCTTTCAGTGGTCATAAGACCGCCCCTTTCTTCTGACACACCCACTCACCCCTTTCTCTGTATATCCCTTTTCTTGCAAAAAAAATAACGCCTACTATTCAGCAGCGTTTGTGTAATCTTGACCTGTGATTAATTTGAATTCCTCAGCCGTTATTCTGCTATAGGTAACAAATAGTCTTAATTGCTCCATTGTCACTAATTTTCGCGGGCGATTCCAGGCCATCTCCAACAAAGCGTAGTCACTAGACCGTTCCATCTTTTTTCGCCTCCTCGATGATCTTATCAATAACGACCGGGTAATCCTGATGATTCTGACAAGGTACAGCCATGTATTGCGTCTTAAAATCAATCAGACTTTCCGTGAGGATTTCATTTTCTGCTCTAACTTTCGCCAGCTCTTCTTCAGCGGTAAGCGGTCGATCCTCATACTTGTAGAAGAATTCGCCTGTTTCAGTGTTATACATTAGTTTAGCGTGCTTGCCTTCAATATTTTCGGGCTGCGGCAAACTTGATTCTTCTATCTCAATGCCTCTTGCTTTCATTTCTTCATTTAGATGTTGATATTGGTAAAGCGTTGTCGTCATCTCTTTGATAGTACCTTCTGTGTTGCTCAAAAACACAAGAATTTTAGCCATGTTACTCCTCCTTATCGTAATAGACCATAATCAGTTACAGCATACGATCCACTAGTATTATCAAAGTTGAAATAGTGTATATTATTCGCCATTGCATATCTTACTTTTTTTCCGGCCAAATGAAGTTTATTTACACCACCGTCACCAAGTTTATAACTTAGCAACATCATAGTATTATATGCGTGAACAAGTACTCCTTTTTTCAATGTTTTTACATAACCATTGTAACCGTAACCTTCTCCCCAACTTATTTGACAGAGATCACCACTGTAGCCACCAGTTGTAATAGCTTCTGCTAGTGTAAAGTTAGTCCCGTTAATATCAAACATATAGTGACGAAGAGTACTAGTATATGCCCGAAAAACATGTAGAATATTTTTGTACAAAGCTACTCCATAAAGAGATAAACTTGTCCCCGTGCCTATATCAGTTTGTATCACTTTATCAATGGATAAATCAGATACGTTGATAATCACAATTTTGCCATTGCTTTGATATTGAATGATCTTTGTTCCTGTTTCATTAGAACCCCACAACATTGCGCCTCCAAAAGTTATATCACTGTTGTTAATAGTTTGAACTATTTCTCCAGTTGCTCTACTAAGTTTGATTATTACGCCGCCTTTGCTTGTTATAATATAATCTTTTGTTAATATTCCAGAAGATGCAAGTGAGGAATCAGGATTTTTCCATACCATGTTAAAGTTTTTATCGTAACAGCAGTAAAAGTACGTTGAAACATCGTAGAATCTTCCGTATATATAATCATCGTTTTCATCCATCATTACGTGGTAACAAGTTAAACCGTTTTTTGCTATGAGTTTATTAGTGGTTAAGTCTACTGTTGCCTGTTCATTACGTGCTGTTTTAATTAATGCTACTGTTTTGCCGATCTCCATTTTACTATCAGAATTAAAATACTGATTATTAATACTAACTGGTGTAAAAGGCTGTGGAACAAACTGGACTTGTTTCTTTTGACCACTTAAAACTCCACCATGCTCGCGAATATCAATCATCGAGGTACCTCCTCAACATAATCCCCGTCTGCGTCATAAAGGACATCAAATATAATCGGTGTTCCCACCACTGTAGTTCCATCCGCTGCATAGGTTGTGATTGTTCGGACAGTGGGATTTCCGTCAGCATTCGGGCTGCTGAACTCTGCTTTCATGAACAAAGTGCCGTCTTTCCTCTTCCTTTCTACTTTCAGAAAAGTTCCGTTTGCATTTTTGGACGATCGCTTTGTGCCAAATCTCCCCATGCTCTGCAGCATAGCTTCTGGAGCGGTGTCTGTGTATTCTTTTGCTTCTGTTTTTGCTTTTCTGGCCGCATTGGCAGTGGCCGCCTCTGTTGTAGATGTGCTGTTTGTTGTGTCGTTAAGCTTTGTCACACCTTTTTGTGTGGTGCTGGCGTCTGGCGGCAAGGGGATTTCATCTTTTAACGCCGCTTTTTGCTGCAGTTCCAGCAATGCTTGATAGGTGTTAAACATGTACCAGTTAAAGTAATCTGCTGGCGGTTTTTGTATAGGTTTCCATCCCTCGTCTTTTAAGGACTGAGGTGGTTCTACTCCAACAGCATTCCACTCTGGTAATGGCTTTTCAAAAGGCATCTATTCTCACTCCTTCTAAAACGGTAATTCTTCTTCTTGGGATGGCACGAATACCAGCCCGAAGTAACCGCCGGTTGTTCCTTCAATATCAGCAAAACCAGCAGCGGGATCTGTTTCCATTGCTGTGGTTCCAAATTCGAATGTTCCATTAAACTCAACAGAATCCACCCTCACGCCGGCCAAGGTTGTTTTTTGAACGATTTGAGTAAATTGAGCTGGCGTAAGGCCAATTCTATTCAAGGCATCCAGTGGAGCTTTTGTAATAATAATTGCCGCTGGTTCATCGATTCCTCTTTCTTTTAACGAGTACAGGTTGATCTCGCTTGACGAACAATCTAATGTAACGGACAGAACTTCAATAATTTTATTGATTGTGCCGTCTGATCGGTTTAAAGCTTCCTTCCCGCGGATCAGTACCCGATAAATTTCATCAGATGATTTCCCGCGCTCCTGCCCCACATTTCCGCCCAGCAAATCTAAGGTGCTTCCCTTAGCATTGTCCAGGCTTCTCCATTCCTCTGTTTTGAGGAGGGCAGCCTTTGCCTGCTCAATCTCGCTGTCTACAATCAAAAACAACTTTCCAATGTTCGAATTCGGATTCTTAACATATCGATCAGTAAGTTTATTTAGCCAACTTTGAAGCATCACGCCACCTCGATTAACGCCGCTGATGTAGTCGCTACTTCATTCGGCCCTATGATAATGTTATTGGCTCCCAGCGCTTCTCCTTCTTTGCCAATGGCAAGTGTCACATCATCGATGCCGGGGATTTGATAAATGCGGCTAAACAACTGCGAATAAATCACGTCTTGCCCCATTACATAACCGGTCCAGTAAGCCCCTGCTGAGTCCACTCCGCCGATCAGCCGGACAAGATTATCTTTCAACTGCAGGTCCCCATCCGCTGGGAAAGCGCTGTTTTTAGTCAGGGTTATTTGGATTTGGACATTGACAGAAGTTGCATAATCAAATCTCATTTCATGTTCTATGCCGCTAATGTCTTTGATCATGACCGCTTCCTGGCCAACTGTTTCAATCCCTCCACCTACTGAATCAAGCAAGGTTTCTCCAATGGCCTGACGATCTCCGCCCAATACATAGGCATGGACTGATTTAGGAGGGTTTCCGTATTCATCGACTTGATTCTTGTTGTTAATGATTGCATTGGCAGCTCGTACTCCTGTCGTTCCGTATAATGCTGATCGGATAGCAGGAGATGTCCCTTTGCCTTCAGGAGCAGTCGAAGTTTTGAGCCTTTTCCGGTACTCTCTATCTGTTTCACGGTCGCGGCCGCCGGCGGATGCCTCCGGATTTGTGATGCTTGTTAATCCCTCCATTGGCTCTGCTTGAATCGTGATGGTGTTCGCGGGTACCAGCGTATGGACGCCTGCGTCAATCGATACAGCACGGCCGGAACCTGTGCCTGTTTCATCTAATGTGACGCTTTCTGTAAGCAAGAAATAAATATCCGTTTCTGTGGTATACCGCTTTAATTCAGGAACAATTAGCCCTGGCGTACCCTTAAATACAAGATCAACTGTTGATTCCGCCGCTTCCTCCCGGGGAATCCCTTTATTACGCCCGATGTCATCAAGCTGCTTCCCTTCTGCCTTGTCGATAAATGCAGAGTAATAGACCTTTTCAGCCAACTCCCAAACAATCGCTAAAAAGAAGGCGTACAAACGAATAAGAAGGCCCATGAAACTGCGAGGAGTGAGGTTGATATTTTCTCCAAACAGCTCCTGCGCTTTCAATCCCATGTCATAAATAAGATCATCGCGCGTTTTTCTTTTAAATCCATCTTTTGTGAGCATCTATCTCCCTCCTTCCCCCAGTGGCACTTGAATGTTCCTGATAGTTTGTTTATTCTCTTTCTCAATACTTAGGAGAACGCTCCGCTTTCGGGCTTTTTTGTCATCGATTATTTGAATATCTGTCACTGCATTCACTCTGTCCTCTTGGGAAACAGCCTCAATGATATCATCCCTCAAAACATTCTCATCAGTGTGTTTGCCAAATAGGTTTTCATGACGAAGGCCGCCTTCTTCATCAAGAAAAAACTCGCCCCTCTGTGTCTGCAATACAGACTCAACAGATTGAGCGAGCTCTTCGTCTCCTTCAACAAATACCCATTCGCCATTTTTAATGACAATATCCCCGTTTTCTATTTTTGGAGCAATCATGCAAACACCCCCACAATTACTGCATCTGTCTCTCGATGCAACAAAGGAAAATCAGCTTTAAATGACTGGCTGCCGTTCATATTATCAAGTTGCCTATCCGCGAAAACCGCATACACGACATCATTTATCCTGAGCGGATCATCTGGAGGATTCACATGCTTTAAATACGGAGCCCCCAATATAGGATCAGCTTTTTCTCCGTTTACAATATAAAGCGGCACAATATCAGCTGTTCCGTCTCCATTTACCTTCATCACACGAGCAGGCGCAGCCACTTTAATTTTTGCAGCCATTACATTTATAAGATCCAAATAAAATTTTGTATCATTCGCCATCAGACCACCTCTAATTCTGTAACAAACTCGGAGCCGTTGTTGATATGCCTTCCTTTTCTGACCCTATATTCTCCATTGGATGTACGGCTTTCAAATTTAACAAGAATGCCCGGACATATTTTGTGCTGCAGGAGACTTTTTGCCCTATACCCTTTGGCTCCTTCTTCATCAAAGTATTCCGGTGATCCAATCAATCCAGTTTCTTCGGAAAGAAAGCAAATTTCAGATGTCGGCTCTTTAAGGGAACGGATCACCAAGCTTCCTCTTTTCCAGAAGACAGAAGCGCCATTATCTTTTGCTACTGCAGATAAATGGCTTATTAAGTTACCTGACACCACATAACCTTTTTTATATTGCTTGTTCTCTGGCATTTTTAATTCAGCCAGACGCAAGCCCATCATTTCTACAATCTTTCTGATGATAATATCAGACCTGGTCCATGGCTTGAAGGTTTCACTTTTCTTTGCCTTCTTAGCCGTAACATCTTGGCCGTCAGTAATTTTCAACTCTGTGATCCGGTCCAGCCCTTCCCGGAAAGTATAGATGGAGGTGATCTTCCCGCGAGAAAGAACACCATAATTCCCTTCATATCCCGCTTGCACCGTGACGCTCATCCCTTTTCCCAGCCGGCCAAGAGAAAGCTTTGACAGATTAAAAATATTTACAGTGATTTCATTCGGTGTCATATCCGAGTCAAAAGGAACGTCAAAGGTAATGTGATAGTCTTTCGCGTTGAAAGATGTCTCCCAGTTGTCTCCGGCGATATCAATAATGGTGACTCGCCTAAACATTATAGGTGCTGTCGCCATAATCATCTGCCTCCGAATCTATAATTAAAAAGGTTGTTACCATCAAACTCTCAAAAGTAATTCGTTCTGCTTTTCCTGATGTGTCGTAAGGAATGAGAGTCGGAGCCGGCAGCCGATTATCAGAAATGCCCTCCCACAAAGGCAGATCAATGACCATCTTCTCTCCTAAAACAATTGGGTTGCGGTCATTGTCATATAGATCAACTGTAAAAAAATCAAATGACTCATTGTAGTTGATCCCCATAATGAAAAATTCCGCCCCCAATTGAATCTCAAATTCTTCTGGCAGCAATTCTTTTTCGATAGGAATATAGATCATGCGCTAACACCTCGGTTTGTAGATCCAGCATTTGTTCCTTCTCCAATTCCACGATTTAGTAAAGATGCATTCTGGCCTTCTCCAATATCCACGCCACCAACGCGAAGTTTTACACCTATTGGAATCTTCCGGTCCGGATATTTATTCCACTTCCGTAGCTGATCAATAGATACGCCGTACTTCTTAGAAAGCCCCCAGTAAGTGTCTCCCTTCTTCGTCACATGGTAGACCGCTTTTTGTGGAGTTTTTGAAACAGGCTTTTTCAAACCGGTGTTTCCCACTACCGCCCCAGTTCCTACCCGCTTCCATGGAGAGCTAGCAAACTTGATAGTCTGAAGCTTAATGTTAATTTCTGAACCATTGGCAATGCCGGCATGCATATTTCCATCAATTGCAAGGATAGCAACCTGTTTGGCGATATTTCTTCCGACATAAGTAAATATGGTGCCTTTCTTCATTTCCTGCTTTAAATACTCTTTATCCCTCACATAGTTCGGGCCAAGAATAGAGCCGGACAAAGAAAATTCATCCGGCTTTTGTTGAATGTGGTCACTGAGAGGGACACCTTTCTCCACTGGGTAAGATGAGACATCGACAGAGCTGTTATCCCCTTCCGTTTCAATATGAAGTTGAATATTTCCTAGCCTTGCCATTGTCATACCCCCTCCGGATCAATAATTAAGGTTTGTAGCTTACGGTAATGATCTTCTAGTATTTTCTCAACCTCTGCTTTTACACTTGCTGGCACCTCTCCACCGCCTGGTACTGTAATGTGAACAGTAGGGCTATAGTGAATGGTCACGTCTCGGCCGCCACTACCGGAAGAAGAATATGATTCAGCCGGTGTATAGCTGTTAGATGAATCATTTACACTAGCGCCAAATTTCGATGCCGCCCGCTTGATTAAAGGCAAGGCATGATGGCGTTTATTCCAACTTAACGGAATAATCGCTTCTGGGCCTGCTTCGCCAACGAGTCCCATATGTGGATGATTAATAATCCCACCGTTCGCATACGGTTTATATCCACCGCCGCGCATTCGTGATTTAACACCCGGGTGCTTCATAACGCCGCCATACCGTCCATCCATATAGCGAATAGCAGCTAAAGCAGAGTGCAATGGATTACGGCGGTTTCCGTGGCCAGGGTACATCCATCGTTTAAAGGTAGAGCCGATGATCTGGAAGAGACCAACAGATGGATCGCCCCGTCTTGCATTACTATCCCAGTTGTTAACTGCATTTGGATTAAAGCCAGACTCTTTCTGGGCAATCCACATAAGCGGCTCCAATAAAGACATTGGCTTGCCTAGCATACGCAAAGCCTGTGTAATAGCCGTGCGCGCCATGGTCGCCCCGCCGCCTTTGAAGTTACCGAAACCGCCGCCACCGCCTCCTCCACCTGGAAGGAAGTCAGCATGAACGTGATCTGTATGAGGGTTTAACCCGTTGTATCTTCTCCATGCTTTGCCCATGCCCGGACCTGCTATTTTCCGATTGTAGATAACGTATTGGAGATTAGATGCTGATTGTCTTAGGTACTCCGCAATCGCATTCATCGTTTGATGAGATCCTCCAATATCAAACGCTCGGCCATAAGCATGCATACTCTTTACTTTAGAATTTCCGACAACGCCACGATCAGAAAAGCCTCCCATGAACCTTGTAGGACCGAAACGATTCTTTACTTGATTGTACCAATGCTCAACATACCGCATCATTCCGCCCATACCGGCGCCGCGGCCCACTGATCGAGGGTCTTTCTCCATTCCACCTGTCCAGCCGTCTCCCATATCTAACAGCCCGGACATCTTTTCTCCGACAAAATTAACAATCTTGTCTTTTATAAGCTTGATCGCTCCTGTGCCCATTTGCCCGAAAGCTCCGCTCATTTTAGGGAAAAACCCGCTGAATTGACTCCACACCTTGGTCATTAACCCTTTCGGATTGCCAATGTAAGAGAACACATCGAGCGCAAGGTCTTTCGCCTTTCCGACAGCATTTTTGGTTCCTTCCCATGCCGAACCAGCTACATCCTTCGCTCCTTGCCAGGCATTTGATGCTTTTTCCTTCACCGCATTGTATGCCCCATGAAGGACGCCATCACCTAAGCTGCCGCTATGATAAGCCGGTGCATTCATGAGTGCGTTTGTTTCACGGTGCGGCAAAACTTCTGTCCCGCGGGGCAGATGTACAAGTGTAGACGTACCCGGTGAGAGACCC
>NZ_BCVF01000062.1 GCF_001591605.1 Bacillus badius NBRC 15713 | reverse complement strand
TCTGAAATCCCCCCTTATTTAACAAGGGAGGATTGAAGCAGGGGCTGTCTAATAGAGTCATCATGTTAACTAGATCATTTATTTGAATCTATTGTTTATTTTTTTAAACTCCTCACTGTCAATGTCTGGCGGCTCATCCTCGTCTTTTTTTAATCTCCAACCAATAAACCCAGTAACCAATGCAAATATGAGCGTTCCTTGCCACTCAATTTCAATATTTATCATGAAATTATCGATTACTTCAATCAGTAAAAAGGTCAGAGTGGTATTCAAAATAAATAATGCCCACCCTTTACTCGTTTGGAGTATGCCAACAGATTTTAAAGCTTTTGGAATAGCATCTGTAATAAAGGCCAGGGGGATTTCAAGGAATAAATATAAAGCAAAGAACAATACTACATCCCATAATGAATGATATTGGAAGCCTATTATTCTTAAAAAGATATATTCAAAAAAAGCAATAAAGAGTAATATGACCAGAACGATAGAAATAGAAATACCGGCAGTCTTAAATTTATTGATATAAATTGCCTCCTTCAAATGATTTTTCTATATGGTTAAATAAGACAGGGAATGGTTCTTCCGGATTTTTAATTAAACTTTATACACAGAACCTAAAAAAGCTTCCCCGCTTAATTTTATTTATTTATCCTTATTAAGGAACGGTAGGCATTCACTTTTCCCGCTCCAAAATAGTTGTCTCTGCCAGGCTTGCCAATGTCAAAACTTCCTTTCTCTAGATATTTAATCACTTTGTTCACAGAAGGATTCTTGCCTGTTCGTTCTGTATGCTCTGAAATCATAAGGGCTGCCGCAGCGCTGACTTGTGGTACTGCATAACTCGTGCCTTCAGTTAATGTGTATCCTTGAGGAATTCCAAGGGATTGATCTAAAGGTGTATTCATTTGATGAATGGGAAAAGTGGTGATGATCATTTCATTTGCACGCTCAGCTCCATCATGGTCAAGAAGGGAGCCGCCAGGTGCGGAGAAATCCACTTCTTTACCAAAGTTTGAATAATAGGCTAGGGTATTGTCCTTTGTATTACTGGAAACTGTTATGGCATCTTGTAATCCGCCAGGTAAATGCTTAAATTTAAATTCTTTTAATTCATCCAGATCAAATCCATCATTCCCGGCAGAGGCTATCACAACAGAGCCTTTTCTTTTTGCGTATTTTACAGCTTTTTTATAGGCTTTGATCAATAACTTATCTTCTTTTTCTGATTTGATCAAATAAGTACCGACACTTAAGTTAATGACATCATTGCCATCATTAGCTGCATCGATAATAGCATTAATCACCCATAATGATTTTCCTTCTGTACTTCCAACTACTTTATAAGGAATGATTTTTGTCTGCGGAGCAATATTTGATAAAATTCCGGCAATACTGGTGCCATGGCCTAACTCATCAGTCACGTCCATATGACCTGCACTATAATTTTTAGCTAATGTTAGATCAATATTTTCTTTTATTAAAGGGTGTTTTATATCTATTCCACTATCTATTAAAGCAATGGTCGAGTGTTCCCCTTTATCAATAGATAAACTCCTGTAATTACTTGTTACATCCTTTAAATACCAATTAAAAGATGTAAAGTTTTCGGAACTTAGTGGCGGATATGTGTTTTTAGCATGAACCTTGTTAGAATTTTGAAAGTCGTTGAGTGTGGATCTCTGTGCTGCCTTTAGAATTTTATTGGATGAAACAGTCCCTTCGTAAGGTGGAATTAAATTAGGCAGCTCTCCTTGGCTATCTACATAGGACGCGATTTTATGTTGGACTTTGCTTACATCGATATGTTTAGGGTTTTCGACAGACACTAATCCAATTTCTTCAATGGCTGTTGCGGTGAGGGATGGGGAGTGTTTTTTAATTATCTTTAAAACTTCTATAGTTTGTTCCGGGTTTTTTAATAAATATGTATAGTTTTCTTGAACATTATTTCTTTCTGCTGTATCCGTATTGTTTGAGTCAGCAGAACTGGAAACTGGAAATAGGGCTAATGTGAAACCAATACTCAGAAAGATGATCAGATATTTTTTACGTAAATGCATTTTCTTCCTCCTATACAAGTTTAATTTTCCAAACAGCAATGATTATAGCATGCAAATATATAGAAAAATGAGATGTATTGTAAAAATTGGATAAAGATTTCTC
Organism: Bacillus badius NBRC 15713; assembly: GCF_001591605.1. Lineage (GTDB taxonomy): Bacteria > Bacillota > Bacilli > Bacillales > Domibacillaceae > Pseudobacillus > Pseudobacillus badius. Next base: position 9,535 of record NZ_BCVF01000062.1, on the reverse strand, counting down.
GAAAGGAATAAAAACCAAATTGAAAAGTGAAGTTTTTGATGTTTTGTTAAAATTTTTTGTTTTATGTAAATTTTTTGTTTAATTACCCAATTTATCCAAATGATATGATACCGTATAAATTGTGAACAAGATTCACGAATGGTTAAAAAATTAGAAGAAAGAGGGATCATTGATGAAAGCTAAAAAAGCTCTGACATTGGCATTAAGTTCGTCACTTTTGTTTGGTGTTTTTGTTTCACCTGCTGCTGCTTCACCATCTGAAACCTATCAGCTAGATCAAACACAACATACATTAACAACGTCAAATAATGAGTTAGACAAAGCGATAAAAGCAGAAAAAGTGTCGCAGAAAGAGCTCACTCGATATAGCATTTATGTAAAAACCCAAGTAAAAGAAACAGGAGAAGTGACTCCTGAGTGGAAACTCGCAGCTGTCAAAAAGGCGGTTAAATTTATGGTTGATCATGCAGATACTATTCCTATTAAAGCGGTTCGTGATGCTGTAAAAAAATACGGCCCTAAGATCAATAACGCAATGGATACTCTTGAAACCTATTCATGGTGGGGGATAGCGAACGCCTTAACTAAAGCAGGGGTTCCAGACAAATACGCGGATATGATTGCCGATTTTATTGTCAAATACATTTTATAAAAACAGATTCACAGTATAATAGATTGATATCATCTATCGTTTTATGAATATACAATGGCCTGGGCATTTATCAAAGCCCAGGCTTTCCTCATTTTCCGAGCTATAATGACCAAGCTCTTTGTCTCACTCCAGTTAGGCGACCCATGCCCTATGAAAATTATCGTTTCGAAATCACCTGTAAATAAATTCTTTTTTGTTTGTATAGATACTTTTTGCTCTCTGTAAGAGCGGAGGCAGCTTAAACTTCATAATGAAATGGTTTGATAAGGCTGCAGCTCTTTAATGTGTGGGAATAGGGAAAATTCTGTAGCAAGTAAGCAAAGCGTTCAGGCCAATCATTATTTCCGATATTTCCCTTGTTTGGAAAAAACAAAAAGTGTAATATTACACTGTAAACGTTTATTCCAAATACAGGTCTCGTTGAAGGTGAATGTACATGTAGAGCATAGGTAGAGCGCTTTTCATCAGCAATAAAGAAAAATATATTACATGGAGATGAACACGAGGATGAATCTCAAAAAAACATTGATGGGCATGTTAATTTTATGCTTTGTTGTTATCCTATGCTATATGCTTTATCAGAGATTAATGTTTGGTGAAAGAACAGAACGTGAAGAATTATTAGAAGCTGTCGTTTGGAAACTCCAAGAAGAAGGCTACTCATCAAAGGATGTTGAAAGTATTACTATTAAATATGCTTACTTTAAAGGCGGTACTCGCCCTTATGATGCTTCCGTTGTCTTCAAAAAAGATACTGGGACGGCGATTCTATACGGATGGAAAACCCCTAAAAAGAAAGAAGTTGTTTATGTGGGAACTACATCTCCTTAAGAAGGCTGGTCTTTATAAAACGATAGATACTCCTGATTTTAAAAAAGATGAAGTGGTGTTGTTTAAGAACTATATGTCTGACTCCGTCTAAAAGCTATAGAATGAATAAGGGAACTCCAATATGCAGGAGTTCCCTTGTGTGGTTTTACACATTAGCCGGCTTGTTTAAACGAGCTGTTTATTTAAACAAGCCTTTGATAGTACTTATATCAGAATGATCAGCGATTTTATAATTATAATGCTTGCTGTCTTGAAAAGTAAAAACGGATACAAAACCAGAATCGTAATAAGTGATTCCGAGTCGCCTTTCACCGTTAGCAAAGATGGTTATCCAATAGGATTGAGAAAAATCTTTTACCTTATTGTATCTGTTTTTCTTTAGTGGAGTATGAAGTAAGTTGTTTGTTATTTTATTGATTTTATTAGGGTCTGTAACCGTCGTCTCTTCAGAAGTCAAAGGTTTATCCACCTCAATTGAAGTAATATTAGCGCTAGTTATCCCCTCATCTTTAAATAACTCTTGAAGAGAAGTAGACCTTTCATTATTTATAACAAAATAAAGACCGATAAGAATGGCTGCTATAAACAGGGCAATCCATAGCTTTCTCATGGCAGGCTCCTTCCTTTTGGGTTATTATTACAACTTTAACATAATTTATTTAAAAGAAGTTAGCTTACGGTTGTATTTTGAATTAAAGGTTGATGATGGGATAGAAGGCTTAAAAAAAGCCATAAAATAGATGGTTCTCACTACATTGGAGAAATCTTATCAATTTGAAAAGCATGAGAAAGACCATTGGTTCTTGCACGAAGCTACTCTAATATACAGCGTGGAATGATGAACGGTGAGCTGAAGTTTTCAGCCCCGCATTAAATGAAATAACTGGTCTGATGTGTGTCTGATATCAGCTATCCTTTTATGCCTTACATATTATTGGTTAAAAGAATAGATACTGAATGAGAAAGAATAAAGAGGTGATTCGAATGAAACTGTGTCCTGTATGTAATGCATTTAAGGAAATTGAATTATCCTGTCCAGAATGCCATTCCTCATTAGAAGACAAAGGAAAGGTGTCTGATTTTTTGGACCCATACGGTCATTACAATGATGAAGAAACGGTAAAAATGGGCGATGGTTATTCCGATACAGCGAAAAAGCAGATCTGTCCACATTTAATGTACTGCAATCATTGCGGGTATGATGCAGTAAAATTTATTCAAGAGGAATAGCGGTTACAGGCCGGGAGGAGGAAGGGCAGCCGCAAGTAAAGCGTTTTTCATTTAAAGAATTCTTACATTAAAATGAAGTGACTCAGCCATACTTTTAAAGAACGAAAATATTTAAAAGGAGGCTTTATGATGGGAAGAGACGATCATCAAACAAGCGGCAACAACTCAAGTTCTTTACCGCAGACACCAAAAAACTTAAAAATACCTCCAGGCAAAGTGGATGAAGAATTTTCCCGTGAGTTAAATGAATGGGATGATGCTAAAGCTGAACGGGAGCAAAAGAATCAGGAACGTTAAAATCAAAGAGCGATTCCTTTGATTATGAAAAACACCGACTAGTATGCGGTGTTTTTCATTTAATAAAAATAAGAAACAGGCTGTTTAAAAATATGGACCATTTTATTTAGAAAATAATGTTGATAGCAAAGATCCTTACGATAGGAACGGTCTATCCTGTTGTTTTTTTGTGGTTAAAATGTATATAATTGGGTATAAGGAACCGCTTTATATGTTTAAAACAAAGATAGAGAAGACTAGCTTGTAATCTTGCCTTTAAAGGAAAAGCGTGGCGCAGAATGAGGGGGTTCCAGGGAATTTAATTTTTGAGTGATTACTTGGACACCTATCTAAATGAAGAAAAACAGTGTTTATTATGGTTAATCTGGATGGTGCTGCGAGAAGTTAAGTTTAAGTGGGGGTAATAGCAGAAACCGAAGGAGATTGAGATGGATAAGAGAATTAAAGATTTAATTGATTTTACAAGAGAAAAGTATGGGTTAGTAGAATACTATCTACATACATGGAACATTCACCGCCATCCTACGGTTTTTAATGATACGGTGTATACGCTGAGTATGGAATGGTTTCCAAATTCCATGAAAAACTGGGATGATCAAGATCTTAATCCAGAAGGAACCGCTTCTATCGAGATAGATATCCATTCAAGAAAGGCCAGCAGTGTGATTTTTGTTGGAGGAATATCTTATGCTCATGAAAAGGCATTTGACTTAAGCCATAAGGAAAAAATCATCGAGTGGATCGAACAGGAAACAGGATTGACTTATGAAAAGGAGTTTGAGTTCTGGAAGGAAGAAGAAAGAGAGATCTATTTTAAGGCGTGTATCGATGGCATGGCCGTAGCTCCTTCTGGTTCTATTGAATTGAAGCTTGATCAGGATGGAAAGCTGATTTTATTTTCTGTTATCGGACAATTTCCTTCCCCCGCATTCATTATGGAAGCAACATATGAACTGTCATTTGAACAAATAGAGGGATTGGCAAAGGAACAGTTGAAGCTGATTGAATTTCCAGTTATGGAAGAAGAGAGACTCGTTCATGCTTTTGCAATCGAGGAGATTTATATAAAAAACGATTGTTTTTCCACGCTGCCTTTTGAACAGTTTGTATATGAGAAATCTCTCTTGCAAATAGATCAAGTGATTGAATGGGACCTTCAAATTCAGCAGCCTTTTCATAGGAAAGAATTAGCTTTCGTTGAACATATCACACCTGAGCAAGCCTTTCGTTGTGAAGCACATCCAGATTTGCAGCCGATCACAGGAGAAGAGATAAACCAATGTATCAGTGCCATACAACAGTTTTTTAGTCAAGAATATCCTAATGACTCAGGAAAATGGCTATTAAAGTCGCTGCATCGGGAGAAGGGATACATCCAGGCAGCATTCCAGATAAAGGAACAGAAAGAACGTGTATTTAAGCGGAAAATAAGGCTGTTCATTGACTCCAAGACTTATGAAGTGTTGAATTACATGGATAATAGGCCGTTTTTAGACATCTATCAAGATTTTAAAGAGTCGGATCAAATAAAGGTCGCCAAAGAGGAAGCATTTGAGAAACTAAAAGACTTCATTGAACTGACACTATGTTATGTATATGATTTTGAGCAAGGCAGCTATGTTTTATGTGGAAAGTTAGATTGTCACTATGCAGTCAAAGCTGATAGCGGGGAAGTGATTGAATTAAGCGACCTATAATATAAAATGATGGTTTATTTATACTTCTAAGCTCCATCAGGAGGCTAATGAATAAGGTGACATCTATCGCTATCCAAAAATCATGATCATGCATCAAGAATGGAGGCTTAATAGTGGATATTCACTTGGGTTTACTGGCATCCCTGATTTTAAACGTGGCCTTTTTAATTATAATTTTTGGACAATCTAAGAAAATCAATGTGTTAAGAGAAGAGAACAAGAAGTTAACTCCTATTGAACACAAGGAGGAGCTGATTGCCTTGGCAAGTGAGAAATTAAGAACTCTAGGTGACATCAAAACCATCAAGTATCTAAGAGAAGAAAAAGGAATGTCAATGATAGATGCTAAACAATTTGTGGATGCGTTAAAAAAATAATCTTTTTTAGGTTAATGGGTGTTTTAGCGCCATAGAATTTATTAACATAATCAAACAGCGAAACTCCCGCTGAAACCAATTTCTTCAGCGGAAGTTCTTTAGTTAGTGATTACCTCTTCGCCAAAGCCTTATCCATCTGTTCTTCATTCGCTTGAACTTCATGACTATCTGCATCAAGAATGCGTTGATACGTATACTTTGTGTTTTGCCAAAAATCCAAAGCGAAGAGAGCAATCGGCGTATTTTTTTGTCCTTGGTGATTGTAGTGAGTATTGACGACCTTAGCCTTAAAAAGATTCGTCAACATATACTCATCATTTTCTATATCTGCCAGATACTTACCGGTTTTATATTCATTCACGATGTGATTCTCAAACTCTGTGCGCTCGCTGCCACTAGCCTTATAACCTTGAGCATAAAAGCTGACTTCATTCAATTTTTCTGTTTTTGTTTTACTGGAAGCGGCTACCTCTTGGAGTTTCGATTGCCAATTTCCTTTTTCTTTGCTTACTGCCTCGTCAGCCTCATGATTGGACGTTTCTTCCCCAGCCTTCTCACTAACGGATACGTTTGTTTTATCATATTCTTTTATGCTGAAATAGGAAGTACACCCACCAATGACGAGTGATAATAAAATGAAGAGACCCAAACAGCCCAGGCAACTTTTTAATAAATTCTCCATTTGCATTCACCCTTTCTAAGTGTTGAAATGTGAAAAAGTTCCTCTCCTCTTCTATTTATTCTATAAAACGATTGGAGATTCTATATCCAGTAGTCGACAGGCAGTAACAAGGTGCTCGAAATCATTTCAGCATAATACGTCTATAGAACTTATTAAATACAATCATCCTTATCATTTAATATGTATATGTTAGGAGAACTGACAATGCCGTTGCTTGAAAACATCAAAAGAAATTTCAAGAAAAAAGAGTTAAAAGGGTTAGCATTAGATGCTTATTTCGTAAGCGAGAAATTGGCTGAAAGAACATTGGCCAATAAGGGCTTCGTATATGGTTATAAGAAAAAGAGAAGTGATGGCATCCCGACTGATAAATTTGCTACGTTGATGAACATTGGGGGTCCGACTTTAGTCTTGCATATTGGCGAAAGAGCTGATGGACAAGGTCTTGAGATGCAAGGGAAAGTAGACAAGCGGCTCGGGAAAGTTTATGAAAGAAGTGAGATGCAGATCAGGGAAAAGCCCCATGAAGTTTTCATTAGATTAGAGTGGGTTCATGACCTGATGGATATCAAAGAATTTATAGATGAGGTATACGAAAAAAGAAGATGATGAGGTGTATTCAGTTTTTCTTCTTTCCGCCGATAGAGGGTTGAAAAGGATCTTTCATCGGTTTAAAAGAACCAGATATTGATCGCCCTAGACTACAAATATCAAACAGATAAGAAATAGCAGCAACCCTAGCTTTTCGAAATTTTGGCTATAAAGAAGAATGCCTTCTGATACAAATAAATCAGCTTGTAGGCGTGAGGTAAGAAACTTAGGGGAATGAGAAGAAACAATTGTGCTTTTTGTTAGGATGATGAACGGAGGTGCAGGGTTGAGAAAAATAGTTTATTTGATAGTTGTTTCATGCTTGATTGCTTTAACAGGCTGCAGTCAAGAGGAGGATGCTACCCAGTGGTACGATACAAAGGAAAAAGCGATTCACTATGGATTAAAGCAAGAGGGGACAAACGAAACAGCGATTTTATCCATTGAGGATTTTAAAGGAGAGACTGTTGTCTTTTATGAGTTTGAGCGAGCATTAGGTGTTGCTAGCATAACCGAAAGTGAAGAAGGTTTTAGCTGGTATAGAAATAGAGCCTACAGCGGATTTGAAGGGGATAGCCCTTATTCAACCGTAGGTTTTGAGTTTGAAACTGAAACTGGATTAAATGTTCCTATACTAGCAGGTAAAGCCTCAGATATATCAATTGAAAAAATACAACTAAAAGGAGATGGACTAGAAAGAGACTTACGCATATTTGATACGTCCCGTTTATTTTTCTCTATTCATGAAGCCCCATTTTCCTTACTTGAAGTTATTCCAATAAAGGCAAATGAATAATCTGACACTGAACATTTAACATATAAGGTGTGTTTTTGAATTCAAAAACAGTACATTGTACGTATTATAGTTATTAGTATCCAATGAGTAACCAATCCGTTGTAACCATTTGCCAAATAGATAATGATAAGATAAACGATTAGCAATAGCTGTTAATAGGGGGAGCACATGAAATTTGTTGCAAGAGCATTTTGGATTTCGCTTATCTGTCTAATAGTAGAGATTTTAATCTGCGGTGTAATCGCTGGAACGGCAGAATACACAGGCAATAAGTACCAGGCAGATTTTTTCATCCAATTAGGAATTAATTTGGGAGTGTTTTTTACCTTGCTGTCCATGGTCACGGGAATTGCTTGGGTAATTATGAAAATAACGATGAGAAGAGTTTAAGGCTTGCGGTTGCAGGTCTTTTTTATACAAAGAAAAGGATAGAAGTTGTAAGGGGAGCTTACGGGAGGAGTTTCAAAAATAGACTGCAGCATAACGAGGAGACATTGAGTAGAGGGACAGAAGGTGAAAAGCGTATTTGAAGGGAAAAGTTCTCTGTCCTTGATGATTGACATGCGATTAAAAATGGAAGGTAGTACAATGAAAAACAAACTTATATTCAACAAATATTGCGATATTAATTTGAAAGATCCATTAAAATATATAGACGCTGATATAAATGGATGTGTTTATGTATTATATGAGTTAGACGATTTAAAATATAAAGTTGATTATTATCTAAATGAAGGCAAAAGAACATACTATTTTAGTTTGAATAAGGAAATCGACTTTTTTCAAATTATTCATGAACATTTCTTGTTTGTAAGTGATCTTTCAAAAGATGAGGAAGACAATGCCTTTTTGTATGACCAAAACGGTAAATGTAGCGAAACGGTCTATTGCTGGGGTGAACTAGATGTCGGCTTGGTGGATTGGATTTCCGTAGGAAAAGATGAAGCAGTAATTGGAACGGAAGAGGACATTTTTTGGATGCATTTACAAACAAGAGAACAGTGTAAAGTAACATTGTGTGATGAGAACAAACATCGGCTTAAGCTAGATCATATTTTTACATCAGGTGATAGGGTTTTCGGCCTTTCCAATGAAACAGTTTACGTTTCTAGCATTTCAGGAAAGTGAAAGAAGAATAAGAAGAGTATTCTAAACAACATTAAAGTGCTAACCCTAAAGAATAGGATCAGTGCGGCTGGCTTTAATAATTAAAAATAGGAGTGTAAAAATGAGCGGAACCATTCAGTTACCTACTATAATACGAAATTCAGCAATATCTCTTGAAGAGCTTGGAATAAAAGAGGTAGCTTGGAAATGGGAAGATGCGCAGGCTGTCATTCAATTTTTAAAGCAAAATGATCTTGCTATTCTTGGTGGTGATGTGTATAGGGTTGAGCATAATCAAAAAGAGCCAACATATGATAGCTGGTACATCGATAGAAAATCTGGCATGGCATGGAGTGACTATGTAGATGAATGTCAGAAAATAACAATGTCATACATCAATAATTATTACTTAAAGAACGGCGCTAATTATTGTTATTCACTTGTATATGCCAAAAAAGCGCTTATTAAAAAGATAAAACCATCTTGAATAAATTTATACTCTTTTCAGTTAGACGATAGTCAAATACATTTATAACCATGGAACTAGTACGACTGTGAATTCCGAATGGAGAAAATCTGTGCGTAGTTGTGTTGATTTAGAGGATGGCGCTATATTACTGAGGAGCGAAAAAATGGATAAGAAAAACTTTAAAGAAAGTATTCACCAATCCTTGTTAATGCAGGGTTTTAAAAAACAAAGAAAGTTTTTTATTAAGGAAGGAGTGGATACACTTGTAGTAATTGATTTACAGAAATCTAATTTCTCAAATAGCTATTACATTAATTATGGGTTTATCATAATGCAACTCCATGATAACAATAAAAATGTAAACTTGGGTAATACTGATATTAAGTTACGAATGAGAGCATTCATTGAGGATAAATCAATGCCGGAATTTGATTTGGACAATGATAAACTAACCGAAGAGATTTTAAAATTCTCCTTGGAAAAAGAATATAAAGAGAATATAGAGCCATCGCTAGATACGAAGGGATTAAGAAATCTATTCATTAAATACTCTGGTTTAGAAAACTCTGTGTCCCCTGAAGTTCGCGGGATTCTAAATATAGGATAAGATAAAAATAGTTTATCTAGCAGGCTTAGTGAATAGGCGATCAGAAAAATTTAGAGGAACATACCATGCTCGAATGGTAAAGAAGAAACAAGAACCTTCACGGATAGTTGTAATGATGAAATCGAAAATGTGAATTTTATGAAGTTTAAACTTTTGATATGGGTTTTATTTCTTCCTTTGTTCTTATTTTTCCTTGTAA
>NZ_BCVF01000061.1 GCF_001591605.1 Bacillus badius NBRC 15713 | reverse complement strand
GAGTTTATTCACTATTTTCAGATTCATATAAATTTACTAGGATTATGACACGCCCTGCGGGAAGTGTCAATAGTTTTTTCTTCATCCATTATTTAGAAACTACTGAAAGCCCGACGGTTAGCGAGCAGAAGATAGAAATATTTTCCGAACGTTCTTACTATTTATTTGCTATGATAAAAGCGATGAAGCAATTTTTGTGAGGAGAGGATGCTGAACATGCAATCATATATTAATATCCAAAATGGAACAGTGCCTTCAGTTTGTTCACTTGACTGTCCGGACCAGTGCGGGCTGCTTGTACATAAAAAAGACGGGAAAATTGTTCAGATCGAAGGCGATCCTGACCATCCCGTAACGCAAGGAAGCATTTGCAACAAGGTGAGAAATATGAGCGAACGCTTATATGACCATAAAAGACTCAAAACACCGTTAAAGCGAATCGGCCAAAAAGGCGAAGGAGCATTCGCTCCGATCAGCTGGGACGAAGCGATCGAAACTATTTCCTCCCGCTGGAAAAAACTACTGGCAGAGGAAGGGGCCGAATCCATCCTCCCGTACAGCTTTTATGGGAACATGGGAAAGCTGAGCGCGGAAGGAATGGACCGGCGCTTTTTTCATCGCCTCGGGGCCAGCCGGCTTGATCAAACTATTTGTTCTGTTGCCGGCTCAGTCGGCTTCAGCTATACGATGGGCGGGAGCTTTGGGACAGACCCTGAAGAAATGTCGGAAACCAAGCTATTTATCCTCTGGGGCATCAATGCTGTCAGCACAAATATGCATCAAATGATGATTGCTCAAAAAGCACGGAAAAACGGAGCAAAAATCGTTGTCATTGATGTTCACAAAAACCAGACTGGACGAATGGCCGATTGGTTTATCCCCATTCTTCCCGGCACAGACGGCGCCCTTGCTCTTGGTGTTATGCACATTCTCTATAAAGAAAAGCTTGTCGATCAGTCATTTCTGGAAGAATATACAGTCGGCTTCAAGGAGCTGGAAGAGCAGGTGAAAGCTTACGAGCCTCAGACCGTTTCTGCTTTAACCGGTGTCCCTGTTGAAGACATCTACAAGCTGGCTCGTTTATATGGAACAGCTTCCCCTTCCATGATCCGCATCGGAAACGGCCTGCAGCACCACGACAATGGCGGGATGATTGTCCGCACCATCGCTTGCTTGCCCGCCTTGACAGGCCAATGGCGGAAAAAAGGCGGCGGCGCCCTTAAATCAAACTCCGGTTATTTAGCTTATAACACGAGGGCTCTGCAGCGGCCGGAGCTGTTGGCGCAGCCGACACGGATCATCAACATGAATCATCTAGGAAAGGCCTTGCTTGAGCTGGAGCCGCCCATCCGTTCATTGTTTGTCTATAATACGAATCCCGCTGTTGTAGCGCCGGATTCTAATAAAGTGAGAGCGGGCTTAGCACGGGAAGATTTATTTACAGTTGTGCATGATCTGTTCTTAACCGAAACAGCCCAGTTTGCCGATATTGTTCTTCCGGCTACCTCCGCCTTTGAAAATACAGATTTATATACATCTTATTGGCATAACTATCTCCAGCTCCAGGAGCCTGTCATTCCGCCTTACGGAGAAAGTAAATCGAATCCTGATGTCTTCCGGCTGCTGGCGCAGGCTATGGGCTTTGAAGAACAAGCATTGAAAGACACCGATGAGCAATTAATCGAACAAGCTATCAATCATAAAGCCAATCCCCACTTCCCTGTCATCACATACGAAGAGCTTACAAACAAGCGCTTTGTCAAGGCGACCAATACACGTGTACCGCTTAACAGCTTAAAAACGCCAAGCGGCAAAATTGAGCTGTATTCCGAAAAAATGAAAATAGATGGTCATCCAGCGTTGCCGACGCACATGCCATTAGCAGAAGAGAAGGATTTCCCATTCCTGTTTGTGCCCGGACCGAACCATAACTTTTTAAACTCTACATTTTCTCATAATGAGAAACATAGAAAGCTCGAAAAAACACCAAAGCTATTTATCAATCACGAAGATGCCGGCCGTTTAGGCGTCGAAAACGGCACTACAGTGCGCCTCTGGAATCACCGCGGAGAATGTCAATTAACCGCTGTCGCAGGCGACCATGTTCTTCCGGGCGTAGTGGTGAGCCAAGGGCTTTGGTCAGATGAGCCAGGCGAAAAACGTCTGGTCAATTCCCTCACTCCTGACCGGCTAGCGGATATGGGAGGCGGAGCTGTATTTTTCTCTGGACGTGTGCAAGTGGAAGCAATAAAGCAAGTAATCGATAATAAAGAGACTGGCAGAACGGTCCGCAGGAAAAATGCACAGCTGCCGACCATTTGAGATCGCTGGCTTTCCAGCGGTCTTTTTTTATGCCTTATTTAGCCGGAATACTCTTTTGCAGAGATCAGGCTGCTGGCCAGCTTCCTCTCTTTCTTGCACATGGCGCTTTATTTTTTCATCAAAAAGAGGTATGATAAATATAATACCAACTATTTTAATGGGATAAGAGGTGTTTTAATTGCCGCAAACAACTTTATCAACACCGGCGAGCCGAGGTTATCGTTCTACAACGGTTGTTACCCGGCTGAATCCGATGCAAAAGCCACAGGCTGCTGCCGGGATTATTATAGCTATTCTTCTTTTTGCCGCTATTGTTCAAACGGCTAATTGGACTCAAGGCGTTTTATTCGCCATTGGGCTTGCCTTAGGAGTGACGCTGCTGTATGCCCGGTTCGGCTTTACCTCTGCCTTCCGCCGGCTAATGTCTGTCGGCAACGTTCAAGGACTGCAGGCACACATGATTATGTTAGCTGTGGCTTCGGCGTTATTTGCGCTTATACTGGGAACAGGCTTCAGCTTTACGGGTGTCACTCCCGCCGGCTATGTCTCTCCAGTAGGCACAAGCTTGATTTTTGGTTCATTTATCTTCGGAATTGGAATGCAGCTTGGTAATGGCTGTGCTTCAGGAACGTTATATCAGGTAGGCGGCGGGGCATCTTCAATGGTTTTAACGCTTCTTGCTTTTATTGCCGGATCTGTTCTTGGTGCTTACCACTTTACATTCTGGATGGAAGAGACGCCATCTCTTCCGCCGATTTCTTTAGCTGAATCAACAGGGCTTGGCTACTTCGGCGCGCTCATTGTTCAATTGATTCTTTTTGCCGCAATTTATTGGATAACCGTGCAAATTGCCAGGAAGAAAAACCCGCCAATGATGAAACCCCTGCCGACGACTGCCGGCTGGAAGAAAGTATTCCGGGGCTCTTGGCCGTTAATCACCGCCGCTGTTGTGCTGGCCTTGTTAAACGCATTAACATTAACTGTTAGAGGAAATCCGTGGGGCATTACTTCCGCCTTTGCTCTTTGGGGCGGAAAAGCGCTTATGGCTATGGGTATAGACGTATCAAGCTGGGGCTTTTTCTCGGGTGCTAACGGGGAGGCCCTTACACAAACTGTTTTGGCAGATTCTACAAGTGTCATGAACTTTGGAATTATTTTAGGGGCTTTTATTTCTGCGGCGTTTCAGGGGACATTCAAGCCGAAAAAAATTCAGCCGAAAGTGGCAGCAGCTGCTATTATTGGCGGACTATTAATGGGCTATGGCGCCCGTCTCTCTTTCGGTTGTAATATCGGAGCCTATTTCGGCGGAATCGCCTCCTTCAGCCTTCACGGCTGGGTATGGATGGTTATGGCTATGCTGGGTACTTACGCAGCTTTATTTATCCGCCCGCTCTTCGGGTTGAAAAACCCGAAATCCTCCGATACGTTTTGTTAAGCAAAAGAAAGGTGTTCCAAAATTTCACTTTGGGACACCTTTCTTCATTTCTGCTGTTTTCACTTTTCCATCTCCTGCAGAAGATGGCACACCCCCTCGATAATATCAAAAGGCATAACACCATAATGAGATAAGAAGGCAGCCCTCTCCTCGCCCGCTCTGGCATGCAAATAACTGGCCGCAATCAGGGCAGCGACCGGCTGGGCTCCTTGGGCTAGAAAAGAAGCAATCATTCCTGTCAGCACATCTCCGCTTCCGCCTTTTCCAAGCGAACTATTGCCGTGCGGATTGACATACACTTCTCCGCTTGGTGTAGCCATCACTGAGCGGTGCCCTTTCAGCAATACATAAATCTGATGCTCTTTAGCAAAATCTCTAGAGATCGTCAATCGGTCTTCCTCTACCTCTTGCACCGTTTTCTTCAGTAAAGCAGCCATTTCTCCGGGATGAGGCGTCAAAATAACCTCTCCCTCATATTGGTGCAACATCTCCAGTTCGTCTTTAATCAAATATAACGCATCCGCATCTATGACAACCGGCTGGCCGTGCAAGGAATCCAGAAGGCCTTTCATCCATTTATCGCCGCCGGCAAACCGGCTCATTCCGGGACCGACGGCCACGCTGTCAAATTTATGAAGGCTCGGAGCTAATTCGCTGACTGCTTGCTCAGAAAAGCGTCCTTCTTTTTCTGTCAACGGCAAAAACAACACTTCCGGATGCTGGGCCGTAATCAGCGGGTAAATACTCTCAGGCACAGCCATGGTAACCAGACCTGCTCCGCTATGCAGAGCGGATTTCGCTGAAAAAATGGGAGCGCCCACATACTGGCGGGACCCTCCAGCTACAAGAACATGTCCAAATGTGCCCTTATGGCCATGCGGCGGACGTGCCGGCACAGCTTCTTTAGCGAGCTGCTCCGTTATCAGCTGCGGCAGTGAAAGGCCGAGAGCTGCCGCAGCTGAAGGAGGAACAGAAATATCGACCGCTTTCCACTCCCCGATATAGCTGGGACCGTCCTGCAAGAAAAAGCCGCGTTTAGGAAACACGAAACTGACTGTCTCTGAGGCTTGAACAGCTATTCCTTCCGCTTTCCCGCTATCGCTATTTAGACCGGAAGGAATGTCTACAGACAAAATCAGCTTCTTGTCCGCCTGTTCATTGACCATCGAAATCACTTGGCGAAAAGGCTCTCGGACCGGCCCGTTTATACCTGTTCCAAGCAGCGCATCGACGATAATGTCAGCACGCTCCAGATAGTTGTAAAGCTCTTCCCTTTTCTGCTCGCAAAAATAAAAAATCGGCAACTCTCGCTTTATGTAGACATCCAAGTGAACTTTAGCATCGCCGCTAATCCGTTCCGGGGCAACAAGCAGGCAAAGAAGCGTTTTCACCCCTAAGTCGCACAGCCGGCGAGCAATAACAAAGCCGTCTCCGCCATTGTTCCCTCCTCCGGCCAGCACAATCACCTTCGGCTGTTTACTAGCAGAGGCGGCGAGGAGCTCTTCCACCACTTTTGCGCCGGCATTTTCCATTAAAACGACGCCGGGCAGTCCAAGCTGCTCCATCGTATATCGGTCCATCCTTTGCATATCTGTTTGTCCAGCTATCAACATTTGATTCCCCCCTTTATTGCCCAATAAAAAAATAAGCAGGCTCCCTTATTGCTCAGTATCACAAGTGAAACCTGTACTTTTTCAACCATTCATCATTCAGCAAACTCTTCCGGAGAATACTTGCCAAGTATTTGCTGCAAGGAACTGAAGGACTCTATCTCGGAGAAATCAATGCCTAATTGCACCGCTGTCTGGGCAATCTCGGGCCGAATGCCCGTCATTGTGGATTTGATACCTAATAAGTTCAACACTTGAATAATTTGAAAAATTTGCTGGGCCACCATTGTATCGATAATCGATACGCCGGATAAATCAATGAATAAATGGGAAATTCCCGCTTCGACACACTTCTTTGGTATTTGTTCCAAAATGCTTTTGGCGCGCATCGTATCAATATCGCCGACCAGGGGCAGGATACCTTTGGAAGAGGTGATAGGAATAACAGGAGAACCAAGCTCCTCAATAAGACTTTGCTGGGCTGAAAGCCGGTTCATCATAATATCGAAATACATCTCGGAAAATTTAATATTCAGCTCATCAAACGCCTTGTGAATGACAACTCCCCATTTTAGAATATCTTCATGAGTCACTTTGCTCTTATTTAACTTCACAAACTTCTCTACAAAATGCCAATAGGCTTCTCTTGCTGCACGCAGGGCATCCTGTACTTCATGAATAGGCGTATTGCTGGCCACTCTGCTCTCTGCCACTTCCAACGCCCATTGCTTCTTTTGCTTTTCAAATGTATCTTGTTCTTCTAAAAGGCTGCTGGCAACGGTAAGGTTCGTTAACTGATTTTGCTTTCGCAGCAATTGTTCAATCGACTGGTCAGCATCTGCTGAATAGACAGATCCGCTTTTTTTCTCTCTCGCAGCGAGCCATTCTTCTGTAATTACAGTTGAATGATCTATTAAATACTTATAAAGCTGGGAATCAATAGTCTTCATACCCCTTCCACCCCTGGAACTCAAATTTTGGTCTCTATTCACTATCTTCTTATATGCATCTCTATAAATCATATCACTTTTTCAAATAATAACTCCAATTTCCAAATTAATTACTTTTTTAAAGACAAAAAACAACCGCCTGTTTCCAGCAGTTGCTTTTGTTTTTTCCTTTATCTTCTGTTTTCTCTTATGATCTTCCTGACCTCTTCCAAGGAGGGAAGTGCTGCCATCGCTCCTTTTTGCGAAGCTGCCAATCCTCCCGATATCGAGGCGAAGCGGGCCATATTAGCGGCTTCGTCCAAGGTTATGGAAGAAATAGCTTCATTCCGCTCGTTCAATCCGTACAATAAACCCGACATAAAGGCATCTCCAGCCCCCGTCGTATCAACTGTTTCCACTTTCCAGGCCTCTATTTCGGCAACAGCAGCTTTTGTGAATACGATGCTTCCATGCTCTCCCTTTGTCAGCAAAACAAGCGAAAGATCATAGCAGTCTATCCACTGCTTTATGGCTTCTGTATTCGTTCCTCCCGTTAGAAACAAGAGTTCTTCTTCCGACAGCTTTAATATGTCTGCTTCTGACATCATCGTAAATATCGTTTGTTTAAGCAGCTCTTCATCTTCCCAGAGAGCCAGGCGAACGTTAGGGTCGAACGAAACCATCAATCCATGTTTCTTTGCATAAGCAAGCGCCTTTTGAGTAGCCCTCCTGGCAGGCTCCCTTAACAGCGAGATAGTTCCGAAATGAAATATTTTTTTAGCAATAAACCATTCTTCTCTTATCTCCGATTCCTCCAAAAAGAAATCGGCGCTTTCCTTGATGTAAAAGCTGAAACTGCGCTCTCCTTTTTTGTCCAAAGTAACGAACACCAGGCCGGTCCGATGAGTATCTGTGAAAATAAGAGAGGTAGTATCCACCTGATAGGCAGCCAGCGTTTTTTTCAAAAAAGTGCCTAGCACATCGCTTCCCAGCTTCCCGATGAACATAGATTCCATTCCCAGGCGGGCGGCTCCAACCGCCACATTGGCTGGGGCACCGCCTGGGCTTTTTATATAGGTGCTATTTTCGGGGTCAGCTGGAATGAAATCAATCAATGCTTCACCAAGGGTGATCAGTCCGTTTTTCATAAGGAATCTCTCCTTTTCAGCCAAACAGGTGCAACGGCGTTTGGCTTACCTGATCCAGGCGATAATGCCTTCGTCATCATCAAGCTCCAGCTCAATTCCAGCCGCAAATGGATCCATTTGGAGCTTCGTATCCAGCCAAAAGCGAATCGCTTCAATAATATTCACCGTGACTAAAATTTGCTTTCGCCCGGCAACATGCGATTCAGCAGAAAAGCCGTAATCGTCGTCGAACATTAACTCTATTTCCACCTCATAGGGTGAAACGGCTTTTTTATCAGAAACATATAAACAAAGAGCATTAATAATATCTTGCTCAGGCAGCTTTATCTGTTCCATGAATGATCATCCTTCCGTTTATTTTTGAACAAGGAAACAACAATCTTCCGGATGAGCACCACAATTGCCACGAGAACAATCATATTAATTAAAAAGCCAAGCACCGATCCTAAAATCCCCAGGTTGCCAAGCAGACTGCCAAACAGCAAGCCGGCTACACCGCCAAGAAACAGTCCTTTTAGAAGACCGCCTTTGTTTGATTTAGAGGCTGCTGATTTTTTTGAATCCTTTGTCGTTGATTTTTGTTTATTCACTTGCTGGTCTTTGTCCTTCTTTAAAAAAGACGGGCTGCTCCCTGCAGGAGAATTATAAGATTTTTTCCCTGATTTATAGGACTTGGCGCTTGCCGATTGCGGCTGGTGGTCAAACACATGGCTGATCGGCGCAAAACATAGACTAAAGATAAAAAGTGATGCCATAATTTTTTTCAACATATAAAAAACCCTCCATTTTTTGTTTTTCAATCAATTAAACAGCTTTTTCATCTTCCATGCGGCTCGTATATTTACTTTCCAGCCTCTTTTCAATTTTTTCAATCATCTTTTCATCCTTCATCAATTCCTCTTTATTCTTGGCCACTAGCTGCTGAAAAGCCAATCGTTTTTTCTTCATGCTTTCCCCTCCTCATTCAATGGATTCCCTGCTGCTTAGAACCATAAGCAGATAAACAAAAAAGCCTGTACCGGATGGCGGTACAGGCTTTGATCGCACAAAAAGACCTATACCGTTTGGTAAGGTCTTGCTAACAACGTTCATCGCTGCCAACAAAGCCGAGAGCTGACCGCTCTGTAATGACGACTTTGCTGTAAAAGCTACTCCCCTTAAAAGGAATATTCAGTTTATACTAATATAATAATCTATGATCAGCGGGGCGTCAAGTGCTAACTTCTGCTTGTTTTTTCAGCAGAGTTGTTAAATTTTCTATCTATTTCGCTCCTCTACACCATTCATGTCTAATCACAATAAAGTGCATATGGCACAGCATCTGTTATTGCGGTCCCTCACGCCAAGTGGCAACGTGATCATCCTCATCGAATTCGATCATAACATCCGTGACATTTGTGATGCTGTTCTTGATACTCGCTTCAATATGGTCTCTTATATCATCAGCTGCTTTGATCTTCATTTCGGGATCTACCTCCAAGCAGAGCTCGATATGGAGATCATCCCCTTCCTTGATAACGTCCAAATCCTGAATGTCCCTTATTTCAGGATGCTGCAGCACCCGGGCGCCGATTTTTGCTTGCAGCTTAACGTCTGCCACCCCCAGTACTCCTGCCGCGTTATCTAGAAATACCCGGCCGACAACCAGAATAAGCATTAGGCCGATGACGATAGAAGCATACCCGGTAGCGCTATGAAAAGGCGTGTAGGCAGCCAGGATAATAGCCATCACAGCGAGAAGAGCACCGCCAACAGCTACATTATCCTCTAAAAAAACAAGTTTTGTAGCTGGCTTGGCATTCTTCACATGTTTGTAGCTTTCCGGAATAATTTTAAGCCCTTTTACTTTTTCTTGAGGCAAATGCTCGGTAATTTCTTTCATTGCCTTGTAAAGAACGGTTGCCTCCAATACAGCGGCGGTTCCGAGAATGCCGATGTTCAGCCAAAACCAGTCTTTGGAATGAACCGGGCTGGAAATATGATGAAAGCCTTCAACCACTGTTTCATACGCCAATACCCCCACGATCAACACAGCGCCGAGCAGAACTAAATTCACTAAGCGGCCAAACCCTCCTGGAAACCTTTCTGTCGCTTCCTTCTTACTTAATGAGGAACCGATAAAAACAAACAGCTGATTAGCGGCATCACCAAAACTGTGCATCATTTCAGCAAACATGGCGACGTTGCCCGTGATTAAATAAGCAGCTGTCTTAATCAGTGCAACGATGGTATTTATTACTGCCGCCCATAAAGCTGACCTGCTGCCGGATTTTAATAACCCTATGAATTCCTTCACTTTGTCCGCTCCTTTCTTCTAGAAGCTTTTTCTGTTTTCGTCTGTTCTTATTTCATTCCCCCTAGTGCCTATGATAAAAACGTGAATCTGTTCCAGCAAAAAGAAAAAGTGACGCCATCATTGCGCTTGCGTCACTTTCCTGCTGCCAGGCTATACAGTCTTTGAAACGCTTTCTCCCAAAGGCTTGCGCGGGCGGGCAGAACGGTACCAATACAAACAAAGCAAAAAAACAAGGATCATATCGATGGCATCACCGCCATAATACATGAAGACCCCGCCCATTTTTGCTTGCGCTTCAGCCACACCGGCCGGCGGATGGGCATAAATGTATTTGGATAATATCCCATGTCCGGCGAGCGCAAGGATCAGGACCAGCGTTCGGTATAGGAAGCTCTTTTGATGAGGAATTGGATCAATATAAAGGATGACGGCAGTGAACAAGTAGCCGGCTAAAAATACATGAAAATGGATGAAGAGGTGCAAAAAAAGGGATTCATGCATCGCACGATACAACTCAGTGGTGTACAGAACCCATAATCCGCCAACGTTCAGCAGAGCGGCCACTGCAGGATCGCTCAGAAACCGGATGGGCTTGCTTTTTAATAAACGGGCAAGGGTGCGTGCTGCTCCTGTCGGCAATGTCCGCAAAATCAAAGTGACTGGCGCGGCCATCACTAAAAGAAGCGGTGCAGCCATCCCCAATAGTAAGTGTCCGGCCATATGGGCTGTAAAATCCACATGCGCCCGGGCAGCAAGAGGCCCAGTGACCGAGCTCAAAACCAGCGAAATCCCTGCTACCCAGCAGGCTGTGCGAAAGTAAGGCCACTTTCTTCGATAACGGTTAGAAACAGCGACAGCAGCTAGGTATAGACATAAGGCGAAGAGAAATGGGAGCGCCAAAAGCACTTGCGGCGCCGCTTTGGACAGCTGCTCTCCCGCGTAGCAAATATCTGATCCCATCATGAGGGGCGCTCCCGTTTGTTCCGCGTCCGCATCAGCAGGATTCCCCCGACAAGGATCATGGCAAGAGCGGTGAGATTCCAGATCATATCGTACACGATAATGTTTTCGACATATCTAATTTGGTGAATCCTCATCATCTTGTGCTGAATGATCCCATCATATAGCTGAAATCCGCCAGCTCCAAGCAATACACCGCCCCACCATCTGGCAGGCCAGAACCCCTGCTTTCTGCGGAGATCGGCAAGCATAAACAAACCGCCGATTGTCGCGAACCAGCTAAAAGCATGGAAAAAACCGTCGGAAACCAATCCCATCGCTGTTGTTGACTTGTCGTAAAAATGATGCCAGTGAAGCAGCTGATGGAAAACCGCTTCATCAAAAAAGGCAATAAAACCTACGCCAAATAAAAAACCCGACCACACATTTTTGGACAAATAGCCGGAACGGTGCGAATCCACGTTGTCACTCTCTACTTTGGCAGCCATGACATCCCCCTCCCATTCTTTTGAAATTGATGTTATGTATTCCCATCTTTCCACAAATAAGCCAATTACAAACAAAATGATCGATTACAATGACAAAAGACAATTTGTCAGATGAGAGTCAAGGACGTGTAAAAAAAAGCGGGCACAGCCCGTCAACTCCCTGTTGCTAAAAGTACCTCAGATCAAATATAAGAATGGTTATTGAATAATAAATGTTCAACATTTATTATTTTAATATTTTTGAAATAATGTTAGTATTTGTTAAATATATAATGAAAGGCGGACTTTTCATGCGAAATGAATCTATCTTACCTTACGTTTTAATTTTTCTGTCTTTGGCGATATCAACTTACTTTGCCTTTAATACAAAGGCGTTAATGCCTAAAGGGTATGACTTGGCTATTGATGGTTATGTAATATCAAAAACTTTAATAGTTATTTTCACCTTGTACTTATTATCTAAATTAGGCTACTACTCCATAAATAAAAAAGATTAGCTGCTAGGCTAATCTTTTTTATTTATGGAATGCGGAAGATGATCGGCTTCCTCCGCGTGCTTCTGCCAAACATGGCGGGTCACCACTTTCTGCTGGTCTCTGCTTTCTGTACATGACGCTAAAGCAGGACACATCATACAAATATGTGTAAGTGATCGATACTCTTCAAACAAGTATGGTTATACGACTGCCCTCTTTTTTTATACACCCTGTTGATTGAATGG
>NZ_BCVF01000060.1 GCF_001591605.1 Bacillus badius NBRC 15713 | reverse complement strand
TTCTTCTACTAACGGGGCAGGTTAGTTAAAGAAGACATACTTAAACAAATCATGTGAGTAGTTTGATAATACTATAATAATTAAACGAGTATTCTGAACTCGTTGAATGAGCAACAATACTTTGGTTTTTGGTCAAATATACAACTTTCAAGTAAACTTAATAACTACTAATAGGTGGCTAAACGTTTTTTTTGTGTTTCTTTATTTTGAAATGAACGATTTTTCCCAGTTAGTCGTATTACATATAGATTATTATTGTATGGAGTAGATCTCATGGATGAAAAGGATTTAATTCGAAAGGCAAAAAAAGGAGATACATTGGCGCTTTCGAAACTGCTACAACAGAATTATTCGTTCCTCGCAAAGTATTTAATGAAAGTTACCCTTCATCCACAAGTCGCAGAAGATTTAACACAAGAGACGATGATGAAGTGTATTGAAAAAATCCAACTGTATAATGGTGAATCCAAGTTTTCCTCATGGCTCATCACAATCGCAACGAACCTTTTCATCGATCAACAGCGTAGAAAGAAGCGGGAGAAAAACTGGCTAGAGCAGGAACAAGCGCTCCGAAAAATGAAATGGAATGCAGCCAATATGAACGAAGAATGGAAAGATGTACTTGATATACTTGCCCAGATTAATGAAGAAATACGTATGCCAATCGTGTTAAAGCATTATTACGGATATTCATATGAGGAAATTGGAAAAATGATGGGTATTGCAGAAGGAACAGTAAAATCTCGAGTTTCAAATGGTCTAAAAAGTGTACGAAAGGAGTTGGCTGAACTTGAAGGAGTATGATTCTAAAAATAGTAATTCTATGTTGGATGATGAAGATGAATTAACGGTTAAGCAATTAATAGATGGTTTAGAAAAACTGGATCAATGGAATTCAGTATCTACTCCAAACTTACAATGGTTTCAACAGAATATTGAATTAGAGAAAAAAAGAATACGAAAAAAACAATGGAAAGACCTGCTCACATTTATCTCTGTTGCAGTATTTGTGCTTTCAGTTTTGATTGCTGTCGTTTATCGTCAGCCAATTCTTTTTCTTTATTTTCAGCTTGTGGGGATTATCTTACTGCCCTTATCTCTTAACGAAATTAGAAAGAAGGTCAGTAATGAATGAACTCAAACGAACTAAGTAGCATACCGCTTTGGTTATTGGTCCTAGTTGCATTCATTCTGATTTGCCAGAGCTCATGGATGTTTTGGGATGCGCGGAAGAGGGGACACAATGCTTGGCTATGGGGCTTTTTAGGCCTTATTCAATTTCCAACGTATCTTATTATCTATCTTATTTTTGCAAGAAAAATATTTAAAAGAAAGGTCTCAGGATCAAATTCCTGAGACTTTTTTCATTTATTTTTTTCGTGAGTGAACGATTAGGCGAACGTAATCGTATTAAGGGTAAATAAACAATTTGGGAGAGAAAAAATGAATGAACTGTTAAATGGAATCCCATGGGGAGCGGCTGCGCCAATTCTTGTCTTACATTTAATTCTTATGATTACCGCATTAATTTCTTGTATTAGAGAAGAAAAAACGAACGGATCAAAATGGTTGTGGATCCTTATTATTCTCATTATCAACTTAATAGGACCAGTGCTTTATTTCGTTGTTGGAAGGAGAAATGATTAATGGAGTTATTAAAGGCAAGCGATTTAGTAAAAAGATTTGGAAATACGAATGCTGTTAAAGGAATCAATTTTCATATTGAAGAAGGCAGGTGCGTTTCATTACTTGGACCAAATGGAGCAGGAAAAACAACGACATTAAAAATGCTATCCGGATTGTTGGAGCCGACTTCAGGCAGTATTGATTTTAAAGGGGAAAAAGCAAAGGATTTAAGGCAGTTTATTGGGTATTTACCTCAATATCCTGCTTTCTATAATTGGATGAGCGGAAAGGAGTTTCTTGTTTTCGCAGGACAATTAGCAAAGCTGAATCGTAAAGAAGCAGAAAAAAGAAGTGAAGAATTACTTGAACGAGTGGGCCTAACGAATGCGCAGAAAAGAAAAATAGGGGGTTATTCTGGTGGAATGAAGCAGCG
Organism: Bacillus badius NBRC 15713; assembly: GCF_001591605.1. Taxonomy (GTDB): domain Bacteria; phylum Bacillota; class Bacilli; order Bacillales; family Domibacillaceae; genus Pseudobacillus; species Pseudobacillus badius. The sequence goes on along the minus strand of NZ_BCVF01000060.1, from coordinate 10,687 downwards.
CCTTGGATTGGCACAGGCACTAATTCATCGACCGAAATTACTTATTTTAGATGAGCCTGTTTCAGCACTCGATCCACTTGGGAGACGAGAGGTATTGGACATGATGAGAGAGATTAAAGAGGAAACAACAATTCTCTTCTCAACTCATGTCCTTCACGATGCAGAAGAAATAAGTGACGACATTCTTATCATGCATGCCGGAGAAATTGCAATATCAGGTAGCCTGGGAAGTGTAATGGAAGAGTATCGACAACCTATTTTACAAATTGAATTCGAATCGCAGGCTGCCGATTGGCTAAAGAGCATAGCAAGTTATAGCTTTGTCTCTGAAGTAAACATTCAAGGTAATAAAACCAGTATCGTATTAAAAGATATGGTAAATGGGAAGCAAATATTATTAAAAGATATCGTGGATAGAAATCTTCCGATTCGTAAGTTCGAGATTTCTCAAACAACATTAGAAGATTTATTTATGAAGGTGGTGAAGGCATGATACAATGGATTGTTCTTTATCGAAAAGAAATGACGGAAATGGCGCGAAATTATAAAATTTTATGGATTCCAATTGTCTTTATTTTGCTAGGTGTCATGCAGCCGGTTAGTTCGTATTATATGCCGGAAATTTTGGACAATTTTGGCGGTCTTCCAGAAGGTACAATCCTTGATATGCCTACTCCGACTGGGGAAGAAGTATTAATGCAGGTTATATCTAATTATGGGATGCTTGGTGTACTTATTCTTGTTTTGAGTGCAATGGGTGTCGTTTCCGCAGAAAGACAGAGTGGAGTAGCAGGTATGGTCATGATTAAACCAGTTCCTTATTCCTCGTATATATTATCGAAATGGGCTGGGTTACTTACAATTACACTCATTTCATTGTTTATCGGATATGTAGCTTCTTGGTATTATACGAGTTTACTCATTGAAACAGTCGCTTTTGAGCGCATTTTTCAAAGTGTAGTGATCTACAGCATATGGTTAGTTTTTGTTGTTACATTGACGCTCTTTTTTAGTACGATAATGAAAGGAAATGGCAGTGTCGCTTTTGTTACGATTTTTGTGGTCTTTGCTATTTCGACGGTTACATCCATTTTAGGAAAGTATATGACATGGAGTCCGGCTAAAATGACTGAGCACACAGGACAGGTCTTGTTGTCAGGAGAACTAGATTCTAGTTTCTTGCTAGCTTTTATTACAACTATTGCTATTATCATCGTCGTTCTCATCTCATCTATACAAATCTTTAAGCAAAAAGAGCTATTGGAATAAAAAAGGTATCCTACCGTATGTATTCTTTTTTTATAAAGTTTATGAAACCATTCACTTAAACTATAGGGGGCTGTATCTGGCAGAATAAAAGTGCAGACTCGCGCAACATGTTTGTGCAGAGGTCAGCACTTTTTTAGTACCATAAAAAAAAGACTTGCCAGCCACCCCAAGTCCCTCTACTGTATAGGTGTCGAATCCAACAGTGGAGGTAAGAGAGGAATGCTAACAATGTCCGATATTAAGTGTATCAAATTATTAAGAAATCAAAAAGGGCTTTCGATCTCAAAGATAGCAGAAACACTGCATAAATTATTTTTTGAAAAATTTGTACCAAGGTTCACCTATAAAGAAAAAAGGTATCAACAACAAGGTCCAAACAGCGTTTGTATCTAATCCACTTTTAAAATATAACATAATTTTTAAATGACAATTTTCGGTATTTTATTAAAATTAAGATCCGAAGGTGATGAAATATTATATAGAAAATAAATCCATTATTATTATTTTTTTAGGAGGGTTGAAATGAAAAAATTTTAGTTACTACATTAGCATTAGGAATGGCAACAACAGGACCATTTACAGGAAATAAAGTTCAAGCAGCAGAAACCTTCAATGATTATTCTAAGAGCCAAATAAGCGAACTTAGTGTTTTCAACGTTACATATGTAGTAAAACAAGTAAAGATAACATTTATAGTGGAGCTATTCCTAACGGTTTTTATAAACCAGAAGAAATGCTAAAACCTATAGCTGGAATTTTTCACAAATCACAAATTATTGGATTTGAGAGATTAAAATTCGGATCTAAAATTTTCTTTTATGGAACTCCTATCTATGGGCAATAATGATAAATTGCCTCTTTATAGAGGGAGGGATTTTTGTGGAATATTCCAACAAGAGCATCGATGAATTATTGCTTGAGTTGCATAAAATCAAAGAACGCAACAAGGAAAAAATCCGGAAGTTAGAAGTTAATGAAGCCGGCTATCTCCTTTTAGATCCAACGAATGAATTAGATCCGTGACATCTTTAATTGCATGAACACCATATAAATAAAGAATTTATATGGATAAGAGTATAATAGTTTTAAAAACCATTTTTTTACTTGCATTGCCGGCATTGTATAACCAAAGGAGGGAATTTATGATATTAAAGTATATAATTATATTTTTGCTAGGATTTTTATTAACATTTATTGTTTCAGTAGACTTTTTTGATCAATATAATTTAGCCCTTAGTTTATTTTCTAGAATTATTTTTGCTTTATTTTTCTTATTAATTATTTGGCTGTTACAAAAAATATTTTATAAAAGGAGTACTAAATGAAAAATAATAAAAATGTATAAGGTTTTATCTACTTTCATGATCGTTGTACTGTTAATCGGAACCATTACTACCACAGCTAGTGCAAAAAGCAACAAACAATCATTTGAAGAAGAAGTTGAAGTTTCAGAAGAAGAGGTTGAACTATTAGCTAAATCTCTAGAATTGGTTTATGAATCCGGACAAGTTACACAAGACAATCAACTTATAGGCTTTAATCAACAGAAATTCGAAGAAGAATTAGCTGGATTAGAAGGTGCGGAAGAAATCATCCAACAATTAGAAGAAAATAATTTATTCGCAGAAGTTCCAGAACCAATAATATCACCTCAAGTAGCAGCTTGTGCTTGGCATGGGATGAAAGAAAAACCTGCTTATATCAAAGCCAAAAATACTTGCATAAAAAATGGACTAAAAGCAAATTACGGGCCTATAACAGCAATTTCCACTATAGCTAACCTGATTGCTGATAAAAATTTTACTTTAGCAGCTAAAAAAATACTAGCTTTAGGAATAAGAAGCAATATAGCAGGTGGTGTAGTTACGGTGTCTGCGATTCTCCTAGATTGTGGTAAGAAAATGGAGAAAAAATTCCTTCAAACCAGATAAAAAGACAAAATACATCGAAGTGAAAACAACAGGCGGAGAAAGAGCTCCATTTATGATGACTCTTAATGAGTTAATGTTCTCGCAAAAAGAGCCGAATTATTATGTTTTACATCGCTTGTATCATTTTAATTGTCACACCAATTCCGCTGATTTTTATCTTTTAAACGGAGATATATCGACACAAAGAAAGCTAGTTGCTACGCAGTATAAGGTTTATTAAGAAAAACAATAGTATAAAAGAATTTACAGTTACTTTTTTAATGTCAACGCCGATCCTAGAATTCCCTAATTTCGCCGGAATAAAAATTCCCTTTAATATTAAAGGTAACGGCATGATGCAATAGGCGATCCAGTATAGCTGTAGCCGGTACGTCATCCCCAAATACTTTTCCCCAATCAATAGAAAGGGGAATGTGAGGGAACGAAATAATTTCCTCCATGATTTGCTTGATCTGATTTTTAAAGAAAAGATTATTGACACAAAAAATAATATCGTGTTATTATTGAATATTTGATAAAAAAACCAACATGTGATAACCTTAAGAAGGTTACCATACATGGAGGTGGATTACATGTTTCAAATTGGCGATAACATTGTTTATCCAATGCACGGAGCAGGTATAATTGAAGCCATAGAAGAAAAAGAATTCTTAGGGGAAAAACAACAGTATTATGTCATAAAAATGTCAATCGGTAATATGCAAGTTATGATTCCAACGCATAAAATATTGAGTTCAAGTATACGACCAGTTACTGATATACTTGCATTAAAACACCTCATACACATTTTTCAGCATGGAGAATCAGATAAGTTACTGCCGTGGAAACAAAGATATAAAATAAACACGAACAAAATAAAAACGGGTGAAATACAAGAAGGTGCTGAAGTTGTACGGGATTTAATGCGTATGAAGAAAGAAAAAGCACTTAATGCAAGCGAAAAAAAAATGTTGGATCATGCATATCAATTTTTGATTAGTGAACTGGAGGTAATTAAAGGAATCACTGAAAATCAAATAAAAGTTTTTTGTTAAGTTTAATTATAGATATGTATTGCATTTAGAAAAAATATCCTGAATTTTTCGATAATAATAGGATTGAAAGTAAATCATTTCAAAGACATTCAACTTTTTCCATTGTTTTAGAACATTACCTCTTTTGTTATTTCTACAATCTAATCCATTTTTATTATTTAAATTTCTTCTGCGAACATTTGAATCTTTATCAAAAAACTCGATAAAGTAGTCACTTGATTTTTGTAATCCTAATTCACACTGGCACGGACAAGGAGCCGTAAGGATGAAAGAGAGGCAGGGCTTTCATTGTTTTAAGGATATCTAAGTGGCTATTTCTGGAGATAAAAACAAACAAACTTACCTTAATCTTTAAGAATTTCTTACACCCACTGCGACAGTGAATAGTAATTGTGTATCTTCTTTTCATAAGAGATATGCGAGTTGGTAACATCTAAATATATGGTCAACGATAGAAAATGACGGAATTTCTAAAACTAGAAACCATTTTTACAACTCATTTAACATAATAAGATTAGACAAAACAATAAGAAGGAGTGGAGATATGAAACACATTCCAACACAAGAATTAAGTAACGAGTTAAAGAAACGAAAAGGGGTTACTTCTATTAAGGTTGAGTCTTATGAAAAAATTGAAGTTGGCGGAATTCTTGTAGATGGACCAGCTGTTATTTTAATTAATCAAGAGTACCTAAAAATTGTTGAATGAACGAAGAAAAGGGTGATTCTTTACGAAAAGGAATGATCCTTTTTGTTTGCTGCTGCTAATAATAGGATATACATAAATGTCAATAGAAATTGACACTTCGTTTAGCAGGACGCTTTTGGCGGTTGGAAAACGTCAGGTAGTGAAAAAAGAAAGAATAAAATGTAGTTGTATTCGAAAAGAAAAATAAATAACTTATATACATTCCGCCTATTGTCAATCCAGTATGTTATACTGTAGACAACCTTTGAAGCTTTAAATCTTTTTCTATTACCTGTACCATCTCCCTACTCGAATGTTGAGTAGGGTTTTTTATTGAGTATTATACAGAGTACATAAAAAAACAGGCTCTTTATATAAAGAGCCTGTTTTTATCAATGATTTAAGATTAAGCAACTTTTTGAACGTTAGCAGCTTGAGCTCCACGAGGACCTTGCTCAACGTCAAACGTTACTTTTTGACCTTCGTCTAAAGATTTGAATCCATCACTTTGGATTGCAGAGAAGTGTACGAATACATCGTCTCCATTTGCACGTTCGATAAAGCCAAAACCTTTATCTGCATTAAACCATTTAACTGTACCTTGTTCCATTTTTGTTGCCTCCTAGTGCGTTACCACACATTATATTACTATCCTTGCCCAAAGTATCATCAAGACGAAAAGTCGATATTCATACTATCCTTTACACCGAACAAAAATAATTCTTCTTTATCATAACAGGAAACGGAAAAAATTGCAAATTAATATTATCGTTTTAGTCATGGCATTATTTGTTCAACGTGCGGATACTAGTGCAGAAGCGGTCAGCAAAACAGAACTGTCAATCATCCTGCGAACTTATAACACGGTCTAAGGTGCCCTATTAATAACTATGGTTTGAAAACCCCGTGAAAATGAAACACGAGTGTCTTCAAACCTTTTTCTTTGCTTAATAGTACTTCAAAAATAATTTTTACGGTGATTGATGGTTAAAGATTTCTTTAAAAAGCCCAGTTGTTTCTTATTCAAGTACAAGGTATTCTGCTTAAAAGTAGGGCTGTTCACTGGTAAAGCTGTGTTTCTGCGGATGTTTCCAAACGGTCACTCATGGTAAATCCTCATTTGCCGAGGTATTCATAAAAAATGATAGTTGTTCACAAATAATCGGCCTGTTCTTCATTTTCATTTTCCAAAGCTTTTTGAATTAAGAAACTCAAGTTTACTAGTAGTATGGTTTTCTGGCCCTTTATTTTGATACTCAAAAATCAATCCATATTTACAGCAGTATTTCCTTACTTGTATTGTTTGTTCCGCAAACAATCAATGTTCATGATCTAAATAAACAGATCTTTATAGGGGAGCAGGGGGAGAGTTTAGCCCGATAAAGAGCTGGGTATAATCTTCATACGCCTTTTGTGTCCTGACTGGCGCTGCTAATAAAGATTTAATTGAGCCAGAAATTTGCTTTGCATTTCCACTAGTTTTACAGTGAGATTGGAAAACTGATTCATTTAACAGTTTTTAAAAGAGATCCTTAGCTGGCGGGAAAGTTAAAATAAAACAAGTGACGTCATTCATAATCAACCTTATATAAAAAAGCGATTCAAAAGAGAGCGATTCTAATTTTTCTAGGGCAGCCATATTCCTTTCTTAAAAAATTATTATGAAAAAGAATAAAAATTTCTTCAATAAAAAAACAGATTTCAAACAAAGCTCTAAAATATGTTAAGAAACTATGGACAATGAAGCCAGGCCTCACTTTGGTAAAGCAAGGAAGTAAAGGATCTTTAAGAAAATAAGATAAATATGACATTTATCATATATGGTGTATGACAGCTGGGACTTCAAAGGCAATAAAGCATTTTCTATACTTAGATTAACAACATCAGAGAAGGTGAAACTTTAAAAAATGAATGAACAGAACCCAAAGGCTTTAAGAAAACTGGTTACCCCTTATGAAAAGTCGGATTTACAAAAAAGTATTTGGCAAATCATTAACACATTGGTACCATTTTTCCTGTTATGGTGTTTGGCATATAAGAGCTTGTCGATGTCTTATTTCCTTACATTAGCGATTTCTGTCGTTGCGGCAGGTTTTTTAGTGAGAACCTTCATCATTTTTCACGATTGCTGCCACTATTCCTTTTTTAAGAACAGAAAGGCGAATCGAATCCTTGGAACAATAACAGGAATCCTGACGATGCATCCTTTTGACCATTGGGCACACGACCATTCTGTCCATCATGCGACAAGCAGCAACCTGGACAAACGCGGTACAGGTGATATTTGGGTACTGACCGTTGAAGAATATAAAGAAGCTTCAATTAAGACAAAAATAATGTACCGTTTATATAGAAATCCATTTGTTATGTTTATTATTGGTCCGATTTACGTCTTCGGGATTACCAATCGTTTTAATCGTAAAGGGGCCAAACGCAAAGAACGGATGAATACATATGTAACGAATTTGGGGATCGTCGCTTTGGCAGCACTTTTATGTTGGGCTATTGGCTGGCAAAGCTTCCTACTAGTTCAGGCTCCAATTTTTATGATATCGGGATCCCTCGGAGTTTGGATGTTTTATATTCAGCATACGTTTGAGGATTCTTATTTTGAAGAAGATGAGCATTGGGAATATGTAAAAGCAGCAGTTGAAGGCAGCTCTTTTTATAAGCTTCCAAAAGTCATGCAATGGCTAACAGGCAATATCGGTTTCCATCATGTTCATCATTTAAGCCCGAGAGTCCCGAATTATAAGCTTGAAGAAGTGCACAACAATACTGAACCATTGCAAAACGTTCCGACCATTACACTGGCAACAAGCCTTAAGTCGTTAAAGTTCCGCTTATGGGATGAAGAAGGCAAAAAATTTGTTGGTTTTAACCACTTAAAAAAAGCTTCTAAAAGCCAAGTATCAACGCGGCTAAGAACGGATTAAATAACTTCCCCTTAATCGATGATTAGGGGAAGTGTATCTTGCAGAGTAAGAGTGCAGACTCACGCAACGGTGTTGTGCAGAGTCTGCACTTTTTTATTGCTAACTTCACTTATGGACTTTACAATAAGGTGCATTTGTAAAAAATAAAGGGAAACGTTATACAAAATTGAAAAAGATAATCGGTATACTATTAATAACATCAACGTCTCGATATGTATACTTTGTGTTCTGTCAAAAATCGAAAGCGAAGAGGGCGGTCAGTGTGTCATCCTATCCTTATCGAAAAAATTTGTAAAGAAGGAATATAAATGAAATTGATAGAATAAGTAAATTTGGATATAAATCTTAACGTCTAAATATTAATAAGAGGAGACTGCCTATGGGAACTAACGAAGTAAAAAGTTTAAACTAAAGTAAGCGCGGGGGTTGAAAAATATGAAACAATTGGGGACCCTATACTTTTTCTGTGGAAAAATGGGAGCTGGAAAATCAACTAAATCAAAACAATTAGCGATAGATAAACATGCGGTACTGTTGTCTGAGGATGAATGGCTTTCATCTCTTTATCCCAATCAGGTTGCATCATTTAAAGACTATCTAAAATTCTCAGCGCAGCTCAAGCCATTGGTGAAAAAGCATGTCCAGAACATATTAAGTGTCGGTACAGATGTAGTGATGGATTTTCCGGCTAACACTCAAAAACTGCGAAAGTGGTTTTTGGATATGGCGTCAGAGGTCAATGCAAGCCATCAACTAATTTTCCTTCATCTAAATAACGAGCAATGCTTACGTCAAATTGCACAAAGGCGTAACGAACAACCCGAAAGAGCAGCTTTTGACACGGAAGCAGTGTTTATTCATGTTACTAAATTTTTTGAAGCTCCAGAGGCATCCGAGGGTTTAAATATTTTAGAGTTTAGCGGAAAAGAATAACAAGGAGTTTAATGATTCGTTTGCATAGAGTACCTTTTGTTCTGGGAGGTGTTCTATATGAGATAAAATGAAATATGAGTAAGAAAGTTTTCAATATATATATTAAAATCCATGTAACTTTGTGAAGTAGTACACTTCAACTAACGGGTGCGTTCGTTGAAGAAGTTTTGAAAAAAAGCCTGAATCAATGATTACTTGGTAATCTACGATACAGGCTTTATCTGTGGATAACTAATTGTTCCTATATATTTCTAACTCAGTGTTCCCTTTTTTAATGGATCAATTTGAAGCAGCCTTATCTTTCGTAAGCTGGATTTGAGTCAATAATTTGGACACAAAAAAGTTAAATGTGAGTCTTGGAAATATAAGTACTTGAAAGTTGTACCAGAAAGTTTAAAAGAGTCCAAGGCATTAGGATAGTTGTGAATAAATAATTATGAAACAAAGTGAGTTAGAACCTGTAGAGGAGATGAGGAGATGATAATTAGTGCAGAAAGGAAGGACTCAAAATTGATGAGGTTGCGTAGAGTTTGCGGTTATGGTGCCGCCATAGCAGTAACACCTTACCTACTGATCAAAATCGTATGGACTCTTGGTCTCTTCCTTCCAACCGAGCAAATGGGTGACGCTAGCTGGCGCATTATAAACGCAGTAACCGCCGTTCTCGCTGCGGTTGGTATCTTTCTTGCGCTGGCGTTTTGCAGACCATGGGGGGAGCGGCTACCTGCGTGGTTGGTTGCTCTACCCATTTGGGTTGGTACCGGTTTGCTTGTTCCCATGTTGTTGATTGCACCGGTTCTGGGTCCTGCAGCTATGATCCGGGATCAAGAAGCAGGTGCCGCCGATTTCTGGGTATACGAGCAGATCTTCGTCATGATCTCACTTTTCGGGATCGGCATTTTCCTGCCGCTTGCATTGGCGGGGTATGCAATGGCACGTTGGCCAGAGGCGCTGAGCGGCACAACCGACTATAAGGAGTTGCCGGGCAATACTTTACAACTGCAGATTATCTTGGCTAGGATCGTCGCTGCCGGCTGCATTCTGCTCGGTGTCATCAAGGTGTTTTGGGCGGTTGGCGGCTCTTTCGGCATCGACCCGGCAACCATGGGTGAACGCGATGTGTGGTGGCGCTTGCTGTCATTGAGTACAGGTGTGTGGTCCTTTGCTGGTGCGTGGGGCATACTGGTGGTATCATCCCGCCGTGGGTCGCGGTGGTTTCTACCCCCTATGGCAGCGGCATGGATTTCATCGGGAGCGTTGTTCTCCAACAATCTCTATTCCGCCTTATCTTCAGTTCGACTCGGTGCAGCACCCACCCCAGAGTACCCATTAGCATGGTTATTGACCACACAGGCAGGCATCGTCTTAGGTGTAATAATGGGGATGGTTATCCTACTGGTGCTGCATGAACGCCGTCGAGCCCTTCAAGATGAGTCTAACTGAAGTTGATTACACAGAGCTAGGGACTATTGGTATTGTGCAAGAGCTCATTTCGCGTGGAGAAAAGGTAGTGTATTTTACAATCGAAGATTTTCGAGAGCTAAAATAATGATCAAACTTTTTTATAAAAATTGTATAGTAGCTAGCAAGGAATTAGCCCGTTATGATCAATCTTTTTCAAAACGGGCTCTTATTATTTAATTTAAAATACGGGTTTGAGAGATATTTTTGATCAAACTTTATTCCAAACCAACAATTAAGCGTATCAAGATTTGTTATATAAATTATAATAGTAATTCGAGAAAACACTTCATTGATTCTCATAGATACCAGGCAAACAAAGCAAAACCCCCGCTGCATGTTTCTGCAGTGGGAGTTTTCATTTATTCAATACATCCTCGCTAAAGACTTATCCATTTGTTCCTCGTTGGCCTTCACCTCATGACTATTCAAATT
>NZ_BCVF01000059.1 GCF_001591605.1 Bacillus badius NBRC 15713 | reverse complement strand
TCTCATTCCGAACCCCCTTTTGTCGACATACTGAGAGGATAGCTTTTCAGCTATCCTCTTTTCTGATTTTATTAGTTTAAAATTGTTATATTCACCGTACGGCGGCCCCAGTCACGCGCTTGTGATTCTGTCGGCACATGCAGGTCAATGCGATTTCCTTTAATTGCTCCGCCTGTGTCACCGGCGACAGCCGTTCCGTAACCTTCTACATATACTTTTGAACCGAGCGGAATAACGTTAGGGTCTACAGCAATGACCTTTGCATTGCGGTCAGCATTCAAGTTAATACCTGTTGCTGTTACACCAGAACAGCCTGAACATTCTGCTGTGTAAGCAGTCGCTGTAACAGAAAGTGTTTTTCCTTGCGGCGCTTGTTGTGCTGGTTGTTCTTGCTGAGCTGGCGCAGGTGCTGCTGGCGCTTCTTGAGCTTGTGCTTGCGCCGGTCTTGATGTGGATACTCCTTTTACTGATCCAGAAAGAGAAAGCTTGTCGCCAGCATAAATTCTGTCAGAAGACAAACCATTAATGGCTTTTAATGATTGTACAGATAAGCCATGCTTAGAAGCAATTTTAAATAGTGTATCTCCCGGTTGAACGGTGTATGTACCGTTGCTGCTTGTTGTTGCTGCAGAAGCCGTACCAGAAGAGCTTCCGCCGACTTCTAATTTTTGATTAGGGAAAATCAAATCAGATGATAAATTGTTCCAAGACTTCACTTGTTGAACAGTTGTATTATTTTTTTGAGAAATGCCCCATAATGTATCTCCACTTTGTACTGTATATGTTTGTGCGGATGCAGCTGTTCCAAATAGACCTCCGCCGATCACTGTAGTAGCTGCAAGTGCAATAATTTGTTTTTTCATAATAGAAAAACCTCCTGTTGTTCTAACACGCGGTAACTTCCCAGTTTAGATTTCCAATTAAAAGGGAAAATAAGAAACAACCGCCTGCAAGAAACTTTTTTAAAATCTTGCGTCCAGTGGCACTGCAAATGGAAAAAGTTTGTATATATAAACAGCCAGGTCAATCGCCCGATTACCCGCTGACGAAATTCATTGTATCACGCCAAGCAGTGTAATGTTTTTAAGAAGCCATTACGCTTTCCGGTCTTATATAACGCCCGTGTTACAAAAAGACAGATTCTTAAGTCCTGTAATCTAAGTGAAATGAATAAGACAATTCTCGCAACTAATTCAGCCGCTGAATGGTTCCATGCTCAAACAGATATGACTATACGGCTGCCCTCTTTTTTGTGCATCCTATTGATTAGAATGGAAGGCGCGCAGACTCCGGCGGGACAGGCGAGACCCCGCAGGCGCCTTCACGCCGGGGAGGCTCACCGCCCGCCCCGCGGAAAGCGAAGCAGCCTAGAAGGGAAAGCAGCAGACCTTATTCAAAAGCAAAATAAAGGACAGTTGAATGGTTCCATCTTCAAACAAGTAGGGTGATACGACTGTCCTCTTTTGATGCATCCTATTGATTAGAATGGAAGGCGCGCAGACTCCTGCGGGGTCAGCGGGACAGGTGAGACCCCGCAGGCGCCTTCACGCCGGGGAGGCTCACCGCCCGCCCCGCGGAAAGCGAAGCGCCTGGAATGGAAAGCAGCAGACCCCATTTAAAAACAAAATAAAAAAAGGAAACCCGGCTGTTTGCGGGTTTCCTTCTCTTACAATCTATTTATTTCAAAATCTCTACTTTTACTGTTTTTACACCCCAGCGAGTGGCATGCTTTTTCGTAGGAACATGGACGTCAATCTTCTTGCCTTTAATAGCGCCGCCTTTATCGCCGGCTACTGCCTCGCCGTATCCTTCTACATAAACTTTCGTTCCGAGCGGAATGACTTTCGGATCAACCGCGATCACTTTTGCGTTCGGGTTTTTCTTTAAGTTAATGCCGGTCGCTGTAATACCGGAGCAGCCTTTGCAAGAAGCGGTATAAGCTGTTGCTTTCACTGTCAGCACTTTAGCAGATTTCACTGCTTCTGGCTTGCTTGGTGCCGGTTTGCTTGGTGCCGGTTTGTTGCCGGATGGTGCGTTTGTATTTTGAATGACCAATTTTTGGCCAACTTTAATGTTTTCTGATTTTAAGTTATTCCATTGCTTCAGTTGATTCACAGTCGTCTTATACTCTCGTGCAATGCTCCATAATGTATCTCCTCGTTGTACTGTGTGACTAGCTGACGCTGCATCTACAGCAGACGCGCTGAATAGTACGCAAGCAACAACTAAAGACATAATAGCTTTCTTCACGAATGAAAGACCTCCTCGTTTTTTCCGTAACATGTGCTTCATTCTATCACGTAATTATAACGAGACTATTACACTAGCATGTTTGTTTCTTTACACGCATATTTCAAAGGATGTAATTTTCTGATAACTTAACCCTTCCTCAAAAACCGGCAAACTGCCTGTTTGACAAGGACTTTGTCGAATTTTAACTTCATAAATCGCCCTGTATTCTTCTTGGTTATTTTACTGATTTGTTACATTCCCCTGCTTTTTTCTTCATTTATTGCCTCCTCAAAACGGCTCGCTTCTTATCAAATTTTGTTAGATTATATTGGTATAGAGAGAGGGAGTTGTATATAATAAGAAAAGATGTCAATTTATATTACTTCATTGGAGGATTCTAGATGGTTTATCGTGTGCAGCTAATTAAAGGGCTGTTTCAGCCAAGCAATCATTTCTATCAGCTGAACCATGCGGAACAAATTAAAGGACTATGGAGTCGCCTTTCTCTATTAATAATCATCAGCACAGCTCTATACTGTTTAAGCGGCTTGCTAGGCATCCACTCGGAACCCGTATCTGCCTATTTTGCAGCCGGAAGCAACGCGGACATTCAGGGACAAAAATTATGGTTTGCGATGGGAAGCACCATTTGGGGCTTGCTATATCCGCTAATTATTTTGTTTCTGCCTGCGCTTTTATTTTGGGTTTTTTTAGAAGTGGATTTTCGTAAATTACTTGTCTTGCAATCATTCGTTTACGTTATTTATTTAATAGAATTCTGTTTATTAATTCTGTTGAACGTAACGCTTGCTATTCCAAGAGACTCTTCTCCGTTTTCACTTGGCGTACTTGCCCAGTATGCAACAAAAAATGAATTAGTAACGAGCTTTTTCAGCTTCATTACTCTTTTCCAAGCTTGGGCGATCAGCCTGCAATATAAATTTCTAAAGCAAGGCACCGAAAGAAGCCCGAAATTTGTACTCGTATTAATCTTGGTGATAACACTTGCACTCTGGCTCTTTTCTACCCTATTTACATCCATCCAAGTTGACCGCTTATTTTAATAACGAAGGAGACGGCAGAATAAATGAAACAAGTAAAGAAATCAGTCTGGCTAACAGCAAGTGCGCTGATTGTTGCCGGCAACCTTTATTTAACCTTTAAAGAAGACAGCAAAGCCGACCGGTCACAGTGGCTTTCGGAGTGGAATCAGTCAGCAAAAGATGATGTGGTTGAAACCTTCCAGACAACCGGTGTGATCACCCCGGCTGATGAATACCCGGTTTATTTTGATAAAAACGAAGGAACCTTTTTGAAATTCCTCGTAGAAAAAGGCCAGAAGGTGGATGCGGGCACCCCGCTATTTGAATATTCATCATCAGGCATCGAACAGGAAATTAAAGAACTAGAAGCAGAGAAAACACAAACTGAAAAACAGATCCAGCTTATTGACGGACAAATTTCTAAATTAAACTCCATTTTAAATAAACTGGAAAGAGAAGAAAAAGACAGAGATAACGAAAAAGACAATAAAAAAGACAGTGCCGCCAAAGTAACGGTTGAAAAGGACATTATCGATCAAGAAACCGAAAAAGAAAAACTGGAAGAAGAGATTCGCAAATATGAGACGCTTATTTCACAAGCCGAATCTAAAAAAAGCAACCTTGTCGTCAGAAGTGAAAAAGAAGGAATTGTCAAGAAGCTGAATTCTGAGCTGAACAATCCGATTATCACCATCCGTTCACCGGAAGCAGCGATCCAAGGCGTCTTTAATGAACAGCAAATGAATCAGGTGAAGGAAGGATTGGCTATCCACGCTTCTGTCGATCCGCTCCCGGTTACCTTTCACGGTGAAATTTCTTCCATTGAAAGGTTTCCCGAGCAAGAACCTTCTGTGAAAAGAAAGAGCCTGTATCCGTTCACTGCCCAGCTTGATAAGAGCAATATGGATGAAGCGGCAGACCAACTCCTTCCGGGCATGAAAGCAAATGTGACGGTTGTCACGAAAGAAGCATTACAGGCTGTGACTGTTCCCGCTTCTACGCTGATGAAATCCGGCAGCAAGACGTATGTCTTTGTGTTAAATAAGAAGGGGAAAATTGAAAAAAGAGCCGTTAAAAAAGGGCTCGCCGTTGATGGCATTCAGGAAATTAAAAGCGGCTTAAAAGCCGGCGAAAAAGTAGTCGCTAACCCTGATGAGCTGGTGATAGAAAAAGGCGCTTTTATCACACCGGCAGATTATACAGCCATCAAAAAAGAACAGTTCCAGAAGCTGTCGAAAACAGAACGGCTGAAACTTCTGATCATGGGCATATTATCATAAAAAAGAGAGAAGAAGACCGCTGCTCAGGCTGCAGCCAAACTCGATTTTCATTGAGTTTGGCACGCAGCCTTTTTTGTTGTGCGGAACAAGCGGCTCGTCCATACACTCCCTTTTCCCCTTCACGATCTGCTTACATGAAAAATCGCCCAGAGCGCAGGAAAGATCCCTCGCTTTGGGCGATTTGTTTGATTGAGCTTATCTCACAGTCAGCTTATATGGCTGCGCTGAGGCACGGCCTTCAGTTTCACTGATTTCAATGAAATATTTTCCCTTTTTCAACTGGATAACCGCCAGCTCTTCATCGCCGCTTCCATAATGATCAAAGCTGCGAACAAGGGCACCTTTGGCATTGTAAATTTCAATTTTGCCATCAAGTCCCGGCTCCATTTCAAGCTTTAATGAGAACTGTCTATCCTTCGTTACATTTAAAGCAAAGTGATCGACATCGCCAAACGGAACGCCGGCGTTGATATACCCTCTTGCTCCAAGCTGGCCATCAATTTTCTTCAAAGAAAGCGGCTTTTGCGGAACATGATTCACAACTTTTCCATCTCCGTCTTTCAATGCATCCTTCATATCAGCCAGCTTTACTTCGTATGGCTGCAGGCTTGGCTTCATAGACATCAGCGAGCTGACGGCCAAGAAATAACCAGTGTCTTTTTTCGCCATAAAGGACAAGTTAGCTGTTGTCTCAAATGATAATTCAAACAGGTTAGGGCCGAATGGAATGGCCTTTAACTGCTCCTCTTCATCTATTACCTTATTGCCGTTTGTATCTTCAATCAAAGCTCCGGCAAAAATCGCCGGCTGACGCAGAGCATATGGCAAAGCCTTCTCAGCTGCCGCTAATTTTGCTTGATCAATGTTCAAACGGTAAACGTCCTGTTTGTTGCCGTTTTTGAAGTAATAAAAATCAGTCTCTCCCGGATAAATAAAGTAATTTTTATAAGCTCCTCCTGACTTCATGACACGGGCTTTTTCAGGAACGCTTTGGTCTTGATCCGCTTCTTTCGGTGTATCAGCCGCTTTCTTTGAACGAAGCGTATAAGGGTCTGCTGAAATGTTATACATTTCATTTGCTAGACGCAAAATGTAAGTTTCCCCTTTTTTCAGCGCGATTGTCGTCTGATTCGTCTGCTTGCCGCCAAGCATGGCCATAATCGCGCCAAGCATGTCGTCTTCTCCGCCGGAGATAGGAATTAACTCTCCTGTTTCCTTATCATGCTGGAGAATGGACACTACCGGAAATTGGCTTGAGCCTTTTTGCACATCAAACTCATACACACCGTTTTGAGCCGGAGTGAAAGAATAGTAATCTTCATCGGCTTCTACTTGGAAATAGCCGGACAGGTCTTTTCCGAGCGTATAAGGTCTTGCATTCGCCAGAATGGCTTTTGTCAGCTTATCGTCCATTTCTTCAGACGGTTCTTCTTCATCAATCGTGCCGTCTAACGCAGCGGCTGCCTTGGCTTCCGCGTATTTCTCAGGACTCAGGCTGCCTTCTTCAAGGGCTGTTTCCAGGTCCTCTTTAAATGGCAAGCCGTCTTCATCTTCAGGAAGCTGCTTTTCTTCTACTTTTAACTCATACGGATAAGCGGATGCCGTATAATCACCGAATTCCATATCTCCCGGATTCATTGTCAACATATCAAGAAGCGAGCCCATACCTTCCATGCCGCCAAATGCCTCATTTGTGACTGCGAGCTTATACTCTACTCCAGGAACGGCTTTGAACGAAAGGGATTCTCCTTGGCTGCTGCCATGATCATCCGCTTCAGCGACTATTTCCTCTGTTCTTTCCTTTTCATCCTGAGTGACAACCGACAATCTCATCGCTGAATTGACTCCAGGCAAAGCGGATAAAGAGATGGAAACAACTTTCGCTTCATCGACTGCGATGGTGAAATGATCGTAGTCCGGAGCACCTGCCTCTTGCGGGAACAGTGTAAAGTCCCCTTTTTTGTAAGGAAGCGAAGTAATTTTCACCGGATTCTCCGACGTATCAGGATCAGCCTTTAGTCCAGTAATCTTTTCCGCTGTAAATGTGTAAGCTGATAAACCGGAGGCGTTGTAATTCCCATTGACGTCTTTTACTCCGATCACGAGTGTGCCTTTTTCTTCAGCTGTAAATAAAGAGCCTTCTTGCTCTCCGGCACGGCCTTTGTTATGCTCCATCAGCATGCCTTCCTCAGACTCTGCTCCTTCAGGAATAAAGTAAAAATCCATACCGTAATCGTAGTCACTGCTTCCTTCTAAGATTGTCTGAACATGTTCATTTTCGTTTAAATCCACTTTGAACCAATGTGTTTCCCCAGGTGTCTTAATCTGGCCCTTCAGCGTGTTTTTGCCAGCCTTCAGCGGCTTGGCAGAACGGATCAGTGTGTCTCCTGTTACTACCGGCTGTTTTGGCAGTTTCTTAATATCATAGGAAAGGGCAGCCAGCGGATTGACCAATCCGTTCGCATACTTTGTATCATACCCTTTGGCACCCAGATCAGTGGCCGTTCTTTCGAGAATATTTTCAATGTCATAGGCTGTCAGCTGCGGATATTTGGACTTTAACAGAGAAGCGACTCCGGCTACCATTGGCGAAGCCATAGATGTTCCCGTTAATGAAGCAAAGCTGGAACCCTTCCCGTCCTTTTCAAAGCCTGTGTTATAAATATCTTCTCCAGGTGCAACTACATCGACAGAAGGACCGAAGTTAGAGCTGTCAGACAGCTTTTTATTGCGGTCAATATTTCCGACGCTGATCACTCCAGGATAGGCGGCAGGATAGGAGTACATATCTGTCGCCTCATTACCGGCAGCTGCCACAACGACCACCCCGCTGTCAATGGCTTCTCGAACAGCTTCTTCCACAAGAGGCGAGGAAGCAAAGCCGCCAAGACTCAAGTTAATGACATCAGCGCCTTTGGACACCGCATACAAAATACCTTCAGCGATCGTAAAGTCATTAGCTGACGTTTTGCCATTGAAAACATCCACAGGCAAGATCTTGGCATTCGGATTTACCCCATGCCCGCCAATGCCGTTGTTCGCTTTAGAAGCAATAATTCCTGCCACATGGGTGCCATGCATATCGCGAACCGGATTGCTTGCCGGATTAGCTGCATTATACGGCGGCAGCAGTTGTCCTTGTAAATCCGGGTGCTTGTAATCAACACC
Source organism: Bacillus badius NBRC 15713 (assembly GCF_001591605.1). GTDB lineage: Bacteria > Bacillota > Bacilli > Bacillales > Domibacillaceae > Pseudobacillus > Pseudobacillus badius. The sequence goes on along the minus strand of NZ_BCVF01000059.1, from coordinate 6,160 downwards.
TCCGTCTACCACTGCCACTGTTACTTTATGTTTGCCGGCGAGCTTAAGGGATTTATCAATATTCAGCATTGGTAAATGATGCATTTTGCTTTTCTTCGGATCACCTTGCGCAGCAAACTGTTTGTATTTCACGCTTGGAGTGATAGAACTGACTCCTTTTTGCTGGCGGTATACCTTCACCGCTTCGCTTACTTTTTTGGATTTTGGCACGCGGACTACATCATAGCCAAGCTGGGGCAGTGAGCGGACGAGAGTTGTTCCCGCTTTTTTATGAACGCTTTTGCCCAGCGGCTTGCTGTATTTGATAACTAACGTATCCGTATCAATCAGTTCATTCATTTCCTTCAGTTTCTTATATGCTTCTTTGTTTTTTTCAGAAGCTGCCGCAGTAATCGGCACTTGTTCAGAAGCTTGCTTAATCGCATGGACTTCTCCATTATGTACAGCTGCGCCGGTTGCTGTCGGAAAAACCATCGCCGCAGAAACCCCGGCGGCCAGCACCTTTTTCCACATTCTCATTTTATGTTATCCTCCTAACTTTTTTGTTTACCCATTTAATAATAACGTAAAAGAAAGGGAAATAGTTTCATTTATTTATATATTTTTTCCATTCACAAAAAAAATCTGCAGCCGCTTCTAGAGCGGCTGCAGATTTTTCATTTATTAAATGACGCGGATAGTTACTACGCCTTCAATTTGGCCGATTTTTTCCTTTAATCCTGGGATGACATCGCCATTGACTTTATTATCAATGTCAATCATTGTATAAGCATAATCACCACGGCTTCTGTTCACCATGTCCGCAATATTTAAGCTGTAATCAGACAAAGCAGAAGTAATTTGCCCAACCATGTTTGGAATGTTGCGGTGATAAACAGTTACACGGCGCTTTCCTGTATAAGGAATAGATGCATTTGGCATATTCACAGAGTTTCTGATATTCCCTGTTTCTAAGAAATCCTTTACTTGGCGAGATGCCATGATAGCACAATTTTCTTCTGACTCTTTCGTAGAAGCGCCAAGATGCGGAATCGGCACAGCGTTTTTCATTTTCAAGACGTTTTCATTCGGGAAGTCCGTAATATATTTGCCAACTTTTCCGCTTTCAAGTGCAACGGCCATGTCTTGCTCGTTCACAAGCTCGCCGCGGGAGAAGTTCAGTATATGCACGCCTTCTTTCATTATATCAAACGCCTTTTCATTGAACATGCCTTTTGTGTTGTCTGTCAGCGGCACGTGAACGGTAATGTAGTCACTGTTTGCAAACAGCTGCTCAATCGTCATAGCACGCTGAACGTTGCGGGATAAATTCCATGCTGTATCTACAGAGATAAACGGATCAAAGCCGATGACATCCATATCCAAGTCGAGTGCATCGTTGGCAACAAGCGCGCCGACAGCACCAAGACCAATGACACCAAGTGTTTTTCCTTTGATTTCTTTTCCGACAAACTGCTTTTTGCCGGCTTCCACAAGCTTCGGAATTTGGTCTCCTTGGCCTTGAAGATCTCTCGTCCAGGCGATGCCCGCAAATACGTTACGAGAAGAAGCCATCAAAGAAGTGAGCACAAGCTCTTTTACTGCATTGGCATTGGCTCCCGGTGTATTAAAAACAACGATGCCGCGTTCTGTATAATCGCTGACCGGAATGTTATTTACACCTGCACCGGCACGGGCAACAGCTTTCACATTATCACCGATTTCCATATCATGCATGTTAAAGCTGCGCAAAACAATGGCATCAGGATTTTGGCTATCATTGTCGATCGTAAAGTTTTCTTCATCAAAAACGTTCAAGCCGCATTGGGCAATATTATTTAGCGTTTGAATAGTAAACAACTGTCCGTCTCCCCTTTTATTGTGCATGTTTTTCTTCGAAGTGTTTCATAAATTCAACCAGGGCTTCGACCCCTTCAACCGGCATGGCATTATAAATACTTGCGCGCATGCCGCCAACAGAGCGGTGGCCTTTTAATGTTTCAAGTCCCGCTTCCTTGGCTTCCTTCACGAATGCCGCATCAAGTTCAGCAGATGGCGACACGAAAGGAATGTTCATAATGGAACGGCTGTCTTCTTGAACCGGAGATTGGAACATAGCTGATTGACCAAGAAAACCGTAAAGCAGCTCTGCTTTTTTCCGGTTAATCTTCTCCATTTCCTTTAATCCTCCAAGCTCCTTCAGCCACTCAAATACAAGCTTGGCCATATAGATGCCGTACGTTGGCGGTGTATTATATAAAGAACCGCTTTCGCTGTGCGTTTTGTAATCCAGCATTGTCGGGCAGCTTTCCGGCGCATGGCCGATCAAGTCTTCTCTAATAATGACAACCGTCAATCCAGCCGGACCAATGTTCTTCTGAGCACCCGCATAAATTAAACCGAATTTCGATACATCAATTTCTTCCGATAAAATATTAGAAGACATATCTGCGACAAGCGGCACACCGCCTGTATCAGGAATGTTTTGGAAGGCTGTTCCTTCTATAGTATTGTTCGTCGTAATATGTACATAATCCGCTTCCGGATCAATCATGCTGCTCGTTACTTCAGGAATGTAGCTGAAGTTTTTATCTTCTGAAGAAGCAATAACGCGAACCTCTCCATACTTCTTCGCTTCCTTAATCGCTTTTTTAGACCATGAACCGGTGTTCACATAATCCGCTTTTTTGCTGTTTGAAAGCAGGTTAAGCGGCACCATAGCAAATTGCTGCGAAGCGCCTCCTTGAACAAACAGTACTTTATAATTATCCGGAATGTTCATTAAATCTCTCAGCAACTGCTCCGCCCCGGTAATGATGTCTGTGAATAATCCCGAACGATGGCTTAACTCCATGACTGACATACCAGAGTCTGCATAATTGACTAATTCTGTTTGTGCTTTTTCCAATACTGGCAGCGGCAACATTGAAGGTCCTGCCGAAAAATTGTATACTCTCTTCACGTGAACTCCCTCATTCATTTTAAATTTGGAAATCTGAAAATTTATACATTAATAATATTCATGAATTATAAATTATTCCTTCCTACTTATCAAGGGGCGGTCCGTCAACTTTTCCTTATCTTTCTTGCTGATACCGCTTTCATTGCTTTACTAAAGCGCCTCGAAAAAATTACGAACATTTTTTGTCTTTTTTATATTTTCGTTCGCCTTCTCTTTCTTTTCTCTCTCTTCTTCCTCTTCAAGAAAACGTCCTTAAAAAACAGAAAAGAGAATGGCTGTTTCTTTTGCCGCTTCCTAAAAAGACTTTTTTCCTATATTTTATTCCTTATATAATGCTTATTGCTTATAATAATAAATGAAACTATTTTACTATTATGGAGGTGTTTTCTATGTATTGCCCGCGCTGCGGATCAAATATGGGCAGCCAAGCACGCTTTTGCCCTGGCTGCGGATCAAAGAAGAAAGCCTTTTCCCCTGTGAAGCTTTTATTTACTCTTTGCCTCATCAGTATTGTTGCCTTTGCCGGGGCGATCATCTATATGTTTTCAGAATCCGGCAAAGAAACACCAAAAGAAACCGCTATAGCTCCAGTCAAAGGAACGAATCAGCCGCCCGCTGAAACGGCCAAGCAAACTGTTGCTCTTCCAAAAAACCTATCGAAAAAAGAACAAAAAGCCTTAACAGACATTATTGCAGAAGCGCAGATGAAAGTATATACGCTGTTCACAGATACCGGCCAAGGCTCCGGCTTCCTTGTCAATAAACAAGGGGACGTCGTGACGAATGCTCATGTAGTCGAGGGATCTCATGCAGTAAGTGTAAAAGATAAAAATGGCAACACCCATGACGGGAAAATTATCGGTTATTCAAATACGGTGGATGTCGCCGTCATTCGGGTGCCTGACCTAGCCGGACAGATCCCGCTCTCACTTGAAAAGAGCAGCAAAGCCAAAGTCGGTGAGGAGGTAATCGCTTTTGGCAGCCCGCTTTCGCTTGAAAACACGGCGACTCTTGGTCATATTACCGGTGTAGACCGCAGCTTTTATATCGGGGACTTCTCCTATGACGGCGTTTATCAAACGTCTGCTGCTATCGCCCCCGGCAGCAGCGGCGGTCCTCTCGTGTCCAAAACAACCGGGAAAGTGCTTGCCATCAACTCCGCTAAACAAATGGGCCAAGACGCGATCGGCTTCAGCATCCCGGTAAAAAGCATTCATAGCCTAATTCAGGAATGGATTCAGAAACCAATGACAGAAGCAGAAGTCAGTGCCTTATTCTACAATGAAAATGGCGACCTCTTTTATCAGGACTTCTGGGAGGAAGAGGGCTATTTCGATGAGGAAGAGGCGGCTCCAGAAACAGACGATAATGAGTACGATGAGGAATATGACGTGCCGGAACAGCCGGCAGGTGAAGGAGATACATACGAAGAAGACTCTCCTGCCACTGAAATATATGAGGAGGATATGAACGCGCCGGATGCAGGCACCGACAGCTGGCAGCCGCCTGCAGATGATGGAGCCAGCAGCATTAGCGATATAAATGGAGACGGAGTGATTGATGTCAATGATGTCAACGTCGATATCAATGGGGATGGGCTGTTTGATGAAAATGATTTGATGGCAGCGGGAATCCCCGTAGAAACTACTAGCGAATAATTGAAAATCGCCATCTCTGGATGGTGATTTTTTTCATAGGAATGGTTTGTCCGTAATACACTAGACTAAACAGAGGGAGCCTCCTGATTTTCATAAATATTTTAATTTCTTATAGAAATCCCACGCCGACTTGCTGTATAATAGCTACAATTTGTGTTGGATAAAGGGAGGGTATTTATGCGTACCTATCAAGTTGATGAGCGGCCGCCAATTCCGGCGATGATCCCGCTTAGTTTGCAGCACTTGTTCGCGATGTTCGGGTCAACGGTGCTTGTCCCAGTTTTATTCGGGATCAATCCGGCCACCATTTTATTAATGAATGGTGTTGGAACGTTAATTTATCTCATTTTGTGTAAAGGCCAAATTCCTGCGTACCTCGGTTCCAGCTTTGCCTTTATTTCACCGGTGCTCTTTGTTTTATCAACCAAAAGCTATGGAATGGCGCTTGGCGGTTTCATTGCTACAGGGATTGTCTTTATTTTAGTCGCGCTTATTATTCGGGCAGTCGGAACAAAATGGGTGGATGTTATTTTTCCGCCTGCAGCTATGGGAGCCATTGTTGCCGTCATCGGTCTTGAGTTAGTGCCAGTTGCTGCCGGCATGGCAGGATTGATTCCATCAGGGGATGCCGATCCGGCCAAATGGATACCTGATCGGGATGTGATTACCGTTTCCTTGCTGACGCTTGGGATCACCATTATCGGCAACGTCATGTTCCGCGGATTTTTGCGGATTATTCCGATCCTTATCGGCATTGTAGCGGGCTATATTATTGCTGTCTTTTATGGGCTTGTTGACTTTCAGCCGGTCAAAGAAGCGGCCTGGTTTGCTTTGCCAACCTTCTACCGTCCAGAGTTTGACTGGTCCAGCATTATGATCATTTTGCCGGCTTCTCTCGTTGTTATTGCTGAACATATCGGCCATCTGGTTGTTACACAAAATATCGTTGACCGGGACTTAATGAAAAAGCCGGGCCTTGGCACTTCTTTACTCGGCAATGGGATTTCAACCGTGATTTCCGGCTTCGTCGGCTCAACGCCGAATACGACCTATGGGGAGAATATCGGCGTTTTGGCTCTAACGAAAGTGTATTCAACCTGGGTAATCGGCGGAGCGGCCGTCATGGCTATTATCCTGTCGTTTCTCGGCAAGCTGGCAGCTTTAATTTCCACGATTCCAGCGGCGGTCATGGGCGGCCTTTCCCTCCTGTTGTTCGGAAGCATCGCTGTATCCGGTTTGCGGATGCTCGTGGAATCGAAAGTGGATTATTCTAAGGCGACCAATATGATTTTAACGACTGTTGTGCTCGTTATTGGCCTTAGCGGCGCCACTTTAAAAATTCAGGACTTTGAATTAAAAGGAATGGCTCTTGCGACAGTCATCGCCATTCTCGTCAGTATCTTCTTTACAATTATTGATAAGCTAAAAATCTCAAATGACTACGAATAAATAAAAAAAGCAGTGTTTGAGCTGCTTGAGACTCCAAGCAACTTCGATGAACGTCGAGCTTACTTGGAGTCTTTTTTATTGTGCTGATGAATGGAAGCGTGTTGCTTTCCAC
>NZ_BCVF01000058.1 GCF_001591605.1 Bacillus badius NBRC 15713 | reverse complement strand
AGAAAGCCGGAGTCTTTGTCTGATAGCGATTTACGGTACTTGATGGGCGTTAATATGCAAACGTTGAAAAGAGGACGAGGAGGCGCGTTTAAGCGATGAGTGATACTAATATGAGAACTCTTATTTTTGAATATAAGCAGTCACTTCGGGCATTGAAAGAAATGAAAGCGGCTATTGAAGTAAAGGAAGAATTAACAGAGCTAGATTTACAGGATAAAACACTAATTAATAGCATGATTAATGAAATGGAATTCGTGATTCAGTGGATGATGTCTGGCCGTTATCCAGATGCAAGACGTGGAGCGGACAGGAGTGGTGCTTATACATTGGACCCGAAGTTACTTGAAGCGGTCGTTCCTAATCGGGCGGTTATTGAAGAGAGAAAGCTGACTGCAGATGAACAGTGGCTGTTGGACGATGTGCTTGGGGATCTAACAAAGAGAGAAAGGGATGTATTTACATTAATCAGAGCAGAAGGATTGTCCTATGAGTACACAGCAGAATTATTAGGAATCAGTAAATCTTCTGTACAAACGTATTTAGAACGAGCAGAACATAAAATTGAAAATCGTAAAAACGGCAGCCTTTTTCTCGTTTCTTGAGAAAAGGCTATTTTTTATTATCTTTCTTGTCGTGCATATGCCCTATTAGTAGGAAGATGCACGACAAAATAATTTAAATTGGTTCAAAGGTAGCAGGAAAATATCTCCTTTTGTCGAAATGTAAGGTGAAGGAGATGATGGAATGAGCTTTGAAAGCCGACTATTACAACGTTTGAGACAAGATTATGTTCAAGATTTAGAAGTAAAAACAAAGCTAGATGAGGCTGAGAATTTTATCAATGATTGTGTTGAGCAATTTGAAGAGAATATTGAAGAATTCATCCCTGTGTCTAGAGGGGAAATTGAGATAGACTACCGTTTAAATGATGAAGAATTCTTTGCTGAAATGGTTATCAAAGAAAACAAATTAGTTTTTAAGCGTAATATTGAAAGCATTGAAATATACACTAGGGCTAGAGGAGAAGTGGAATTTTATAAAATTGATGAACTTATTGCTCCTTCTAGTAGTGAAGCGTGTATAAGTGTGTCAGGCGGATATTTGAATGATTATAAGTTTGATCAGTATTTAGAAAGAGCCTTTGCGGAAGTATTAAACTAATCACAAGCACCCTTCGGGGTGTTTTTTCTATGTCTAAAAATAAAGGGGGATGAGGTGATGAAATAATGTCACGAAAGAAGTTAGGGAATAAGCGGGGGCGGAAAAACAAGTATGATACACATGTTTTTCCGCGTCTTGAAGAGATTGGTCATTGGTGCAGAGAAGGCTTAACAGAAGAGGAAATATGCAAGCGTCTCGGCGTTTCGGTGTCTTCTTTCAACGAATATAAGAATAAATATCCGGAATTATCGGAGTCCTTAAAAGTAAACAAGGCAATTGCTGATTATCGGGTAGAAGATGCCTTGTACATGCGGGCGCTTGGCTATGAATACGAGGAAGAAACGTATGAGGAGTTTGAGATTGAGAGGCCTTATGTAAAAGAAGATGGCACGATTGTCCGGACAGAATTGCGGCTCACCAAAAAGGTGAAGAAGAAGCAGGCTCCAGATACGACAGCTCAAATCTTTTGGCTGAAGAATCGCCGTCCAGATAAGTGGCGAGATAAACAGGACATTGAGCATTCTGGCGAATTAACAAACAACATCGATCTGTCTGGCTTATCGATTGAGGAGTTGAGGAAACTTGCCAACTCTGACAAATGAACAGCGGCAAGCTATAGCCAAACTGGCACAGCAGGAACTAGCGCGCCGCTCATTTCGTGATTATGTGGTCCATGTTCATCGTGGAAATTATACGCATTTCAGACATACTGAATTTATTTGTGAGCATTTAGAGCCGGTTGCTAATGGCGAGCAACGTTTCATCATGATTGAAATGCCGCCGCGTCATGGTAAGTCAATGACGGTGACAGAATCATTCCCCTCTTATTTCATTTCTAAAAATCCAGAAAAACGAGTGATAGCCGCTTCTTACTCTGATTCACTGGCTCGTAAATTCGGCCGGCTGAACCGCCAAAAGGTGGAGGAGTATGGAAGGGCTCTTTTTGATGTGGAGATATCCTCAGTCAATGCCGCTCAAAATAACTGGGGAATTCAAGGAAAACGCGGCGGAATGATTGCTACTGGTATTGGCGGTTCTATCACTGGTGAGGGAGCGGATCTGCTCCTGATCGATGACCCGTTTAAAAATGCTGAGGAAGCCAATTCAAATACCATTCGTGAAAAGGTATGGGCAGAGTGGGAGAGCACCTTATCAACTCGTTTGCATAAAGGAGGCTCTGTCGTTGTCATCATGACCCGCTGGCATGAAGATGACATTATCGGGAGATTGCTTGAACGCTCTCCTTATACATGGCAGCGGCTCCGGCTCCCGGCTATCGCAGAGGATGAAGACGATGCGCTTGGCAGGGAAGTAGGAGAACCGCTTTGTCCAGAACTGGGATTTGATGAAGAATGGGCAGAAAACAAAAAGATTGAAGTTGGTTCCCGTACATGGGCAGCGTTATTTCAACAGCGGCCATCACCTGCAGGCGGGAATATTTTCAATCGTCATTGGTGGAAGTTCTACATGCCGGAAGATTTGCCGCGGATATGGGATAAACAAGCGCAGTCTTGGGACTGTACCTTTAAAGACAGCAAAACTTCTGACTTTGTTGTTGGTCAGGTATGGGGAAAGAAACAAGCGAACTTTTACTTGTTAGACCAGGACAGAAACCGGATGAATCTGCCGGAAACACTGAAGGCAATACGACACATGTCAGAAAAGTGGCCCGATGCAAAAGCAAAGTATGTCGAGGATAAAGCGAATGGGCCTGCTGTCATCCAGATGCTGCAGGATGAAATCAGCGGGTTAATTGCCGTCAATCCGGAAGGCGGTAAAGAAGTGAGAGCAAATGCTGTTTCTCCGCTTGTGGAAGCAGGAAATGTGTATTTGCCACATCCAAGCATTGCACCATGGGTGAATGACTTTATCGAAGAAGCCACCGCTTTTCCGAATGGAAAGCATGATGATATGGTCGATGCTGCTACACAGGCTCTTAATAAGCTGCAGACAGCGAAGAGCAACCCGCTCGACCGTTATAAACGATTAATGGGGAGGAAATAAAAATGCCTGATGAAATGAATGGAAAAATAACTAATTTAGAAGCAGAAATGATGATAGATGAAAGCAAAGAAAAGCTTCCTTACTTGATTGAAAATGCGAAGATAACCTCAAAGTTATTAAAAGCGAGATATGAAAGTTTGATAGCTGAAGGTTTTACAGAAAAACAGGCGTTAGAAATTATATTGACCCGTCCGCTCTATGAATGATTAGCCCGGATATCAGGAAGGTGGTGATTGAATGAAAACCATTGATGCAGCAAAGAAACAAATGCGGAATGACTTTATGGTTGGGCATGGAAAAGGGCATACACAGGACGCGCTAGTCCGGCAGAAGCCTTCTCTTAGAAGGAAGCTGACTGATGAGGAAATCTCCTCTCTGTACGCAAACAACCGTATTGTACAGAACATCATTGATATACCAGCGGAGGATATGACGCGCAGCTGGTTCACGTTGAAGATGCAAGATGTAAAGCTTCGGGATGCCATTATGTCTAAACTTCGGGACCTGAAAGCTCGGGAAGCGTATAAAGAAATGCGGCGGTATGAGCGGCTGAGGGGCGATGGCTTTATCTCTTTAGGTGTCACGCAAGATACTAACTTCAACTTAGCGCAGCCTTTAGATGAAAAAAATCTAAAAAGAGTCGATTATCTTCACGCTTTCTCTGGCATGAAAGTGAATGATTTTCTTTTGAATGAGGATATGTTTAGTCCAACCTTCGGCCAGGTGGAAATGTTTGAGATTAATCGCCGCTCTCGTACAGGTACAATGATTGCTGGTATGGAGAATACGCTTGTGCATGCTTCCAGATTGATTCATGACCAAACAAGGCGATTAGAGGACGAATATAGAGGACAGTCCTTGCTTGAGCCGCTATATGACATCATCACCGTGCTAGATACTTCTTTGTGGTCCGTTGGTCAAATCCTTTATGACTATGCTTTTAAGATTTATAAAAGTGATGGTGTTAAGGACATGAAAGCGGAAGAGAAGCGGGAGCTTGGCACGCTCATGGACTTCATGTTCCGGACAGAGGCACTTGCTATTATTGCTGCTGACGAAGATCTGCGGAAAGAATCCACCAACACAGCTGGCATTAAAGATTTGCTTGATTATGTTTGGGATATGCTTGCAGGCGCCGCTCGGATGCCAAAGACGGTTATCAAAGGGCAGGAAGCCGGCAGGATTGCAGGGGCGCAATACGATGTCATGAACTATTATTCTCGCATTGTAGCAGACCAAGAGAATGAAATGCGGCCACACTTGGAGCGGCTGATTCGTTTGCTGTTGTTATCCTCTGATGAACTTGGCGGCCAGATTGATCCAGATAAAGTTGAGTTTGATATTAGCTTTAATCCTCTTTGGGAAGTGGATGCCAAGACGGATGCGGAGATTAGGAAGTTGATTGCTGAAACGGATGCTATTTATATAACCAATGGCGTGTTGCAAGTAGACGAAGTAAGAGAAGCCCGCTTTGCTCGTTTTGGATTGACTGACCTGCTTAAATACTCCGGTGATTCAGCAGACTTTGAAAAGATGGCGCAGGAAGTTTATGCCGCTTGGAAAGAGCGTGGCAACAATGGCTAGAAAATTGCCTCCTACTCGTTTTCCTGACGCTGTAATGGTTCAGTATTACCGAGACCTGAAAAAGCTAACAGACGAACTGGGAAAGGTTACATTGAGCGTGTTTGATGAACATATTAAACCGCAGATCAAACTTTATCAGACTCGGCAGGATAGCCGCTCCTACTCAGTAGATGGACCGCTTGATATAATCCGTCAGGCTATTGAGCTCATGAAAGGTCTATCCCTTGGCATTTTCTCTTCTAATAAGATTCTGAACACAGCAACCCGCTTTGTTAATTCGATCAATGTATTCAACAAAAAGAACATGCAGGATCAGGGCAGGGTGAGAGGAATCGATCCAACCCAGAACGAACCTTGGCTGGATGAATTCATGCGTACCTCTATCATGGAGAATGTCAGCTACATTAGCACCATTCGGGATGAATACTTTCCGAAGGTTGAGAGCATTGTCTACCAAGGTGTAAAGAATGGCAGCAGTCCGAAAGAGATTCGGGAGCAGCTGGTGCAGCGGATCGGCATGTCAGAGAAGCGGGCAAAGTTTATTGCTCGTGATCAGTCCGGTTCCATTCTCGGTCAGATGACTGCCAAGCGGCATAAGGCAATGGGGGCTGAAAAGTTCAAGTGGAGCACATCAAAGGATGAGCGGGTGCGGGATTCTCATGAGAAGCTGGAGGGCAAAGTTTTTGAGTATGCTAATCCTCCCGCTGTTGGATTGCCCGGGACTGATTACAACTGCAGGTGTGTGGCTATGCCTGTGTTTGAGTAGGGGGAGTAAGTTGGGTTTCTATCGAGTCAACTATATACATGGCGACTATTTTGAAGGTGATTACCATGAAATAGGCATATATGCAGATTTAGAAAAAGCATTTTTAAAAGCTGACGAATTTATAAAAGAAAATACCTTTTACTTTAACAAATATGAACATTTGCTAGTCGAAGAATATGAGTTGGTTACCGATGAATACAAAGTCAGTAATTCGTGGTTAAAAAACGATGAAACAAATTGGGAATGGGAAGAGGAGGAAAGCGAATGAAATATGAAGTGTATAAATCAGTAGGTGAAGTCACTAGAATAACAGAGTATGAGGGCACGCCTCAAGAAATTGCATTACTAATTGCATTGCTTGATAAAGAAGAGAGCGAAATTCCCGGCACTAAACTTGAGGTTACTCCAGAGCAAGAGCATGCGTTTTTGTTGAATAGAATTAAAGGTAGTGTCAATGAAAATTTGCGCCATTTTATGAATAGTGATGCTCCTTCATTGGCTCCTCTAAACGCGTTTGAACCTGAAGATTTCCTTGCTCTGTTAAGAGGATTTTATGTAGTGAAAAAAGAAGGTGAATCTAATGGATGACAAAACAGCCAAAAGCATTGATAGATCATTAAAGAGCATTGCTGCTTCTCTTGAGAGGATGTCAAAGAATCGCCCAACAGTAGTTTGTGATCCGACTATTAATATCTCTGGGGGACCGAGTGAAGTGAAAGAAGCAATTAGAAAAGAACTTGAGAAAACTTTTGAGCAATTACGTTTAACAGACTTCCGACAAGGATAGTCTTTTTTATTGTCTGAAAGGGGATCGCTCATGAAGAAAATGAAAAAGACACCGGCAGAACTCTTTGAGGCCTATCAGAGAAAGCTACAGGAGTTTTCTCAAGGTACTCTTATCGCTGATGATGCAGAGTTCGTTAAAATGCTTGCTTTCAGAGAAGTGCTAGTGGCAGCAGAACTGGAACAATTAAAAGACTTTCACAAAAAAGAAATAGCAGACATTCGGCGTAGTCTCTTCGAAAAGAATAAACAGAATGAGAAACGTAAAAGGAGGTGAGAACATGAAAGATTGGGAACTGAGCACTATGGAAGAGCTTGAACAGGCATTTGAGCAAGCGATGGCAGCAGAAGCGGGCCTTGGAGTATTCGTTGAAATGCCAGGATTTGATTATCCAGAACTTATCACCAATCCTCCTGGGAACTTGGAGAAAAAGCTTGCATATTACAAAGCGACTTATGACGAGAACCTTAATCATAAACACGCTAAGGGTGTTTGCATTATAGGTTACACGCTGTAAGTCGAATAGCCGCAAGAAGGGGGTGAGGATGTGTGAAGAATCAACGCTTTGACAGAGCATTTATTACGGATTATGACGAAACGCCAGAGGGTTATTTAACGGTCACCGTGCCGATTACCCGCCCTGGCGTTTTTCCATATCAGCGGCAAGACGGAACTATCCAGATGGAAGCCAAGCTGCCTGATGAAATATTCAGCGACAGAACCATCCGCTCGGCCCGATCTAAGCCAGTGACAGACGATCATCCCAATGAGCCGGTTACGTTGAAAAACTATAACCGCTATGCAAAAGGAATGTCTCATACTGATGCAACTGTCCGAAATTTAAAGCTTTACGTATCCATGACGATCACTGATGAAGCATTAATCCAGAAGATTCGGGATGGTAAAAGGGAAATCAGCATTGGTTTTCTGTCGGATGTAGTTGCTGAACAGGGTTCCTATAACGGTGATGCTTATCAGTTTGTTCAAAGGAATTTAGAAATTAACCATATAGCCATTGTAGACAAGGGAAGAGCGGGGCCGGAAGTAGCCATTCGCAATGACTCGGATGCATGGCAGATTGAAAATGAGGGAGGAAAAGGAAACATGCCAACATACAAAATTGACGGTAAAGATTATGAAGTAGATCCAATGATTAAGGCGCGGCTTGATACGCTCCATGCTCAGTTAGATGCTGCTTCTACGAAAGTGAAAGAGTTTGACACGTTGCAAGGCCGATTCGATGCACAAGAAGCCAAGCTTCAAAAGGCAGAAGCTGATCTGCAAGAAGCGCAAAAACAACAGCTGTCCGCTGATGAACTGGATAAGAAAGTAGAAGCTCGCGTGCAGTTGATTAGTGGTGCCAAAACAATGCTTGGTGATTCATTCGACTTCACTGGAAAGTCAGAGCGCGAGATCAAGGAAGCGGTCATTCAGAAGGCGAAGCCGGACTTTAAAGGTGATGGCAAGTCTGATGACTATGTGAATGCCTTTTATGATGCAACGATTGGTCAGGTCAAACAAGAAGGATTCTCTTCCACTGGCGCCAATCATTTATTCTCAGGTGACGGAGCAGCTGCTACTAACAAACAACTCGCTGAAATGAGATCACAACGCTTAAACATGAATCAATCTAAATAAGGAGGGCGTTTTATATGCCAATCACACAATATGACAAATATATGCCGGAAGCTGGCCGACCAGGAGCGCTTGCGAATTATCAGGACTATAGCGCAGATACAAAAGCGGCCGAAGAGGTTATTCCGTTTGGTGCCGCTGTACAGCTTGGAACAGATGGGGAAGGAGTTACACAAGTAAAAGCTGCAGGAAAGCCGTATGGAATTGCTATGGCAACAGAGGTTCACGATTGGATTAACAACGCCGATGACCAACATTACAAGAAATACAAGCCTGTTACCGTCATTCGCAAAGGTGTTGTCTGGGTGAATGCAGGAGAAGACGTACTAACAGGAGAAGCGGCTGCTGTTGATCCGACAACAGGCAAATTCGTTGGGGCAGATGCTGCAGGAGCGATTGCTTTTCCGACTGCCGTATTTAAATCGAAAGCCGCTACAGGCTCATTAGTACAAGTAGAAATCAACTTACCATAAGAGGAGTGAAGAGGAATGAATGGGATGCAATTTAGACAAGATGCATTGATCCGTCCAGAGGATCTACAAGCAATTGACCGTGTAGTTTATGAACCAAAGAAAGAGGAATTGATTGGCCGCTCGCTTTTTAGTGTGAAAAGCGATGTGCCACCAGCTGCAGAAACATATGGATATGATGTGATTACTCGTTCTGGGTCTGCGAAAATTCTTGCGCCGGGTGCCGATGATATTCCACTCGTTGATGCTGATAAGCGCCGTAAGAAAGTGGATATCTACTCGATTGTTACGGCTATTCGTTACAGCATCACTGAATTACGTCAGGCGCAAATGGCAGGCATTCCTGTTGATTCAGCGAAAGCAGAGTGGGCTCGCCGCGCCATTGCAGAAAAGGAAAACCGAATCATCTGGCATGGAGATAAGAAATATAATATTCCGGGTGTTGTAAATGCAGAGGGCATTCAGACACTTGCTGTTGACAGTGGAGCTGGCGGCTCAGCAAAGTGGAAGGATAAAACAGGCCGTGAAATCGTAGATGATATTCGCAAGGCACGCTCACTAGTGAACCGCCTGCCTGGTCACAAAGCGAACACGCTTGTTTTAACTCCAGGGGGCATGGAAGCATTAGAAAGAGAATACAACGCCAATACAGATAAAACAGTAATGGAATATATCCGTAGTCAAGGTTGGTTCTCTAATATCGTGGCCACATCTGATCTTGAAGGACAAGGGGATGCAGGAACAGACTGCTTCTTGGTGCTAGACAACTCATCTTCTGTTATTCAGATTTTGATCACAATGGATATTGTCCGTCATCCGGAAGAATACAAGTTTCCTAACTACAAGGTGCCATTCGAGGAGCGCTTAGGCGGTGCGGTTGTCCGTTATCCTATGGCTATTGTGAGAGGGGATGGAATCTGATGTTAGTCCATAACAAAGGTAAATTCGTTCGTCATGCAGCAGACGTTACGCTTGTGCCGGGTGCTAACCAAGTAGATCCGGAAGACTTTAAAAAATTCAGTGGCAACGCCATTATGAAAACGCTCATTGAAAAAGGCGAGATTGTGCCACAAAAGAGCCTGAAAGAAATGAATGTTGAAGAAGCGGTGGAGCTTGTGAAGGACACCTTCTCTCTTAGCCTCTTAGAAGAAATGCAGACGGGAGAGAAAAGAAAGACTGTTCTTGATGTCATTGCTGATCAGGTAGCGCATATCAAAGGCGAAGATAGCGAAGAAGAATAATTCGGAGGTGAAACAGGATGTTAGTTCATAACAAAGGCGAGCACGCACGGCATATCGGAGTGTATTTGAATCCAGGTACGAATGAGCTGTCTGAAGAAGAGGCGGCTAAATTCACGAAAGTGTATGAGAATCCACGGCTTCAGCATTTAATGTCCGATATTGAAGTTGTAAAAGAGAATGAAGATGAATCTTCTTCTGCTTTTGCTAAATTGACAGCAGATAAAGCGATTGAACTAGTTAAGGCCACGTCTGAAATTGCTCTTTTAGAAGAGTTTAGAGCGGATGAAGTCAGCAATAACAACCGAAAAACTGTTCTCAAGGCTATTGATAGTCAAGTAGAGGTGTTAAACCAGCCGCATGATGAAGAACCTTTCATTGATGGGCAGGAGTGATGGTTATGGCAACTACATCACTTGAACGTATTAGAGCAACCGCTTCTCACTTAGCAGCAGTTTCAGACACTACCCTTACGCTGCTCATTGAGGATGCAGCCCTTGAAGTATCCAAGTTAAATGCTCCAGAGGAATACCAAGAGCGGCTAATCCGGTATCTGACGATTCATCTTGCTTCGATTAGTCCTAAAGTGGTGCTGAAAGAAAAACTGGCTGACCTTGAAAAAACATACGCAAATGCAGGGGCGTCTGGCGGTCTCTTGTCCACTCCTTACGGCGCTGAATACCAAAGGCTTCTGGATGAATTGGAAGTGCCAGAGAAGAAAAAAACGCTAAATCTGACGGTGCTTTAACATGGTTAGGAATCGAAGCGGTGTCACTGTCACCATGAATGAGGATAATTTGGACAGGCTAGAAAGGATATTTGCTGATTTAAACAGCTATGCGGTAGAAGTGGGTATCTTTGCTGCAGATGATTCTTTCTATGCCATGCTCGCCAATGTGCATGAATTCGGGATCACAATCACGCCAAAGAATGGGAGATACTTAACGATCCCTGTTAGTCCTGAGTCTCATGGGAAAAGAGCCGGTGATTTCCCTAACTTGTTCCGCCCGCATGGCACCAATGTGTTAGCTGTTCCAAAGGGCCGGAATGACTTCGAAGTGCTTTTTGTGCTTGTGGAGTCTGTAACGATTCCTGAACGCTCGTTTGTCCGTTCCACTTTTGATGAAAAAGAGGAAACGTGGAGCGAGTTTTTAAAGCGGCAGCTGAACTTAGTTCTCAGTGGCCAGATCAGTGTTGAGGATATGTTCAACCGTATGGGGGCCATAGCAGCAGCGGATATCCAAGAAAAGATGGCTAATAGTTCTCCAGCAAATGCAGGGGCAACTATCAGCGCCAAGCGTTCTTCCAATCCGCTTATTGATACTGGCGGGCTTCGGCAGAGGGTTACATGGAAAGTGGTGAGACGCAATGCCTGAGAAAATGATATTTAGCCCGATGGTTATAGAGAATGGGATGCCTTTCACTGCTTTTCAAAAGCCGATTGATGAGGAAGGACATTATGAAAATGGTGATTGGATAGAACCGCAGCCTATTCCTGTTCCAGCATTTGGTGTTATTTTGCCATTCTCCGATGATGATCTTCGCTATTCGGAAGCGGGCACCTATTCTACAAAGGATCGCAAGCTCTATACAATCGAGCCGCTTAAAGAGGGGCAAAAAATCGAATATAAAGGCATCCCGTACACGGTCCAGCAGTTCAAGGACTATACAGATTACGCGGATGTCTTTATTTATGTGGCGAGGTGGGCAGGGAATGAAAACAGCCATCCTTAAAGAAATGATCGGCCGTATCCAAGAGGATAACGGCTTTTTAATCGTGAAGGCAGATCAAGAAGGCGCCAAGGTGCCGCCGCTTCCCTATGCCACTTATAAAGTGACTTCTCCTTATATCAAAGGGAGAGGCCGCGGAGCATTTACTCAGTTTGTCGATGAGGGGAGCGGGGCCGCTTATGAAAAGTTCACCGAGCAGCCGCTGACAACGATCTCTTTTAACGTGTTTGCAGATGATGTAGACGAAGCGAGGGAGCTGGCTATTCAGTTAAGAAACTGGTTCACCTTCGCTGGTACGCCTTATCTGCAAGATAGGGATATCGTTGTCCGCTCTGCCGGCAATGTGGAAAATCGGACCACTCACCTTATTGATCATTATGAATACAAGCATGGATTTGATGTGCAGCTGCGGACAGAGGAAGAACAGGTTCGCTTGATGACAGAATCCATAGAAACTATTGAAATAGGAGGATAACCATATGCCATTACAAGATGTCAACGTAACGATTGATATCACTAAACCGGCTGAGTATGTAGGGTTTGGCAAGCCGCTGATTCTCGCAGAAAAGACCGGACCTTTAGAAACGCCATTTAAGAATTATAAGAGTTTAACAGATGTAGCGGTGGACTTTCCGGAAAGCACCAAAGCTTATGCGAAAGCAAAAGCGGTATTCGATCAAGAGCATCGTCCTGTTTCTCTTTCAATTGCTGCGTACGATCCAGCTGCCGCTGATGGTGTTAACACGCCTGTCGGTATTTTAGAGAAGTATTACGACAATGACTGGGTCTTTGTTATTGCTGCTGATGCCGAGTTGTCTGAGAGAGTAGCTATTGCTGATTTCGTGGAAACGAAGCGATATAAATTCTTTGTCACAACAGCTGCTACCGCTTCCGATCGTACAGCCTTTAAAACAAAAGAGTATGAGCGTACCATTGTTTTCTATCACACGAAAGATGATGAACATCCGGATGCGGCCCTTGTTGGCGAAGTAGCTAATCAAACTGTTGGGAAAGTGACATGGAAATTCAAGACACTTACAGGGATTACACCGATTGATATTCAGCCGGATGAATTAACACCTATTCATAAGGATGGTGCCATTGCTTATGTAACGAAAGCAGGCAAGCCTCAGACAAGTGAAGGCATCGTGGTGAGTGGTGAATACATCGATGTGATGCACGGAAAAGATTGGGTGAAATTTAGCATGGAAATGGAGATTCAGACTGCTCTCTCTAATGCTCCGAAAGTTCCTTATTCCAACGAAGGGATCAGCTTATTTGAGGGAGCTTCTACAACAGTCCTTCAAACTGCCACAGCACAAGGCATCATCGATAAAGACGATGCTGGCAATCCGATGTATACCATTGTTGCGAAGCCGCGCAGTGAAATGCCAGAAGAGGAGAGAAAAGGACGTAAATATAGCGGTCTTTCTTTCTCTTATAAACCGGAAGGCGCGATTCATGAGGGAGACATCAAGGGAGAAATTTTTAAATAAGGAGGCTAACCAATTATGGGTTCATATGATCCAAAGAAATGTACCGTCAATGTAGGCGGTCGCTTTATTACTGGCTTTGATGAAGGCACTATGGTCTCTTCAGAAAGGGATGAAGATTTTTTCTCTGAAAAGACAGATGCACAAGGGGAGCCGATTGTTACCGAAACACATAATCCGTTTGGAACAATTACTATCACCTTGTCTCAGACTTCACCATCCTTGCCTTACATGAATGACCTAGCCAGATCAAGAAAGGAATTTCCAGTCTGGGTAAACTATAACGGGGAACCAAAGGAAAAAAGCGGTGGTACCCGAGCTCGTGCTAAAAAGCCTGCCGGCAAAGAGTACGGGGATGAAGCGGGTTCTCGGGAATTTGAAATCAAGGTATTTGATTACACGGATCAAGAGTAATTATGCGTCCGCGTAATAAACGTAACCGAAAAAATAAAAAATTGAACAATCAAACGAAGCGGTCAAACAAGGCCGCTTCTTTATTATTTCATTACAAGGGAGAGATTTTTAAAATGGCTAAAATCGGTACTCAAAAACAAGTAACAGTTGAAGGTGTAGATTATACATTACAACATCCAGGCAATCGTGAATTTACACGTATTCAAGACCGAGCTCAAACAGATCAAGGTACATTTTCCTCAGAAAAATGGGCTGACGAAATAATGAAACATGTAGTCGTTGAGCCTAAAGTATCCTGGGAATATTTCGATGAACACGATGGCTTTGATGAAGTAATCAAAGAAGCTACTACCTTTCTTAGAACAGGAAAATAAGGGGAAGGATTTAACCGCATATCGGGCGCGAGTAAATGATGAATGGTATTTCTGGCGCCCGATCGTTTTAAAGGTGGTTTCTTATACAGAAGCCATAGAAATGTCTCGTGATCAATTAAACATGCTAAATGTGGCTATTGATATACAAGCAGAGAAAGAGAACCAAGCAATGAAAAGCAAAAAGAAATAACCAAACTACACTTTGAGAAAGGAGGGGGACCATGGAGAATTTACGCGATATGGCTATTCGGATTGCCATGGATGCAGACAGTGATCC
>NZ_BCVF01000057.1 GCF_001591605.1 Bacillus badius NBRC 15713 | reverse complement strand
TCTACAGTCTTGTTTATTTTGCCGCTTGGGACTGTTGATGTCCATTACAGGCGCTTCGCTTATTGCTGTAACGGGCACGCTTTTATTTAGCCCTGCGCTGATATAAATATATGCTCACAAAGACGACAAATTCCGATGCCGGAATGGCCAGCCAAATGCCGTTCATGCCTAAAATCGGCGGCAGCACGAGCAAAAAGACAAGCATGACAACAATTTCCCTGGCTGCTGTTATCCATGTAGCCATCCGGACATTGCCGACTGATTGGTAGTAAGTCATCATCACAAAGTTGGTTCCTGTAAAAAGATAAGCAATAAAAAACAATTGTATCCCCGCAGCAGCAAGCGCTGTTACATCAGCCGGAAAATCGCCAAAGATGGAAACGATCGGCTGGGCAGCAGCTTGGCCAATCAGAAAACAAATAACTCCCGCCAATATAGCAGTCCAAGTCGCTTTTTGCATAGTTTCCCGCTTGCGGCCTTTATTGCCCGCTCCGTGATAATAGCTGATCAGCGGCTGAATGCCTGACCCCATCCCCAGAAACATCATCAGCATGACACTATGCACATAATTTAAAATGGAAAAAGCAGCTACACCATCTGTTCCAGACGTACGCTCAAAGGCAAGATTATGGGAAATCGTAAAAACCGAAATCCCTATTTCCGAAAGAAAACTCGGGAAGCCGACGATAATAATTCCTAAAAACAGCTTCTTATCAAAAGAGAAACGCACGATTTTCAGGTTATTCGTTTGTCTGAAAAAATGGCTCGCCAGCACGATAATCGCTAGAAATGAGGCAATGATCGTAGCAAAAGCAGCACCTGCCACCCCGAAATCAAACACATATAAAAACACATAATCAAGTACGATATTCACTGTCGCTGCAACGACGAGCGCAGCCATGGAAAGATTGGGTGCCCCGTCATTGCGGACAAAGATACTAAAGGTATTTTCAACTGTAAATACGAAGCCGAACAGCAAAATAACGAGTAAGTAATCAGAAACAAATGGCAAGGTTTCCTCGTTGGCTCCCAGCGCGTATGCCAGAGGGTGGCGAAAGAAAAAAGCCAGCAGGCCGATTGCGAGAGTGAACAAGAAAATGGAAAAAAGAGCGTGGGTAAAAATCATGCGGGCATGGGCTGTTTTCTTCGCTCCCATAGCTATCGAATATTTGGTCGCAGCCCCGACGCCGATCCATAGGGAAAGAGCAACAAAAATGGTGTAAACCGGAGCGGCAATCCCTACGCCAGCCAACGCAACAGGACCGAGCCTGTTTCCCACCATAATGCCGTCAGCCACAATATTAACGGCCATCAAAAGCATGCCGATCATAGAAGGGATTAAATAGCGCAAAAAAATGCGTCCTACCGGCTGGCGGTCTAATTGCTCAAGTGCTGCTGATGTGGAACTCATGATGTCCTCCTCTCTTGTACATCCAGCTTCATGACCAATCCATGAACCAATCCGGCTTTGTCGATCTCGCCGTTTAATTTAAATCCAAACTTCTCATATACATGCTGTGCTCTCGCATTTTCAGGATAAACACTTAAATAAATCACATCACAATCATAGTGCTGCTGAATAGCAGCAAGCAATCCGGGGAGAAAACGGCTGGCATAGCCTTGACCTTGAAATTGCAGGTCAATCATAAATCGGTCCAGCCAAACGCGCCCTGTCGACTGATCACGGCCATACATAGCATATCCGACCAGCACATCCGCATCATATAAGCCGACAGATTTCCATTGCGGTTCAAATTTAGATTGTGCCAATGAAAACAAATTACTTTCAATAAATTCCTTCTGACTTTCATCGACCGATAAAGCAGCAATTGCTTTCCAATTATCAGCCGTTACCTCACGTATACGGAGGCCCATACTTCCATCTCGCTTTCAGAATAATATAAAACAAGAAAACTATTTTTGTTTTTTCAGTTTTTAAAAGGAGGAAAAAAACCGGACTAAACAGGCCGGATTCCTTATTTCATGTCCTTTTTCACAAGGCCAAATAACAAAATATCAACAATCGAATCTAATGCTTCGGTAACTGTAATGCTGTTTTCCAAGAAAAACTGCCGATCAAGCGTAGAATTGGTGGCATCAACAATTACCTTAATAAGAAAAGGCACATTTTGATCAACAATAAGCCCTTCGCGGATACCTTTTTCAATTAATTCACGCAGTGCATCCCACTGATTCAGCGCAGCATTGACTCTTTCCCATTGCTCGGGATACGTCTTTTTCATTTGCTCCAAAATTTTCCAGTCGTAAAATTCATGATATTTCGGGACAACAGTAATCGCCCCTTTTATTTTCTCGATGAGCGACAAGTTTGGATCGCTTACAATCCGCTCTGTTTTTTCATCAAATTCTACTAAGGTAGAGTCGATGATCGCATCCAAAATTTCCGCCTTTGAAGAAAAATTTTGGTATAACGTCCGCTTACTAATGCCCAGCCTTCTTGCCAGGTCATCCATCGTAAACTTCATTCCTTTATCATCAATCTCTTCTAAAAAAGCTTTCATAATCCGAGCTTTCATTTATCATCCTCCTGCAATGACTGAAACTAAAAAAACAAAAAAAGTTTCTACCGTTTAACTAAGTATATCTTGTTTTCTCCATCCTTTGCAAGCCGGCCGCCTGCAGAACAGAAAAGAAGCGCACTTCCAAAGCACGCTTCTTCCCCATTATTTCAGCGGCTGGCTGCCCGCACATTGTTCATCACAAAGCGGCTTGCCGGCACAGCCGGAATTCTGCCCATATCGTAGGTCAAATCCTGCTCCGGCACCTCATAGGCTATGTCTCTTGTTAAAAACTCCAAGCTTTCTTTCATTACAAGCACCGTTACCCATTCTCCCGCACAGCGATGTCCCATGTAGTGATCTCCCCCGCCCTGCGGGATAAAAGAAAACGGGCTCTCCTTCCAATCTTCAAAGCGCTCCGGCTGAAACGCATCAGGGTTTTCCCAAAGGTCCGGATGATGGTTCGTTCCGTAAATGTCGAGAATGACAAGCGTGCCTTTTTTGAATGGATACCCTCTCCATTCAAAGTCTTCTCTGACCCTTGCTCCTGTAAACGGACCAAACGGATAAAAGCGGCGCACCTCTTGGACGAACATCTGGCTGTAATTTTTTTCATCCTCTTTTACTTTCTCGCGCGCCTTAGGATAATCGTGCAGCGCCAATGCTCCAAAGGTAACAAAGCGGCCGATAGCGACGATCGGCCGCAGTATATTAATTAATTCTATAGCCGCCATGCGGTCGCTCAGCAACTTCCCATTTAATTCGCGGTGCCAGGCGATAATATAAGCGGCCGTATTTTCCGGCGGATGCAGTTTTTTAGCACGGATCTGCTTAATAATTTTTTCAATCCATTTTTCTGACCTGGTCCGCGCTCTCTTGCCTTCCCGATATCTTGATCCGACGGCAGCAAAAGTATCAATCATCAGGCCGAAATCGATCGCCCGCTGCTTGACCTCAGGCTCTGTCACCGGTACACCGGCCCACTCACACGCAATCCGGCACATGATTTCCTCCGCTTCATGCAGCAAGACAATTTCATCCCTTTGCTCCCACTCAGGAACTTTCTCCTGCCATTGCCGGCGGGTTATAGAAGCAAGTTCATCCAGCCGGCCCGGGGTCATCATCGAGAGAAACATCCGCTTGCGCTGCTTATGCTCCTCTCCGTCCAGTGTTTGAATCGCATTTTCTCCGAACAAGGTTTTTTGGACATGCTTTGGTGCAGCTCCCTTGCGTGTAAAAAGCTGTTCATCATAGAAAAGGGCAGCGGCTTCTTCTCCAGCTATACAAATCGCTTTCTGCCCGAGAATGCGTGTTTGAAAAATATCTGACTGCAGCTCACTTCGCCGTTCCGGTATAAATTGATAACCTTCCTCGAGCAGGGCGAGCGTGTGATCTAATCCTTTCTCTTTAGGAATCGGACGGCTGGATGCCATGCGAATCAACTCCTTTAACCTGTTTTATGTATGAGACAACGAACCCTATTCAAGCCTATGAACCAAAAAGCAACGGCTTAGGGATTATATTACCCTGTCCCCTTCCAAATAAAACGATTCTCCCATTAGCCATATAAAAAGAACTTAGAATGACATCATTCTGAACTCTTTCTGGTTTTTAAATGGTTTCCAAACGATCCGGTCGAAAGACAAACCTCTTTAAGTCGCTTGTCCAGGGCATTTCTCAAGATTCATGGCAGCGAAGATGGAATGGAAATCAACTGACCCATTCGCCCATAAAATAAAATAGACAAGCGCTGAAAAAGAAATTTTCAGCGCTTGTCTATTTTATAAATGCCGCCAAACATCCTAAAGGAACAGCTGTCTGTCGGGCTAGAGAGAGTCACTTGAAACGGCCCTTCTCCTTTTTCCTGAAGAATACTTGCCACTACTCCATCTGCAACCGGACTGCTGAACACGAAACGTCCGCCATCAAATTCCAATGACCGGCACCTAGCTTGGAGTGCTTCATCAACAAACACCTCTCCTGCCTTAGCACCAAGCCAGTCCGCCCACTGTTCAGCTGTTTTCTCCAACTGATGGACAGCAAAGGTTACATGAGAAAATTCTGCCTTAGACGGATGCGGCTGAATAACCTGCCGTTCCACCAAATCCTTTCTTCTCTCCCCGTCCTCTTCTTTCCATTGAATAATAAACGGCAGCTCCATTCCTCCATTCGGATCGCCGATATAAAGAAGCTGCCATTCCACAAGGCTGCCATCCGGCCGTTTACGGCTAAATGCTTCGGGTCCATTTACCACCAACCCTTTTTGGCAAAAGCGGCGTGCCGCTTCTTCCATATCTGTTGTTCGAAGCGCTACCCGAGAAAACCCTTCAGTAAATTGTTCCTTCACAACTGTTTCCAAAAAACTATGCTGAGGATGCTCCGTTTGTTGAACTAGCTCTTTATCGTACGTGCTTAACAGCTCAATATAGCTTAGACCAAAATAACTGACTGCATTATACGTTCCCCGGTTTTCATGGACGCCGCCTTCTGCGGATGCCACTCCATGCTTCTGCAGACAAGCCATCGCCTTCTCAGGATTCTCCACAAAATGAACAACATGATCAAATGCAAAGCTCAATATATTTCCTCCCTTTCCCAGCCAAATCATAATCAGATGGCGAAATAAAAAATCGCTCCATGTGGATTGGGCGATCAGTTCATATATCTTTTGACTTTGTTTATATAAAACAGCTGAACGAAGGGTCCCCTTTTCTTTTGTCGCGCCTTAGAAAACTATCCATCCATACGCGCTCTTTCTATTTATATATTTGCGATCCCATTAAGAACAGACAATTGGAGCATCGATCTTCAATGCCTGTACACGTCGTAATCACATCTTTTTTTTCCGAGGTCCGGCCAGTGTATGACAGCTCTTGGTTAACAAACTGATTGACGCAGGGACAATAGGCTGTCCAGCGCGTTAGTTTATCTTTTCCCATGGTTATCTCCCGCTTTCGCTTGTTGTCTCCTTTCCCCAATAAAATGTTTTAATACCCGGGCTTTTTTATTCTAAACCTTTTATCCTCTCTCTCCCTCTATATAAACAGTAAAATAATCCTTTTCCATATTCAAGCTTATCTTCATTTTTGCAGAAACTGTACACGCTGTTGATGGATTGGAAATCAACAGCTTCCATTCACAAGCAAAATAAAAAGCTCCATCCCACCCGCTTTTCATTGAGGGTGTATGGAGCTTGAGACCACTAAATATCTAGAAAACAACAAGGAGCTATAATCCGCCTTCAGCAGTTTACGCTGCCTTCTCTTTCTTTTGAATCCATATGGCAGTTACAGCAATAATCGCTAACAGCACAGCCTGAGGAGCGATGGTTTCCCATGTCGGGTAAAAACCGAGCCAGCTAATAATCGGCAGGCTTTGAATTTGTGTTGTGCCGATATGGCCGGTCAATTGCAAGGCATGAATGCTGACACCAAGTATTTTGAACGCCAAGAAATAAATTAAAATAGTTGCGATCTTAAAGAAAGGACCCACAGCAATTTTTGCACTGTATCGAATAAATAAAAAGGCAAATACCGTTAAAATGACAAGAGCCAGCACAATGCCGGCAAGCAATTTGCCCGTGCTAATGGATGGCGCCATTCCCATATAAAAGATAATGGTTTCGGCTCCTTCTCTGAAAATCGACAGAAAGCTGACAAAAGCCATTGAAATGATGCTTCCGGTAGACAGGGCTGTGCCCATTTGCTTTTCAATATACCGATTCCATGCTTTCATATTTGATTTTTGATGGAGCCAGACACCAACACCAATCATCATTACGACCGCAAGTATCCCGGTCACTCCCTCGATTGCTTCACGGTTCGCCCCTGCTGCAGCGGCAGAAAAAGCAATATTGATGAATACAGCTGCAACGATGCTCATCACCACGCCAGCCAAAGCACCGAGCCAAATCCATCTTTGATGCTGCGAAGCGTTTGCTTTGCGCAAGAAAGCGATCAGGGCTGCAACGACGAGCAGCGCCTCTAATCCTTCGCGAAGCATGATCAGGGCTGCGTCCCACATCGTATAATTCTTTTTCTCCTGCAGCAGGTCAACTGCTTGTTTATATTCCTTGATTTTCTTCTGTTGTTCTTTCACCACATTGGTATCTGAAGACGAAAGCTTTCCGGCTATGACGGGAATATCACTTTCAAGCTTCGTATATAAACTGCCGTTTCTCGTGCGTACGTCTCCTTCAACAGACGGCCAAACAGTTAAAAACTCCTGAAGTACGGACACAGCCTCCTCCGGCTTGTTATCATCAATGGATTGATCGGCTTTTCCCAGCAAGTCAACTAATGTTTGCAAAGAGTAATTGTTGTTCTCCGCTTTCAGTTCCTTGCCGGCAGCAAAGCCAGTGACTGCGCTTTCGAGCTTATTGTAAATGCCCTTTATTTGGTCGAAATTCTTCTCATCCTGCAGCAGGGCGATGCGAAGAAAGCCCATTTGCGTTTCAATCTGTCCATAGTAGGGAATGCTCTGTTCACGCACGATGCTTTCCTTCCGGTTCCAGGCTGCCAGGAATGTTTGATATTGAGCATAAGCCGCTTCGCCATCTTCTTTTTCAATTACGGTTTTTAAATCAGCAAGAATTGGCATAAAGGCGGTTTTCACCTCAAGCCGCTGCTGTTTTTCATCGACCGGATTTTGCTCTTTTTCAAATGCGATCAGCGCATGCGAAACTTCAGATAAAGCCTCAAGCATCGATTCTTTTTCATGTTTGCCTAACACTTTGTTCGCTTTTGATAATGCCTTGTCTACTTTTTCCGCTTCTTTGCTTTTACCTGGATCTACTTGTTTCCAGTCGTCGTTTAACTGGCCGATCAGTGTTTCAACAGCTTTCCAGTCTTTCGCTTTTGTTTTCATCATAGCATCGCCGACTGAGATAAATAACTCACCGTAATCTTCCTCGGCTTGTACCGCTGAAAGTTGCATAGGAGAAAGCAGGAACAACAGCAAACTACATAAAATAACAAGCTTTTTCATCTAACCCTCTCCTTAGCTAAACAACTCCGCTCCAAGATAGCTGCCTTTTTTCACACCCGGGAAGCAGGCAAATAGCGCACTGCCGCGATGGGTAATGTATTCGTTTAATTTATCGGTCCGCCCGAAACTGTTTTGGATATTAATAAATTGTTTCGGATGCTTTTGGAAAGACAGGAATAATAGACCCGCATCAAAAGCGCCGGTATTTGGGTTAATGCCATCCGAATAAGAAAATGAGCGCCGAAGCATCCGGTCCTTCACCTGCTTTGCCAAATGGACATGGGAAGTAACCGGCACAACCGGTTGGCCGTTTTCCTTCCGGTCAAGCTCCATATCGTCAAATTCTCCGGTTTTTCCAAGCGGAGCCCCGCTGTCACGGTGACGTCCGAAGGTAGCCTCCTGCTCCGTCAAAGCTGTACGGTCCCACGTTTCCAAGTGCATTTGAATGCGTCTTGCCACTAAGTACGTCCCGCCTGTCAGCCAGCTTTTTGATTCACCAGGCTGCACCCAGACTACTTCATTCATTGCTTTTGCATCATCCACGTTCGGGTTGCCGCTTCCATCTTTAAAGGCAAACAAATTGCGCGGTGTTTGCTTCTTCTTCTTTTTCATTTCATAAGAATTAAATCCTGTTTGCGACCAGCGCATCGTGACCTTTCCTCTCGCCGCACGGACTAAGTTGCGGACCGCATGGAAAGCGACTTGGGGATCATCTGCACATGCCTGGATACAAATGTCACCGCCCACATAGTTCGGGTCCAGCTGATCTTTAGGAAAATGCGGAAGATCCGCGAGCTCTTTCGGCTTCATATGCTGCAGCCCAAGCTCTTTTTTCTCAAACAAGCTCGGTCCCACACCGAATGTCAAGGTTAAATGAGAAGCGTCAAGCCCTGTTGCTTCGCCCGTATCTCCTGCCGGAAGCAGCTTATTTTCTGTATAAGGCTCGACTACTTGTCCATTCATTAGGCGAACACTGTAATTTGTCCAGAGCTGAAACATTTCCTTCAGCTCTTTTTTGGACTTCGCCGTACAATTTAACGAGACAAAATAAACGTGTTCCGGACTCTTCGTTAAAATGCCCGGCTGGTGCTTGCCGTAAAATTTGACTTTATTGGCAGCCGTTTGATCATCATCTATAAACGGGTTCGCGCCGAAAGCAGTTAATGCTCCCGTCAATCCTGAAGCACCGAGGATCACTCCGGCGCCCCCGATCCCTGCGATCTTTAAAACATCACGCCGAGACACTTCTTTTTGCAAGATGGATTTTTCTTCTTGATTGTTCATTTATTCTCACTCCACTACAATAGCCATTTGGCTTAGAGGTTCCCCTAAATGATCGACAGCTTCTGATAAGGCTTTAGTATCCTCTTTCGTTAATTTTTCAAATGATACAAATCCGCCTTTGCCATCTTCATGCTTGGCCAGTAATCCATTTAATGTCTTGAAGTTCTCTTCCAATGTTTTGACAAGCTGAGCATCTTTTTCTTGCAGCTTCGGTTTGAAAATCTCAAAGATTTTCTCTGCTCCTTCTACGTTTGCTTTAAAATCATATAAGTCTGTATGAGAATAGATTTCCTCTTCCCCTGTAATCTTCGATGTTGATACTTCGTTTAACAAATCAACCGCTCCGGTAATCATTAAATCAGGTGTCACTTCGACCGTTTCCACTTTCGCACGAAGTTCCTTTACGTCCTTCAGCAATTGATCGGCAACTTCCTCGTAGCCTTTCGTTGTGCCTTCTTCCCACAGGCCTTTCTCAATCTTGTGGTAACCAGACCATTGCTCTTCTCCTTGGCCTTCTTCCTTGACATCCGCCAAGCGGGCGTCAATGCGCGGGTCAAGGTCACCAAAACTTTCTGCAATCGGCTCTGAACGTTCGAAGTACATACGGGCCGGTGCATACAGTTCCTTTGCTTTCTCAACATCTCCTGCTTTTACCGCTTCTACAAATGCCTCTGTCTCAACCACAAACTGGTCCAGTTGATCTGAAGCGAATTCTTTATAGCTTTGCACCTCTTTATCAAGCTTGTTCGTTTGCGCCTGCTCTGTGCTTTCACTTGCTTTTTGGCTTTCTGTATCTTGTGATGCGTTATCTCCGCATCCTACTAATAAACTACTGGATAACAATAAAAAACCTACGTTGCGAACGATCTGATTCATGAGTGAAACCCCTAACTTCTTAGTTTTGTATTCTACTGATTATTAATGATAATCATTGTCAATTATGTTGTCAACGTTGTTTTTAAATGAAATCGTTACCAATGAGCAAAATGGCTCATACTCATAAAAGAAGCCCTTAAAAGTTGAACTTTTAAGGGCTTCCTCTGTTTTATTTTTCAGTTAGGAAATACTTTTCAATATCATCCAGGAATAAATTCGCTGCCACAACGCCGCCCGCTGTGTTCCAGATCGCATCATCCACTTTATGGATATTGTTGTTTTTCACTACACTCAGGTTTTTGAATAGCGGATCTTCCACCCACTCTTCTTCCAGCTTCGGTGCTTCTCCTTTGCTTTCTGCCGGATCATAAGTGAAGTAGAATAAGATGTCGCCATCCATGGCAGGAATACGTTCTTTCGTTACATTCTTCTCAGCGAAATCCGGCTGGTCCTGCCCTTCTGGACGGGCAAATCCTAATTGATCTAAAATCACGCCAGAGAAAGTATCTTTATGATAAATCCGGACATCTCCAGGCATAAAGCGGACAATCGATACCTTTTGCTTAAGCTTGTCGCCAAGCTGGCTTTTTAATTCTTGAACGCGCTGATCGAAATCAGCAATTACTTGCTTTCCTTCTTCTTCTTTATTAACTGCTTGGGCATACAGCTTAAAGTTTTCTTTCCAGTCGCCGCGCAGTGTTTCCGAGAATACAGTCGGAGCAATGGCACTTAATTGCCCATAAATTTTCTCATGGCGCATTTTATTGCCAATGATCAAGTCAGGCTTTAGCGAAGCAATCGTTTCTACACTTGGCTCGCCTTCGTTCCCAACACTTTTAACACCTTTCATATCGCTTTTGATATGGCTGTACCAAGGGTCACCGGTCCATGATTGCACGGCACCTACAGGCTTCACGCCTAAAGCCAGCAACGCCTCTGTTCCTTCATTTGTCAAAATGACCACACGTTTAGGCTCTCCCTTTACTTCCGTTGTTCCCATGGCATGCTTCACATTGTAAGACTTGCTTTCAGAAGCGGCTCCTTCATTGGAAGCATTGTTTTCTTTAGAAGTTTGTTTTTCTCCGCTTCCGCAGCCTGCCAGTGCAAAAACAACCACAAGCATAAGCGCGGCCAGCAGCGATGAAAAACGCTTTTTCTGAAAATATGTATGCATATAAATCCTCCTGTTTGATGAAAATGATTTTCATTTACACTCAAGATATTATTGGATGAACATTCTTTTGTCAATAAACAATTGAAAATGATTATCAAATTCATTGACACTGATTTATTCATCTCTTACACTTAAAGTTGACGGCATGACAGCACAGCAGGGATTGCTGCTGATGGGACATGGAACAAAAAGAAAGTGAAAGAGCGATTAACAGTTCTCTGGGTTTTCTTTTGGTTCTATCTACTTTCAGCAACAGCTAGAATGGGACATCCCGCTGATGGAACAGCGCCTAAAGAAAATTGGAACATTGGGAGAGAAAAGATAGATGCTGCTGAAACACACGAAGGGAAAAGCCTTCGGATTGATTATAAGCATAGGTGTACTACTTACTTGTATGGCCCTTAGCATCGTACTGGGCTACACAGATACAAACATTAAAACAGCGGTGGAGGCCTTTCAGCATTTTGACGGTTCAAACGAGCATATTATTATCCAGGACGTCCGCCTTCCCCGCGCGCTCATTGCAGCGGCTGTAGGAAGCAGCCTCGCTATAGCGGGGGCACTCATGCAAGCATTGATGAAAAACCCGCTGGCTTCTCCTGATATTCTCGGGATTAATGCAGGAGCTGGCTTCTTTATCGTCGTTGCATTAATGGTATTTTCCGTTAACTCCCTGCAAGCATTCACATGGATAGCATTTGCCGGCGCGGCATCAGCCGCTTTCATTGTTTATTTTTTCAGCGGAACAGGAGGCGGCGGACTTACGCCAATGAGGTTGACCCTTGCTGGCGCAGCGATTGCCGCCCTCTTCTCTTCCTTGACTCAAGGACTATTAGTGATGGATGAGGCGGCTCTTGATCAAGCTTTATTCTGGCTGGCAGGGTCGGTCCAAGGGAGAAAGCTGGACATCTTGCTTTCGGTTCTTCCTTATCTCGCCGTCGCCACCATCCTTGCTTTTCTGACCGCGCCTAAAATTAATCTTTTAGCCATGGGAGAAGATGTAGCTAAAGGTCTTGGCCAGCAAACCGGCGCAGTCAAGCTGACTATTGCCGTATCCTTTATCCTGCTTGCCGGCGGCTCTGTAGCTGTAGCCGGTCCTATCGGCTTTATCGGCATTATCATTCCTCATATCGTCCGTTCATTAGTAGGAAATGATTATCGCTGGATTTTGCCTTATTGCGGGGTGTTGGGAGGCACGCTTCTCCTGCTGGCTGATATTGGCGCCCGTTATGTCATTATGCCTGAGGAAGTTCCGGTCGGAGTCATGACAGCCTTTATCGGCACCCCCTTTTTCATTTACATTGCACGTAAAGGAGGACGGACCGCATGAAGAAATCCTTCCCGCTTCGCTTAGGAAAAGGAAGCATGTCCCTTCTTCTGGATCAAAGAGCTGTCTGGATAAATGCTATTTTTGTTTTTTTATTATTGATCACGTTTCTTGTAAGCACCGGAATGGGAGAACAGTTTCTTCAGCCTTGGCGTGTTTTAACTGTACTGCTCGGACAGGGAGACGACTTTGAACAGCTGATCGTCCATTCCTTTCGCCTTCCGAGAATCCTGATTTCTGTGCTTGTCGGAATGAGCCTTGCGGCAGCTGGAGCCATTTTGCAAGCTGTGGTCCGCAACCCGCTGGCCTCCCCTGATATTATCGGAATTACCGGCGGAGCCTCTGTCGCTGTGGTGTTGTTTTTAACTCTTTTCACCGACAGAAGCAACACCTTGACAGTGAGCATCCAATGGCTGCCGCTAAGTGCCTTTATCGGAGCAGCTATTGTCACCTTCCTGCTTTATCTGCTGGCATGGAAAGACGGTTTATCCCCGACGCGCCTTGTCTTAATCGGCGTCGGCTTGTGGGCGCTGATGAAGTCGCTGACTACTTTGTTTATGATCTTAGGCCCTATTCATCAGGCGAGTCAGGCAAATGTCTGGATTACGGGTTCTGTTTACGGATCAAGCTGGCAGAATGTCTGGGTGTTGGCGCCCATTACGCTTACTCTCCTGCTCGTTGTCCTGATCATGATCAGGCATGTCAATATTCAAGAGCTTGGGGAAGGCATCGCTGTCGGAGCAGGGGAAAATGTGCAAAAGCAACGTTTTCTTCTGCTGCTGATCAGCGCGGCATTAACCGGAAGCGCGGTAGCATTTGGAGGAGGCATCGGCTTTGTCGGATTAATGGCGCCGCATATCGCCAGGCGGCTCGTCGGCTCTTCCTTCGGTGCGCTGCTGCCTTTGTCTGCTGTCATCGGCGCGATTTTAGTGCTGCTGGCGGATTCCATCGGGCGAACCTTTTTTCTTCCTGTTGAAGTGCCGGCAGGCGTATTTACGGCGGCCCTTGGTGCCCCTTACTTCATTTATCTTTTATACAGGCAGCGAAATGCTTAACAAAGGAGCGAAAAACATATGCCATCATTAGAAACGAAGTCGTTAACCTTGTCCTATGGAGAAACGATTATTATTGATGAGCTGGATCTGCAAATTCCCAAAGGGGAGATTACCGTTTTTATTGGCAGCAACGGCTGTGGGAAATCCACGCTTCTTCGTTCGCTGGCCCGCTTATTAAAACCGCAATCCGGTTCTATTTTCATTGAGGAGGAAATGATAGCCAGCCTGCCGACAAAAGAGATTGCCAAGCGGCTGGCTATTTTGCCCCAAGGCCCTGTAGCCCCTGAAGGACTGACGGTACTGCAGCTTGTCAAACAAGGACGGTATCCTTACCAAAAGTGGTATCGGCAATGGTCTGAAGAAGATGAAAAGGTCATCAACAAAGCCCTGCAAGCAACAGGCATGGAACATCTGGCTGATCGTTTAGTTGATTCTCTCTCAGGAGGTCAAAGGCAGCGCGCTTGGATTGCGATGACCCTGGCGCAGGATACAGATATTATTTTGCTTGATGAACCAACTACGTATCTAGATATGACTCACCAAATTGAAATCCTTGATCTTCTATTTGAACTGAATGAACAAGAAGGACGCACCATTGTGATGGTTCTTCATGATCTAAATTTAGCCTGCCGGTACGCCCATCACCTTGTGGCAGTGAAAGACAAAGCAGTCTATGCGCATGGCAAGCCGGAGGAAGTGATGAATTCCGCTTTGGTAAAAGCCGTGTTCCATATGAATTGTGAAGTGACGGTCGATCCGTTGTTCGGCACACCGATGTGTATTCCCCACGGGAAAGGAAGATATGTGAAATCCGGGGTGAAAGCAAACCATGAACTCATTTACGGATGAAGAGCTCGCCGCTCTAGAAAAGAACTACCGTTTCACCTTGCGAACCAACCCTTCTCCGTTGTCCATTCAAGCAAAAAAGCTGCTGGATGATCAGCAGCTTGCTGCTTATTTGCTGCAAGTCAAAAAACAAACGAACGCGGCGAACCTGGCCGTAGCTGCTTCTCTTTTAAGCAAGAGATACAGCTTTGCCGTGCTGATTGCCCTCTATTCGATGAGCGCGTTCAATAAGCGGCTTGATTTTTCACTTGACAACGTATGTATTGAAACATTGGATGAAGCGGATACGCTATGGCTTCCAGCTTTCAAATTTCACAATCTGTCATCTAGTGAAGCGGACCATTCAAGCCGCTCTGAATGGAGAAAAGCTGTAGTCGAGCAAGTATTCCGTGATCATGTAGATGTCCTGTTCACCCGCCTCACAAGACACAGTAAATTATCAAAATTAATTATGTGGGAGAACTTGTACACTTACATTTGCTGGATGTACCGAAGCCTGCTGGAAAACCCGCAATGGAGTGACCGCCATGGCGCCATTGCCGAGGATTTCCGCTATATTGTATCAGAAGGAAAAGGAGAATTATTCGGCACCTTCCACAAAAATCCCTTTGTAAGATACAGCCCTTCTCCCTCTAGTGAACAAACTGGACAAAAGCGCCAGACCTGCTGCCTTTCTTATTTAGCCGGAGCAAAAGGAACACGCTGCACAATTTGTCCGATTGCTTGCATCCCAAAACAGACATGAACAATAAAAACCGGTTCTCTCTTGAGAACCGGCTTTTCAGACTGTAGACAAACTCAATGAAAATTGAAGTTGGTCCGCAGTCTTTTTATTTTGCTTGTAGATGAGGG
>NZ_BCVF01000056.1 GCF_001591605.1 Bacillus badius NBRC 15713 | reverse complement strand
TACATCTATACTAGCTCCAAAAGTAAAAACATACCTTTTAAGAAATAGACTTTTAGGTGAACTCGGAGCAGCTTAATTAAAAAACATATTCGCAAGTGAGCTGCACACTGGCAGAAGAAAAAAACAAAAAGGTTTACAGTAATGAGAAAGGGTAATTTAAAAAACACATAGAGGAAACTACAGGACCATCACAACACGTTACCTACCTTCTTCTTGTAAAAAGCCGTCCAGGCACTCCGGACGGCTTTTTATGTTTTCTTATAAGGTCTCTTGCTTTTTTTAATACAAAAACATTCGAATATTAACTAGATGTACATGCTTCGATCTCTTTCTTAATAGCATAAATGGTTTTTCGCGAAAGACCTGTTTCACGGTGAATGTCCATGACGCTTTCACCGGCGTCCAATAATTGGACCACTTTATCATAAACAATTTTATCCTTACCGACCGCGCCAGCATGATACTTTCTTTTTCTGCCTGTATAAACCCCTTTTTTCTTTGCAATTTCAATGCCTTCACGCTGTGCCGTTCTGCTTCGGTCTCGTTCTTCATCCACCATCCATGATAAGAGTGTTAAAACAAGGTCGGAAACCAACTGGCCAACTCCCTCAAGTTCCTTGTATTTTCTTGTGTCCAGAATCGGCATATTGAGGACCACAATGTCTATATCCTCATCGATCATCGCCTTCCACTCGCTTCGTATTTCTTCTTTGTTCCTTCCAAAACGGCTGAGGTCATGAACAACCAGCACGTCTCCAAACCTCATTTTGGATCTCATTTCACGGTAGACAGGTCGTGAAAAATCCTTTCCAGATTGCTTTTCTGAATAAATCTTCTCACACCCGAATGCTTCTAACTCCTTCAACTGGCGATCTAAATTCTGATCAGTGAAACTTACCCGTGCATAACCAAAAATCATCTCTTTTCATCTTCTTTTGGAATAATTCGATATTGCCAGGTATTGGGCAAACTAATTTTGATTCCCTCAATGAAGGCTTTAGCTGCTTCTTCATTCTCAAAGCTCACTTCTTTTTCTTCTCCAATAGCTGTGTTTTCAAATTCCATTTCCGAGCCTTCACTATCAAAGGCTTTTACGATAAATCTCATACGTTACCCTCCATGTTTACACATTGGTTATTTTCATGCTCTTTTTTTAAAATAGTTAGGAAACAACCCATAGGAAACACTCCAACTCCTTGATATTACTACATTTCCGGATGTTTCTCTAGGGTATACTAAAAATAAACATTTCCTTAAGAAAAAGAACCGCCTTAAGGCGACCCTT
The DNA here is from genome assembly GCF_001591605.1 of Bacillus badius NBRC 15713. GTDB lineage: Bacteria > Bacillota > Bacilli > Bacillales > Domibacillaceae > Pseudobacillus > Pseudobacillus badius. The sequence continues at coordinate 16,218 of NZ_BCVF01000056.1, read as the reverse complement.
GTCTACATATTAAATTCCAATCAGGCTAATAACCCTCCATATATTAAAGCATATAAAAACAAAGTCAATCCAAGCAACATGACACTTTATGTGTTGATCTTGAACTAATACAGCAATAATTATTCTTCTGAATTTCCTGGATCTACCACGATTATTTTCTTTTCATCTAATAAAATATGATATCCACAAGACCAAAACATTTTTTCCAGAGCAAATCCTGTACCTAATTCTTCTTTCAATTTTTCAGGATTATTTTAGCAGCTTTTTCCGCAACTTTTTTAGAAAGCCATGAGTCTGCTGTGTATATTACTCCATCTAATACAACAGCTCAAGTTGCCAGTAATGCCATTTCTCCTATTCCGGGTATAAAATAAATTACTACTGCTGCAGCCGCTTTACCATTAGGGTCAGCATACACTACAGGATTCCAGACTGTTTTTCATACTTGTAAATTCTTGAACATTAGGGAAAATCCTTCCTCTATTTTCTAGTGATACTCTTAAAATAAGTTAAGGATCTACAGTTTTTATAGTGCTAATTTATTTGATACTTCCATAATCTCCTTGTAAGAAAGATAGACAGCTCTTAAGAAGGTATAACGTCTCAAGATATATCATAAAAAAATATGATCAATTTATTGACAATTAATGTTGACCACATAACCTTTATTTTTTAATATAAAAAGTGGATGCTAGGAACAATTTACCTTATTTGGGCGCCTGGTAGATTGGGAGCGAGTGGCGCAACCGTCCTTAATTTTTGTGGACGGTTTTTTTGTGTCCATTTTACAAAAGGAGAAGGTTACAAATATGATCAATTCTTCCACAGTTTCTATTATGATGGTTGGTATGATGGCATGTCTTGTTGCTATCTTATCCAACTCTTTTCCGTTTTACACGGAAGCTTTAGGTTTGATTGCTATTTCTCTTGTTGTGATGGCTCTTTTGCATGAAAAATTTCTTTTTTTATATGCAATTACTGTAACAATCGGGTTTGGCGCTTTTTTGACTGGCATTGCTTTTTGGAGACATAATTCAGAAGATCAGCAGATTTCTTTTATGTTTCTTCACTTGCTTGTAACAACCTTCTTACTCTTATATTGGATTCTCTTGTATTATATTAAATCAATTGGGACTAAAAATCGCGATTTAATCGCAAAGGTCAAAGCTCTTGAGAAGTATATGCCTCATTCTAACATTTTAACGAACCATGAATTTTTAGATCAGGCGAAAATAATTCTTAAAGGGACAGAACGCCGCAACGAACAGGCGTGGCTGTTGCAGCTTTGTTTTTTACCCATAAGCGACTACACAAAACAGAGTGTTCGCGAAACATTGGAGAAACTCGCACTTCATTCAATTAGAGTGGAATATGATATCGTCACATCCTCTCCCTCTTCAGTAATGGTTCTACTTCAAAATACAAATAGACAAGGTGTAGAGATTGTAAAAAAGCGGATGATTGAACGAGCAAATACTATTTTTAATAAAACGAAGCAGCCCTTTCTTTTTAAAGAACAACTGATTGATAACGTACAGCAGGCAGCTGAGTCTCTTGAGGAGAAAACAGATGAGTAGTATTTTAATGGTGATCATGCTTTTTTTCTGGCTGTTGCTCATGTATTATTCACTAACTACGATCGGGGGATTGTGGTATCGTATTCGTCATCAACTGCCTGGCCGGCTGGAGTATTATCCGAGTACAGCTGTATTGATTCCGGCTCATAACGAAGGGGTTGTACTAGCACAGACAATGAGTGCTATGGCCCGGCTTCATTATCCAGGTAAGCTTGACATTTACTTACTGGATGATCAGTCCCGTGATGAAACAGCAGAGATAGCCAAAAGCTTTTCTGATCTCTTTTCACATATTCATTACATCACTGTGCCGGAAGGGGAACCAAAGGGAAAGTCACGTGTATTGAATTATGGATTAAGCATTTCTGAGTCGGAATACTTTATTGTTTATGATGCTGATAATCAGCCAGAACCGGATGCACTTCAAAAACTAATGGAAGTAGCAGAAACAACCAAAAACGCAGCGGGTGCGGTTGGCTATGTAAAAACCATAAATTCAGAGAAAAACTATTTAACACGAATGATCAGCTTGGAGTTTCAAGTATTCCAGCTTCTTATGCAATGCGGCCGATGGGCTCTTTTTAAACTAGGTTCTTTGGCTGGCACCAACATGCTGCTTCGTCGTTCAGTACTGGAGGAGCTTGGTTATTACGATTCATATGCACTGGCAGAAGATGCGGAGTTGACGATCCGGATAACGGCAGCAGGCTGGGTGCTTCCTGTAGTACCTGAATCACGAACATGGGAACAGGAACCTGAAAAAATTTCTGTTTTTATCAGACAGCGGACTCGCTGGCTGACAGGAAACTTATATTTGCTTGAAAAGTCTTTCCGTGAACTTATTCATTGGAAAGGCAAAACATTTATTTTAACGATTCAGCATTTGCTGACGTACCTTATCTTTGTCGTATTGCTGGCTTTTTCAGATACTTTCTTTGTTATGAGCCTGCTCGGAATGGAACTGCCGCATATTGCAGCACCACTTTTAATGCTTTGGTTTATGAGTTATATCATTTACACAGCACAATTGCTGAGCGCTATTGTTATTGACCGTAATGTATCATTTATCAATGTTATATTTATTTTAATTATGTATTTTACGTACGCACAGCTGTTTTTGGTCCTACTCATTCGGAGTGCCTTCTCGTATACCGTTAACCGGCTGCGCGGCACGACAATTGCTTGGGACAAAACAACTCGATTTAAACAGAAAGGCGGCAGATGATGAAAAAGGCTGTCATAACAGTTGTTCTCGCTGTTTCGTTGTGCCTGATTGGTTTGGCAGCTGCAGTAGTATGGCAGAGTGCAGAGGACAATGACGTGCAAAAATATATAAAGAAAACATATACAGACGACGATCATCTTATTTATGCTTATCCCAATAATCCTCATTCGCAATATTTATCGGAAAGTATAGGTTTGTATATGAATTATTTGCTGCTTATCGATGATCAAAAGACATTTAATGTACTGGTGCAACAGCTGAAAAATCATTTCTTTGTAAAAAAAGAAAACGCTTTGTATATTAGCTGGGTGTTAAAGGAAAATGCAAATACCAATGCACTTATTGATGATGTACGTATTATTGCAGCACTTCGAAAAGGGGCCTCCCAGTTTGGAGAGAATGAATATGCTGAGCTGGCGAATAAGCTGGCCCGAACAATTGAGCGACAACAAACTGCAGATGGAATTTATGTTGATTATGTAGATTGGGCATATAATGAGTCAGCACGACGGGTGACTCTAAGCTATTTAACGCCTGACTTTTTTTATGTATTAAAAAAAACCGTTCCATCCAAGGAAATTTTAACTTCTCTTGATGAAAAGAAGGTGTTCTTTCCAGAGTATTATGATCTGACCAAAAGAACGTACAGTTATGGGGCGAAAATCCATATGATTGACCAACTGCTTATAGCAATCAATCGGGAAAACGTGCATGAACCGTCCCGGGCTTTTCATAAATGGATTATAGAAGAGTGGAAAGCAGAAGGTCGTATTGCGGGGCAGTATTTCAGAAAGACAGCTGAACCTGCAGTGGAATATGAATCCCTTGCTGTCTACGCTTACTTAGAAGAATATTTTCGCACAACAGGTGATGGACAGCTTGCTGAAGAAGTTCACGAGCGATCCACCCAGCTGGTTAAGAACGGTATTTTAAAAGAAGCGCACTTTTTCGATTATATCCTTTACGAAACTAAAAAAACGCAATAAAAAACAGTCTAAGATAGAGTAACGAATCAGCAGAAAAGCTTCTGATGAGAAAAAAGAGAACCCTCGTGAGAAACGCACATTACTAACCTCTGTCGCTGTAACGACAGGGAAGTCTACACCCATGAATAGGGGCTATCACTAAAGAATAAAATCATCTAATGTTACCTTATTAACTTTAATAGCCTTCCATCATTCAACTGATGGAAGGCTATTAAAGTTGTTTAAAATTAAAGGGTTACAGCCATTCTTTTTATAAAAATAAAAAATCACTCTTTTTATTAGGCTATGAAACAAATACCACCGGTCGCTAATCTGACCAACTGGAAGAGAGCGGTTTAGAATCCATTCGGCATATTCGCTTGAACCACTCCTTGTCACGATTTGTATAGAAGCAGTTTTTTACTTTCTTTTAAAAGCAAATCAGACTTTTTGGTCGATGTAATATACGATTGGATAAGTGAAATAATGTAGTGATCAAGTATAACCTAAGATATCTTTTCTGATTAGCAGATAAATGTGTATCAATAAAAAATACACGGTCCAATCACTAACAAAGCCGATTCGGGGTAAAGATAGTTTAAGACATAATTTTGATAATTAATCATCATCGTCCTCATAGTCTAAATCTGTCTCAAGATCTATTATTTGAAATTGACTATTAAGAGTAATTTCAGCCGTGAGGCCTTCTAATGTACCTCTATATCCCTCTGTATCCATTCGAAAATTGGAAGCTTTTACAAAGGTTTCTTGATTGCCATTATAATCAATCGTTACATCTTTATCTGTAATCTTAACAATCATTCCATAAGCATCCACAGTATTCTCTGTTTCAATATGGTAGGCTAACTCACCATTTGCATTGATATCTGCTAGCACACCTTTTTTTAGAGGTGAAAATAAATCCTCGACTTTTGTACTTTTATTGATGGTAAAGGTTTTTGTTCCTTGAAGGGGCACACCAATAGTGATATTGTCTTCTGTTAATTCCATGACTTTTCCCTCAACTCCAATAAACGGTGAGTTTGAACTACTAGGAGTTGTCGAATTCTGATTTAAAGTCGTACTATTAGAAGTAGTCGTTTTAAGGTCCGCTTCTGTTTGGTAATTTTGATACCCTCTTGTGTCATCCTTAAAGTTATAAAACAGCACTACAGCCCCGATTCCAATCAATAGTGTTAATCCAACAAGTATAGTTATTTTCTTCCCAGATTTCATCTATATCCCTCCACAAATATTCTATATGGATAGTGTAGCAAGGGAATTTAAGATGACTATTGGATAATGGTAAGAATTTCATTAGAAAATACTAGGTTTTTTCTTAAATAGTTACATACTAGCCTTCAGTGTAACGGTTACTATTGTTCCTTTGTTTAGTTCACTTTCAATAGAAATAAAACCATCACTTTGTTTTATGAGTGAGTACGCAATTGCAAGACCTAAGCCCCTGCCTCCAGTGGCTCGTGTTCTAGATTTATCTACTCTGTAAAAGCGCTCAAATAATCTAGGGATATCATTTTCAGGAATACCAATTCCTTGATCCATAATTTGTATCACAGCCCTATCTTCATTTTGAGAAACTTTCACTGTAACTTCTTTCTGGCTATATTTCAAAGCATTATCTAATAAAATAAATAAAATCTGTACAAATTTTTCCTTATTCGAAAGACCCAAGATGGATTTAGAATCATTGATAACTCGAATAGACCGGTTAGTTGCAACTTCAAGACGCTTGGCTGTTTGTTTACATAGCTCTGTAATGTTAATAACCTCTATCTCAAACGGTTGTTTATTGATTGCAGCCAGGTCAAGGAGTTGTTCCACCATATTCTTTATGCGTTTAGATTCATCCTGTATAGTTTCAATCCCTTCGTTAAGTAGATCCGGATTATCCTTGCCCCAGCGATTTAACATAGAGGCATAGTTTTCAATCACCGTTAATGGAGTTTTTAACTCATGAGACGCATCGCTAATAAATTGCTCTTGCTTTTGAAAGATTTCTTCTAAATAATCAATCATACGATTAAAATTATCTGCTAACTGAAATATCTCATCATGTTTCTTTTGAGGAAGTTGTATCTTCTCGAATAGCCCATATTTTTGAATGTTATCCATAGTAGTTCCTATGACAGATACGGGTCTTAAAAATATTCTAGAAGTTATTTTTCCAAAGAAGACTGCCAAAACGATCAATAGCACTGATACACCAATTAGAATTGTTAGTAATATCTCAATATCTTCTAAATGATCATCTAAAACTCTCGAAAGTTCTATCGTTCCAATCCTTTGATTATTTTTAAATATAGGTGCTGTAAAGACAACAATCATATCTCCGTCCAGCCTAATCATATCAGTATCATTAACGGCTGAATGGTTAATAGGTAGATTAAATAAATCATCCTCCTCACCAGTACGGATAATAACTTGATTTTCTTTATCTATAATTCGAATCATCCCATCATCCCGTAAAACCGACTGTAATAAAGGACGCATTGAGGGGGAAAATAAATCATTGGTGTTTACTTTTTCTAATAATCCTTCTCCTATTTCTTTAAGATTTTCCATCTCCCGATTTTCAGTCAACTTCACATAAGAAAAATAAATAATGGCGTTGGCAATCAATAGGATGAGAAGGGACCAACAAACTAAAAGTAAACTAAGCTTTGCTTTGATACTCATTTTTCTTTCCTTTGATCATAAAGCCAACTCCACGAACCGTATGAATAAGGGGATGTGAGAACCCATGATCTATTTTTTTTCGGAGATAACCCATGTACACGTCTACTACATTCGTTTCCCCTACATAATCAAATCCCCATACTGCGTTAAGTAGTTGATCTCTTGATAAAACTTGATTAGAATGATCCATCATAAATACCAGCAAATCAAACTCTCTTCTAGTCAATTCTATAGGTAGATTTGCCCTAAATACAGATCTTGCAACGTCATCAACTTCTAAGTCATCGATGATTTTTAAGGAATTGGTCGAATTCAACTTCATTTTTAATTCCGATACCCTAAGAGCTGATCTGACTCTTGCTAATAGTTCCTCCATCTCAAAGGGTTTTGTAATATAGTCATTTGCACCATGATCAAGCCCATTCACTTTATCGTATACAGAATTACGGGCTGTAACCAAGATAATGGGAGTTTTTTCATCCTCTAAGCGAACCCGTCGCAGGACCTCAAAACCGCTCATTTCAGGGAGCATAACATCCAGTAAAATGAGGTTCCATTCACCTTCCTTTACGCGTTTTAAGGCTTCCTTTCCATTTTCCACCGCCTCAACTTCGTATCCCTCATGCTCTAGCTCCAGTGAAAGAATCCGGGCAATCTTCTTCTCATCCTCAACGATTAGGATTTTCTTTGTCATATCGCTTTTCCTCCCTTTCCTCTACCAACAACTATGCAAAATGTTTATGACAAGTATTTAAGAAAATCTTAAGATTTTTATAAGATTCTTTAATTGTTTTACTTTTATCATTACATCTTCACTTAGACTTTTCACCATTTGAGTGTCAGTGAATTCAACCAACCATTTATTGTCCGATACATTGTTATCACTTAATTTCTCGTAACCTGTATTCAAGATGGTATTCAGAAATTGCACCTTTACAACGATAAGGAACTTCCAACAGGAAAAGCCCGAATTCTTAGCATTAAAGTTAAGAATTTGGGCCATTTGATGATCATCCTTTATTTATAAAGTGCACAATATTTCCATAGTTAATAATGTCTCCGAGACCCTAGCAACGGATGAATTTGTCTTTCATTTTGAATTTTTCTTAGTAATCATCCATTTTACCCCCGGCAACACGAAACACTTGTAATACAGAATTTTCTTTGTCTATAATCCACTTAAAAATTATTTAATTGATAAGCTTGTAAATGAATCTTATGTTTATTCTATATTGGTACAGCGTTTATTTGCAGAAACTTGTGCTGCAGCTTGAGCAACGATAGCTATTATATTAGCGTGTTCTTGGGTATTCACAACCGTATACATTGCTTTCACTAAAGGACGCTGACTGTCCTTAACAATATATTTTGGAGGTACTTTATTTAGTGAAAGCGCTAAAATATCCTCTCGGCACTTGTCGCATTTACAAGAAAGATGCAAGCGGTCTAAATGCTCTGCAATCATTCCTTTAATGACATCTTCCATTACATTATGCACAGCCATTTTTAATCCTCCATTTCTCTTTCATTATGAAGCAGCTAAAAGATATCAATGATTACTTAAAAGAACAAATTATTCTGCAATTTCAAGCAGTGAAGGGCCGCCCCTAGGCCCATCAAACTGCCCAAGCAGCTGCCTGATTTCTTTTAAGTTCACTTCAGTTTCGTACACTGTTCTTTCTATCCTGTTACAGAAAGAACAGATTTTTCATCCAGTGTATAACGTTATTAGATCATTTTTTCCAACTGAGATAACAAGGAAATAACATGATCAGAAGCTTCCTGAAGCTGTTCAAAAGCATGTTGAGCTTCAGGTAGATTTCCTTGTTCGTAGCTTTCTACAGCTTGTTTTGCATAATAATGTACAGCTTGGTGAGGCTCTTCGAGCTGTTGAAACGCAGATTGGTTTTTAATGAACGGAGGTAGCTCGCCGTAATACCATTGACCGAGCCTGCACGATGCATAGGATGAGACCTGATTCGAATCAAGCGTTTCTATCTCAAGTAGCATATTATAAACTCTCCATTTCCAAAGAAGGTGGTCTGTTTTGGCCACCTTAATGACATCTTTGGCATTTAGTCTAATATTTGTTTCAAAGAAGGTGCGGCGATACTCATCCATCTGTTTGCTTAGTTCAAAGATTACTTGAGCTGTTCTCTTGGCAATATCTTGAGATAAAGTACCAAGATCAAGCATTGCTGAATTTCGTTGGGCAATTTCCATAATCGCAGAAGTCTGCTCCTCCGTCATTGCTGCAATTTGTGAAGTCGATTGATTAATTTTCTGCATAGTTGATACGATTTTTTCTAATGCTTCGTCCGCATACTGGGCTTCTTCAACACTCCGCTCAACCAGCTTTTCAGTGCTGCCCATTTGTTGTGTCACTTGACGAGAAACGCCTTGCAAAGATTCCATATTGGCGGTAATCTGCATAGTTTGTTCTTTTGTGTGTTCAGCTAACTTTCGAACCTCTTTCGCTACAACCGCAAAGCCTTTTCCATGTTCTCCGGCACGCGCTGCTTCAATACTCGCGTTCAGAGCAAGTAAATTCGTTTGATCTGTAATTTCTTGAATCACTTTTACTACACTTTGGATTTGCTCAATTTCCTCATTTAGTTGATTGACTTGTCTCGTCACATCATGGTAGACATGACCCACTTTTTGAATATCATGTAAGGCTTCATTAATAACTTGTTTGCTTTGTTCAGCCGATTGGACGGCTTCATCTGTTCTTTCAGCTACTTTGACGGAATGATCGGCTACTTCCATAATAGAGGCGCTCACTTCCTCGGCAGCAGCTGTAACGTTATGGCTTTCCTTCACTATATTGTCCATTTCTGTGATCAGCTGCTTCGTTGTATCCAGCTGTGTCATGTCATTGAGCATGTCAGAAACACCAAATAGAAAAGATTTAAATGTTTCCTCCATATACACCTCCACGATAAGCTGCTGGTCGAAGGCTGCTAGTTTCTGAACGGCAAGGACTATCTTCATCATTTGGTTAGGATGCGGATGGAGTTTCTCCATTAATATTGTTGTCATAATTTGAATCAGCAGATGATGCGCAGCAATAAAGTGTTCTGCTGTCAGATGGATGCGGCTGTGCACCTGGCCAACCACGATTCTCGTCAGTATATATTCTTTATCGACCTCCGCTCGGAGGAGCTGCTCAACATACCTTTCCATTGTCAGCCTTAAACGCTCAACCGTAGAATGTTCCGTAATTATTTGCTTAAGATGATCTACAGAAGTGATATGCTCGTAAAATTGATTCACTATTTCTTCTTTATAAGGAAGAAGAATGGGCAGAGCTTCTTTTACATGACTCAGCGTTTCCTGGCTAACCCCCATAAATGCCAGCCGTTCTTTCACCCTTTCTCCTACAGTAGATATCTCTTTTGCCTCAGAATTATCCAAATAGTCCACCCATGACTTTGTCTTCTTTGAAAAAAGCTTCATATTTTTCCTCCCTCAATCTTTATATAGCTGCTCGTTGTCGTTAATGCATCTTTTTTAATCTATCTCCTTAATTCCCGTAGCTCTGACAGATTCTTTTAAATACTCTTCAAAATCCTGACTAGACAAAGGCTTACTAAATAAAAAACCTTGCCCTTGGCTACAGCCATCCTCTCTGAGAACGTCTAGCTGTCTCTGATTTTCAACCCCTTCTGCAATCACATTGATACCAAGGGTTTGCGAGAGAGTCAGGACAGCTTGCACAATTGCCTGACTTTCCTTATTTTGATGAATATCCCGAATGAACGAAGCATCAATTTTCAGCGTATCGACAGGTAAGTGCTTAATATAGCTAAATGAACTGTACCCTGTTCCAAAGTCATCAATAGAAATATGAACCCCCAAATCTCTAAGTTGTTGTAAAACAGTTATTGCATTTTCAATATTAACAAATATACTTTCTGTCACTTCAAGCTCAAGCCATTCCGGTTCCAATTTGGTTTCTATTAGAATCTCTTCAATTTTCCTTACAATATCAGGGTACGAGATTTGGCGCGCAGACAAATTGATGGATATCTTTAGCGGAGTATAACCTTTATCTTGCCATTCTTTATTTTGTTCGCACCCACGGCGCAGTACCCATTCCCCTAAAGGGAGAATTAATCCCGTTTCTTCAGCCAAGGGAATAAATTTATTGGGAGAAATCTTCCCCAGTTCTGGATGATTCCAACGCACGAGCGCTTCCATTCCAATTAATTTGTTTTTTGAAAGATCTATCTTCGGTTGGTAATCAATATGAAACTGCTCAAGCTGAATCGCTTTTCTCAACTCATTCTCCAATAAAATACGCTCCAATGATTTTTCTTCCATTTTTGCTTCGAAAAAGGCATATCCGTTCCGGCCTCGTTCTTTTACAAAATAAAGAGCGGTATCTGCTTTGCTCAACAGTTCATCAGCTTCCGCTCCGTCTTGTGGAAAGATCGCAATACCGATACTACAGGAAGGTGTATACAGCTGGCCGGCGATTTCTAACGGTTTTTGGAAGTCTAAATGAATCCGTTTCACCAGCCGCTCCAGTTCTTCTACATTGGATATGCCTTTTAGCAGGACAGTGAATTCATCGCCGCCTAACCGGGCAACTAAATCCGTTGAACGAAGTGACTTTTTAATACGCTCGGCTGCTTTAGTTAAAATAAAATCGCCATTCTCATGCCCCCATGAATCATTCACAAATTTGAATCGATCTAAATCAATAAACATCACAGCAAGCTGAGAAGAGGAACTTTTTGCTTTCTTAATCTCCTGCCGCAAATGCTTCATAAATAATCTACGGTTCGGCAGATCGGTCAAAGTATCATGATAGGCTAAATGATAAATCATTTTTTCCGACTTTTTCCGATCGGTTATGTCTCTCATGATGAGCACGAAATCTTTTACTTTTCTGTCCTCGTTCATAATGGGACTAATTCTTGTTTCCATATCCTTATACTGATTTCTGCTCGTTCTAATACGAAACTCTATTTGCGAAGACATTTTTTTCTTTTTAGCTAGTAATCTTAATTCAGTGTATAAAATCTTTTGATCTTCTTCATGAATCCACTTGAAGAGCGGGTTAGACTTTAGTTCAGACATGTCATGCCCCAGTATTGTTACATGAGAAGGAGAAATATATTGAAAGTTTCCTTCTTTGTCAATAATTGAAATCAAGTCAGCTGAGTTTTCCGTAATTAAACGGTATTTCTCCTCGCTTCTTCGCATTTCTTCTTCCATTTTCTTTCGAAGACTGATATCATTTCGGATCGACACATATTGATACGGCTTTCCCTGATCATTTAAAAAAGGAACAATCGTCGTATCTACCCAGTAAAAAGAACCATCCTTCGCTCTATTCCGCACCTCTCCCCTCCAGATTTCTCCTGACCCAATTGTAGCCCACATTTGTTTGAAAAATTCCCCAGAATGGTAGCCTGAATTTAAAATACGATGATCTTGACCTATTAATTCTTCTCGGCTATATTTGGAGATTTTACAGAACTGGTCATTTACATAAAAGATCCTTCCCTTTTGATCAGTGATGGCAATGATAGAAGACTGATCCAGTGCATATTTGACATCTTTTAACTCTTTTAACAAGGCTTCAATTGGTTTATTTTTTTCATCTAATGGCTCCATTAAGTGAGAAAGTTCAGAAAGGTCCGGTGTAGCAGGTGCTTTTTTCAATTTATTTTCCTCCCGCTCTATGAAATATATAATGTTTAGGTTAAATAAAATCCGACAAAAAACCGACTCTTTAAAAAAGAGTCGGTTGCACTAGTCGCTCCAAGCCATTCAAGTGCCCAGATATAAATGGCTTTTCATTGCTTCTCTATATGACTATTATATTTAATAGTAAATGGCTTAGTTGAATAATTCTTTACGAATATGATAGTTCTTTTAGCCTAAACAGTCAATAAAAAATGAAAAATACAGAAGAAGCAAAATACTCTCTCCCTCTTGATAGGTTCAGTACTAAAAAGATTATGGTAATATTGCTACTTTAAAATAAAGTTTGATCATTTTCTAATTTTTCGCTCCACAATCGTACCCGTTAGTTGAAGTACAACGACCTTTGCCTTTCAGCAACTAACTCCACCATTTTCATTGCAATAAAATTTCACGTCTATCAAATAAAGTTCTTCTTGGGGTCTGATCTCGAAAATGCGGATTTACAACGCTAAGCTACTTACAGGGTTAACAATGAATGGTTTAACAGCGATAAAACTTTTGAGACAGGTCATATGAGACACTAATAAATACTTTCTTTAAATCAGCCACCTTACTCTAAGTACATTCCCTTAACAAGCGCATAGAATAATTTAACAAACTGTAAAGGGATTGAGAAAAGTGTACCATGCTTCTTATATGAATCCATATTCTTATTATGTTGGTGTACCAATGTATAACTATCCAAGACAATCTGTTAACTGGACTTCTCCTAATGGGGTATATGTAAACAGATTTAATTCTTTTCGTTCTCCCAACGGTGTTGGAAGTACTTTGAGAACAGATTTTGGACCAAAACCATTTGTCGCGAATATCAATGAAGCAACGAAGCAAAACAATACGTATCGTACTGCTTTATGGACAGGAACACATTTACAAGTTACTTTGATGAGTCTCAATGTTGGCGAAGATATTGGTTTGGAAATGCACCCTGACGTTGACCAATTCTTACGTATCGAGCAAGGCCAAGGTATCGTTCAAATAGGAGAGACTAAAGGTAATTTAAACTTTCAAAAGTGTGTCTATGATGATTCCGCCATAATGATACCCGCTGGAACATGGCATAATTTAACCAATACAGGTAATATTCCATTAAAACTTTATTCAATCTATGCACCTTCACAACATCCACATGGAACAGTTCATGTAACCAAAAAAGATGCAATGGCTGCGGAAGGCCACTATAACTAATGGTTAAAATTTTGAATTGAAATATTTATTGTTAATTTTAATGCTAAATTACTGTGAATTTGAACTTTCTCCATATTATCTGAACTATTTAACTTTATATGTCTTGCTTTATATATGGTTCAGGAACGGAAATAGATTTTGGTTCTTTCCAACATTTGTAGGGAGAAATATGATTATAGGATATGGTTGGAGATGGTTTGGATAAATTCACCATATAATAAACCCAAATAGCGTCCATTCATTCCAATGTTTCTAATGGAATATAAAGAGGTTAAGGGAATACGGTATGAGTATGATAAACTTTAAATCTTTTCGTGGTTATGTCACCATGATTAGTGACTTTGTGATAAGTCAAAATGATGAAGAAACGGGTTGTTATAAACTAATATCTGTAGATAATGGTTCAGGAGCTTTAGTAAATTTTGTAGTATCGCCCACCACTTACTTTGTAAACCATGCTACGGTAGCAGTAGGTGATTGGATAACTGGATATTATGATGGAAATGCAGCAATTCCTCTTATTTTTCCTCCGCAATATCGTGCAATTGTTATGGCAAAAGAAACACCCTATCAAAATGTGAAAGTTGACTATTTTAACAATCAGCTTGTGAGTAGCGATGGGAAATTACGATTAAATATTTCCTCATATACTCCTATTTTATTGCAAAATGGGCAAACCTTTTCAGGAAAGCCTGTAAATCGAAATCTAATTATTATCTATGACTTTGTTACAAAAAGCAGCCCTGTCCAAACTACGCCCTCTAAAATAATAGTTTTGTGTTAGAGGTGATATTAAAAGTCATCTCAAATTTTTGCATGAGATATACTTAGCATTTCGTGCATTTGTTTTAAACACAATCAAATGAAAAGATGCTCACTCGGAAGACGTTTTAAGAAGTCCCTTTCTTCACTTCCTCCATGAGGTGTTCGGTACTCCGTTTTGCTAGGATTCTACTAACGTCATTTAAACCTGTGATGGAGTCCATATTAATTTCAAGACAGAAAATAGAATTACTGAACGAGTCAGATAAAATTGCGATTTCATTGGTATCTTTTCCTGAGACAGCTCAGAATAATTTTTTGGAATCTCCATTCATTTGTGGAGAATAAGAATAATACCAAAAGAAAGGAGCTCCTGCACGGATAAATCCCTTACCTGATAAGGGATTTATTTTATTTTTCCATTCCTCCCTATACATGATTTTTAAATTGTTAATTTCACAGGGTTTTAGACCATTCAACCAGCCTGATGGTTGCATAAAAAGTGGGTTTTTATGCGCTACACTCCTTGAAGGTCAATTTAAGTCTTCATAGACAAAGTGATGAATAGTAGACACATAAAACGGCATAGTGAGGTAAAGAAAATGCCAATTCACGAATTTGGTTTAGGTGATATTGCAGAGTGCCCGAATTGCGGTAGAGGATTTGAGTTAAACAACTTGGATGAAGAAGAATTAAATGATTTTGATGAATACTTTGAACATATCACAACGTGTGATGATTAAGTCACAGTTCGTTAAAGGTGTTCTTAAAGTCATTTGGATAGGAACTGTTCGTATATTGCATATCCAATCAATAATAAGTACATTGCAAATCCAATGGTTAAAGCTATATACTTTAAAACCCGCACAACGTTGCACCTTCTTTAAAATTTTAGAGCATCGCACTCATGACTTAGTATTTGAGAGATTAAAAAGAATATACAAACAAAGTTTTATTTACTGTCACAGTTCGTGGAAAGTGCGTCGGTTAAATAAAGAGAGAGGTGGAATTTCAAAAGACCAGGCATCAGCCTGGCCGGACCAAAGTTCAAGTCATAGGTGTACAAAGGGCTAAAAGAAAGAACCTTGATTACGATTAATTTATCCGAAGATAAATCGAATATACAAAAAAAGTAAGGAAATCTCCTGACCCATTAACTAGCCTGTATGTGTTCCGGGGAGGATTATAGATGACCACTACTTTAAACAGTGTTTCCAACTAATTTTAAAATATAAAAAAAAAAAGCCAGGTCTTGCCCAGCTTACCAACGTTTGTATCCAATTAAGTGAAAGCGGAGTACCCTTGAATATAAAGTAGTTTATTCAAATACAAAAAAAGGTGAAAAAGCCAGGAAATCTCCTGGATAGTCAAGGTGTAATTCATGCTACATGGAAATGCTGGTGGAATAACCTTGATTACAGGTAGTATACCCAACAATATAAAAAACACCAAAAGACAAAGTGTTATTTGACACATAATGCGCAATAGAATGACCTAAAAATAGGATGCTCCATTAAATAAAAAAAGCATTAATCAGATTTACCGATTAACACCAAACGTACTAGGGAAATGTGTTCGCAGATGAGGGCTCTTAACTGAGCATCTTTACATCTCTTCAGTTCATTAAGTAAATGGTCTAACTCTCTTGTAAAGATTAAACGCTCATCCTCACTCACCATAGTGACACTCCTTCTTACAGTAATAAGACTATGAAAGACAAGTTTAACAACAATATCTTTTTCCTACAAGTGGTGATTCCCTAAATAAAGAATTATCAGAATACCGGTTAAATTGTTTTTTTCAATTAGGTATATTTACTGTACGTTCCGTGGTTTAAATGACATTACTAGTTTTAAATTAAATATTTAACAAACTCTTTATTATAGGTTGCAATTGATCAGTAATAAATCATTAGGACAGCCTCATCATCTAGTTTCCGTTTTTTATAAGGGTTCGTTAATAAATGTTATCTCCAATCACCTAAAAAAGACCTTGGAAATAAGCCCTTTATAGAAGACACAAATTTTTAAGTCGTCTCTTTTTAGTTAAAAATAAACTGTGTATATTTGTTCTTTTACCAATT
>NZ_BCVF01000055.1 GCF_001591605.1 Bacillus badius NBRC 15713 | reverse complement strand
CAGGGTGGACAAAGTTAGGACAGTAGTCCAAGCGGTGATCCTGTGGTTGTAATTAGATGGACAGTTATTCTATGTCCATTAGGCAGACGTGGCAGAAGACGATCATCTTTGCTGCCATGACTCCCAAGAAAATATCTGAAAATGGCCAAAACCATGAATTTGGAGCGGTTTGTCTTTCTCTCGGGTGGCTTGGAAACTATTTAAAAAACCAAAAAGGGGGGTTGGAATGATTTCATTCCAACCCCCCTTTTTGTCGACAAACGGAAGCGAAGAGACCTTTTCGCTTCCGTTCATTTTAAAGCTGTAAGTATCATTGAATAATGTCAGTCTGCCAGGCAAAGCTCTTATTATAAGACGACTTCAGCCGGATCTACTTGAATGGCTGACAGCTGGTACGTTTTCGTGCGCAAAGAATCAATGTCAATATTTTTGCCAGCTACCCCTGAATGGATGGCAGCCCGTGCTACGGCAGCTGCCACTTCTGGGGCCACCCGGGCATCAAACGCAGAAGGTATAATGTAATCTGCTGATAAGTCGTGATCTGATATGAGGGAGGCGATGGCATAAGCGGCTGCTACTTTCATCTCTTCATTAATATCTGAAGCGCGTGTATCAAGGGCTCCCCGGAAAATCCCAGGGAATGCCAGGACGTTATTCACCTGGTTTGGGAAATCTGAACGCCCAGTGCCGATGACAGCGACACCGGCTGCCTTAGCTTGGTCAGGAGTAATTTCTGGATCTGGGTTAGCCATAGCAAAAACAATCGGATCTTTTTTCATCGTATGAATCATTTCAGGTGTGAGCACTCCCGGAGCAGAAACACCGATAAAGACGTCGCTGTCTTGGAGCACTTCTTCTAATGTACCTCTTGCCCCGCTGCCGTTCGTAAAGGAAGCGACTTCTTCCTTTACCGGATTCATTCCGTGCTGGCGCCCTTTATAAACAGCGCCTTTCGTATCGCACATAATAAGTTCCTTTACCCCAAAATTAGCCAGCAGTTTAGCGATGGCGATGCCGGCGGCTCCCGCTCCATTAATCACTACTTTAATTTCAGTGAAAGATTTGTTCACAAATTTCAAGGCGTTAATTAATCCAGCTAGCGTCACAATGGCTGTGCCATGCTGATCATCGTGAAAGACCGGAATATCCAGCTCCTCTTTTAAACGTTTTTCAATTAAGAAGCAATTAGGCGCTTTAATATCCTCGAGATTTACGCCCCCAAACGACGAAGTGAGCAATTTTACTGTCTTGATAACTTCTTCAGGGTCTTTTGTATCTAAACAAAGCGGAAAAGCGTCCACACCGGCAAAGTTTTTAAGCAAAATCGCTTTTCCCTCCATAACCGGCAAAGAAGCATCTGCTCCAATATCGCCAAGACCGAGGACGGATGTGCCGTCAGAAATGACTGCTACGGTGTTAGCCTTCATCGTATAATCATAAAGCTTTGCGCTATTTTCTTGAATCGCAAGGCATGGCTCGGCAACTCCTGGAGAATAGACGAGACTCAGGTCTCTAAGGCTTTTAACGCTCAATTTAGCCTTTGTTTCCAGCTTCCCTTGATGACTGCGATGGATTTCCAATGCTTCTTCTTTTAAATTTTTCATAATCTCCTCTTCTCCTTATTTAATAAACAATCATGACGCTGCGTTCGCTCCAAGAAGTAATGTTTTTAATTCTATAACATCCTAAAGAGATAATCAACAGAAAAGTCAGAAAATTCAATTGACAGTAAGTAAAAAATTTTTAGGAAACAATTGACTTTCTATGCATACAGTATATAATACTTATAAATCCGATTAAATATATAAGATTAATTAAAAAGATGGTGATTGCATGTTTTTACACATAGACCATATTAATAAACAGTTTACGAACAGCAATGTTGTAAACGATGTGCTTGTTGATGTGAACGCAGTGATTAATGAAGGAGAATTTGTTTCTATACTTGGTCCTTCAGGGTGTGGAAAATCTACTCTTTTGTCCATGGTGGCCGGGCTAAGCGAAGCATCGTCAGGGCAAATCAAGCTTGAAGGAAAAACGATCAAAAAGCCGGGGAAAGACAGGGGCATGGTGTTTCAGCAGGCTGCTTTATTTCCTTGGCTGAATGTAGAAGAGAATGTAATGTTTCCGTTGAAAAAAGAAATGAGCAAAAAAGAAGCAAAAGAAAGAGCGCGAAAGTTTTTGCAAATGGTGCAGCTGTCTCACTACGGAGGCCACTATCCTCACGAGCTGTCAGGAGGAATGCAGCAGCGGGTAGCGATCGCCCGGGCGCTGGCAATGAATCCGAAAGTGCTGCTCATGGATGAGCCATTTGGTGCGCTTGATGAACAGACAAGGGCGCGCATGCATACGGAGCTTGAGAAAATTTGGGTGGAGACACAAAAAACAATTTTATTCGTTACGCACAGTATTTCAGAATCCATCAAGCTGTCTGACCGGATCATTGTTATGGGCACGCAGCCGGGAACCATCATTGCCGATATTCCAGTCAATCTCCAAAGACCGCGGCAATTCGATCAGAAGGAAGTTATTCAGCTTGAAAAGAAAATCAGTTTGCTGTTGAAAAATGAAAT
Source organism: Bacillus badius NBRC 15713 (assembly GCF_001591605.1). GTDB lineage: Bacteria > Bacillota > Bacilli > Bacillales > Domibacillaceae > Pseudobacillus > Pseudobacillus badius. The sequence goes on along the minus strand of NZ_BCVF01000055.1, from coordinate 15,424 downwards.
AGACAAAGTAGTGAAAGAGGAACTAGCTTATGCAGCGAATCATTAAACAACTTATCTTCTTCGCCGTCTTATTAATTGCCTGGGAAGGAATTGTGCGGGCCGGCGGCTGGACGCCGGATGTCATGCCAAAGCCGACAGATGTTTGGCAGGCACTTGTTCGCGGGTTTGCCGATAGAACATTAATTTTTGATTTAGCAGCCAGCTTCCAGCGCTTGTTTATCGGCTTGCTGATTTCTTTGGCGCTCGGCGTGGGTCTGGGCATTTTGCTGGCGAAATCAAAAACAGCTGATGAAACGCTGGGCTCGCTTATATTGGCGCTTCAAAGCGTACCAAGCATTGTCTGGCTGCCGCTTGCTATTATGTGGTTTGGCCTAAATGAAAAATCGGTTATTTTTATTGTTGTTCTCGGAGGCACGCTTGTTATGACTATTAATATGCGGATGGGCATTAAAAGTGTGGCTCCTCTTTATATTCGGGCAGCGCAAACAATGGGCTCGCGGGGAATCGATTTATTTGTCAGGGTTATTTTTCCGGCGGCTATTCCTTATGCTGTGACAGGTGTGCGGCTGGCTTGGGCATTTGCCTGGCGCGCGCTGATGGCTGCTGAGATTTTAAGTACAGGACCGGGACTCGGCTATACATTGAAGTATGCCTCTGATTTTGGAGATATGAGCCTGGTGATCGCTGTCATGATTTTAATTGGCATCATCGGCAGCATCGTCGATTATGCATTTTTCCAAAGAGTAGAGAAGAATGTGATGCGCCGCTGGGGATTGGAAACGAATTAATACTTTAGGCGAGTGAGGGAGAAATGATGAAAAAGAAGCTTGGCTACTTTAGCTTGATGATGCTGTTGTTAGCTGGTGTGTTATCCGGCTGCAATGCTGCAGAAGAAGGAAAAAGCGGAGAAAAAAAGAAAGTTGTGATCGGTTATTTTCCAAACCTTGACCATGTACCGGCTATGATTGCCAGGGAAAAGGGCTATTACGAGGAAGCGCTCGGCAAGGAAGTCAATGTGGAATATAAATCATTCCCGGATGGCGGGGCTTTTATGGTGGCGCTGAAAACAGGCGATGTTCAAGCAGGGCTCGTGGGACCTGGTCCAGTGATGAATAACTTTACGAACGGAGCCGATGTTAAAATTGTTGCTGGCAGCTCTTCGGGGGGCACTACCATTGTTGCCCGCAAAGGAAGCGGCATTCATTCAGTCAAAGACTTTGCCGGCAAAACATTTATTACGCCGGGAGTCGGCTGCACGCACGACGTTCAAATGGAAACATTTATCAAGGACTTCGGCATTGAATCGAACCGCATCGGCGGCACGCTGAAGCATACAACTGGCAAGCCGGCCCAATATGCAGGATTGTTTGAATCTGGAAGAGTTGATATAGCGGCTGTTCCTGAACCTTGGGGGACGCTGCTCGTGAAAGAAGCAGGGGCTAAAGTTATCGTGGACAGCAATGAAATTTCCTTCGGCAAAACGTTGCCTAATTCCGTGCTGGCCACAAGCGGCAAACTAATAAAGGAAGACCCGGAACTTGTACAAGGAATTGTAGATGCCCACCAGAAAGCGATCAAGTTTATTAATGAACATCCGGAAGAGGCGAAAAAGCTGACAATAGCAGCAATTAAAAGGGATACGAAGCAGGATTTAGCGAAGGACGTAGTGGACAATGCTTGGAAAAGAATCACGTATACAGCTGATGTTAACGAGAAAGTAGTCCAGGAATTTGCCAATTCTTCTTACGATTTAAAGTTTTTAAAGGAGCAGCCTGATTTCTCAGCGCTGATTGATCAACAGTTTGCTCAAAAATAAATAATTAGAAAAACCCTTGCCATTTCGATCATTTTACTGTACATTTAAAAAAATCAAAATTTTATAAGTTCTTATCAAGAGAAGCGGAGGGACTGGCCCGAAGATGCTTCAGCAACCGGCTATATAAAGTCAAGGTGCTAATTCCAGCGGGAGTGATCCCGGAAGATGAGAGGAAGATCATGAAAAGCCTTCTTCTTTAAGAAGGCTTTTTATTTTTTTATATAAAGGAGAGAGGGAAATGTCGCATACACACATCGAAACATTGCTGGCGCAAATTGGAAATAGAAGTGAATCCGTAACAGGAACGGTGAACGTCCCTGTTTACTTTTCTACCGCTTATCGTCATGAAGGCATCGGCCGTTCTACCGGTTATGATTATATTCGTACAGGAAACCCGACGCGCCAAACTCTGGAAAAAGCCATTGCTGATTTGGAAGGCGGGGATGCGGGTTTTGCTTTTTCCTCTGGGATGGCTGCCATTCAAACACTTTTGGCGCTCTCAGAACCCGGAGAGGAGTGGATTGTTTCCGCTGATTTATATGGCGGCACGTATCGCCTATTTGAAAGAGGCTGGAGAAAGTTCGGATTGTCGTTCCTTTACGACAGCTTTCAAGATATAAACGAAACAAAAAAGAAAATCACAGATAAAACGAAGGTTCTCTTCTTAGAAACGCCGACGAATCCGCTCATGCAGGAGGCGGATCTCGAGGCTGCGGCTAACTTAGCCAAAGAACATGATTTGCTGTTGATTGTCGATAACACGTTCTATACTCCTTTTTTGCAGCGCCCGCTCACTCAGGGAGCCGATATTGTCATTCATAGCGCAACCAAATATTTGGGAGGGCATAATGACGTCCTGGCTGGCTTGATTGCTGTGAAAGGAGAGAGGCTGGCGCTTGCTGTAGCGGAAATGCAAAATGCGGCTGGCGCGGTATTGGCGCCTCTCGATTCCTGGCTGCTTATGCGGGGCATGAAAACGCTAAGTTTGCGCATGAGACAGCATGAAGAAAATGCGAAGCAAATTTCAGAGTTTCTGCGATGTTGTCCTGAAGTAACCGATGTTTTATATCCAGGGCGAGGAGGAATGCTGTCGTTTCGGCTGGCGTCGGAAACATGGGTCAATAGCTTCTTGGCGAATTTGCGCCTTATTTCGTTCGCTGAAAGCCTTGGAGGAGTGGAGAGCTTTATTACCTATCCGGCAACACAGACCCATATGGATGTGCCTGAAGAGGTTCGTGTTCAAAACGGCGTGTGCAATCGGCTGCTCCGCTTTTCGGTTGGAATTGAGCATCCGGCAGATTTAATAGCAGATTTAACGCAAGCTTTTAAGAAAATGAAGGGGTGAGAATGATGAGCAGTGAATATTCTTTTCAAACCAAATTGTTGCACAACCGCCATAAATTCGATGAGGCAACCGGGGCAGTCAGCGTGCCGATTCAACATGCTTCAACGTTTCATCAGAAAGACTTTGATCAATTTGGCAGCTATGATTACAGCCGTTCCGGAAATCCGACGAGGGAAGCGCTGGAGACAGCTATTGCTGAATTGGAGGGCGGCGTGCGCGGGTTCGCTTTTTCATCAGGGATGGCAGCTATTTCGACCGCCTTTCTTTTGCTTTCTAAGGGAGATCATATCCTGATAACGGAAGATGTCTATGGCGGCACCTATCGTATGGTGACAAGTGTTTTGAACCGCTTCGGCATAGATTATACATTTGTTGATATGACTAATCTCCATGAAGTTGCTTTAAATATAAAAGAGAACACGAAGCTGATTTATATGGAGACACCTTCTAACCCGCTGCTGAAGGTGATTGATATAAGGGGAATTGTTAAGCTGGCTAGAGCAAACGGCTGTTTAACATTTGTAGATAATACATTTTTGACCCCTGCCTTGCAGCGTCCGCTTGAGCTGGGGGTTGATCTTGTTCTCCATAGCGCTACGAAGTTTTTATCGGGCCATAGCGATGTTCTTGCCGGTCTGGCTGTGACGAAGGACAAGGAGCTTGGAGAGCGCCTGTACGCTTTGCAGAATTCATTCGGAGCTGTGCTTGGTGTCCAAGATGCTTGGCTTGTGCTGCGCGGGCTAAAAACTCTCCATGTCCGCCTGGAGCAGTCCTCGAAATCGGCTCAAGCGCTAGCTGAGTTTTTGCAGAAGCATGAGCTAGTAGAAAAAGTATATTATCCTGGGTTATCTGATCATGAGGGTCACGTCGTTCATTCTTATCAGGCCACGGGTCCGGGAGCTGTGCTTTCTTTTGAATTAAACAGTGAAGAAGCCGTGCAGAGATTTGTGAATCAAGTGGAAATTCCGGTGTTTGCTGTCAGTTTAGGCGCAGTAGAGTCGATTTTGTCCTATCCGGCAAAAATGTCTCATGCAGCAATGCCGCGGGAAGAAAGATATAAAAGAGGAATTACGGACGGCTTGTTGAGATTATCTGTCGGATTAGAAGCCGCTGAAGATTTAATAGCTGATTTTGAACAAGCTTTGCAAGCGGTGCAACCGCGAATCTCTTTGTAAAAGAAAATCGGAAAGCACCCCTGTAATAGGGACATACAAAGCAAGGCTGCTGTTCAAACAAAATTAAAAGGAGTTCGGAATAATTTTATTCCGAACTCCTTTTGTTAATCATTAAGCACGGCTGCGATTCATGCTTTTCATGATAAAGCTAACAATAAATACGAGGATGATTGAACCAATTAACGCAGGCACAATCGCGATACCGCCGAGGTCAGGACCCCAGTCTCCGAAAAGTGCGCCGCCTACCCAAGCACCAATAATACCAGCAATGATGTTACCGATAATACCGCCTGGAATGTCCTTTCCTAAAATAAGTCCGGCTAACCAACCGATAATTCCTCCAACAATTAAAAACATTATAAAGCCCATTGTTTGTTTCCTCCTTGCTTTTTTAGTATTCCGTGCTTGCTTTATTTATTCCCGGATTCATTCATATAAAACATAAAAAGTCAATTTAAAAATGAAAAAAATCTTCTTTTTTTGGTTTATTGTTTCATAAATGGGGAAGAAAGGCGATTTTATTTTCGGTAATCATACAAAGGAGGAGAAGATTGTTTTTGCAGAAAAGTAGAATGCGACTGCAGTTCTTCTGCTAATTCGAAAATGGCTAACACTTCATACAAAAAAGAGATCTCGATGGAAAACAGTCGGTTCATTTCGCCGGATTCTGAGCCTGCTTCAGCTTTTGCGTACCAAAATTCCTCCATAATCGGCTGCATAGATTGATGGAGCGGCTGCTTCAACTCCTTATTTGGATTGTCAATAAAGGCGGCTAAGGAAAGAATCGATTGCCAAATCCGGTCTTTCTGGCCGCTGTTCCAAAAGAGCGGTTCAGGCTCAAGGATCATTAAGTTGCCAATATGAAAATGAATTTGCCGCAAGGTCTCCAGCTTTTTAATATAAAAGTGGACTTTGCGCCTATCTTCTACTGTAAAACGATGATAACGCCATTCTTCCCGCTGAAAACGGCAAAGTGTTTCTGTTTTTGTAAATAAGTGCTGATCTGATTGATAAGCCAACTTAAAGCCTGCAGCACTTTTTTCTTTTAAAAGCGCCCCCGCCGAATCTGTGAAAAGCCGGGCGGTTTTCTCATGGAGCGTTCCGACTCTTTTGGCGATCTCCTGTGAATAATCCGGCGGCATAATGAATAAATTCACAAGGGTGGAAACAATGAGGCCAATGCTTGTTGTTCCAAGCCGCGTAAAGAATGCCTGCGCAAAATGAGCCTCGGTTACTTCAATCATCGCTATCGCAGAAAGTGTAGCAACGAGCAAGCCATCATCAAGCTTCAGCTTTGAGCACGTAAAAATTGTCAGCATGGCTGCCAGAGTAAAAGTCAAGGGACTGTGCCCGAACAAATAGGTAAACAGCATGGCATAACCAGCACCAATAATAGAAGCGGGAAAACGGACCAGCCCTTTTTGAATGGACGCGGCAGCTGTTGGCTCGATTGTTACGATCGCCGTAATTACCGCAAAAACAGGCGGCCAGCCGAGTGTCTGGCACACGAGAGCGGTGATGAAAACAGCCGTCCCTGTTTTAATAATCCGGCTGCCGGGAAGTCGAAAAATATGCATAAAAATCACCTAAGACTATTCGTTTTATTGTACACCCGAGTATACCATATCAGAGCAAGGAGGTTGGAGGGAAAAAAGACTGGTTATATATGCGGAAAAGGGGTGTGATAAAAAAAGCTGCCCGTCAACGGACAGCTTTTTTTAGATTAACATGCCGGCGATAGCTGCACTTAGCAGTGAAGCAAGCGCACCGGCCACGACAGATTTTACGCCGAGACGGGCGATATCAGAACGCCGGGCAGGCGCAAGGTTTCCTAGGCCGCCGAGAAGAATAGCGAGCGAAGAAATATTGGCAAAGCCGCATAAAGCGAAGCTGAGTACAGCGACTGTTTTGTCAGACAAATTCGCAATTTCCGGAGCGAAGTTGGAATAAGCGACAAACTCATTGACCACAATTTTCTGGCCGATATAATTTCCCGCTTGGATCGCTTCTTCCCATGGAACGCCAATGGCAAAAGCCAATGGCGAGAATAAATAGCCCAGAATTAACTCAAGCGATAGCTGATTTGCTCCAAACAAGCTGCCGATCCATCCGAGAATGCCGTTTAGCATCGCTACGATGGCGATGAATGCAAGCAGCATGGCGCCGATATTTAAAGCGAGCTGCAGCCCAACGCTGGCGCCGCGGGCAGCGGCATCGATAACGTTCACAGAATCTGAATCAGCCTCCATTTTGAATTCAGCCGGCTCTGGTTCTGCACTTGTCTCTGGAATGAATAATTTAGCCATGACAAGCCCCGCGGGTGCCGCCATAAAGCTGGCTGCCAGCAAATATTCGAGCGGCACGCCAAGAAGCGAGTAGCCGACAAGCACGGACCCGGCTACAGAGGCAAGCCCGCCGGTCATTACGGCAAACAATTCAGATTCGGTCAGCTTATTAATGTAAGGGCGGATGACAAGCGGCGCTTCTGTCTGGCCGACGAAAATATTTGCTGCTGCGGACATGGATTCAGCTTTCCGGGTGCCAAGTATTTTAGAAAGGGCCCCGCCGATGATTTTAATGAAAAACTGCATGATATTTAAATAATACAGTACCGATATTAAAGCGGAAAAGAAGATGACGACAGGCAATACATTTAAAGCAAACACAAAAGTAATGTTCGATTCTTTCGTATACAGCCCGCCAAACAAAAAGTCAATTCCAGCTTTTGAATAGTCAATAATGGCGTTCACAAGCAGGGTAAAGTTCTGCATTTGCTCTTTTCCCCAGTCCCATTTGAGCACGATAAATGCAAACAGCAGCTGAATGGCTAAACCGCCGAGAATAGTCCGCCAATTTATTTTTTTTCTGTCGCTCGAAAAGATAAAACCAATTCCGAGAACAACAAGAATACCAAAAAATCCCCAAAGATAATTCATTCTTTTCACCTCTTCGTCTTTTCTTGCTGGCGTCACAAGTGTATAGTTTATAATGAAATCATTCGATTAACAACAGTCGGTTCGACTCATTCAATTGAGTATACCTATGTAAGCTATAGTCTTAAATAAGGGTGGTTAAACGTGAAAATTAGAAAAAGTTATGCAAACGGTGAAGAAACAAAGGTTTTCATCTATGAAAATAAAAAGGAGGAAACATTTGTTGTGGCTGTTCCTTCTATTGAATGGTCTAATTCCTTCACTTATGAAGAAACAGGAGAGCAGCTGCTCAAACGTCTGACGGTTTCACTGAACGGCACAGCTCTTGATGAACAGGCTGCTGCTGAAATGGCACAGCGCATCTATCAATGGACGTGCGAAATGTAATGGACGCAGAGTGCTTTTTCCGTTATATTAATTTCTTGTAGCAATGAAAACATCGTAGAACGGATTTTATTTTCGAAAGGATTGGCTGCCGTATGGCTTCATTAAAAGAAGAAGTTCTCTCAAGAAGAACATTTGCAATTATTTCCCACCCGGATGCCGGAAAAACGACATTAACAGAGAAGCTTCTCTTATTTGGAGGAGCGATCCGTGATGCCGGGACAGTAAAAGGGAAAAAAACCGGAAAGTTCGCTACATCTGACTGGATGGAAATTGAAAAGCAACGTGGCATTTCCGTCACATCCTCTGTCATGCAGTTTCATTATCAGGATTGCCATGTCAATATTCTTGATACTCCCGGGCACGAAGACTTCAGTGAAGATACGTACCGGACTTTGATGGCTGTAGATAGTGCTGTTATGGTTGTTGATGCGGCAAAAGGGATTGAAGCGCAAACGAAGAAATTATTTAAAGTGTGTAAGATGAGAGGTATTCCGATTTTTACCTTCATTAATAAATTGGACCGTCAAGCAAAGCCGCCGCTTGAGCTGCTGGCAGAGCTTGAAGAGGTGCTGGGGATTGAATCCTACCCTATGAATTGGCCGATTGGGATGGGAAAAGAGTTTTTCGGCATCTATGACCGCTTTAATGCGCGAATTGAACAGTTCCGCACAGAAAATGCGGAAGATCGTTTTCTGCCGCTGGATGAAGAAGGCGGTTTAGCGGTGGAGCACGACATCAAAAAGTCGTCTTTATATGATCAGATGCTGGAAGAAATTATGCTTCTAGAGGAAGCTGGCAATGAATTCTCAAAAGAGAGAATTGCAGCCGGGGAGCTGACGCCTGTCTTCTTCGGCAGTGCGCTGACTAATTTCGGTGTCCAAACATTTTTGGAAACCTATTTGCAATTTGCTCCGCCTCCGCAGCCGCGCCAATCAGACAACGGGGAGGTTGACCCGACGAGCGAACAGTTTTCGGGATTTATTTTTAAAATCCAGGCAAATATGAATCCTGCCCACCGCGACCGGATTGCCTTTTTCCGTATTTGTTCCGGAAAGTTTGAAAGAGGCATGAGTGTTACGCTCACCAGAACAGGAAAAACTTCAAAGGTGTCACAGTCGACACAGTTCCTGGCAGATGACCGCAGCACGGTGAATGAAGCAGTCAGTGGCGACATTATCGGCTTGTACGATACAGGCAATTATCAAATTGGTGATACACTCGTCGGCGGAAAGCCTTTATTCCAATATGAAAAGCTGCCGCAATTTGCTCCGGAGCTATTCGTTAAAGTGAGCGCTAAAAATGTCATGAAGCAAAAGAGCTTCCATAAAGGCATTGAACAGCTGGTTCAGGAAGGGGCGATTCAGCTGTACAAAACGCTTCACACGGAAAGCTACATCCTTGGCGCCGTCGGCCAGCTGCAGTTTGAAGTATTTGAACACCGGATGAAGGGCGAATATAACTCAGAAGTCATTATGGAGCCAATGGGCTCGAAAATTGCCCGCTGGGTTGAGAATGAAGAGGACGTGAAAGAAAACCTGTCCAATTCACGAAGCCTGCTCGTAAAAGACCGGCATGGGAAGCTCGTCTTCTTGTTTGAAAATGAGTTTGCGCTTCGCTGGTTCCAGGATAAAAATGAACGAATTAAACTTTATCATCCCTTAGATGAAACCCATGAATAGTCTAAAAAACCAGCTTGTCCCCGAGGCAAGCTGGTTTTTTAAAAAATTATTATTTTTAAAAAATGATTGACAGCATAAGCAATGTCGTTAATAATGAATAAAGTTACTTCAACGCGGAAAAGCGTTCAAGCAAAAAAGTTGGGAACAATATTTTGAGGTGGACATCATGTTTAAAATTGAACCAAAAGCAAAGCCTTCTTTGCTGTCAGCGTTTATATTAACGGGAATGATTTTAGCTTTGATCAGCTTTTCAATTATAAAGCTCGAATCTGTACCGCATATTCCTATTTTGCTGTCTATTTTTGTCCTGCTGACATTCGGCGCTTTCAAAAAAATTCCTTTTAAAACGATGGAAGAGGGAATGATGGCGGGAGCGAAAAGCGGAATGGGCGCTGTTTTCATTTTCTTTTTGATCGGTGTACTGATCAGCAGCTGGATGTTGTCAGGGACGATCCCGACGATGATTTACACAGCCTTCGGACTCGTTACTCCGAATTTTTTTTATAGCGTTGTTTTTCTTGTCGTTGCTATTGTCGGGCTTGGCATCGGCAGCTCCTTAACGACTGTAGCGACAATAGGAGTGGCGTTTATCGGGGTCAGTCAGGCCGTTGATGCGTCGGCAGCTATTACGGCTGGAGCTGTGGTGTCCGGTGCTTTCTTTGGCGACAAAATGTCTCCGCTCTCTGACACGACGAACCTGGCTGCATCTATTGTCGGCGTAGACTTATTTACACACATTCGCAATATGTGCTGGACGACGGTTCCGGCGTTTTTCATTACGCTCGTCTTGTTCGGCTTCATCTCGCCGGAAGTGGAACAAACGCAATTTCCGAAGATGGAAGCAATGAAAGCGACCTTGGAGAAGATGGACTTGATTCATTGGTATGCATGGCTGCCTCTTTTGCTGCTATTCTTGTTATCTATTAAAAAAGTGTCCCCTGTTGTCACGCTTTCTCTTAGTTCTGTTTTTGGCGTATTGCTTTCTTTTGCCCATTCTGGAAAAACGCTTGCTGAAGTATGGGGCATTTTATTCTCGGGATTCGTTTCTGAAACAGGCAATGCAGAGGTTGATGCTTTGTTGACAAGGGGCGGACTGGACAGCATGATGTTTACCATTTCGCTTGTTCTGCTTTCTTTAGGTCTGGGCGGTTTATTATTTTCCCTTGGAATTGTCCCCCGTTTATTTGAAGCGATTGAACACCATTTAAGGAAGGCAGGCAGTACCGTAGCAGCAGCTGCTTTTTCTGCCGTCGGCATTAACTTTATTATCGGTGAACAATATTTGTCGATTTTACTGACAGGCGAGGCCTTTCAGCGTCAATTTGAAAAAGTCGGCTTAGCAAGAAAGAATCTGGCAAGAACACTTGAAGATGCCGGTACAGTCATTAACCCTCTCGTTCCTTGGGGAGTATGCGGTGTGTTTATAACGAAAATGCTGGGAGTGGCAACGATCGATTATTTGCCGTTTGCTTTTTTCTGTTTACTGAGTCCGCTGCTGACGATTTTATACGGAATGACAGGATGGACATTAACAAAAAAAGAAGAAGCTTGATAAAGAAGAGCGCACTGTGCGTTCTTCTTTTTGGCGTTTTTTTAAAGCATGAGCTGTTCCTGTTTAAAAGTTGAACAGTCTATAATGGTAGACTATAGTTAAAGAGATCAATGATTAAAGAAGTGAACCAACAGATGAAAGGAGCTTTATTTTGAGAATCAGCAACTTTTCCATTAAGAGACCCGTCTTTACGACGGTTGTCATGTTTTTAGTTATTATTCTTGGCGTCGTCTCTTTATTAAAAATACCGTTAAAATTGATTCCAGATATTAACCCGCCAGTTGCTGTCGTCGTTACTTCTTATGAAGGAGCAAGCCCAGTAGAAATTACCGAAAAAGTAACAAAGCCTCTGGAAGAAAGCTTGTCAACCTTGCCTGGAATCAAAAACATTACGTCGACGACGAGGGAAGGTTCCAATTTAATTTTAATGGAATTTTCCTGGAGTACAAAGATTGATGACATTCAGCCGGATGTCCTTCAGCGGATTGACCGGACGCCTCTTCCGAAAGATACGGCCAAGCCGCAATTTATGAAATTCGATCCTTCTCAATTCCCGATCATTCAGCTATCTCTCCAATCGGTTGGAAAAGAAGAGAATCTGCAGGAATTGGCTGATCAATTGGAAAAGGATCTAATGACCGTTGAAGGGGTTGCCAGCGTCAACGTATCCGGCACATTAGACGAGGAAATTGTGATTCAGCTGGATGAGAAAAAAATGAAGCAGTACAATTTAGCCCAATCGGATGTGGTTCAGCTCATTCAGGCGAATAACGTATCGCTTCCCGGCAGTCCTGTTGAATCCGACGGCATGTCGCTCACAACAAGAATTGTCAGTCAGCTGACTGATATAAAAGAAGTTAAAGACTTGGTGCTCACAGTTAACCCTCTGAATGGAGAGGAAATTACAATTGGCGATGTCGCGAATGTAGAAACCAAGCGAAAGGAAACGGGCAGTTTCACAAGAGCAAATGAACAGCCCGCTGTTCTCTTAAGTGTTCTGCAGCAGGCAGATGCCAATACGGCGGAAGTGTCTAAGCAGTTTCAGAAAAAGCTTGATAAGTTGTTAAAGGAAAAGCGCTATGAAAGCATCCAGGCAGATATTTTATTTGACCAGGGAGATTATGTCCGTCTGGCCATTGGAAATATTGGCAGTTCTCTCCTGATAGGCGGAGTGCTGGCTATGCTGGTGCTGTTCGCTTTTTTAAGGAATGTCAGAAGCCCGCTCATTATCGGGGTAGCTATTCCTTACTCGGTAATTGTGACTTTTGTGCTCATGTATTTTGCTGATTTTGATTTAAATATTATGACCCTGGGAGCGCTTGCGTTAGGGATTGGTATGCTGGTGGACAATGCGATCGTGGTGATCGAGAATATTTACCGCCATCTGTCAATGGGAAAAGATTCCCGGCAGGCAGCCCGTGACGGCGCCAAGGAAGTAGGGGCAGCCATTACGGCTTCCACTTTAACAACGGTAGCGGTTTTTCTGCCCGTCGTTTTTATCTCGGGGATTCTTGGACAAATATTCAAGGAATTCGCTTTAACGATTTCTTTTAGCCTCGCTGCCTCTTTGGTGGTGGCCTTAACAGTCATTCCGATGATGGCCAGCAGGTGGCTCCGGCTTCCTGACTCGCAGAGACACGCCAAAAAGGAATCCGCAATTGCCCGACGCTATGAGTCCGCGATTCGCTGGTCGCTGCGTCATCGGCTGTTCGTTATTTTACTATCAGTTGTGCTTCTGATTGCCGGCGGATTAGGTTTGACGACTGTAGGCTCTCAATTCCTTCCTGCAACAGATGAAGGCTTCTTTAATATTGGAATGGAAGTAGAGCAAGGAACGTCCTTAAAGGAAACAGACAAAGTTGTAAAAGCGATCGAGAAAGAGCTTGGGAAGGAAAAAGATGTCGATGTGTACATTAGCTTAATTGGATCTACACAGGAAGATTCTTTTAGAGGAACCGGCTCATCCAATAAAGCGGAGCTGTATGTCAAGCTCAAGCCGCTTGAAAACAGAAACCGTTCTGTTTTCGCATTCGTTGATGATGTAAAGCCGGAAATCGAGAAGGCCGCCCGCCTTGCTAACCGCACAGCGGAAGTGACCTTTAATATGCAGTCAGCCTCCGGCTCCAGTCCGCAAACGCTAACTTTTAATGTACGCGATATGAATCCGGACCGGCTTGACCGCGCTGTCAAAGAGGTAGAAAAAGCAGTAGCTGACATTGACGGCATTACAGAAGTCTCCACAAATAGAGAAGAAACGGTCAAAGAAATACAAATAAAAGTGAAGCGGGAGGAGGCACTGGCCGCCGGACTTGCTCCAGCTCAAATTGCCTCGGCGGTCAATGACGCGACGAGAGGAGTGCCTGCTACACAAATTATTAATAAAGATTCCGCTGTTCAGACGGTGGTAGTCCGCTATGATGAACAAGTGACCAAGAATCTAGAGAAGCTGAAGAAATTACTCGTAAAAACGCCGTCCGGAAACTTTTATCCGCTTGAGCAGCTGGCTGAGATTCGAGTGAAACAAGGTCCTGTCGTTATCCAGCGGATTAACCAGCAGGAAGCGGTGCAATTCACAACCAAATACACGTCTGCAACAAATTTAGGGGCTGTTTCCAAGAAGGTAGACGAAAAGCTTGCTTCGCTTGATTTGCCAGAGGAAACAACCGTGACATTTGGCGGCGACCGCGAATTGCTGGAAAGCTCCATCGACGATATGATTTTGGCATTAATTCTGGCTATTGTGCTAATTTATATTGTCATGGCAGCTCAATATGAGTCATTTAAATACCCGTTTGTCATTATGTTCACTGTTCCATTAATGGTAGTTGGTGTCGCACTATCGCTTACGCTTACAAGGACGCCAATCAGCATACCGGCTGTTATCGGGGTCCTTATCCTTGCCGGCATTGTTGTCAATAACGCCATCGTGATCGTTGATTACATTATCCAAAGAAAAAGAAGCGGACTCAGCAGTTATGAGGCGATTATTGAATCGGTTAAAGACCGGGCCCGCCCGATCTTAATGACTGCTTTAACAACCATCCTGGGCCTTGTTCCGCTGGCTATCGGTCTTGGCGGGGGAACTGAAATTAATCAGCCGATGGGGATTACTGTTATTGGCGGGCTGTTATCAAGCACGCTGCTCACGTTATTTGTTATTCCGGTTGTCTACAGCTTTTTCGATAAGGATACGAGAAAATTAAATAAAAAACAGTAAGTGAACAGAAAATGGTTTACAAGTTGTACAGGAAGATTTATACTGGGTATACAAACAACAGAATCTTCAATGACTTAAGTCAAAGGGGAGTAGCGTTAGGTATTTTACCTAAAACAAAGTCGTCAATTCATGGACCACGTCCATCGGCTTTGTTGGCATGAGTGAAAGCATGTCCAGCAAGACCTTTGCCTATTTATAGGCAGAGGTCTTTTTTGTTGTTTAAATTTGATAAGTTTGGAGAAAAATACTAAAGGATTACAGGAGGAGACATTATTTATGGATGCAGCAATGTTATTGGAGTACGGCTGGGTACTGCTTGTACTAGTAGCCCTTGAGGGGATACTCGCCGCTGACAACGCGGTTGTCATGGCAGTAATGGTCAAGCATTTGCCGAAGGAAGAACAGAAGAAAGCATTGTTTTACGGATTGCTTGGGGCATTTATTTTCCGCTTTATTGCTTTGTTTTTAATTACATTTTTAGTGAAGGTATGGCAGGTTCAAGCTATCGGAGCCCTTTACTTGTTTTTCATTTCATTTAACCATTTGTATAAGACGTGGAAAAGCAGAGGGAAAACGGAAGAGGAAGAACTCAATGTTGAAGGATCGAAGGGTTCATCTTTTTGGGTAACTGTATTAAAAGTGGAAATTGCCGATATCGCTTTTGCGATTGATTCCATGCTTGCGGCTGTCGCCTTGGCTGTGACTCTTCAGCCGACCGGCTGGTTCCATATTGGGGGAATTGATGCCGGACAGTTTCTCGTGATGTTCCTTGGCGGGTTAATTGGTGTGATTATTATGCGTTTTGCCGCTACATGGTTTGTTAAATTGCTGCAAAACTATCCGTCTTTGGAAACAGCCGCATTTATGATTGTCGGCTGGGTTGGAGTAAAACTGGCTGTTTTTACTTTATCTCATCCGAAGGTTCACATTCTTGATGAGCATTTTCCTGAATCCACTCCGTGGAAATTAACTTTCTGGATCGTGCTTATTGGCATTGCACTCGGCGGATATTTGTTTGCCAAAAAGCAAGGTCCCGCTAACGCAACTGAATAATAATGAGAAAACGAAAACAGCGCGGCGAATAGCCGCGCTGTTCAATTTGTCGACAAAAGAGGTTCGGAATAAAAATTATTCCGGACTTCTTTCTGGTTTTTAAATAGTTTCCAAGCCATCCGATAGAAAGACCGATCTCTCCCAGTCGATTATTAAGAGCATTTTCTTGAGGTTCCTGGCAGCGAAAGTAAGTATCGCCTGTACTGATTGTGAAACCAGACAGGCGATACGGCTTCCTTAACTTTGTTCACTCTGTTGATTGGAATG
>NZ_BCVF01000054.1 GCF_001591605.1 Bacillus badius NBRC 15713 | reverse complement strand
TAGCACTTCCAGCTATAACAAGAAGAAAATTATGAAAATCTTCCGTCAGCGTAATTTTATCCGTATGATAAAGCAGTTCATCCCTATGGTTTTCTTCTATTAACTCTAAATCCTCAGATGGAAAGGGTGCCACGAAATTGATTTCCTGTAATTTAGCTTTAATTTCAGCTTTTGATGTTGCTTTCAATAAATATCTCCACTATTACTTATTTTTTTAAAAAAGTATGATCTTTGCCATGCTATCCAGCATCTTTTCTTTAATAAGGAGAATTAACATTCTCAACGTATAGCCCGGTAGCTTGGATCTTTTTTCGAGCGCTCGGACAATCTTTCATCGCTCCAATGTACATATAATAATCGTATCCGAAATGAACAAAAAACTCTTTTTTGTAACTTAATTTACACCAAATAACGTTGCGTAAGGTTAACTTGGCTAACTCTCTGATTTCTTGTAAAGTTACTACTTTACCCGTCCACATTTTTTGTAAAAAACTAGCAGAATTTTGGCTCACAACCTCGTCAGACCATATTTCTAAATCGTTTAAATACACTTTATTTAAACCCATCTCTTCCATAAAAGAAGTGATCGCATTTATGTAATCCGTTTCTGTTCTCAAGTACTCTTCTTCACTTACTTTAGTTCCTACCTCAGAAAAACAAGTCCACTCTTTGTCATCAAGATAGGAACCTCCTTCATCTCTATTTTCAGGATTATATTTGGTTATCCTCCAGGAAAACAATTGATTACACACCTACTTTTTTATCTATATGATTCAGCTGGGGCAGGAAATGAGACCATTTCTACTTCCACTCACCTGCCTCGTTAGTTAAAGAGGGGGCCTGAACAACTTTACTTCTTAATAGTAGAATGTTAATAGTGCCCCGGCTTTTCCGTTAGCCTATCCGTTAAACATTTTAAACGCTATACAGCATTATAGTGGAGTAAAGAAGTCAAGTTTCTTCCTATTACAAAGTGAATGTTTATTTAGCATAAGGAAACATCTGATTTAAATAGTGGTTTACAGAGTAAGCGACCATGCTATGCCCTTTTGGCGTCCAGTGGAAGCCTAGCAGCGGATCCACTAAGCCACTTTTAGAAATTTTTGTATCTGTCGCATTTCCAGCTTTCAATACGGCATTTGCATAGTTATCTACGAGTTGAACCTTGTGTGTCTTAGCTACTTTTCGGATAATATCGTTATAGCTGTTCTCCCATTTGCGAAGGCCGCCTTTATTAGTATATATTTCTCTTATTTTAGGGTTGTCGGCGGAATGGTATTTATAATATACACCCTCATTAACAGGCAGATTAGTCATCAGTATAACCTGAGTATGTCTTTCTTTTAACTGTAAGACCATGCTCGTAAGATTTTTTTCAAACTGAGCCTTGCTGACTTGCGGCTGTCCAGTTGTAGAGTTAATCAATGCATCGTTTAGCCCGAACATCATAACAACAGCTGCTGGATTTAAGTCTAGTACATCTTTCTTAAATCTCTTTATGGCCTGGGCTGTCGTATTTCCGCTTACACCTTTATTGACCACGCCTGCAACGTTAGGCCAGTTGTGAGTAGGATACTTCGGGAACTCTTTGGGCAAATATGATCCAGACGTATTACTGTCTCCAAAAGCAACAACCCGATCAGTTTTTGTTGTAGCCGCCTCTATATTAAATGGCACACTGGAAATGAGGAGTCCTGCTGCGGCCATCCCGGATACCAGCCATTTTTTAATCTTGTTCATTGCAATAACCCCCAATCTATATATGTATATATCATACCATTTATTCCTTTACTTAGGAGAATCAAGCAATAGGGAAATTAATGGATGATAGCGATGCATAATTAATGAAATGTTATACAATTCACTTGTAAACTTGTTCCTAATCTTGTTATGTTAGTAAGCGGTGATGAATTTGAAAAAACAAGAACGGAAAAGTTTACAAATACATTTGATGATTATAGGCGGAGTGCTCACAGCACTTGCTTCTCTTGTTATCTGTCTCGCATTTTTTATGTGGCTGTCCATATAAGCCTAATCACTTGGCTTTGTCACATTTTGTGTCCACTACTCCTCAACAGCTTTCGTCATGAAACCGCACTGAGGTCACGCCTTCATGGGAAGGATGCCCCCTCATCATCCGGATTATATGTAAACAAACTCAAGATATGAGGATACTTTTTCTCAAACAGCTTCCGCTTGATTTTAAAGGCTTCAGTCTCTGCTCCCTTGAAGTCTATCACTTCAATACTTCCGTCCTTGTGATGCACTTCAAAATCAGCTGCATATTCAATTTGCTCATGCAGGACCCCGTTCTTTGTAAAAGCTTCTTGCAGTAAGTACCTTGGCTGCGTCCGAAAAAAGAGAATCTGATCATTCTCCTGTATCCGTTTCAAATTCTCATAATAGCTCGCTTCTGATTTGCTGCCGAAAGTAATGCCATCGATTATTACTTTTTCGTTGCTGTCTTTCGATTGAACTGTCATCAACTAACTTCCTTTCCCGCCAGATGCTTCGCTTCTTCAAATCGCTTTCGAAACTCCGCTTGTTCCTGACCATGAATTTCTTTTGCCTTTGGTCCACAGATCGGATAAGGTTGCATAGACATCAAAGAACCGTTGCCCCTTTATCAACATATGTTCCACGGTATAGCCTGCATGTCATCATTTTAACCTCCAATCTACTCCTTCTGCCTCTAGAGGTATTTTCCGCATTCTCTATTGAGCTGGCTTGCCGTTGCATATCCAATCCTGTCAGTGGGCATTTCACTTTGTTTGCCTGGTATCAGTGGATGTCCATTCTAGCAAGAGCAGACTTTGATTACAGCCGCCGAGATGACACTTTTTAGTTGACTAAATGACTTTTAAATCAACAGCACTTGAAATAGAAGATTGACGTTTGAAAACTCACTTGGTAATATATTAGATATCTAACATATTAGCGGGTGATCTTTTGTCTTTATATAAACAGGTTAAGCGTATTAATGAAGCTGAATATACAATAAACCGGTTGATATACAAACAGTATAAGCAATATTTAAATAGCGGTATTACAACACAACAAGCGGTGGTATTGGATATTGTGTACTTAGCAAAACGGATTACGGTTGGTGAAATTGCGATAGAAATGAACATTAGCTCTAGCGCAGTAAGCCAATTAATAGCGAAATTGGAAAAGAATAAATTTATCAAACGAGAAATTAACCTCCAAAATCGACGGGAAGTATTGATAACGTTAGATGAAAATGGATTGGAGTATTTTTCGAAGCAAGATTATGTAGAACGGCAAATCGCAGATAAAATTTACAGCAAACTTTCAGCAAATGAGTTAGATGAATTAGAGCGTATTGTTGGAAAATTAAAGAGTATTGCGATGAAGGAATTATAAAGATTTCTTCACGTCCAATATGTTAGATATCTAATTTATTTAGGAGGCTAATAAGTGGAAGATTTACTTAAAAATATCGCGTTTAACGGTGCAGTTTATTTTAAAGCAAATGGACAGGTTAAGGAGTATTATCATGGTTATCAAGAACTCGCAAAGAAGCAGCTCATTAACAAAAATACACAATTTAATTTAGCATCATTAAGTAAAATGTTTACAGCAGTAATGACGTTCCAACTAATCGAAAAAGGACAGTTGCGGTTAGAAGATAAAATGACAAGTTGGTTTCATGCACCGCATTTTACAGAGGTAACGGTAAAACACTTGCTTACACATACATCTGGTATTCCAGAGTATATCGCAGAAGATGTAACAATAAGTATTGAAACATTTATCGAAGTAGTACAGCCACAATATGCGCCAAATGAGCATTGGTCTTATAGTAATACAAACTATGTTTTGCTTGCAAAAATAATTGAGGAAATAAGCGGTTTATCATATGAAAGGTATTTACAAACATTTATTGCAAAACCATTAAATCTAACCCATACAACAACTCAGCCTCTAAAACACCGGGAAGCGTATGGTCAAATATATGATTATCAGAATCAACAATATAGAAAGGTTCATGATGACCCCTACTCACCCGAAATTGAAAAATATAGTGAGGGATATGGGGACGGTGGCATTTATTCAACAGTGGAAGAGGTGGCGACGTTTTTAAAAGCAGTTTGGCAAGGTCGGTTCCTTAACAAAGAAACTGTGGAATTCATGTTGACGCCAACAAAATCCGCTGAGCATTATGGCCATGGTTTTATCATTCAGGATGAGTGGATAGGTCATACAGGCGGATGGATTGGTTGCTCAGCACAAGCCTTTATTAATAGATCAACCAAAGAAGTGATTGTGTTAGCGACGAATCAAGAAGTATTTCCGCAATATGAACAAGAAATTATGAATTGCTTAATGGGAATTCAGCATGCTGTAGAAGCACCAAAACATGTAGTCATCTTACCAGTCACTAATAAAGATGATATTACAGGTCGATATGAATTAGCAGACGGACTTGGCACAAGGTTTACGATTGAAAAGAGTGTACAATTTATGATTTCATTTGAACATCAGTTGTCTGTGCCACTTTTTAAAATAGATGAATCGTATTACTGGGTACGCAATACGATGAGTTATATAGATGTTGCGAATCATTTATTTATCGATGAAGGTGTTGAAGTACCTTATCAAATAGTCGATTGATCTAGCCAGGAAAGTTATACTCTTCTCATGAGTTCAATAAACTTGAAGCGAGTATATCCCAATGGAATAAATACTGACAATAAAAGCAGAGCCCTCCTTGAAACAAGAAGGGCTCTGCATCATTTTTACTTAGATATTTTAAATGTACTTACTTTTTCTTGTAACTCTTCCGCCATACGCGACAGTGAAAACGCAGACTGGGAAATGTCCTCCATCGATGCCAATTGTTCTTCTGTAGCCGCAGAGACCTCTTGCGTTCCAGCTGCCGTCTCCTCCGTTACTTGAACAATGGAATCCACTGCCCGTACAATTTCTTTTGAACCGGCAGCGACCTGCTCAATAGCTGTGGATACCTTTTGGGCCTGGCTCGCTACATCACTTATAGATTGATAGATCTGCTCAAACGAGCCGCCCGCTGTTTCAACCACTTCGATTCCTTCGTCAACCTCATTCTTTGCCTTTTCCATGGATGAAACAGCATTGCTGGTTTCTTTTTGTATCCATGTGACCAAGGTAGAAATCTCTTGGGCTGATTTAGAGGATTGCTCCGCCAGCTTTCTTACTTCATTCGCCACAACAGCAAAGCCTTTTCCGCTCTCTCCAGCGCGGGCTGCCTCGATGGCTGCATTCAAGGCGAGTAAATTGGTTTGCTCAGAAATCCCTGTAATCACCTCTGTGATGCTGCCAATTTTTTTGGAGTGCTCTCCAAGTTCTACAATAACTGTTCCAAGCTTGTGGACTGTTTCATTAATTCGAGTCATTTGACCTACTGCCGTTTGAACAGAGGTTTTCCCCTCTTCAGCTTTGTCTAATGTTAAGTCGACCGCTGAGGAAACACTTTGGGAAGCCGTTGATACTTGCTGAATTCCATCAGACATTTTATTGATACTTTGAGAAGCCTCCTGTACACTTCTAGTCTGACTTTCGGTACCGTCTGCCGCTTGAAGTACCGCAGTGGAAATTTGCTCTGTTGCCTTGCTTGTTTGTTCGGCACTAGCGGAAAGTTCCTCTGACGCTGCAGCCACCTGTTCAGAGTTTTGTTTTACACTGCTAACCAAGCCTTTTAAATTGTCAACCATTCGATTGATTTCATTTCCCAGTCTTCCGATTTCATCTTTTCTATTGATCTCAACCTGTTCACTTAAGTCCCCTTGTGCCACCGCACTTACTACATCGACCACCCTGCCTAAAGGTCCGCCAATGATTCGGGCAATAAAATAACCTAAGCCAATACTCAGTATCACAGCTAAACTGATAATGAATAGAGTTAAGTTTCTAGAAGAAGCAGCCATGCTTTCTCCTTCTCTATCTTTTTGCTGTGCAAGCTCTTCATTAATATCGATTAATTCTTGTAAGATACTTTGCACTTTATCCCCGGATTCTGTAAATTTAGGCTGGATTTTTTGATATGCTTGCACATCATTTTTCCTCGCTATTTCTATAGCTTGATCCAATAACAAATAATACTCTTCCAAAGCTGATGGAAGTTCTTTATATACCACGGTTTCTTGATCAGTTAGTTTCGTATTGCTATATTCATCTAATGTAGCCTGAATCTCTCCTTTAAGTCCAGTCAGCTTTTCCTCATACTCAGCGTTTTCCTCTGGCGCAGTGGCGATAAAGGTCATATCGCGAATATTCACCCTCACTCTCTGGTATAGGATCATCGTATCGGACAGGTAATTAATAGGCTTCAAATTATTTTCGTACATATCATTCATTTCTGCACTTAATTTATTTATGCCAGCTACCCCCATAAATCCAACAAACGCCACTATGGCTGCCAGCACAATAAAAGAAGAAATGAGCTTTGTGACAATCTTTAAATTATAAAACCACTTCACTGTAAGCACCTCATATTCTATGTATTCCTAATAGTTATCGGTTCTAAGATGCTTTTTTTGATAGTTTAAATCATAAAATGCCTTGATGATTGGCTCAAAAATTAAAACAGCCAGTTACGGTGCTTTTCCGGTAACTGGCTGTTTAGGTAAAAATGGATATAATTTACTTTTCTTAAAATCACTCTCTTCGATTGAAAGGTTTCACCAAGTGATTCAGCATGGGTCACAAAAAAGTGTTTTCCCAAAGCAATCAGCCGTTACCCCTAAGATTCTTTCTTACCTTCTCCTCTTTCTATATACAAATAGTCAAGCAGAACGTCTACGGGTGGTTGAGTTTCAAATGATGCCATTCCTGCATCTATTTCCTATCGGCAAATGAATACAACTTCTTTTAGATCTTTCAAGCTTATTATGTGTATCATTTCTGTCAGTCCTGTATTAGTGTGTCACTAACAACATCCACCCGCTCCACTATGACAAACGCCTGTTTCGGGGAGCTGCAGCTGCACATTGGCAGCAGCCTCTTTATCTCCTGCTAAGAAAGCCACAACTGAACGCACCTGTTCATAGCCCGTTGCCATTAAAAATGTCGGTGCCCGACCATATGATTTTGAACCTACAATGTAAAAGTTTGATTCAGGCTGGCGTAATTCCTTCTCACCATGCGCTGGCACGCTGCCGCAACTATGTTCGTTTGGATCAATTAATGGAGCCAGTGCCGGTACGGCTTCTGTTATGGCTTCTCTTTCGAATCGCAGCTCGCGATGAAAGTCAAAGTTTGGCCGGTTGCCGGTATTGACAATTAAGCGATCAAACGGCTCCAATATTTTCTCATTAGACAATAAGACAATCCCGTTTTGTTTACGCATATCTGTTATCATAAATGGCGTTTCTACTTGAATGAGACCTTTGCGAACGGCTTTTGCAATACGAAGCCCTAACTCGCCACGAGCAGCGAGTTCATCATTTAATCCTCCGCCAAATGCCTCTTCCACACGCTTTTTACGCAAAATCCAGGTGACCGAGGTGTCAGGATAGTTTTGTTTTAACTTAATTAAATTAAGTAACGAGTTAATCGCTGAATGTCCTCCCCCAACCACAGCAATGCGTTTATTTGCATATAATTCTTTATTGGTCTCTACGTTTGGAATATGGTAATCGATAAGCAAAGCTAGCTCTTTTTCCGTTCGTAACCACACACTATTACTTATCGCCGGATTTGGATTTCCCCAAGTTCCTGTCGCGTCAATAACTGCCTTAGCCTTCATTTTTCTTAAGCCACTTGGTGTTTCGACGTATAACAGAAACGGCTGTGAAGAACGATTTGTTGTTTTCATGCGATCCAATCCATCGCGTGTAATGGCTGCAACTTCATGGTTCGTATAAATGTTTGGTGTGAAGAGCTTAGCTAATGGCGTTAAATAACCTTCCAATAACTCTTTTCCGGTCGGTATGCTTTCTTCATTCGGTGCTTGCCAGCCTATTTTAAATAATAACCGTTTACCTGCTTCATCCATATTATATTGCCAAGGTGAAAATAAGGTAACATGCTCCCATGTGCGTACATTGGCAGCAACCTCTCCTTTTTCTAGTAAGAAGAAGGGGATTTTTCGTTCTGTTAAATGTGCTGCTGCTGCTAAACCAATTGGTCCTGCGCCAATGACTGCAACCGGTAACGCTGGCTCGCAGCCCCCTGTACCTGGATCACAGCAATTTGATGGCTGGATAATATTAAATTTCATGGTAAACACTCCTTTACATAACTCTTTACTTATATATACAAGAAATAAAAAAGCTATTTAGCTTTTTTATTTCACTATTTGTTCGTGGACACACTTTATTTCGTTTCTTCCTCTTTTGCGAATTGTTGAATACGTCCGCCGATTTCATCACGCACACGCTGGAATTCAGCCCAAATCTCTTCTTCCGTACCTGTTGCTTTAGCCGGGTCGTCAAATCCCCAGTGTTCTCGACGAATGGAAGGCGGTGTCATGGGGCATTTATCTGCTGCATCTCCACAAAGTGTAACGATAAAATCTGCAGTATGAAGTGTTTCTAAATCAAGGATATCTGATGTGTGATTTGAGATATCAATCCCCGCTTCTTTCATTGCTTTCACTGCATTTGGATTTAAACCGTGTGCTTCTACACCCGCACTTTTGACGATCCACTTATCCTCTAAATAGTATTTTCCAAATCCTTCGGCCATTTGACTGCGGCAAGAGTTGCCCGTACATAAAAAATAAAGTAGTTTTTTAGCCATCTTAATTTCTCCTTTTAACTCATTATTAATGTAAAATACAGGCCAATGAGTGTAATAAATAGAATAGGGATTGTTAAAAGAATCCCTGTCTTAAAGTAAGTTCCCCAAGAAATTTTCACACCTTTTTGGCTCAGGACGTAAAGCCATACAAGTGTCGCAAGTGAACCGATTGGCGTAATTTTTGGTCCTAAGTCAGAGCCAATAATGTTTGCATAAATGAGGGCTTCACGAAGTACACCAGATGTATTTGTTTCTGCGATAGCAAGCGCATCGATCATAACAGTCGGCATATTATTCATGATCGAGGACAAAAATGCCGCAATAAAGCCCATTGCGATGGTTGTCACAAACAGTCCTTGTTCTGCAGTCGCATTAATCACTGAAGCCAGCGCTTCCGTTAAACCTGCATTCCCTAGCCCATATACAACGACGTACATTCCAATGGAGAAGAACACGATATTCCATGGTGCTCCTTTAACCACTGCCGCTGTGTTGACTGCAGCGCTTTTTCCCGCCATTAGTAAGAAGAGAAACGCAATGGTCCCTGCAACGAGCGATACGGGAATGCCCGTCCATTCACTGGAGAAATAGCCAAGCACTAATACCAGCAAAACCCCCCACGATAAACGAAACATCCTGTTATCTTTAATTGCTTCCTCAGGCTGTTTCAGCATTGCGATTTCATACGTGCGTGGAATAGACTTTCGAAAATACAAGAGAAGTACGGTAATGGTTGCCAGTAAAGAGAAGACATTCGGCAAGATCATATGTACCGCATATTCAACAAACCCAATACCAAAGAAATCCGCAGACACAATGTTCACTAGGTTGCTTACGACAAAAGGCAAGCTTGTCGTATCTGCAATAAAGCCGCTTGCCATAATAAATGGAAAAATCATCTTCTCTTTAAACTGTAAATTACGTACCATCGCCAGTACAATTGGCGTTAAAATAAGCGCTGCTCCGTCATTGGCAAATAGAGCTGCTACAATTGCGCCAAGTATGCTCACATAGATAAACATTTTAATGCCGTGGCCTTTTGCCAAACGGGCCATGTGGAGTGCAGCCCATTCAAATAACCCAATCTCATCTAAAATTAGTGAAATGATAATAATCGCAATAAAGCTAAGTGTTGCATTCCAGGTAATATTGACCACATCAAGAACATCCGCGCTATCAACTACTCCTGTCAGCAAGGCAAGCAATGCACCTGCACAAGCGGACCAGCCAATATTTAATCCTTTCGGCTGCCAAATGACAAAAATCAACGTTGCAATAAAAATTAAACTAGCTAAGATGAGCAAGATGAGCCCTCCTTCTTGCATTGAGCAATAGAGATTGCTTCAAGCTCATCAACAACGGTTTGTACTATAGATGTTAACTCGCCGACTAGCCGATAGTGTTTCCAGGTGCCCACTTTGCGTTCTGTAATAATGCCTGCCTCTTTTAATTTACGTAAATGTTGACTGACAGCTGGTTGGGAAATCTGCAAGACCTCCACAAAGTCGCAAACGCAAACTTCTCCTTGCTTTAAACAAGCAACCAATTTGAGACGATTGATATCAGCCAACGCTTTTAATTGCTTTTCTATCAACTGAATGTCCATAAGCCCTCCTATATAAGTGAATTCTTATTTAATATAGTACAACACATTATATTTGTAAATAATTAAATACTTATATAATATCCTTTTAGTTAAGCCTTCTCAAAACTTTGCTTACAAACTATCCAAGTGCTATATCTATCATGAAATTTTTAATAACTTGATTATCACTAGATAGCTTTCGGTAATAAACAATGATTAAAAGGAGATTAAATTCCAAATTAGGAAATATATGATACACTTAAATTGTCTAAATGTCGGGTATGGACATTTATTTCTTATCCAACAAGAGATCCGTTTTTCTTGATACCCCAATGACCAGCGATTTTACAAAGGAGAATTTACAATGAATATAAAAACAAATAGATTATTGATACGTGAATTTCAAGCTGATGATCTGGAAGACGTATATGAATATACGTCAAAGCAAGACGTTATGAAGTACATCCCAGGTGGCGTACATACGCAAGAGGAAGCGAAAAAATTTATCCACAAAAACATAGGAGATCATGCGGAACACTTTCCAGTTATAGAGACAGAAAGAAATACCTTAATTGGCCATATAGCCTTTCATAAATACTTTGGTGATCACACATACGAAATTGGATGGGTATTTAATCCCTCTTTTCAAAAAAGAGGATATGCTACCGAAGCAGCTAAGGGCGTCTTAGAATATGGTTTCGATAAACTAAACTTACATAGGATTGTTGCAACATGTCAGCCTGAAAACACACCATCATACCGAGTAATGGAGAAGATTGGAATGAGAAGAGAAGGATTTTTCAAGAAATGCATTCCGAATGGAAATGATTGGTGGGACGAGTATTATTACGCTATCCTGAAAGAAGAATGGGAATAGAATTGATAACAGCAATTCGAAAGCACCTTTTTATAGATGCTCCTATTAAAGGGGTTAGTTTCAAGTGATATAGTATTCACACAAGATGGACATGGAAACATTGAAAAACCACAGGAAGATTAGCAAGGAATATCCAACAGATGGTTGGCAAAGGTCCCCTGCTTATGAGCTGAAACGTGACCGCGATAAAGACGCCGAGGCTTGCGGAAACATAAGCTTGTTTGAAATTCATCCATTAAAAAAGGACAGAAGTTGTCCTTTTTCTATTTTCTTTAGCCGGTTTAATATAAAGAATTAACCTCTTTTTACCTCTGTTATGCGAGGACTTTCAAAAGAAATGATATCAATTATATGATTTAAACAAGGAACCTGATAATGAACAAAACGCTCTTCAGGGAAAACATCCTCTGCAATGGTGCCTAGTTTAACAAAATCCAAATATCTTGATTTCGTGTAAATCCTAAAAACTTCCCCTTGATAGACTTCATAATCATCCATGACAGTAAAAGACTCGTTTGTTATCGTATAAGAAACATAAGAATCAAAATCCAGCTGAATAATTGGGAAATTAATATCTCCTTCAATAGGGCTGATTTCAGTTATATATTTACCTGCATGAGCCCCCTCCCTTTCATGACTAATTTTGCATTTATCGATAAGTATTCTTAATGAGTTCTCTAACGGTTCCGACAAGGTATTCAAATATATATGGCCTTTCCAGTCCATTAATTCTCTATACTCCATTGCTCCTTCCCCCATTCCTTCATGTCCATTAACATCAATTGCTTCTTGATCTTCCGTACTTGTGTAAAAACTGGAATTCTTCCTTCCTGTCTTTTCATTCTATTAAATAGCAGCCATACGGAAAGAATGATTTATTTTTTGCTTCTATTCGATAAGGGAACTATCTCAAATGATTCTTCCAATTGATGTGCTGCTAATTCCACTAATGATCCGTCTTCTAATACAAGAAAAAGCATGACCCCTTCTATTGGCTCTAAATGTCTCAGAAAAAGCCTCGTGTGTTTGCATCGAAGATTTATATCGTTTTGAAACAGAAAGTTATCTAATTCTTCAAAGCCTTTGATATTATTTAATGTCAATGCCACCCTCCCCTTCGCATAATCTAATAGAACTATTTCTATAAAAAATTAGAAATTCCTTCTATTTTTTCTTTTTAATACCTATCGCAAGTCACTTTTATCTGCACTAAAATAGTGACCAATGACTCAAAATCTTATTTACTGCCTCCAGTTAAAAAGGTACAATTTGCCTATAATAAAGAAAGAGGTGGTATAGTTGAACACACAAACTCTCATTAAAAGCTTAATAGCCTTTATTTTAGTTCTATCCGCAGTACTGCCATTCAATGTAATATCTTCTAGTGCAGCAACAGCGAGTAAGGTTGGTTGGGTAAGTATCGATAGCGGCTCCCTTACCGTTAGAAGTGGACCAGGCACAAGTTATAAAAAAGTGGGGTCGTTAAAAAACAATGTTTCAGTCACTGTATATTCACAGGCCAAAAACGGCTGGTCGCAAATTGGTTATCAAAAGAAAAAAGCATATGTTGCTTCCCAGCACCTTAGAATGTATAGCTTTCTACAGGACAAAACGAAAATATACACCTATAAATGAGAGGGTAAATACCATAAAACTCAGTACATAGGTAAACATTATGGTTGGGATGAATGGAGCAGCGAAGATGGCAGTTATATTATGAAGGAAGATAGCAAAGGTCTATATATTGGTTGGCCTCAGTCAGATTATTTTACAGAGCTTTCTTATCCTTTAAAAGTTGGGAAGCAATGGACAGACTGGGAAATAAGAAAAAAATCACATCAATAAATGGCACTTTAACTACGCCGGCAGGAACTTTTAAAAATGTAGTTACCGTAAAATCAAGTGACGTCTACACCACTTACTACGCTCCAAATATTGGATTTATAAAATCAGTTTCTAATGGTGTGATGATGAGTGAATTGACTAGCTTGAAAAAGAAATAAGTACTGACTAAATCAATCATTTACTAGAATGGCTTGAGTATCAATTAGAGCCATTCTTTTTATTAAGTACTTTATTCCTCAAGAACCTGCCCCTCTATTTCTTCCCTGCTCACTCCAAGACTAAAGCCCCTAATGATAGCCTCACCGTTAAATAAGTCTAATACAGGCAATAAATTGGCTTCTCACTGAATAATATTCGTTGTGACGACGAAGCTGCGTCTTACTGTCAATTATTGTTTCATAAGGTACAAATATATAATAGTACACCCAATAAGTTCCTATTATATAATTCAATTAGAGGCGATCAAGAATAAAAATGCTCTAATATAGAGTAAGAATAGAAAAGAGGGTACTTATTCGGAGACTTTCGGAAATTCACACCTAAGGCCGTTTGTAAAACTAATTAGACTTCATTTCTTAAAGGGGAAGGGAGAATGTCGTTTGAACTTTAAAAATGAGAAACATCTGAGATCAGACGTAACCGGTAAAACTTATTTGACTAAAGGATGGGGCTATATTGCAGCCCTTGCCCTGCTGCCGTATGCCATTTTAAAATCGCTTTGGGCCTGGGGATCAACGGTGGGACTCACAACAAAACAAGCTGTGCAAGATGTAGCGGGGTTCGGTGATACATTAAAGGAAGGCCCAGCTTTTCTATACACGTTATACACAATTGGAATAGACTTTACAGCTATCTTGGCGATACTGGCCTCTTTATTTGCTTTAGCGTTCGTAACTTCCTGGGGGGAGAAACTGCCAAAACGGTTATTAATCATATCAGGACGGTCAGTTGGATTGTTGACTGTTCTAATCAGCTTCTTAACCGCTCTTCAATTTTTAGGAGTGCTCCCAAAAGGATACGCTGAAGGATTAGCCAGTTGGGTGTATGCAGTAACGTACGGAGGATTGTTCTTATGGGGAGTCACTATATTTATAGCGACTCTGGCGTTCCAGCATCGGATTAAAAATAAACAGCCTTCCTAAACAGGCAATAATCTGCAAAAGTCCAAGTTCTCCATTTTAATGCTGGAAAATTGGACTTTTCATCTCTACTTCTCATGCAAATATATATAAAGTGTTTAGTATAACTTACCTTCTATTAATTTTGTAATGATAGTAGACGGTCTGCCCATGCTATACCCCTGGAGGAAAGAGTATTCTTGATTAAACCTGTGTAATACACGGTGATTAAAATGAAAAAACGCAAAGGCTACTAACCCTGTTAATTATTATTAGTGCAACCGGCGCTTTTTTTCTGCTCATTTTATGTCTGCTGCGCATGATTAACGAATTATGCCCTAACTATTATTTTTTTCAATTTTTTGTATATTTTTAAAAACATCTATGTTATGATTAATTGGAAGGAAATACAATTTATCGGGACCTTCTAGACTTTTCTTAGTCAACCTCCCTTTAGGTTAGAAAGGGGGAGGAAGATAAGATGTCTTCAAATCATATAAACATAATGTTAAGGACCTTAAAGCAATATGAAGATTGTGAAATAACATTAAAATTTAGTAATGATTACCATACCCCTATGTTTACTGTCTGCTATTTAAACAAGTTCTTTCGACTAACTTATTTAAGTAATCCTCTTGTCGAAACTTATGACAATATTGAATCCGCACTTTCAGCTATTGAGAAAGTGATGCAGAATAGTTTACAAGAAACCCCTAATTAATTAGGGGTTTTTCCTTTGTCGTCTCTTTTTATTGGTATCCGCTTCTGCCCAATCATTCCGTATTTGTCTCTACAGCTGTCCAACTGTTTCTTTCCTTTCATTAGAGCTCATAGATATCGATCCTAAAGATTTCTAAAAAGCATACAAAAACCCCCTCCCAAGTACGGGACGGGGTTAACCGCGATACCACCCTAATTCTATTGATCCGATCAACAGCACTTAGCAGCGTACAATGGTACGTGTTTCCTGTAACAGCAGACGCCCCTTTAAAATTCGGCTTAGCTTCTCAGAGAAGGTCTTCACGCAACACTCGAACACTGACAACGTCCCCTCTTTAGAAGGCTCATATAATCAGGACCAATAATACAATAACTGCCACTAGAATCAAACACCCTTGAACTGCAAACTTTATTAACTCTTTTTTAGTATAAAAAAAGCCTTCCCACCATTCGATTTCTTGGATAATCATGTCATCATTACATCGTACCCACATAGTTCTAGGCTGATTGTCTGTCTTATTATTTACGATAACAGGTTGTCTAGCATGAACTCTGATTAATCGATCATCTGGCTTTGTAAACTTTATGTTTATGAATCCATAAGACTCTAAAAATTGAGTAAAATCTTCTTCTGTGAATTTCTTTCCTTTCTTTCTCATAAGAAGACTTTCGTTAAATTCTTCTGCCATTTACTAATCTCTCCATTAGCCAATAAATTTTCCTAAGCATTTCTTAGTGTTGGGTACATTAGGATTACATATTACATGTCAATTGTATATTATTTCCTCAACCGGCGTAAAGAAGCAAATTTCACTAAAGTGTTAACAGTTGGCTGATCAGTATAGACTCTGCTATCCTTTTCCCCTTACTGATAGGCTTCTTTTTTTACCGCAATATCATTTTAATCGCAGCATAGACAAAAAGATAAGCCCAACAAGATCAGAGCAGCAGATTCCATAATAGAATATGTATCAAATCGATTTTTAAAGAAGGGATACTTATGTGGCTAGAAGAAAACACTCGTAATTTTATTTTAATAAGTTACTATTGCACACTAGGAATCGCTATCGTATTCACTTTATATGCATGGTACAAACAGAAGTTTTCCCGTACTTATTTATGGTTTTTGGGCTCTTTTATTATCGCTGCAATTGGTTTGTTTATTTGGACACAGCTACTGATTGGCCCAATCTATCTTGAGCCGGAACTGGCTTCTCCGGAGGAAGACTTCCCTAAGATGATCACAGCTGCCTTGTTATGGATGTTTAGCATAGGTCTCTTGCTTGCAGGAATCTTTAAGAAGAATTAAAAGAACAAATCAGGCGTATGTCACAACTAAGCTTATGTTATACGAACTGCCAGCCTTGCTAGCGTTCCGCATACGCCTCATTTTCATAGGCTCTATTGTAGTAAAGCACCCACTGGATTTATTTATACTTCTTGAAAGAAAACAACGTGTCCAACGTCTCTGAGAGTATCTCCTGTTGCCGTTCTATTTCATTTAATTCTTCTTTTATTTTTAGAATACAGTTAAATAAGGTGTCAGCTGGTATTCTGCCGTTAATTGCTTCTATTAACTGATATGCTTGGGCTTGCACTTCAAAGTTCCCATTTATCAAATGGTCAACTAGTGTTTCTATATGTGCCGAACAATCAAACGGTTCCAGTGCATATAACAGAGTCCCTCTATGCCCTAAAGTTTTTGCGTCATTGATTACTTCTATCAGCGGTTGTACTGCCTCTTCGCTTCCTATATCACTTAATGTCAAAGCAATAGAATTTCTCAATAAAACATTTTCCGTACTCTTTAAATATTCAACAAGTAAAGGAACAGCCTCTATGTTTTTGCTTTTGCCAATTTCCTCTAGAATGATTTCAGCTTCATCAAGCTTCTCATTTTCTAATGCTACTCTTAATGAATAGATATCCATCTGCTTTATCCAAACTCCTTGTCACTAGCCGTCATTAACTTAAATTATAGCACGGTTCTTCTTTAATCATTCTGTCTCTGTAAGTGAACAGCACAGGTATCGAGGCATTGTTGATGTGAATAGCCAGGAGGTTAAGGCGCATGAGGAACAGGTAGATAAATAAAAACCCCCACTGAATCTTTGCGCCTTCAGTGGGGGTTCGCTTTAATTGCCTGGTTCTATAGAGAATGTTTTGCTATTCTTTTTGGTCCTGATTAAACCATAGTTCATCTTTGTTATCAACATCGCCGTTATAATTAATTAAAATCTCATCTCCTGCTTTTATATCGGTGAAAGCATAAAAGTCAAATGTATGATTTTTAAAGTTAATCTCATAAGTTGCATTAGGTTCATAAGAATGGTTAAACAACATTCCATAACCAAGAAGGATCGCAGAGTGATTTATCCCATACTCAAAAGCATAATCAGCAAGTAAAGTTTGCTCAATGTATTGATGCTGATCGTTTGGATAAGAAATAACAGGTGCTTCATGTAAAAGCTCCCCTTTTTTGATATCACATGTAGCAAATACTCCTCTATTAAATTCTCCCTCACTTATTGTAGATAGTTTTACCTCAATCATCTCGTTCGCCTACTCACTTTTTAAATATTATTTTTAACTGTAAAATTAATTTCGAAAAATCTTTCCACTCTATCAGAAACATCATTTATGATTCATCTAACTATTGCATACCCTATGTAGTTGATTCCCCGCAACGTGCGTTAGCGTGACACTTTGGGCGGTTGGCATACGGCACATTTACGTTGGTGATTATTTTTAAATTTCGTAAATGTTTTTTCAAAATGGGTGCCGCATGCACATTCAAATAGTAACTTTTGAGAAAAACCATGGTATTCTGTTGTTAGCAGCTTACTGTCTGAATTGTTCTCAACAAATTCTTTAATTTTATCAATTGTCCATCGTTTATTCATTCTCTTACACCTCCACATTAGATCACTAGGCGGAGGCTTTTTCAGCATCCGTTCAATTATGAGCAAAAGTCGTAATTATCCTAAGTGTCTCATTATAACATGGGCGGGCACACAATTAAATAGCTAGCATGAGATGCCTCTATACAATACAAGTGAATTCCGGCCTTTTTATATGGACTGTGATAAAAATACTCTCCCTACTCAATTAGCCTATCTCTGAACTTAAAGAAAAGACCCTGAAAAACAGGATTTTCAATCAAAAAGAACGATAGTAGTTTATTCTCGCTTTTTTAAAAAGCTAAAATAAAACAAAAAGAAAATGCTCACAAGCATGGCATAAAACCATATAGAGCGATACCAAACATTCTTCAGTTCCATAAAAAAACCCATCCCACCTTGAGAGGAAGGTAAAAGAGAGTAAAGTGACACTTCAATAAAGAACATTAC
>NZ_BCVF01000053.1 GCF_001591605.1 Bacillus badius NBRC 15713 | reverse complement strand
TTTGCTTTTCCTTTAACTGCCATCAACTGACTTCCTTTCCAACCAGACGCTTAGCTTCTTCAAACCGTTTCCTAAAATCTGCCTGGCGTTTCTTCCAAACTGCCTCTGGCATTGGTCCACAGTTCGGACAAGGCTGGACAAACCTTAAAGAACCACTGCCGCCTTTATCAACATAAGTGCCGTTGCATAATTTACACATTTCGTCTCCCCCTATTCGAGTAATAAACCCAGTAGATTTTCGTTTTCTTGTTTAGCCAGCTTGCTACGAATCTTTTCTTCCGGCATGTGGACAGGATAAGTCATCTTTTCAATACGGCTGCTAATCCGGCCCTGCGGGTATTTGTCATCCAGCTCATCGATGCTGAGATTGCTTGTAAAGATCGTGATTTTTTGGTGCTGCAGGCGGAAGTCTAAAATTCGCGTGAAAGTTTCTTCCACCCAGTCAGTTACCTTCTCCACTCCGATATCGTCCAGGATCAGCACATCTACCTTCTTCACTGAATCAATGATGTCTGATGACTTTATGTTTGATTCTTCCGAAAACGTTTTTTTGATCTCGCCAATCAAATCAGCTGTTGGAGAATAGTAAATGCTCAATGGCTGCTCATTTGAATCTTGCGTTTTCAACAGAGCATTTAAGATGCCAGCTGCCAGCCTCGTTTTTCCGCTCCCTTTGATCGAGCTGTATAGGTAAAGTCCTTTGCCTTGTTCTTTCATCAAGTCGAACTTTTTTACAAAGTTGCCAGCAATTCGTTTCGCTTGGGCTGCGCGTAATCTCGACTCTTCCTGCTCATAAATATTGATGTCGAAAGATTTGATGGTTATATTCTTAAATTCATCCGGCATCTGCGCAGCTGAGAGTTTGCGTTCTAAAGCCTTGATCTCTCGACACTTGCACTTTTCCATAAACTCACGATTTTTTTCGTGATCCCTAATCCAGATAAGCCCGGTTCCATCACATTGGCGATAAGGGCATTCGTCAGAAATCGAACTCAGTGTCTCGTACCTCTCTGAGAAGACCTTTTTCTCTTGCAATTCGTTCGAGTCTTTCAGCTTCTGCGCTAGTGCTGGATTTTTCCGCTCCAACCGCTGTAACAAGCTGTCCATCAATTCCATTCGGCAATGCCCCTTTCTTGTTTTTCAAGATCATTAGCCCGCGTCTTGCTTCCGGCTCCTTCACGTTCCGCAAAATGCCTAGTGTATAGGCTTCTTTTTTGTCGTCATGGTCCATGACATGCTTCCAGAGCGCGTAATGAATTTGATTGATGCTGTATTTTTGAAGCTTCTCAATAAAATTAGCCAGTAACTTTGCTGAGATATTGCAGGTAGTCCTCGTTAAACGAATACAGTCAAAGTAAGAGATTAATATTTTCTTAGATGTACCAGCTGGCAAAGCGTTGGTTCGCAAAGCGAAGTCAACAAAGGTTTCAATGTCCTCAACAGAAGTCAAATTCATGCTTTTCACGTTGGCTTCGGCGATATAATCTTTTAATGGTTTACTGATGTTAGTAATGCTGTTTATAAATGCTGTTATATTATTAAGTTGTGCATTCTCTTTTACATCCTCATTGACATTCTCATTTACACTTTTGTTTTCTGGCATGTCTTCACCCCTAGAGCCACAAGGCTTTTCGTTGTTATCCTCATTTACATCTTCATTGACATCCTCTTGTACATCTTCATGTACATTTTTTTGCTTTTTCGTATAGCTTTCTAACTTTTGGAACGATTCGTACCCAGCCACTGTTATTAAGACCCCTCGTTTTTGAGGTAAGGTTTTCATAGAAATAAGCTGCTCTTCCACCAGGCGGTTCAGTGATTTATTGATTTTACGCCTAGTCCAATCCAGTTCTTTTTCCAACTCTGCGATCACAATAATCGTTTGCCCGGCCTTTATGCTGCCCGTAGCTTTGTAGCTGGCCTTTGCAACCAAATACTGATAGATCATTTGATCCCGTATATGTTGAAACTGCAATCGAGGCTGGATGACGAACCCCGATGCCTGTATGTTGTTTTCCAACCTCGATCACTCCTTGTTACGGAACATAAATCATTTTTCCGGTAAGTTCCTGTATTTCTTGTTTAAACTGTTCCTCGTTGCTGTTAGTGTCGCTGAGATGCAGCATCCATATCTCCTGTACCTTCGATAGATCGTTTTCTTGCAGAAACTCTTTGAAGTTCTCAAGGCTAAAATGTGATTGCATAACACGTTTCTTTAACACCTTCGGAATGCGGCCAGCACTAACATTTTCGTAAAGGATTTTCATGGAATAGTTACACTCAACCATCAAGTGTGTAAGGCCGTTAAACTTGTATTTGATGTAATAGGTATCAGTAGCGAACAAAAGCTTGTCACCGGCTTGATTGGCTAGCAGGAAGCCGAATGGTTCCGATACATCATGTTGAACATCGAAAGGCAATATGGTCCATGTACCAAGCTGAAATTGCTTTTTCGCTTCCACTTTTTTAATACGATGATGATGAATGCCGATCGCTTCAGCTGTACCAGCTGACATGTAAGTGTTTATTCCGGCTTTGAGAACGTCCTGTAAGCCCGCACAATGGTCTTTATGCTCATGCGTTACTAAACAACCTGCAAGGTTAGAAGTCTTGAAATTAAGTTGTTTCTGAATGTCCTTAAACCTTATACCGCACTCCAGGAGCAAGGGAGTGCTACCATCTGTAATGTGATAGCAGTTCCCTTTGCTTCCTGTAGCCAGAGTTCTAATCTCAATCATCAGAATCCAGGTCCTTCAGTTCCAGCTGCATCAATAATCACTTGCTCGTTTTTCTTTAGCGTTTCTTCAGGTTGTTTATTTATTGTTGGTTCTGGATCAATAATTTCAGTTTCTGGAGACTCCTCATTTGGTGATCCAGTATCGATATCCAACATTTCTTGATTTGCATTTTCATTCACTTCTTTTCGAATACGGGAGTAGGATTCATCTTCCGCCTCGCTGTATGTCATTTCTACAAAGGCATTTCCGAAGTTCTTAGGAATCTTTTTGACGATGTTATTCCGCATCTTACGAATGATCATTGATTCTCTACTTTGCGGATCTTTCCACGCTGGGCTGATATACTGCTGCAGTTCCTCATCATCCAGCGCTTTTAATCCGAGTTCTTTTACTCTTTTAAGGATTTCTTGTTTTTTTGAATCGATCTGCTTCTTTTGAGCAGCTGTTGCATCAAAGCGGCTTTTGGCAATTCCAAAGGTTTCATTCATTAAGTTATTGTTGATATGAGCGATCAAGTTTTTTACAACATCCTCACGCTCAGCGATGTAGTATTCCACTTGACCACTATCTTTTGTAATCGGATAAACCACACGGACTACTTCCCCTCGGCCCGTTGGTTGCCACATTGGAGGTTCCATTTCAATTCCCCGATATGTTGGGTATTCGAACTTATCTTCTGAACGGACTAACCAATACTGATGCACTTCTTTTACTCCTCGGCCAAAATTGGAGAGAATGGCATCGTTGCCATCCCCCTCAATCCCCATTTCAATTTGCTTGACCCAAACGTCTTTCCCGTCCACTTTCTTTTTGCTGTTTCGCATTTGGAAGTACACTTCACGCGGATTAGCTGCTGAATTCAACTTAAGTGCTGCCACTGTTAATAGAGTTTGCGTAACATTACTTTTATCTAGCTGCTGATCCTGCCAGCTGACTCCCTTTGAATCAAGAACTGAATTAATACTCGATATAGCGCTCATAACGCATTGCTTTGAATATTGGTCCATATTTAATCCGTTGCCTGTAAGCTGGGTTTCGATCATTGGAAAAAATGTGTTACTAATCTTAGTTAATGCTGTCGAATACTGATTCTGTTGCTCTGCCATATTAGATAGCCTCCTTCATAACATCTTGTTGGGTTTCAACCCTTAACTGTTTGTCCTTCTCACTGACAACTAGGCTGATTAATTGTGAATCTGAATCTATAAGTTTCGTAACTGCTTCTGCATTATCAACGAAGATCGGTGCTAGGAAATTGTAATGCTGTGACAATGTATTGATGATATCCAATCCAACGTTGATCTTAGCTGCGTTGTTCAGACCGCTATCGTAAGGTACGCCGCTGAATGTAGTCTTGCATACCTCAGTCAATCCACCGTTGATCTGCGTTTCAAAGAGCTTAAATCGAGCATATTTAAACTTGCTATTAATCTTTTCTTCTAACAAGTTAACTTTTGTACGGATAAACTCTTCTGTTAAGTAAAGTTGCTGTTCCAGATCCTCGTATTCAGCCGCCAACTGTCTCTCCTGCGCCTCCAGTTCATGAATACGATCTTCTGACTGACTAAGCGCTGCAAACTTGCCTAGTTCAGCTTGTAGACGATCCCTATTAGATTTCAACTCAATAATCTCTAGTTGGATGCTCTGAATCGATTGATCTGCAGCTGTCTTTAATTCATGAATATCTTGCTGGATATTCTGTTTTTCTTGAAGTTTCGCGGTATACTGAGCATTTTCAGTGATATCTACAACCACGCTTTCGAGTTGCGTTAATTGATCCTTCAATTTTTCAATGAGCGTATGTTTTTCAGAAATTTGACCGTTAAGTTTTTCGTACTCTTTAGTCAAAACTTCGTTATTATCAAGAAACTCTTGTTTACGTTCTCCGCCTTGCTTGCCTTTGTTTGTAATCTCCTCAAGCTTTTTAGACTTAGTAAGATTAAATTGAGCCAATGCTTTCTCCCGAGCGCTTGTAACCTGTTCTTCCGGAAGTGACTGACCACAAGTCGGGCATTCGCATTGATCGTTATGGGTAAATTCTTGGCTATTCACTTCATGCCACTCTTGGCGTAATTGCGCTAATTGCTCATCAATTCGCTTGATATTTTCGTCATTGTGGCGCTTGCTATTTTTGACGTTCTCTAGCTTAGAATTCAGAATAGAAACGTTTGACTCTTCTTCCTGAATGCGCGCTTTTAAGCTGTAAATTTCATCTTTAGAACCAGCTTCATGTTGTTGTTTGATCTGAAGAAGTTCGATTTCGATTTCTTGAACAGCTTTCTGTTTTTGAGCAATGGCATTTCCGTTCCGGATATTTGAAATAAGGTCCTGTTTTTCTTCGATCTGACTGTTCATTTGATCAATTTCCGACTCAATAGCTACTTTGTTAAAGTCGGTTACATCTGGAAGAGAACGCTGAATTTCATCAATACGCACTGGAATCTTTTCGAGTTCTTTGTTAATATCAGAGCGCTTAGCTGCAATGATCTTTCTTTGATCTTCAATGCTTCGACCTTGAAGAATTGCCGGGAGATTTGTTAATGATTGATTATTTCTAATCACTTCTTCATCTGTGATGTCCCCACAAATTTCTAATAGGGTTTTCCGTCGATCCTGCCACTTTAACTGCTCATTAAAGTAGGAAGGAGAAGTTAACAATTTAAAAATGTCCTCATCGATAATCGAAGCGATTTTTTCAGCGAACTCCTTTTTCTTCACTGGTACAGAATCAATAAAGTAATCTGTGGTATGTCCAGTGAATTCTGACGTTGCTGACCCTCGTTTTTTCGTCCACTTTTCTTTATAAACTTTCCTAAGAGTCACTGCTTGTCCATCAATTAGAAGCGTGCTTTCTACTTCATGCTCTAGGCCGTGAAGCTCTTGTCCATTTTCATCAAGGGTTTTTATTGAAAAGTCCTTTTTGTTTTGGCTGTCTTTATCGAATAGCAACCAAACGAACGCATCAAACACTGTGGTTTTTCCAGTGGCATTGTCACCGAACACACGAACATTATCTCCGCTGGTTTCAAGTGTAAAAGCACGAACACCCTTGAAATTTTTCAGCGAAAGACTAAGCAATTTTAATTGTTTTGCCATTTTTATTTTCCTCCTTCAGATCAATTTCCAGTGCTTCATAAACGTTTAATAAATCTTCGAATAACGGGCTGCCTTCTATAGTCGGTGCATGTTTTTTCAAAGCTTGATAAAGACCATTCAGTAATTGATTTTCCGGCTCGTACACTGGGCCGTTTTTAGTGTCAAAACACATGATTGCTCCCCCTCTTTAACTTGTGATATAATAGGGATAACTTAATTTTTTAAAGCCTTTGACTCCTGCTGCGAACAGGGGTCTTTTATTTTTGTTCTTTTTTGGTTTCCTCTGTTGCCAGGCACCAGTAATATCCTCCAACGAATGATAAGAAAATCGCTAATCCGATCAATATATCTGTTTGCACGGTTCATCCCCCTATCCAATTCTCGCTACTCGCTCAACTAGAATGCCTTGCTCCTGTAGACGCTGGATCACTCTCTCTAACTGCTCCCGATTTTCTTTTGCTTTCTGCAGCTTCTTTAGCTCCCTGATCGATTTAAGAAAATCAAATGCCGTACGTTCCGCTTCATCCAAGTTTCCTTCCACTAAGCACTCCTCCATGCGATACAGCAGGCCATGCGCACACCGTTTTTCTTTTATTTCAGTCGTCATTCAAATCCAACCTTTCGATTTCCATTTAGGTAATAATCGCTGAATCCGTTTCATAATCGGAATGTTATATTCCTTTTCGAGCATCATTACCAAGTTGTCGATAAACGCTCTGGCCTCAACCAGTTCGTCCATTAACTTTTCAATGCTCTCCCGCTCTTCCGCGGTGGCAGCCCCGGGAGGTTTAGCAAGACAAACCTCTTCAATCTTTTGCAAAGCTTCTTTGATTTCCCTTTCTGCGTTCGCTTCTATAGCCAACCTGTGACGTTCAATAGCTTTGCCACGAAAAACTGGTGACGTATAGCCGTGGGAGAAGTTGTGCAGTAAATCACCTCTGTACTCAGGGCTATCATGATAAATTTCAAGCGAATCCTTCGCTATGTCCTGCTGCATCGGCCGCCTGTCGTGTTTGTAATGACTAATCAGTTGGGCAGACACATTCAGATCAAACGCCATTTGTCCGTTCGTCATTCCCTCCTCCTCAAGCAAACTGGTTACTGCTCTTCCGACATCCGCTGATTTTTTAATCATGCCTCTTTCTCCTTTGTATTTAATTGTCAATTTCTCAATACATAACTTGGTAGTATGCTAGAATCACATACCAATAGCTTGCTGTTCTTGATCGCGAATCCAAGCATCGATTGTTTCTTTTGAGAAGAAAATACGACTGCGAATTTTGAAGTGAGGAATTTCGTTCTTCCTCACCATGCGGTAAATGGTCTCTCTAGTGACGCCGAGATAATCTGCTATCTGTTGTGGTGTAAGTGGTTGAGTAGACATTTAGCTAACCCTCCTTGGAATCCAGTTTTCAATGTACCGAATAGCTGATTGAAGCTCTTTCTGCTTTACATCCTTGTAGCTGGCAACGCCAAACCGATCTTTAATTTCCCGATATACTTCACGGAACAATCTTGGCCGCTCAGCAGGATCGTCACAAAGCTCGTACACTTTTGAAGCGACCGCTTTTTGCAAACGTCTCTGCTCGCCGGATGTGAGCGTTATTTGCTCTTCGATTTTTTCTTCAAGTTGGTTGATCTTTGATTGATGAGTGTTAAGCAGATTCTGCATTTCGTTCTGTTTCTCGGCCGTCTCCACTGTAAGTTTCATTGACTGGATCAATGCTGTACGGTCATCGAGTACATGAACTTTACTTCGAAGCTGTTGCTCCATCCGGTTAAACTCTTGGATGTAGGCCTCCTTATACTCAGCAGCCTTCTTGCCGGTGTAACCCATCACAAGGAAGGCAAGTCCATCTTTTTTAATGAGAAACTTTTTATAAGTGCGGTTACGATCATCGGTGTAATCGATCTCCGCAAAATTGTGGAGATTAAATTCAGGGCTGCAGTCCAGGTTTCGGATATCTCGCAACACAACATCGTGTCTTTTTTCAAAGACTTCCGCGACCGTTAGGCTATCTGTCACTGGCTGGCCGTTTTCGATAAAGACTAGTTGATTCAAGTTGATCACTCCTTAGATAGCTTTTTTTGGATCTTTTTGCTTCAATACGGGACATTCACTCGTGAAAAAAAGAGTCCATTCAAATTCCAACACGTTAGCAATTCTTTTTGCTGTTTCTACACTTGGAGATCTTACACCGATCTCTATATTAGAATAAGCACTTCTACTGACACCCGATAACTGTGATACTTCATTTTGTGTCATTTCTTTACCTTTGCGTATATTAACTAACCATGACCTCAAAGTTAATCACCGCCTTTCTGATTCGTTTTGAAGCATTTTATAGTTATATCTTAATGCTTCATTTCGAAGAAGTCAACTATTTTTTGATTCACTTCGAAACAAAATATTTATATTTCAAATTGAAGCGCTATAATATTAATGAAAAGGAGGGGTGAGCGTGCTTGTTGATAGGTTAATCTCATTAAGAAAAGCAAAAAAATATACACAGCAGGAATTTGCTAAACGTTTAGGAATACCTAGGAGCACATACTCTAACTATGAAGCTGGTAACAGAGAGCCTGATAATTCAACCCTCAAGCTTATAGCTGAAAAACTTGAAACAACCACTGACTATTTGCTCGGGAGAACTGATGATCCTAAACCAAGTGAAGAAGAATTTAATTCATTGGCAGAAATTAACCGAATGGTAAAAGAATACGGGATA
The DNA here is from genome assembly GCF_001591605.1 of Bacillus badius NBRC 15713. GTDB lineage: Bacteria > Bacillota > Bacilli > Bacillales > Domibacillaceae > Pseudobacillus > Pseudobacillus badius. The sequence continues at coordinate 10,041 of NZ_BCVF01000053.1, read as the reverse complement.
GAAAGCTTTGGCTTCTTTGACATAGAACAGTGGAAAAAACTTTCTCGAGAAGATGTTGAGGAAATTAGAAAACACTTTGAATGGGTGGCCCATAAAGCCAAGGAACGAAACGAATCCGATTTCGATGACTAACTTGTGCAAGGAGTGTTTTTGTGCTTAGTAATTACCACACAACCCCTCTTGAAGATTGGGTTACTCAACTTTACATAAAATTAGAAATTTTCCATCCTAGTCAAATTAATGAAGAGTTTATTGCTAAGAAATTAAGAATCTTTCTGCATAGGAAACCACGTCCGTCTTTTTTTGAAATAGTCGGCAACTATCTAGGAATTACAATCGACTGTAGAGCAACACAAGAAAAGCAGCGAGAAATGTTTTTCCATGAACTCTGTCACATATTGAGGCATTGCGGCCAGCAAAGTATTATGCCTAAGGCTTTTCGCGATTTACAAGAGTGGGATGCTCAGAACTTTGTAAAATATGCTGCTGTTCCTCATCACCTATTGAAGTATATTGATTTTGACCAGCATGACTTAGAACAGCACATGGCAGAATTGTTTGGTGTAAGTACAGAACTCTGTAAAACAAGGATTGAACAAATTAAAAACAGAAGCTGCTTCTATTCATCGACAACACGCAATAGCGTGTCTTTATTTTAACTACTGCATGGGATTATTTTCATAATCTGGATGGTCGAAAGAACTTTCGACAGAGAGATCAACGTTATATTTATATATTGCTGTTATTGTTGTTATATTGCTGTTAACTAATAAGATTTACATTCTCATTTACATTGGATTGACATCCTCATTTACATTGTAAAAAAATAACAGCCTTTAAATGCAGTCATATCAATGGTTTACAGGTTTTCTCTCATTTACATTCTCATGTACATTGCATTTACATTCTCATGTACCTTTTTTCGGTGTAAAAAACCTACTATTTGTAACTGAAAATTTTGCGAAAGGACTGAAATGATGAGTACATTCGAATTCAAACACGGCGGAAAAACCACTGTAACAATCGATTCTGAAAACCTCCGCATTGATAGAAAAGGTTTTTTTAATAGATCTTCTGGATTAAAGGGAGAAAAAACTATTAAGTTAAGTATGATATCCAGCGTGAAGATCATTCCTGCATCCGCTATTAAAGCTGGATTTATACAGTTTGGTGTCACTGGTAATAAAGATGTAAAAGGCATCTATACTGCTGGGGATGAAAATACGATTATGTTTTCAAAGAAAGAACAGGGAATGGCTGAGGAATTAAAAGCAGCAGTAGAAAGAAAAATTTATACAGAAAGAAAACAAGAGAGCTCTTCCCCTTCTCTAGCAGATGAATTAAAAAAGTTATTGACTCTGAAAAATGAAGGTGTGTTAACTGAAGAAGAATTTCAGCAACAGAAACAAAAGCTACTTAGTTAAGGGGTGACTATTGTGAGCGAAAAAAAGGAGTCAGAAGCAGTATTAACCAAACGTTATATTAGAGAGAAACACCCAGAGGCTTGGATGATTGAATATGCAAGTATTGGCGAAAAGCTAAATACAAGTGAATTTGGTGCTTTCACTAGGGACAAGCTTATTACTTATAAACTAGTAGATAAACAGATTCTCGTAAGAACGGGTGAAATTTTTTGGCCTAAAGAAAAACATGGAGAAGTTGACCACTTCGCACTAAAATCTATCTTCTCTATAGATGGAGTGAAATTCGTTACAGGTAACAATGGAAAAGAAGTCCAGAGATTTCTTGAGGACGAAAAAAAGGATTCATTTACTAAAATCCCTCGCATATTTTATCAAAAAATACTGGGGTTTCGATCGAATAAAAGATGGAAACAAATCACTGCTGTTGTAGGCTATTTACTAGTCCTGTTCTTAATTATTGGCTTTTTTAATGGTAACGACAATGAAGAAAGAAAAATTGTAAAAAAAGAAGAAGAAAAGCAGGATGTTGTTAATAAAAAAGAAGAAGTCGCAAAACCTGTTGTTAAGCAAAAAGACATTGATGAAACAGAGAAAGAGGAGACTTCTAATAAACCTATCGTTTTAAAAGATGATAAATCAACAACTATCTCAGAAACAGAAGATGAACAAATTGAAGAACCAGCAGAAGATTTAGAAACTCAACAAGAAAATGTATATTACAAAAATTGTGCAGCTGTTCGCGCAGCCGGTGCTGCTCCTATTTATCGAGGTGACCCTGGTTACGGCTCTCACCTCGACCGAGAAGGAGACGGAGTTGCTTGTGAACAATAAGCATCCGAAATGGAATTGCCCTTTTTGGGCTTTTCTTTCACTTACAAAAAGAACATACATTCGCAAAAGGAGAGATTTTATATGATGTCTGAATTCGAAATCAAAAGAGCTGAGAAATTGAAAAGAGAGGCCTTAAAAAACTCTGCAAACCATGATTTGATTCGAGTTCCCGTTTTCGAAAGAGTATACATGAAAGATGGTGAACTCTATGGAGAATTCCCTGGTAATCCTATTCCTAGGAAGCTCAGCGATTATGCTGCTTCAGTTAATAACAATGAGAAGGATTAATTTTTTTTACTAACAAACAGAACATATATTCTTAGTTTTATCTAGGTTTGAAAGCTGTATTTCAGGCGGCTGTTCATGGAAGATGCAGCTACTCTTTTGTAGTTGCATCAGGATTGAATAATACAATTAAAGCCGAAAAGATAGAAAACAAAGGGAGGTAATCACATGGCTAGTATCGAGAAGCGCGGGAAAGGCTCCTATCGGCTCACTGTAGAGCTTGGATATGATCATGAGGGTAATAGGATTAAAAGGCGAAAAACAGTGAAATGTAAGGGAATTACGGAGGCTAGAAAGGAGCTTGCGAAGTTTGTTACTGAAATAGAAAGCGGAGAATACATTACACCGGAAAAAATGCTCTTCTCCGATTTTGTAGATGAGTGGCAAAAGCATCACGGTGTTAAAGAACTTGGCGAGCAAACTTTAGAAAGCTATCGTATGTATCTTAAAAATCACATTCTTCCATTTTTTGGTTCTATGCGGCTAAGTGATGTCAAACCGATCCATGTAATGAAATTTCTCACGGAAGCCAAACGAGTGAACGGGCAAGGAGAACTTTCTACCGGCAGCAAACAATATCTTTACCGGATTCTTCGGGATGTTTTTCAGCGGGCAGTGGATTGGAAGAAGATTAAAGAGAATCCAGTGGCCGCAATCAAGAAACCAAGAGCGAAAAAGGGAGAGAAAAAAAGACGGGCTGATGTCTATGATGAAGACGAAGTTCGGGAGTTATTTATTGCAGCACAAAGCGCTCCCTTACACTGGCGTGTATTTCTCTCACTTGCTCTGGCTGCCGGATTAAGGAGAAGTGAATTATTAGGCATAGAATTATCTAAAATTGATACAGAGAAACAAGAAATTTTTATCGATCAGGCTATTGTTCGAGGGGAAAATGGAAAGCCTGTTATAAAGAGCACTAAGAGCGCAGCGTCAGAACGACTAATTTCTTTACCTGCTTCCGTCAATTTGGAGTTAAAACAATACATTACTCATTTGAAAAAAGAGAGGTTGAAAGCCGGAGATAGGTGGGTAGAAAAAGAACATGAGTGGCTCTTCTGTAATATCGACGGGACTCATTTTTATCCAACAACCCCTTCCACCTGGTGGCGGCGATTTACAGAACGAGTTGGTGTCCGTTATATCCGTTTGCACGATCTGCGGCACACGTCAGCTACTTTGTTGATTAACCAAGGTGTACACGCAAAGATTATCTCAGAACGTCTCGGCCATGCTGATATACGAATCACAATGGACACTTATGGACATGCATTAAAAAAAGCAGATCAAGAAGCTGCAGACAAATTAGATGGGCTATTTTTAGGCCAAGAAAAGCAAGGTTAAAAAAATCGGTCCCCAATCGGACCCCATTTGCTGATTTTTGTTGGGTTCACTATTTTTAGACATAAGAAAAACCCTTGCTGTGCAAGGGTTTAAGTAATGGAGCATAGCGGGCTCGAACCGCTGACCTCTACACTGCCAGTGTAGCGCTCTCCCAGCTGAGCTAATGCCCCGTTCATTGCTATATTCACTATTATATGGATTTCACCCAAAATAGCAAGACCCCTCACAAAAGAAAGAATATTCTAAATTCACAAGGAGGATGCCCGGATGCTGCAGTCTCTCTATTACAGATTCGTTGAATCACCTATTCTGCTTAGAATTTTTATTATTGCCGTCTTTTTCATTACACTCTTCGGCACAGCGGTTCATATTATTGAGCCGGCTACATTCCCGACTGTATTTGAGGGCATTTGGTGGGCAGTGGTCACCGCTTCAACAGTGGGTTTTGGGGATTATGCCCCAAAAACAACAACTGGCCGGATTCTCGGAATAGGGCTCATTTTCGCAGGAGCAGGCTTTTTATCCGCTTATTTCATCAATCTCGCCGCCTCTGCTGTCACCTTGCAAAATTCTTTACGGGAGGGAAAGGCCATGTACACGAATAAAAACCATTTAGTAATTGTCGGCTGGAATGAGCGCACAAAAGAGATTATTGATCATTTACATACGCTCTCCTTCTCACGGCATATCGTTCTTGTTGATGAATCTCTGGGAGCTAATCCTTACTCGGAGAAAAGAGTTCACTTTATCCAGGGAGCGCCGTATAAAGACGAAACGTTAAAAAAAGCAAATATTAAAGACGCGGCGACTGCTTTAGTTACATCCGATCAAAACAAAAATGAAATGCATGCAGATATGAATTCTATTCTGACTCTTGTAGCAATAAAAGGCAGCAATCCATCTCTGCACTGCATTGTGGAAATTTTGACAAATGATCAAGTCGTAAATGCTGAGCGAGCAGGAGCAGATGAAATCATTCAAACCAATAAACATGCAAGCTCTGTCATGCTGAACAGCATTCAGCAAGAAGGCGTCTCTTCCTCTTTAATGAACCTGATGGACCCGGCAAACGGCGGATTTCTAAAACCAATAATGCCCGAAAAAGACTGGATTGGTGCTGCCTTCGGAGAGTTGGCTGTCACACTTTTAAAGGAACGCACTCTTCTGATCGGCATTCAAAGAGAAGGGGAAACCTTTATCAATCCCCCGCTCTCTTTACAAATTAGCCAGTCAGATGAGCTGCTTGTCATTCAGCATTGAGTGTTTGTTCCGCTTCCTCGAGAAGCCGCTTTCCCGCTATTACATACTTTTCTTTGATTTCAGCATCTTTGTCCTCCGGTTCGGCAAACTGATTGAACGCTCCTCCTATGTTGCCTGGAGAAGCCAATTCATCAATCCCCCGCTCATATACATGAGCTAAAATAAACGGAGAGCCGAATGTAACAATCGCACCCGGAGAATCCAACTGGCCGTTCACTGCTGTAAAAGGCAGGCGCAGAAACTGATAGCCCTCTTCATCATTGATTTTATAATCAAAGGAACCTTGGTCATAATCCCAGTTGCCGCCGATCGAATAACCGAGCGGCTTCAGCTTCAGCTCCAAATCATACAAGTTAAAGCTTTTTCCTTCTAGTGAGGAAGGCAATTGAATCATATGTTCATCCCCTCTCTTTTTTCTTATAGTGTCTCCAACGACAAAAAAAATTCCGCAAACAGGCGGAATTTTTAATGGCTATTTATTACAATGACGCGCGCAAAACAGATAACACCCCGTCTCTATTCATTGGACAAAAGCGCCCAAACTCTCCTCTTTTCATGACATGATCGGCTATTTCCCCCAAGCTGTCATGCTTAATCCCGTAATTGGAAAGGTGCGCCGGTGCTCCAAGATGTCTCCAAAAGTTCCGGAGTGCTTGAATGCCCTCTACCCCGGCTTCTCTCTCTGTTCTTCCTGCAGTTTTCACCCCGAAGACGCGGCTGGCAAACTGGCTGAAGCGCGCCGGCCGTGAGTCAAGGGCATACTCCATCCAGGTCGGAAACAAAATAGCAAGACCGGCAGCATGAGGAATATCATGCACGCCCGATACCGCATGCTCGATGATATGGGCTGTCCAATCACCGCGATAACCTGATTGCAACGTTCCATTTAGTGCAACAGTTCCTGCATACATTACCTTTTCCCGGTATTCATATTGATCAGGCTGCTCTAACAGCCGCGGTGCAGTCTCCACTAACATTCTCAATAGTTGTTCACTAAAACCATCTTGAAGTTCTGTCCCCTCTCCCTGATGGAAATAGTTCTCCATAATATGGCACATGATATCAATGACGCCAAAGGCAGTTTGATCGCGCGGAACAGTCACCGTATAAGCAGGATCACAAATTGAAAATTGAGGAAATACATGCTGGCTATGCCAATCAATCTTCTCGCGGGTATCGGCGTTCGTAATGACAAGCCCTGCATTCATTTCAGAACCGGTGGCGGCAAGCGTCAGCACCGTACCAATCGGAAGGGCTTCGCTAATCTTTTTCCCCTCTGCAATTAGCTCCCATACGTCTCCTTCATACTTTGCACCGGCAGCAATAGCCTTAGCTGAATCAATGACGCTGCCGCCGCCAACAGCTAAAATAAAATCAATATTCTTTTCTTTGCAAATACCTATTCCCTTATGGACAACAGCAAGCCTTGGATTAGGCTCCACACCAGACAATTCGTATACGTTTGCTTCCATTTCCTCTAGTTGTTTGATCACCTCATCATATACCCCGTGTTGTTTAATGCTTCCCCCGCCATACACAAACAGAATGTTTTTGCCAAACTGTGATAACTCTGCCTGCAGCCTGTTAATAGAGCCTTTTCCAAAAATCCACTTCACCGGATTATATTGAATAAATCGATTCATCTCATCACGCTCTCCCTTTAAAAAATTGTTCTTTATAATTTTATAATACATTCAGAATTCTCCCAAAAATAATTAACTCTCCTTCAGCAATATACAGACTTTTGATTGCAATTAGAGGTTTTCAAATTCTCCAAACAGGATATATAACCAACATGTACCAATTATTCCGTTTAAGAAGATGGGACAAGATACTAAAAGAGGCTGAACGGAATAAGATGAGTGTAGAAGAAGCTTGACGCAAAGGCAAAGAAGCCGATGCGGAGTAAAGAAGGTCCATTGGCTGATCTTATTCATTAGCTTCATGTATGTAAGCGATAAATTCGCGCATACTAAACATCGTCATAGATGAAAGGAGGAAAAGAAATGAGTCTGCTTCAACGATTTGCACTGGCATTGACAATTATCGGAGCTCTCAACTGGGGATTGATTGGACTGTTTCAATTTGATTTAGTAGCAGCTATTTTCGGCGGTCAAGACTCTATACTTTCAAGAATCATTTACGTACTTGTTGGGCTGGCAGGATTGGTGAACATTGCCCTCTTGTTTAAACCGGATGAAGAAGTAAATAGGAATCGCAAACTTGAAAGTCGCGAGTAGCTTTCTCAATTGACTATAAATGGATAGAAAAAGGCCGGTGGATGACCACCGGCCTTCATTTAATGGAGGCTGTTCTTTTTTTGCTTGTTATCTAATTAGACCCATCCTCTGAATTTAGAAGCTTCTGCTGTTCTGCGGACTCCGACCATGTAAGCAGCCAGACGCATATTTACTCCGCGTGTTTGAGCTGTTTCATAAATATTATTAAAGGCACTGATCAAAGTGTCATGAAGTTTTTGATGCACTTCTTCCTCTGTCCAATAATAACCTTGGTTGTTTTGTACCCACTCAAAGTAAGATACAGTCACTCCTCCTGAACTTGCTAGCACGTCAGGAACGAGCAGAATGCCTCTTTCCGTCAAGATTTTTGTCGCTTCCATCGTTGTCGGGCCGTTTGCTGCTTCTACAACGATAGAGGCTTTAATATTTGCCGCATTCTTTTCTGTAATTTGGTTAGAAATAGCAGCCGGTACTAAAATGTCACAATCTACTTCTAACAATTCTTGGTTTGTAATTGTGTTTTCGAACAAAGTAGTGATTGTACCAAAGCTATCACGGCGATCAATTAAATAATCGATATCTAAGCCGTTTGGATCATGAAGCGCGCCGTAAGCATCAGAGATCCCGATAACTTTCGCGCCAGCATCATGCATGAACTTCGCTAAGAAGCTTCCAGCATTTCCGAAACCTTGGATTACAACGCGCGCGCCTTGAATGTCGATGCCGCGTTTTTTCGCTGCTTCTTTAATACAAATGGTTACCCCTTCTGCCGTTGCTTTATCGCGTCCATGGGAACCGCCCAGAACAAGAGGTTTCCCTGTGATGAAGCCTGGAGAATCAAATTCACGAATGTGGCTGTATTCATCCATCATCCATGCCATAATTTGAGAGTTTGTATAAACGTCTGGAGCTGGAATGTCTTTTGTAGGGCCGACAATTTGGCTAATTGCCCGAACGTAGCCTCGGCTTAAACGCTCTAGTTCCCCCATTGACATTTGGCGCGGATCACACACGACTCCGCCTTTACCGCCGCCATATGGCAAGTTAACAATTCCTGCCTTAAGCGTCATCCACATTGATAATGCTTTTACCTCTTCTTCATTCACATCCGGATGAAAACGCACGCCGCCTTTAGAAGGACCCGCCGCGTCACTGTGCTGTGAGCGATAACCGGTAAAGATTTTTGTTGAACCATCATCCATACGTACAGGTATACGTACTGTCAGCATACGTAATGGCTCTTTCAAGAGTTCATACATTTCCTCCGAATAACCCAACTTTGCCAAAGCTTCTTTAATGACATCCTGAGTTGATGTGAATAAATTTAGATTTTCCGACATTTTGAAATTCGCCTCTTTTGTTATTTAATCGTTAGTTCGTGCCAGATACAGAAAGCACTTTTTGAATACGCTCGATCGCCCAATCCAGCTCTTCTTGCGTAATAACGAGTGGAGGAGCGAAACGAATGACCGTGTCATGAGTTTCTTTACAAAGCAGTCCTTCTTCTTTTAACGCTTCACAATACTTACGTGCCGGTTCATTTAGTTCTACCCCGATAAATAAGCCTCTGCCGCGTACATCTTGAATCATTGGATTATCAATTTCTTTCAGTTTGCCCACAAAATATTCGCCTAATTCGAGAGAACGCTCAGCCAATTTTTCTCCTTCAAGCACTTCGATCGCAGCTAATGAAACCGCACAAGCCATCGGGTTGCCTCCGAAAGTAGAACCGTGTGAACCAGGGTTGAACACACCAAGGATATCTTTATTTGCTGCCACACAAGAGATTGGGAATACCCCGCCTCCTAGCGCTTTGCCAAGAATGTACATATCAGGCTCGAACCCTTCCCATTCAGTAGCAAACATTTTGCCTGAACGAGCAAGTCCCGCTTGAATTTCATCTGCTATAAACATAACATTGTTTTCTTTGCAAAGCTCGTAAGCTGCTTTTAAGTAGCCTGCAGGCGGAATGTTGATTCCTGCTTCTCCTTGGATCGGTTCAATGATAAAGGCTGCAGTATTTGGAGTAATAGCTGCTTTGAGAGCCTCAAGATCACCGTAAGGAACAAGTTTGACACCTGGAAGCATCGGTCCGAAGCCGCGTTTATATTCTTCATCTGATGACAACGATACTGCCCCCATTGTACGACCATGGAAGTTACCTTCGCAAGCAATAATTTCAGCTTGGTTGTCAGAAATTCCTTTTACATCGTATCCCCAGCGTCGTGCCGCTTTTAAAGCTGTTTCTACTGCCTCAGCGCCGGTATTCATTGGCAATACCATTTCTTTGTTTGTTAACTTGGAAACTTTTTCATACCAAGGTCCAAGCTGATCATTATGAAACGCACGGGATGTTAAAGTAACACGGTCCGCTTGATCTTTTAGCGCTTGAATAATTTTCGGATGGCGATGCCCTTGGTTTACAGCAGAGTAAGCACTAAGCATATCCATATACTTATTACCTTCTGGATCCTTCACCCAAACGCCTTCTGCTTCAGAAATAACAATCGGCAGCGGATGGTAGTTGTTTGCTCCGTACTTTTCTGTTTGCTTGATAATATCTTGTGACTGGACTGTATTAGCCATCTTGTTCCCCCCGTTTATTTTCATATTTTCACTTCAAGAGCCTCCCAACCGGAGGCTCTCAATAGAAACTTTTA
>NZ_BCVF01000052.1 GCF_001591605.1 Bacillus badius NBRC 15713 | reverse complement strand
TTTTAGTAAGTTTAATGAAAGTCAGCTGCAGTAAACACCGTTACATCCAGCCCCTCACACATTTTCAGAAGTTGTTTCCGCCTGTAGTCTGTCGTAGTGATCCAGATCAATTTGAATGAAGTTACCTTGCTTAATTTGCGGTATTTTTCAATTTTAGTTCGGTTTTTGCTCATTTTTTGTGTATGATCCACTTCTACTGCGTGATAAATTCCGTCCCTCTCAAACACTGCATCCGCTATCACAAAGGCTACATCCTCAATGCCGAATTTCACTTCGTTCTTCCACGAGAACGGATTGCCGAACGCTATATATAAATCATTCCGCATGATGTAATGCCTGACCTGAGTAGTTTTCTTCCTTAGTTTCCTACATTGGACGCGTTCTCGCCCTGCCTTATTTAAGTAATAGATTTTTTCCCCGTCTCGGAAAGAAGAAAGATATTCCTCCATGCTCTGCAACACTTTCCTGGCATTTCGGTCACTGCCCAACCCATGTAATGTCTGCAGCTGTGAGCGGCTAAGATAGTCCAGTTTCCTCAACGATAAGAGTATGTTTTCTTCTCTCTGCTCCCGTTTTAGGCTTCTCTCCATTGGAATCATCCTCTCTTGATTTAATCACAATATGAGGCTGGATAATCCTTTCTATGCTCTCCCTTTGAATGTAAGGAGTTTGCACGATTTCATTTTTTACCCGCCGGAAGATCGCTCTTCCTTCTATTTCCGGCAGCTTCTCGGCTCCCTCTTCATCAAGGACAGCCCGGCTCTGCGCTCCTGTTTCTAGCCTGAAACACATTCTTGCTCCGATATTGGCCCTTACCTGGCTAGGGAGTGTTTCGTTCGTCGGATACTGAGTCGCGTAAATTAAGCGGTATCCTGCCGCCCTACCACGTCTTGCTATATCCGTTACGATCGCCATGCAAGCTTTGTCGTCTGCTATATCCGCTGCTTCGTCGATAACAACAAAAATGCGTTCTTTCTGGCCGGCTTCTTTTACATCTTTAAAGCCTTTTTCAAACAGATCATCTAAGGTTTGGTTCATATCCTTCTGTATTTTCTTCAAGATGTCCTTTGCTTCACTCGGATTCCTACCGAAATCGGTAACCTGCTTCATCTCTTTAAATCGACCTAATTCCAGTCCTCCTTTTAAATCAATCAGGTTAAAACGAACGTTTTTCGGCTGATTATGCGTTAAAGCAGCGATGAGCAACTTAATAAATTCTGATTTCCCATATCCCGTTGCTCCAGCTGCAATCATGTGGGGCCTTCTTTCAAAATCATGGATGATTTTACCGGTTCTGCTCATGCCAACAACGACTTCCCAACCCTTGTTTTCGTCAAACAGAGATTCATCTGCTCCAAAGTTAGTAACTAGCGGCTCGTTGTACACTTTTATTTTTAAGACCCCATCATACGATAGGAAAATTTCCTTCTGCGTTTTCTTCTTGGCCAAGATCTGCCTGATCTGTTCTGGTACGCTACTCCTCCAGTTAATTGTTTTTAAGTCTTTCAACGAGATATCTGTGAGGCTTCGTTTGTTGTTTAACCCGTCCTGAAGATGGTCTTGTTTCTTCTGAAAATCAGAAAAGCTTAAACCGAGCGGGAGCCGGTAAGCGTACTCCGTTCCCCATGCATAAGATGTCTTTCGTAATAACTGGATCGTCCGTGTTTCTTTTTTCTCCTTAACGACTAATCCGGCATTAACAGCAATCCGTTGAATTTTGGCTGCATCATTCGTGCTTCCTGACTGAAGAAGAAAAGTATATCCAACAACTCCTCCCATCACGATTGATGAAGCAATTTCAAAAAACATGACACCACCTCAATTCTTTTTATTCTGCAAGAATAGTCCCGAACCAGCGGCATCAAATATATTGTTTAATCCCGTGCTAACTAAGGATTTTCGACAGCCGTTCTCCTTTCCGCTCCGGTATTTCTCAAGGATTGGTGTAGCGGAACGTCTAAAGGAACGCTTTGCAAGAGCGTTCAAGTTCAGCCGGCACCTGAGAAGGAAAAGTGTTTGGCAAACGGTCCGGAATTTCTTTCTCTGGTAAAGCCTACGAGAGCCTGCTTGTCCATTATGACTACTTTAATAATCAAATCTGTATATTTTGGTGGCCACTTGGAAATGAATAGGGACATATTCCAATAACGGGCAAGGAGCGGATCAAAGATGTTTTCTTTTTTCGGATTAGGAAAGCCATACAAAACAAAGCTGGGAAGATTTTTGGAGAAGAGGGGAATGACCGCTACGTGGCTGGCGGAGAAGGCGGGATTAAACCGCAACACTGTTAACAAGCTAATAAACGAGACAAAAGGATATTCGCCAAAATTGACTACAATCCAGAAGGTGATGAAGGCTATTAGAGAGGTGGATCCAACTAAGAAGAGCGAAGACTTTTTTGACATGTAAAAAGACGCCGGCATCCTACTGGCGTCTTTAAAGAAAATTTCGTCTTGGAACTCACTTTTGAAATCTCTTAAAGCCTTTCCTTTAAGCAATCGATTTTGTAATTATTTCATAACAATATTTGAGCGTTTTTTCGGCGGCTTTTCAAATATATCCTCTATTTCAAGTATTTCAGGAATATCATCTTCAACATTAGTGATTTCCACATCCACTGCAAATAAAGTAAAGTCTCCTTCGAATCCAAAGCGGTATTCTTTTAAATAAAGGGATGTTTCTGCTGTTTTCTTAATAAGCTTTTTTTTCGGGATAGTGATTTCTACAGGAATACGATCCTTGATCTCAGTTACTCTATTTGTGGTTTTTATTTCCCTTGTTATTATGAACTTTCCTGTGAGTACGATGTCATTAGCCGATTCCTTGGACACGTAATCGGTTTCTATTGAAAGTTTATTCACCGATCCTTGTATCAGATTGGGTAAGTTTTCTTCGAGTGTAAGTTTCATACGTTTTCATCCTCCAATACGTTTTTACGCACTATACAAGATATGAATATCAAAAGTTCTCTATACCTATAAAAATGATCGTGGTTTTATGACGAATTCCTGGACATTTAAATTTTTTAGTTTTTTTCTGAAAAAAGGACTTAGAAAATGGCTAGCTTCTCGTCATAATATTTACACGAATCAATTTGAAGAAAAGGTTTCATTAATGAGACCTTTTCTGTTTTTCCTCCAAAGTAATTAAGTTTACACAGCTTGAGGTAATGCACTTTTCATCTGAGAAATAGTTGATTACTTCGTAAAGTGCATTACCTAGAGGAGTGGAGGGAGAAACACGTACTTTTTGAACGCTGACTATATACGGAAAAACAGATGAGAAAAGGAGAAGAACGATGCCAGAAAAGATTGTTATTCGAAAAGGAAGAGAGCGCATTGAAATAAGTATTAAAGAGGTAGCAGGACTGAGGTTTTTAGAAGCTCAACACGCACTTACCGTAACACAATATTATGATTTTTGCCGATGGTTTCTTGGACACGAGATTACATCTTACGGTTTCAAAAACCGTCTACGTAAAATGGAAAAGTTTAAGTTAATTCGTTCTGAACAATTTAAAGATGGATTCCAAGGCGACCACTTCAAATATATATCGATAGGAAGCAAGGGTATTGATTTATTGATAGAACTTAAACGCTTACCTGAGAGTTATAATAAAAAACGAATTTATAACTTTATAGAGGTACAGTCCTGAAAATGCGAATTTACAACGGTAAGCAATTCAGAGAAGTAAAAACGTCTAATTGAACAATGATAAGCTATTTTAAGACATGTATATGAGACGTTTGAAACACTTTTACCACCGTTATATGTCACTTTTAGAGATATTTTGCATCTGTTTTAAGTGCTATTATGCACTATAAATATAAAAGCCCCTATTTCCCAATATTAAAATTAAGAAATTGGAATTTTATCATTACTTCTGAATAGTGCTCGTTTGTTGTAAAGAAGCCAAGAAGGCAATCCTACAGATAGGGACTGCCTTCTTCTCTAAATTTTATTATTTCTTACCGATTAAAATTTCCAAATCGACGGTTATTTTAGCTGAATCCGCTTTTAAAAATGTTCCTCCGAGGTTGCCCATGATAAAGGCGTCATTTGAACCAGCGTTTGAATTGCTGGATTATCAAGTGCAACGGTATAACATAATCTTGAACAATCTACTAATTGAAAATTCCCATTAAATCGTTCAACGGTATCAACATTAGAATAAGATTGTTTTTCAGGTTCATCGAATATAACTTCTCTTAATTCTTTTAAGTAGCCACTTTGGGGAACAACTTTAACTACTAAACCGTCATCCTTTAACAGCCTGTTAAATTCTGCATAATTTGAAGGTGACAAGATATTCAGTATAACATCAAATTGCTTATCCTTAAATGGTGTATTGGCAAGGTCAGCAACAGCCCAAATCTTATCGGTGTAGTTCTTTGCTGCTACCAAAACACCTTCTTTAGAAAGATCAATTCCCACTCCCATAACTATTTTATTATAATCCAAACTAACAGTATCGCTAATATTGGATAGGTGTGAACCCTCTCCACATCCCATATCAATTAAAGATATTGTTTCTTTTTTAATAGCATGCTTATTTATGGTTTCAGCAATTGCCTGGCTTAGTGGTTTAAAAAAGCCGTCCTCTACAATAAATTTTCTTCTTGCTTCAAAAAGATCTTTGCTGTATTTAGTTTTCACTGGGTGAGCAGTTAAGTTGATATATCCTTGCTTGGTAAAATCAAATGTATGGTTATTTGAGCAGATTAAACTTTTCAACTCAAAAACCTTCATTGATGAATTACAAATAGGACACTTAAAAATGGACTCAAAATTACTTGAATACTCAGCACTTTTCATTCTTTTATTCATTTTAAACAAAGAAGCCACCTCATTCATTCGTTTTTAGATAAATGAAAAAGGCATAGACAAATAAACCCTCATCATATTTTAAAAAAAATATAAATCGGATCTAAAAATAGTCTATACCTGTTACTATCTATAACGAATGAATTGAATAATCATGGAAATAACTCCTTTGAGTAGGTTTATAGGAATCCAACTCGTAAACACATTATCATGAATAACTTCTCGTTGCAAATATATATTGTTTGAGCTTTCTAGATAGCCCGTGTGATTGTTTCAATCTCATACTGGTTTGAAATGATACTTCTTTCTTCTAAAATATGGCCGATTGATAAATGAAATTAAAAAAGAACCTTCTGTTTATTTGGTCCATAAACAGTATCCTCATTTTATGGAATATCCTGTTTGTTATAAAACTCGTGAGTTTTGTTACAAGCGAACAAGAAAAAATCTATTTTCATTCTAAATTAATTGAATATAAAATTCAATTAATTTAGAATGAAGGAAATACATAATGAGGAGGCTCTTTTATGAAACATTTTTATTCCCCACAGCCAATTGAAACCATTTCCCTACAAGTAGAATCCTCACCTGTTTGGGAAGTGATTCTTGGTATTGCAGGATACACACATGCACAACTTCGACATACATTCGATTTAGATGAAAAGTGGACATCCGAGCAAGACTCAATGCCTGCATCATTAGTAAAGCATTTGAAGGTGATTGAGAAGACCAACTTCTGGTATGGGCTGATTATGCTTCAAAACAAACTATCCTCATCATCTGTTCAAGATTTTTCGAATCGCCTTTCAGAAATTCCAATTGATTGTTTTTATGACACACTTTTACCTTACAAGGATCGGGATATAGAGCCAATGAGAAAAGCGACAGCCACTGAACATCATCGAGGTGAATTATTTGAGAAGTATGCTATATATTTTGAAGCCCACGACTACTTAGGTGGATATGTTCGTAATCTTAGTTATTATTCACAACAAGAAATTTGTGACCTATTCAACAATACCTTGGATGAGTGGTACAAGTGGGTAAGACAACAAGAAGAATGGGAAAAGTGGACTCAGGCACTTGCTTTTGAGCAGAAGCAATACAGATCACTGGATATAACAAATCCTGTTGAGGAAATCGAACGAATTACGGGTGGGATCAAGTATCTTCCTGAACCTTCTGTCTGGACTGTTAAATTAATTCCACATGTATCTTATCGTCCGTGGATCTTAGAAAAACGCACTCCTGATACTAAACTCTTCTTTTATCCTTTGAAGGAAGAATATTTAATGGAGCCAGGTGTTCCATCGAATGAATTAATTCGTGGTCACAAGGCGTTAGGGGGATGAACTCCGATTGAAATTGCTTTATCAGCTTCTAAAGGGACCGTTATCGCTTCAAGAGATGAGCGTGCAGTTTAATACTTCTAAAACAACATTACATCACCAACTTTCTATATTAAAAGCAGCAAAGTTTATTCGTGTTGATAAAGGGATCTATTCGGTAAATCTAACGCAGATTAACACTTTTTCTGGACGGCTCACTCAGTACCTTGGAGTTCACATATGAAGAAGTTCTCTAAGTCATTTAAAGCACTTTGGATAGGTGAAATCGTATCAGAATTTGGTGGAGCAGCTGGGGGGATCATTAATGGATTGTTGCTGTATGAATTGACAGGATCAAAGGAATGGATGGGTGTACTTTGGCTTGTTTATTTTATTCCTTCTTTAATTTTGCAAGGCATAAGTGCACCCTTCCTAAACCATGTTGTGAAGGAAAAAATGCTTCGAAACATACAGTTGATTCGTGCTGGAGCCTACATTCTTCCACTAGTTGGTTATTTAATTGGTACAGAAGTGGGAACTATTTTGGGATTAGTCGTTTTGCAATGTTTGTTAGGTTTGATGCAACCGATTTACGCAAGTCTATCTTTTTCACTTCTACCTGAAATTTGTAATGAGAAAGAACTTGTCGAAGCAAATGCATTACTAGATGGAACTATTCGACTTATGAGTTTTATTGCTCCTGGAGCAACTTCATTATTTCTGTTGGTCAGTCCTATGCATTTCATATATGGATTTTCATCTGTTATGTTCCTCGTTAGCTTTCTCGCACTTTCACGTATCCCTCAATCAAGTACGAAGAAAGTGGCAACTTGGACAAAGAAATTTTGGTGGGCAGAAATGAAGGAAGGCTATCGAACATTTTTTAAATATCCGCATCTATTGCGACTTACCATTCTTTCTTCTACGGTACAATTTGCGGTTGGAGCAACGATGGTTTTAAGTGTTCCTTTTATATGCGGAGACCTTAATGGTCATTCTTGGGAATATGCGATCTTTTCTGGGGCTTTCCCAGTCGGTTATGCCGTAGGTATGATACTACTTACGAAGTTACCGAAAACCTATCAAACTATGTACCTCGGTTTAATCGGAGGAGGTCTTTCATTCGTACTCTTGTTTTTTGTAAATTCAATTCCTATTGCATGGATGTGTGAATTGTTTGGGGGAATGCTATTTCCTTTTTTCAATGCCCAAAGTGCAGCAATTTTTCAGCGTGAAGCTCCCAGAGATCGTTTGACCCAACTAAGTGCGGTTCGATTACTTTTCCTTCGAGTTACCATGCCGTTAGGGATATTGTTTGCTTCCTCAGCATTTTTAGATTTAAGTACGCGTCAAATATATGCGATTGTTGGCATGGTGATTGTTTTACCTGGATTATTTCACCTCTTTGCTTCATTTTCCCACCCCGATAACGATTTACTTGCAAATAAAAACAAAAAAACAAGTTAACGAAAAAGCGTATGTTCAGAAATCTGTAACATACGCTTTGTTGCGAAAATAAAGAATAGTTATGTCGAATGTTGCTTAGCGTATGTTTTCCGCGTTTTGCTACCTGGACCCCTTATTGTATTAAATGGTAAATGGCGAATTTATTTATCACTTCCTATTTAAATAAAGTACTCGCTCCATCAAGAAGAAAATAAGCCAGATCCCTTAATGATCTCTTCGCTAGAAATTAACGTTGCTTCATATATCGTTTTATTTTGCTTTTTCATGAAAGATTGGACAACCTCATAACCTACTGCGTAACCAGCACAAAAAGAAAGACCTACAGGTTGATATCCTTCTTGTTTGGCAATCTCATCACCAAACATATAGCTACTTACTTCAGCAAATCCTTTTATGTTTAAAGCCTCTCCAATAACATAGGTCGAATACTCTAAATCGTCTTTGTCCATACTAGTCACCCAAGGTCCCAGATGTTCTGTTCCATACAGTTCTTTCGCAAACGAATCCGCCAAGCCTTCTATGACAAGATAATCTCCCACTGTTACATTTCCATGATCCCAATCAAAATAAGAAAAACGAATATTGTGATGGAACTCATGAGCAATAACCGCAGGAAGTTTAGGCAAATTGTAATCATCTGGATAAATATTCACAGTAATAAACCCGGGAATACCTCCAAATCCTGTATATCCCTTCTGAAGCTTCAATTTGTCGGGGTCTGCAACATACAATCCAAATTTTATTTCATTGGCATTCACTTTCAAACTTGCTTTATTAGCTTTTTCTATACAGTTTTTGATAGTACTATCTGCTACCATATAGGCGCTATTATCCTTTAAGATAGATAGTCCTTGTTGAATTTGTTTATCGTTAGAAATATCTGCGTAACCTAGCATTTTCGTAGCCATCAAAACATCATAACCATTTTCTTGTTTTGCTTTTATAGGAACATTTATTAAATTCCACATTTCCTTAAATGGCGTCATCATTGTATAACGAAAATAATTTTTTCTTTCTTCTAAATCCGTAATTGCAAGTAATTCTTCGTATTGTTCTGTTGTGTTAATTAATTTATAGGTCATGCTCATTCCAATCACCTCTTTCGTAAATATCTAGTATTGTAATTTTGAAGCAACTTTATATTCTTCATAAGATTTTCTTCGGAGTCAGTTAAGTCCAAATGAAATAAGATATTTTCTAGATCTGTAATCATTTGAATTATGTCATTCTTAATGAAGCTTAATGAAGGTTGTCGGTCTATTAAATCTTTAAGTTTATAGCCTGTTATTTTTGCAGAAAGGATTTGCACAATTTTTTCTAAGTCTGACTTGAATAAAACCAATTGACCGTTGTCATTCTTATTAGCTTTCAATAAATTTAAATTAGAATAGTATCGTATAGAGCGTTCAGTAAGTCCAGTTATTTTATAAACTTCCCCAGTTGTAAGCAGCGTAATTCACCTCCACATTACAAGGTTAAGGTATTACGCAACGTTAATGTCAAATAAAAAATGGGCTTTTACTTTAGTGTACATAAAGAAAGCCGATACTTCCTTAACGTAGGAAACATCGGCTTTCTTTATGTCGATTTTTGCTTAGCGTATGTTTTGCGCTTTTTGTTGGTAGGACCCCATGCCCATCAAGCTAAGGTAAATCATTACCCCCTAAACGAAAAAAACGCTATTCTTTCTGTAGTATCATGGAAAGGATGGTGTTTTTTATGTGTAGCGTTTCAAATGAAATAACTCTGTTTTCACATGAACTGCAACGATCTTTATCCCCACAATCTCTCCAACAGCTGGCTAGAAAAGTGGGTTTTGTTCAAAGGATGAGTAAATATCAAGCCAAAGATTTAATAGCGTTGTGTGTGTGGCTAAGTCAAAAAGTAGCGAGTACTTCTTTGACGCAGTTATGTAGTTCTTTAGAATCTTCAACGGGTGTCCTGATCAGTCCTGAAGGACTCAACCAACGATTTAATCCATCTGCTGTTAAGCTTCTACAACATGTATTCACTTCCTTGCTTACTCAAAAGATATATACCTCTCAGGCTCTTCCTTATTGTTATGTTGCTCAGTTTCAGCGAATACGAATCTTAGATTCTACCACTTTTCAACTTCCAGATGCTTTTGCCTCAACTTATCAAGGATCTGGTGGTAGTAGCCATACGGCTGGCGTAAAGATTCAATTAGAATATGATCTTCTCAGTGGCCAATTCATGCATGTTCACTCGGGACCAGGTAAACAAAATGACCGAACCTACGGTTCTACTTGCTTACAAACCGTACAAGCTGGTGATTTATGTATACGTGATTTAGGTTATTTTGACCTAAAAGATCTCCATCAAATGGATGAGAATGGAGCCTATTATATTTCTCGCTTGAAATTAAACAATCGGATTTATTTAAGGAATCCTGAACCGGAATACTTTAAAAACGGAACAATCAAAAAGCAAACTGAGTATATTCAATTGGATTTGGAAGAGATCATGAGTCAATTAAAACCGGGGCAAACCTTTGAAATCAATGAGGTTTACATTGGCCAGTATCAAAAATTGCCGGCTAGAGTTATTTTCCACCGACTGACTGAAGAACAAACCCGAAAACGATGGAAAGATCAAGCGCTAAAGGAGAAAAAGAAAGGCATTGTTATGAAGGAACGGAGTAAACGGTTGAGTGCGATGAATGTATACATAACCAATGCATCATCCAAAGATGTTCCAACGGAACATGTTCACGATCTTTACTCATTACGTTGGCAAATCGAATTACTCTTTAAAACATGGAAATCCTTCTTTAAAATCGATCATTGTAAAGAGATTAAAAAAGAGCGATTAGAATGTCATCTCTATGGTCAACTAATTGCCATTCTCCTTTGTTCTTCCACGATGTTTCAAATGCGACAGTTACTTCTAACTAAGAAAAAACAAGAACTCAGCGAATATAAATCCATTTATATCATCAAAGATTATTTTATATTACTGTTTCAATCGATACAAAAAGGCACCCAAGAGCTATCAAAGATCCTAATTCGCTTGTTTGCCCTTCTACAGAAAAACGGGCGAAAATCCCACCGTTATGAGAAAAAGACGGTCTTTGATATATTGGGTGTTGTCTATCAGTATACTACGTGCCAAAAGAAAGCAGCGTAATTTTTTAAAAAATAGCCTGTTCCAGGCTTATTCGGCATGCCTTTCTTTAGCAGAAATGGACAGATGCCATGTAGAAGGTTATATTCCAAGTATTTATTACTGTTAGCTTGATGGGCATGGGGTAGGACCCCTATCCTGTATATTGTTTTTAATAAAGTTAAATTTTTGTTTTATAATATTAAAAAATATGTTAAACTAATACTTAAGATAAGAAAGGGGTATTTATGTATGGATATCAACAAAGTGCCAAATTGGATTCTGTCTTTGGAGACTGAAGATATGGAATTCATTAAAAACTTTGTTTTAAAATCAGGTTCTTTAAAAGAAATTGCAAAAGTTTATGAAGTTTCATATCCAACAGTAAGACTTAAACTGGATAGATTAATCGAAAAAATAAAAATTAATGACGTTTTAGATAACGAAGAATTTATCAAATTTATCAAAAACCTTTCTATTGATGATCGAATAAGCGTGGAAGATGCAAAATTAATTATTGAAAAATATAAACAAGAAAGGAATGAGAAGTAATGGACTTTGGTATTTATGGGGTTTTTATCATTGCTGGTGTTTTAGCTATTCAATTCTTCTTTTCAACTAGGAACAATGGATATTTGGGAGCAATTTTACCAGTGGCCTATATTGTGTTTTTAACATGGATGTTGGTAACAAATCGTGTTGAAAGTACTATTGGCTATATCCTTTATCTGCTAATTGGGTTGCTTTTTCTTATTGCAGAATGGAATGGTGGCCGAAAATATCTTCGTGAGAAAAGAAAAAAAGAATTAGATAAAATGAAAACTCGTGACATGAAATAGAAAAAAGAAAAATAAAGATGATTCACGTATCATCAAATCGGTTCAAATAAGATTTTAGTTATTCAAGTAAAGGGGCGCATTCCTTTGAAATTTAACCTTATTAATGAATTGGGCCATATAATATGATGAGGTGTAACATAGATAAATTAAGGGAGAATCAATCTAAATTATGATGTCCGCTATGACAAATCTAGTTAATAAAGTCTTAATTAAAAGAGCCATTAACTTTTTCATATATGCAGTAGCTGTAACAATTATTGCAACAATAATAACCTATATAATTAATCCGGATTTAAAAGAAGTAATGGGGGGGATGGAAGGGTTAGAAGATAGTTCATCAGTCCAAATAAAAGAATCTACAGGAATGGATAAAGTATGGTCATATGTTGTCCATAACGGTTTTACGGTGCCTTTGCAAATGTTTATCTTAGCTTTAATCCCAATCCAATTTTTATATTTTGTAAATATAATTTCCACTATTTCATTGCTTGGAGTTGTTTTTGGAATTGTTTTACAAGCTGATTTTGTAAAAGGCTTTGAGCTAATAATTTCTTCTATCCCTCATTCTATTTTTGAGATTTTCGCTTATTGCTTACTTGCAGCAGTTCTCTTTGAATTAAATCAAGTTGTTAGAATAAAACTAGGAAATATATTTAGGAAAGCTAAAGAAAGAAATTCTTTTATTAAAAAATTCCTAAAGACAATAAGAACTTACGTTGTTTTTGTTTTACCAATAATCTTTGTAGCTGCGTTTCTAGAAACTTACATAGCTGATACTATACTCAATTTATTTCAATAGAAAATGGAGTTCCCTTGGAGACACGATGAAATATCAGTTTTCTAGAAAACAATCGCTTTAATAAAACAGTGAAAACAGCCTAATTTCTTAATAAAATTGAAAAGTTAGGCTGTTTAATATAGAAATCTCTTTAACGTTGTAAATCCGCATTTTCCTGACGCTACCCCTTCTTCGTCTAATTCATTTCCTTCTTGGATGTATTTATGCAGGATACGAGTAAGTTGAAAGACATTATAAAAAATGACACAATTTGCAATTAGATGATTGTATTTTATAATTTTCCGTTGTCTTTCTCGATGGTTTTTGAGAGGGTGTCTTTGAAGGTCAAGAGATATAGTGATAGGCCAACTACAATTTTGCAGTTGGCCTATCACTATATAGATTTTGTTTATTTATTTCAAAACGATTTTATCTCAATTCGTCATCCAAAGGTACAATTACTTCATCCAATGTCTTTCTCCACTGGCGCTTCATTTCAGGTCCATATTTCAACGGCTTTGCATCTGGATGTACGGCTTTATACTTATCAAATTGCTTACTGTTGATAATTCCGCTGATATTCGGAATAGGGTCTGTTCCTATCACATATTGAATCGCGGATAAATGTAATTCATTTTGTTCCACAAACCAAGTAGACTCAAATTGTTCAATTGCTTGATTATAGGCTTCAGTGAAGAAGCGTCGTTTCACCACAAGAATGTCTTCTTCTGAATCTATTTTTTTGGTATCAATAGCGTTTAAAATCGCACGGTATACATCTTTAACAATGTCGGATTTTTTCAATTTTTGAAGTGCTTTTTCGATCTCGTCACGGATATTCTGATTATTGGCTGAGTACGTTCCTAATAGACGGTCAATATAGGTTGAGTCAATATCATAGATTTTGATCGCGTTTTCTTCGTAAAATTCAATGTCTGAGAAATCTGGGTCCGGTCCATCTCCGCCACCTTCATCTACTAGCGAACCCTTAACCGTGTTATATGCGCCAATATATTCTTCTAAGCTCTTCACCTGTTCTTGAAGTACGTTTGATTTCTCCATATCGTCGTTGTAATCATCATACGTAACCAAAGCTTCGTAGGCATTGTTCAACTCTTGGAAAGCTTTCACAAATTCAATCCGGGTTTCAAGAGGCGAGTGCTCGTTAATATCGGTTGGATTTGAAACTAACGCTGTTAGCGCTTTGTGAGCCCTTTTGAAGCGTTTCTTCGATTTATCATAAGTTGGATAAACAAGCTTGGACTCCTCTTGTTCCTCAGAATATAACTTTGTCGCATCTTTTACATTTTGCTCCATTGTCGAAGGTTTTCGGAATGTCACAATCAATCCTTTTGTCTTTCCTGGATAGGTACGATTGGTTCGAGAAAAGGCTTGAATCAAATTGGCATAATTTAAATTCCGATCCACAAATAACGTTTGAATCGTTGGTGCATCGAATCCAGTCAATAAGCGGTCTACAACAATGACTAAGTCAATTTGTTTTCCAAATTCTTTGAATTCTGCTTTCTTACGGGCTAAGCGATTGTTGATATCACCATTGTATCGTTCAATATCTTCTATCGACCAGGCCGTGTGATAATAATCGTTATAGTCTTTAATAATGGCTTTCATTTCATCTTGAATTTGTTTGGAATTATCCTCGTTTTCTTGTATCGAATAGGTGATAGCAATCCGCGGAAAATCTGGATCTTCAATCGTACGTCCCGTTCGAAGTGGATGTCCGGCAAATTCTTTCGTTAACCATTCTGGATCTTTGGTCATTTCCTTGATAGCCTGATAATAGCGTTTCGCCATCTCGATGGAACTAGTTGTTAAAATGGCAGACTTTTGCGGGCGACCGTTTTGGAAATCAAATTTAGTATAAGCGTTGTCTGGTCGGAAAATCTTATGAATGACTTTTTGAATATGGTCATCACTTTCGAAAGAAGATGATTCAAGATATGCTTCCTTTTCCCTTCCCTCCATTTGATCGATCATATTGTTAATTTCATCATCGCTAAAATGAGCGTATTTTTCACTTTGACGCAGATTAGCAAAAATGTGGTTATCTAATGATGTAGATTCAATCGTATCTTCGTGCTCTACTTGGAACCCTAAAACAGCCCCATCATCTAACGCATTCTTAATGGTGTAGGTGTGTAATCTTTCTCCATACTGATCATAAGTAGTGCGTGCCAATCGTCCTTTAGCTTGCTTCTTATTTGCATCAAATATCGGCGTACCTGTAAAGCCAAACCATGTAGAATTAGGAAAGAATTTTTTAATCTCTTCCATTCCTTCTGCGCTTAACGCTCGATGGCATTCATCCACAACAAAGACAATATGTTGCCCCATTAGTTTCTTAAAGCGCTGGGTGCCTTTTTGCTCTTCTTGTTTTTGAGCAAAGCGCAAAGCAGCTTCTAATTTTTGACGAGTAGTAATAATCACTGTATTCGAATTGGCATCAGAGAGTAGGGTATTACTTAGTTCTTTCGCACTTCCGGTTCCAACAATCAAGCTATTAGACTTGGCGTTACCAGACGAAATACCGGTATTAAACTCAGAAGCAAACTTAGTAAATTCTGTCGTCGTTTGATTATCCAAGTCTTTTCGGTCAATGAGCATGATTGTACGATCCACACCTGGTTTACGGGCCAATAATTTCGTGGAAACAAAGCTTGTCAACGTTTTTCCTGAACCGGTCGCATGCCAAACATACCCTGATTCATGCTTCATGGCAGATGTAAACAGGGCTTCAATTGCATGAATTTGATAAGGATGTAACACCATTAAGGCCTTATTGTCTTGCTCCTCGCTAACGATCGTATAATTGGCAATCAATCGATGTGCATCTGGAATATTTAAAACTTGTTTCACAAATTCATAGAGATTTTCTACTTTTCGATTGTCCGTTGTCCGCCAGCTAAAAACAAACTTCTTATGCATGTCTTTTGGCATCGCATTGGCAAAGTAGCGAGTCGTTTGTTCGTTGGAAATGACAAATAACTGAAGAGTAGAAAAGATATTATTTCTAAATATCCCTTCTTCTGCGTATTTCTTGATTTGATTATAGGCTTGGAATACGCCGTCTTTGGCACTAACCTGTTTCAATTCTATTTGAACAATTGGCAATCCATTGATTAAGAGAGTCACGTCAAATCGGCGATCACGACCATCAACGTTTGTCTTTTGCTTCGCAATCTGATGAACGACTTCATAAGTAGAGATTCCGCCACCAATGTCTTGATTGGAATACAACACCAACGACATTGATCCCAGTGAAACATCTTCACGTTCAATCGTAATCCGAGCAATACCATTCTCCCCTTTAAGCCATTTAGCAGCATCAAAGGGGGTCTTTGTTTTCGATAGTAATGCCGTTTTGATCGTGTCAAATTCTTTGTCAGAAATGGGGTGATCCCCAATTTCTGATAAGTTATTTTGCGTAATCTTTTGACGCAAGTTCTTCCATAGGTCTTCTTCTGATTTTAGATCGGGACGATAATTCCACTGATTATGCCCTTCCCCTAGCACTTCAATCAGTCGACGTTCCACTTCGGCTTCGTTGTTATGCGGTATCTTAGTCATGTTTTATCTCCCTTTACTTACTCATATAAACATTTTTTGCAGGAATGCTTTTTTCGTTTCTTTCAAGGCATTTAATTCACGCTGATGAAGAGTGATAATCCCATCGAGTTGTTTGAAGAATTCAGTTATCTTATCTTGTTCTTCTAAAGAAGGAAGAAAAACATCTTGTTCTCTTACTAACTCTGAATTGATGTTTACTTGTGAACCTGGCTGACCATATTTTTGCCATTTTGGACGAAACATTTCTAACCACTGAAACATGAATTCTATGTTGAAGTTAGGATTAATAAACACAATAAACCCATCGTGAATACCTGTTTTAATATAGTTTATTACAGGCTTTCCAACAGTTGCTGCTATACTTAGAATTAAATGTGGTTCATTCAATACTAAAGTCTTTTTTTGGCCTTCTTCAGAAATATGTTGTTTAACGTCATGAATTAGGCCACTCTGTTCTGTTACATCTGAAATTCTTAACCATCCTACATCGCTTTCATCATCAAACCACTTTGGGTCTTGTATGGGTCTTGGGCTGGCTCCACGACGTATCTCAGATAAATCCCCTAACTTGCGCTGCTGCCAATCCCTAGTAAATTCGGGGAAACGAACCTCTGGCACGGACTCCCCTTCTCTTGGAAACATTTTCTGCATGAATCCTTGTTTTGTTTGCTTAAGGGTGGTTAGTTCTTGCTGATGAAGGGCGATTGTGTCATCTAGTTGTTTGAAGAAAGTGCCGATTTGGGTTTGTTCCTCAAAACTAGGTAATGAGATAGGTGTCTTTTTCCCACTATCAATTGTATATGTCCCAACAGTTCCAATTCCGGCTACATTCCGGATATATTTCTGGATTTTGTTATTTTTGAAAGAATAGTAGAAAAAATTCCCTTCTATTCTGTGCTCATTTTTAAACCATATTATATTCCCATCTTTGAAGTATATAGGTTCGTCATCGGTGACTAACATAGGTACTCCAATTGATCCAACTCCAGTTACTAACAAGTCCCCTTGAGAAACTTTCCCAGAGACCTTTGAATATTCGTTATATTTATCAATTGATATATACAAATAATCACTTGGTTCCTCATTTTTTGAAGCTGCCACAATATCTCTTGCTCTTAAAAATCTTACTCCTTTATTAGTCCAATCTGATTGGTGGATTCTCTTAACAGAAGTTACATCCATTATTTCACCTAATTTGCACTGTTCCCAATCCCAAATAAATCCTGGAAATCGAATTTCCGGTGTATGCCTATTTTTCACGATTAAACACCTCTAATGCACCTTTGATCCATTCAGCGTTTTCTTCATCAAATTGTAGCGAAGAAATCATCTCGTATAAGCTAGATTCTAGCTCTGCCTTTTCTTTTCGAATATCTTGGATAGTTGAGCCAATGGCAGCCATATCAACAGGCGCTTCCTCCTCAAAGGTATCTACATACCTGGGGATGTTCAAATTGAAATCATTCTCTTTGATTTCATCAAACGAGGCCACATGGGCATATTTCTCCACATCTTCTCGCTTTTTATATGTTTCGACAATCTTATCAATGTTCTCTTTGGATAGCTTATTTTGGTTTTTTCCTTTTATGAACTCCTTGCTTGCATCAATGAACAACACATCGCGAGTCGCACGATTCTTTTTCAAAATGATGACGGTTGTTGGAATCGATGTCCCAAAGAATAAGTTTGCTGGCATACCAATAACAGTATCAATACTGCCATCTTCTAATAATTTCTTACGAATCACGCCTTCTGCCGCTCCACGGAACAGTACTCCATGTGGCAAGACGATCGCCATCGTTCCCTTATCCTTCAAATGATAGAACCCGTGTAACAGGAAAGCAAAGTCCGCTTTTGATTTTGGCGCTAATTTCCCGTAACGGTTGAAACGAGAATCATCTAAGAATGTATCATCTGAAGACCATTTTGCAGAGTATGGCGGATTCATTAGGACCGAATCAAAGGTATAAGGCTCGTCTGTCGGCCAATCTTTGTTCAATGTATCGCCATTACGCAAACGCATATCTTCTTTATCAACACCATGCAAGATCAAGTTCATCTTGGCTAAATTATAAGTCGTTGTGTTTAGCTCTTGTCCATGGTACTTCACGCTATCTGGATGGTTAATATAGTTTCGAACATTCAACATTAAAGAGCCTGACCCCATTGTTGGATCATATACGCTAAACAACTTTTTATCTTCTTGACCGATGGTAGCGATACGAGCCATCATGTCAGATACTTCATGAGGTGTATAAAATTCCCCAGCTTTCTTACCAGCTTCCGAGGCAAATTGCCCAATCAAGAATTCATAAGCATCCCCAATGACATCACCACTATGTCCCATTACATCAACATCATTTAGTTTCTTCAATACTTCTGTAATCGTAATGTTTCGCTGTTGATCATCTGATCCCAGTTTTTTTGATTGTAAATCCACATCATCAAACAATCCATTAAATTGATCATATTTCGTAGACAAGTCGATAAAGGCTTTATTCAAGTCATTCAATTGAAACGTGTTTTGTTTCGCTTGATTAGTTAATACATTAAATAAATACTCTGGTTCAATATCATAGCCCAGTGTATCCACTAACGTTTCAATCAAATCATTTTTTATCTCTTCATCTGCTAACAAATCCCTGTACAATTGAGTTTGTTTTTCTTGCGTGTTATATTCTTCTAAAGATTCATCTGCTATTTCGACTACTTTTTCTAATAGCTTATCAGATAAGTACTTATAGAAGATCAATCCTAATAGGTAGTTTTTGTATTCTGATGCATCCATTTTGCTTCTCAAGTTGTCTGCGGCACTAAATAATTTTGAGTTTAATTCAGCCATGTTGACTTCCTCACTTTTTCTATTATTGATCTAATTGTTTTAATACCTCTAAATAAAGTTGCTCTTCAAGTTCTGCTTGTTTCTTTGCCAAAGCTTGGCGCTTTCTCAAAGAGAAATAAACTTTTCCAATCATGCGTTGTTTCTCAATACTTGGTAACTTGATTTCCAACTCTTTTAAAGTCGATGGAGTTAATTTGGGTACAGTGCTTCCTTGCATGGAAATTACCATTTGCTTTTTTATTGAGCAGGATTCATTCAAGGCATAACATAAATAGCTACTATCCAATTGATCATAATCAATAATGAGTTTCGCAAAGTTTTGGTTAATAATCTTCCCTTGGTTTAAGTCACTGACTATCCCAGCTTTGGAACTAACAAAGCTGAAAACAACATCTCCAGCATTGCTCAAATAGCCGTCTTTATGATTTGAATTTCCACTATAAGAACTAGCTTGTGAGTCTAGAAACAAGCCATCTAAATCATTCATTAAATCCTTGTACGAATAAGCAACTAAAGTCAGATCATTTTTCTCGTTTCCCCTAGAAAGGTTTTTTCCTATTCTAACTGCTACAATATCTTCAAGTTTCATATCCCGCCCTCTTAGTGAAGTATTTCTTTGGAATTACTTAATTTAAATTGCGATTAGATCATATCATTCTAAAAATATCCAGTCAATAACTTTCGTGTAATTTTAAAGAATTACATATAATCAACTTGAAAGAAACGCCTCTGCCTTGAGATAAATTTGCATATGTCTATCAGGGAATGAGCATATAGGCTATGGATGGGACGAGTTAAGATATAGGCAATGGTGTGGAAAGCCAATCTCCTCTCAATGTTAACGTTCCTTTAATTCCTCTTGTTCTAATTTTGTTTCTAACCTTTCATTATCTCTGTATTGGATTTGAGTCAATAA
>NZ_BCVF01000051.1 GCF_001591605.1 Bacillus badius NBRC 15713 | reverse complement strand
GGGAGCGGCTGTACAGTCTAGCAGAAGAGCATGGAGTAAAGGTGATGGTGTTAAGTAGGTATGATTTAAAGACGGTTTAAGCCGTCTTTTTTTCTTATTAATATAGAAAATAAGTATATTGTTGACGAATTGTTGACTAAAGCCGTCAACAATGGACTAAAACGTGCTAAATTAATCATGAAGAGTTTTATAGATGCTTGATATTATAGGCTTTAACAAGAGACAACCGAGTATCTTCGGGGAAGGTCATCCCCATTGACAGGGTAGAGGTCGCTGGTTCGAACCCAGTCGGAATCATACTCATTAAATCCGTAAATCCTTGATATATAAGGATTTGCGGATTTTTGTTTTTTCAATGGTTATAGTTGACCTGCTGTAGAAATGGATTTGGTGCCATTTTGGTGCCATAGTCAGCTATTTGCTTTTGAAAGTAGCTCATCAATTTGGTTTGCTGCCTCTTGCTGCATGTTAGGAAGTACATGAGAATAGATATCTAAAGTGGTCTTGATATTACTGTGTCCGAGCCTTTCAGAAATCACTTTAGCATGTACACCTTGAGATAAGAGCATGGTGGCATGAGTATGACGTAAATCATGAAAGCGAATCTTAGGTACACCTGCTTGTTGAATCAACTGCATATAGGACCTTTTTAAGTTCTCAGGATTTACAGGAGTTCCCCCAGCTGTACAAATAACTAAATCGTAATCCTCATATGCAGGACCACATTTTAGTTTAGCCTTTGAAATCGTCGCCTTGTGCTTCTTCAATATCACAACGGTTTCCTTGGAAAGTTTAATACTCCGAACACCCGAAATGGTTTTAGCACCGGTCAGAAACTGCTTTTCATCCTTACTGAGGGTTTGCCGCACGTACAGTACTCCTTTTTCTAGATCAATATCTTTCCAACGAAGACCTAATATCTCTCCGCGCCGCATGCCAGTTGTAATTGCTAAATGAAAAGCGATATACCAACGGTGATGGGCGGCAACCTCTAAAAAAGTACGTACGTCATTTAGTTCCCACACAGTTATCTTGGCTTTCCGTTCTTTAGGTAATTGTATTTTCTTTGCAGGGTTGCTAGAAAGCAATTCCATATCAACTGCAAAATCGAGAGAAGCCTTAATGACGTTATACGCTTTTTTTATTGTGCTACTCGAAAGACCTTCTTCAATTAGATTATTAACATAGTCTTGTAGAAGTTTTGGAGTTAAATGAGCCAATTTGATACAGCCTAACTGTGGTATGACTCGATTCTTTAAATAAGATTGATAAGTCTGTGCGGTCTGAATGTTAATACTGTTCTTCTTTGTTTTGAACCAGTCTGTTAGGTGATCTTTGAATAAAATATTGGATTGTTCAAAGTATGTTCCTTTTAAAACCTCTGCCTCCACCAAAGCAAGTGCTTTCTCAGCCTCTTTCTTTGTTTTAAATCCACGCTTCTTTTTTCTCTTGCGTGTTCCTGTTACAGGATCAGTACCTAGCTCAGTCGCGTAGTACCAACTCGAACCGTCTTTCTTTACATAACCCATAAGTGACATCCTCCTTTTATGAGGTGCCCTCTAAAGGTATGACAAACTTCTATAGGTGTAATATAACAAATGACATGGGAACTTACAATTAATTCCCTGGATATTAGAGGGAGATAAAATTCCCTCAATATATTTGTTTTCGACGCCAACATTACTGATTTAAAGCCTATCGTTTTTTCTGATTTAATAATCATATTAATCCCTCCTAGGCTAGTAGTCGTTCCAAAGGAGGGAAAAGTTGTGAGTATAATTTTATGTCACTATTGTCAACGTGAGATAAGTAGATGGGAAGAGATGAAGTTACTCAATAATATGGATAAGGGTTATAGTACATATCTAAAAAGGAGGGAGAGGATTTTTCGGATATTAAGAAATGGTTATTTAGTGAGCAATTTGGAAAAACACCTTTGTGCTTCATTGCTTGAAGAACGGCCACGCTGTAATTTGTAGTCACGACGAAAAAGCTATCTATTTAGCTTTATTAAGGCTATTAATCGGAAAAGATGGTTCAATAATTGCAGGAGATCTTATAGGAAGTTAATGTAATAGACGAATAACTTGTTATCTTTAAAGCCCCTGCTTATGCAGGGTTATTTTTATAGTTAAATATGTAAAAATGGGATAACAGGGACATTGTGGAGGTATTTTATCGGGCTCAATATTGTAGAGGAATAAATCATCATGGTAGAATTAAACTCGTGTTTGGCAGTAGTAGCTAAAAGGAGGAATTGCATGAATAAAAAAATAGAAATGGGTAATGTAACAGCCGTTATAGCTCGAAGCGCGGAGCACAAAGAAACGCTAATTGCAGGAGAAGATTTCTTTTATGTAGACACTGCATCCTTGCATAAGATATTTACTAACCATGATGGATATTGGGCTATTATTAAAAGATCGCCGAACTATGTTGTAGCTAGAAGGGATAACAAGCGAAGAGAAATACGTCTAAGTCGGTTGTTAACAGATGTAGTAGATGATCGAACCCTTGTTGTAGCATTTGCAAATGAATGTTTTTATGATCTCAGAATGAAAAATCTTTTAGTTGGGTCTATTGGTGATCGGGATTGGATTCAAGAACAACGCAAAATGGTCTTACCTGAGTTAGAAGACCTTCCGAAGGAAATTAAAAATGACCTTGTAGAACGGAATGGTAGTTCCGAACCACAAGGACCAATTACAGCAAATGTCCTGAAAATTAATCGCACAGTGAAGTTTGAAGTTGAGATTGGTAATGGAATCAAACTTCAGTACTGTCCTTCCACCATTGATGAAGAAGAGCAAGCGGTAGAAGCCATGCGGTTCTTAGCAGACAAATTTACTGTGGTACTACCATAAAATAACCTCGCAATGTCTGTCAAACACGCACCTGGGAAGTCATCAAGGACTTCCTGGGTTATTTATCGTGGTTGTTACTCTTCTTTTTTTCTTATCTAGGGAATCCTTAGTTTTAGGTTTGTTATCTAATATCCCACCAAATAAAAGCCCTAATTTACATTATGGCAATTCAAACAGCTCATATATAAGAGCGCTTCTTCATGCTCTAACAGTCAGCTCCATAAGGTATTGATGACTTTAGAGAAACAGTCATGTTTTGATTTAATATTTTTAGAAGTGTATAGACAAAGGATAATTTAGGTCTTGTTTACGAATCAGCCAAAACCTTCTTTGTAATATAGTCGGTGCGCACAGTTTATTGATTTGATGGTAGGGTACATGATCACTCTATGTACCCGTATTAAGGAGCATTAAGAATACAGCCCCACCCAGTGCCTAACGATTGACTCTACATACTAAAAAATTATGTATTCATAGCATTACTCGTATGAGAAAAAACTGAATCCCTTTTGTACGTCTATTTTTTTGTAATAGGACGTCCCTTTCTTACCGCAGTCTGCAGCCTAGGGAGGAGCATATTATAAAGGTGGCATCAAGGAGAACGATATGAGAAGTTACCTTCGTTTTATCCCCATTTTACATACCTTCGTCATCTGTATCGCCTGTAAAATAATTTATTTCAATTACGTAATAAACTAGTAATCCCTAATTTATTAAAAACTCAAGAAAGTTTTTAAAAGATTGATCGCAACTTTTTGAGGGGGAAGAACGACTACTATTGCGAGGAGGCTGACAAGGTCTTCATAAACTATAAGGAGGAACAAGAAATGAATAATTTAAAATGGCGTTTGCCTGGAAAGCCGATAGCGATCCAGAAAGGACAGAAAGATAAAGATCCTGTCGTATTCGATAGTGAACTACACTTCACTGTAGAGGGATTCTGTAAAGAAACTGGTTATACTGAGTCTTTTGTGAGCGAGGCGATGGAGCATTCGGATGAATTTATAGGATTTGTTCTCGATGGTATTGGTGTTATACCAAGGAATGCTAAACAGCATAACGTGGACATATTGAGACGAGCTAAATATCGGGAGTTATCCTAGCCATATTAGAACGGATTAAATACTAAGAGTTAACATGAAGGAAGGTGGACTCTTTATTGAGTCCATCTTATAGGAGGAGAAATTATGGAAAATGTTCTTAGATATTACGAGGATGTAGATGGAAAGTTCCCGATTGTAGCTTACTTGGTAGACTTTTCACTCGGTTTAGATCCGGCTGAATACGAGGTCGAGTGGCTATATAATAAAGGGTACTCGACAATTCCACATGCTATTAGGAGGTGTAAAAGAGTTTCACCTACAGAGAAATTAGTGCTAGAGGAAATTTACATGTCTATGGGCTTTCGGTTAGAAAGCACAATGGCCCAAAAGACGATAGCTAGCTTGCTCGATATAGGCGTTGATACAGTGAGAGAAAATATAAAGAAACTTGAGGATAAGAAGTTTTTAGATGTTAACGAATACCAAGGTAGATATTATTACTGTATCAAATCGTTATCACTGAATCCTTATATAATTATGTCTGAGTTAACACACTATGCTAAAAAAGCATTTGAGACCAAAACGCCGAAAGCTATTTGTGAGGGAGGAGTACACTTTAGAATTGAGAAGTTAGTTAAAAGTCAAGATTACAAGGATTATATTGGTAATCTAACTCAAAATCCAAGCTATCCTAATATCTTACTGATACAAAAGGAGTACTTTCGCCAAATAGAGGTAATAGTAAAAAGTCAAAATGGGATAGATATATCGATTCCGATTATCTAAAACACATATAAGAAAACCATTAGTCTATAAAGTTTTATTCAATAGGCTAATGGCTTTTTTATCTTTTACATAAGGATTATTATATGAGAGGTGAGGAAAATTCTTCTCTAGAAATAAATTAAAAATAAAGATATAACAAATTGCAATAAAAACAAAGTATATTTTAAAATAAGCCATCCCCTTTGGGGATGGTTTTAGATTGTCGGCAAAGCCATTAATATTTTTAGATGTAATTTGTTAAGGTAAATTCACCGGTAAATAACTATGCAAGAATTTAATTAAAGTTGTTAGTTTTGAATTTAATTTTTAGATAATCCCCCTATATTGTCAATTATTGAAATAATTTGGTATTATTTACTGGAGGTTATTTGGTAAAATGGTCCAAGGTATTTAGATGGGTAAATAATCAGGGGGGAACTGTAGTGGAACTTAAGCAAATATATTTGAGAAACTTTAGGGGCTATGAAGAGGTAAAAATAGATTTTGACCATGGGATGAATGTGATTATTGGAAAAAATGATGTTGGAAAGTCTACAATTATGGATGCTCTTGAATTATTTTTTAATGGTGAAACTAAGAGTACATTAGTAAAGGCTGAGGTAAATGACTGTAATATTGATGCAACAGTTAAAGAAATGGAAATAGCAGCGTGTTTTAGATTGAATGAGGACGAAAAGATTTCTATTGATGCATCTAATGTTACTAATCTATCAGAAGAGTATTTACTTAATAAAGACGGATTACTTGAGATTAAAAAGATATGGGATTGTTCTAAAGTTAGTATAAATGCTAGCAGTTTAAGAGTTTTGATAAATGCCCATTACCCCTATATATCAGAAAAACACTTTATCAGTATGAAACATAGCGAATTAAAAAAGGAAATTGAAAAAATTAAAGATGACATTAGGAATTATGAAGAGATAAATAAAACAAAAAATGCTGATTTGCGAAAAGCACTTTATGATTATTACATAACACCAGATATAGAATTTAGAGAAATAGACATAGAGATAAAAAAGATTGAAACAGATGAAAAAGACTTATGGAGAAAGATAAAAGACAATCTTCCGCTTTATTTTCTTTTTCAATCCGATAGAAGTAACTCAGACTCTGATAATGAAGTGCAAAATCCTCTAAAAATAGCTACTAAAAAAGCACTTGCTGAGATTGAGGAACAACTCAAAGAAATTAAAGAATTTGTTGATGAAACAGTATCAAAGATAGGCGATTTAACGATTAATAAACTTCAAGAGTTTGATCCTGGAATCGCAAGCAAATTGAATACAAAATTGAATATGAAATCATGGGACTCATTGTTTTCTTTCGATTTAGAGAGTGATGATGGTATTTCTTTAAACAAAAGAGGAAGCGGAGTTAAAAGGTTGATCCTTCTAAGTTATTTTCGAGCTGAAGCAGAGCGGATATCTTCAGAGGGAAATAATAAGAATATAATTTATGGGATTGAAGAACCTGAAACTTCGCAACATCCTGATTTTCAAAGAATGATAATAGATTCCTTAAAGAGTATTAGTGAAGATACTAAGCACCAAGTTATTATTACTACCCATACACCAGAGATAGCAAAAATGGTAAATGTTGAGGAAGTTATATTTGTAAAAAAAGAAAATAATAAGCCGGCAATTATTGCAGATAATTTATTAAAGTTTAAAGGTATTGTAGAGACATTAGGTATTCTACCTACTATTGAGTCAAAGTTGGTTATTTGTGTTGAAGGAGAAAATGATGTTAATTTCATTATGAATGTCAATCAGCAAATAAGAGAGTTTAAAGACATTATTGACTTAAAAGAAAACAAAATTAGTATTTTACCTTTAACAGGAGGTCAGCTGATTAGGTGGGTTAATAGAAATTATCTTAATAATTCAAATGTGATTGAGTTTCATATATATGATGCTGATAAACCGGAATATCAAGAGATTATAGAAGGAATAAAAAGAGAAAATGACAGAAGAAGATATGGAGTGATTACACAAAGGTTAGAAATGGAAAACTATATACACCCTCAATTAATCTCAGAAAAATTTAAGATAGATGAGTTCGATTTCGAAATTAATGAGTGGGCACGTAAAGATGTTCCAAAGTACTTATTAGATAGAGTTATGCTCCACATCAAAGAACCAAGAAAAAGGGAGAACGCTATTAAAGAGATTTTAAATGGCAGTTTGGCAAAGGAATTAACGAAATCACATCTTGATGAAATGGAATGTTATGAAGAGATAAAATCTTGGTTCGAACAAATAGCATCTCTGTATTTTGGTAGTGATAATAAGTTAACTAATAGGGTTTTAGAGCCTAGTGAGGTACCTCAACCGGTTAGTTGATTTTGATTTTTTAAGGCAGTGAATTTTATTTTAGATATAAATGCTTTTTGAATTTTGTTTATAAAAGGCAATTAACGCATGTTGAGTTAGTTGCATTGATAGAGTGAAAATAGCTTGGCACCAATAATAGTCTGACCTAGTTTTACCAAAAAATGAGGTGTGATTTATACTCCTCAGACCAAGAGTTTGGGGGGAGGGTATTTAAGATGATAGGAGGAGGATAAGTCACTTGTTAACTTAATCGGAAATAAACGGTACAGTATGATTTCAAATACTGGGGGAGTAGATTATGAATACTGATGGTTTTAATTACTGCTGCGGTAACACTCACAAAGTTAGATATAATATTATACATGACCCTAAACCCATTGATTTGATGCCAGAATTACGTAGAAGTATAGAAAGAATGCTGTGGTACGTGCCAGGAATTTCTTCTGTTCAATCTTATAGTAATTATCTAATTGATGATCTTCTATATTCGGAAGCGGTTTTTGAGATGATTATTGAAACTATGAATCTATCTAGAGAATCTGATGTGAAAATTGAGATCAATCAAAGGATTTCAAGAACAGATGCGAATTGTTTTGCAAATGAAATATGTACAAAATGTCAAAAAATGATTTTAACAAAATATCAAAATGAGACTATTTTACGATCAATGCTTCGTCATATTCGCAATGCTATCGCCCACGGTAGTTTTACTGTTGTTGATAACTTAGTATTATTCATTGATAAAAAGGGAAATAACATAACTTCTATAATTAAAACTGATATTTTATCTCTAGATAGAGTCCTAAAACAGGTTGAGGAGTATAGTGCGATTACTCAAGAGAAAGTTCTTTCAAGAGTATTTAGGATTCTGGGGTATGAAGTTCAAGTGGAAGCGCGACGTGGCAGTGTGATACTAGATATTATTCTTGAAAAAGATGGGAAAACTTATGGTGTTGAAATAAAAGAGGAAAAACGAAATAAAATAATGGGGTATCAAGACCAAATGATAAATCAATTAATACAACAAATGCTTCAATACAAGAAACTAAATATAACCCCTGTTTTTATTTTTGATAAAATGAGAGTATCTGATAAAGCAAAAGGCCTATTGAAAAGCGCGGGTGTAATATTATTAGATCGAAATAATGTATCTGAATTACTTAACAAGAATGATATTCTTTCTTGAGGTTTTAACAAGTATTGTGGTTATCCAATCAATTAAGGTGATTGTTCTAACAGTAGGTCGGATTTTTATGCCCAAAATGAGGAACTGAGATCGTGAAATACTACTTTTATCAAAATGACATAGTCACCATTGTAAATTATGTCTATGAAGAGCACTCAACATATGTGTAGCCTACCTAAGATGAGGTCTGGTTTACCTGCTAATAACTTATAAAAAACTGAATAATAAAAGGGGTTAGCTCATAAATTGATTTTCCAATTTTGAGAGACCCCTTAACTTTTTTAGTGCTTGAATTGATCAATGAAGGTTTTATATTGATTTGAAAACGATAAGTTTACAGCTAGCTCTTGACGCAATTTTTTCATAAAAAGATCTTCGCTTTTTTTGCTTCGTATCCAGTTGCTAACATTTGCTGTTCCAGCAGACTCATTTTTAATAATTTCAATAGTTTTAGTTAGGAAGAGCTGCGTAAAATTTTCAATTAAATTTTGTTTAAATTGTGGATCTCTATCATAAAAAGCAGAGTAGTTGAATGTTTTATTATTATCTTCATCGAATTGCGCTTTAAATTCATAGTATAGTGCCATACAGTAAAAGAAACATATGTTATTTATGGCAATCTGTGTTTTATAGTTATTTATAAAATCATTAATGTTTTGATGTTCATCTTCATCAGCACTTTTCAACTTTGTGTATTGCTTTTCCAATCGTAGCTCATATTCTTTCTTAAGATATTTTTTACTTTCTTTATAAAGGTGAGCAACAAATAATAACTCGTCGATTTCTGATTTAGTCTTTTTAAAAAGAATACCACACTTATCATTCTCATTATGAAAGTTAAAAATTTTATGATAGTCCTCATTTATAGTGAATTCTTCTTTTGAATAATCATTGTTAAACAACGTTCGTTTTTTATCCTTAGCTGTATAAGGCTCTCTATAAAACGATGCAAATGCCAATTGTGCTAATGCTTCGTTAGTGGTTGATTGATGTTTTAGTAAATTTAGATGCGAAGGTGGGTTAGAACCACGTCTAATCTCGACATGAATATTAGGTTTATCACCACTTATTAACCACTCATATAACTTTTTTTGTTCTGGACGATTTGAAACCATATCACGGCTCGTAATGGGATTTTGCATGTTATTGTATATGGATATATTGTTTTTTAACTCAGATTTATTTATTACAAGAATACGTGTTAAGACATAAACATTTTTTAAGTTATTAATTTTATCCTCGTCACGATCTATTTCCGCCTCCTTTAAATAAATTCCTAACGAACTTGTAGTTTGTGCCCCATTAATAATAGAGAATTTCTGAAGAGTTACGGAGTCAATTTTTTTATTTGATTGTTCATTATTTTCTTCATTAACTAATGGTACAGCATCCGCAGTAAAACCCTCTGCTATAATTGTTATTCCATTATTATAAAACCAAAATTTTTCAGGTTCATGGTCAATGGTTTGTTTCATAGAGTGATACGTCTTGGATTTATTTTCTAAAGAGTCACGGAGGTTTTGACCAAACAATATATTTTTCCCTAATTCTGTGCTTGCATATTTATTGTTTAACTTCGCCAAATCATAGCCACTTAAGTTGCATAGGTATGCTTCTTCTGTGTTTTCATCGCTATTATGGTTATAGGAAATGAAATTATTAAAGCCATCTGATTTTAGTATCTCTTCAGGTACAGAGTCTGTACCAAAACTTTGTTGTAAAATTTTTAATTCATTTGAGGTAACAATTTTTTCAGATTTTTTTAACCCAGATGCGTAATTAAGGTCACCATTGTGAATTACATAATATGTGCAGTTATTTTTGTATATACCATCGAAGTTTGTATTGCTAATTACTTCCCTTAGATTTTTATGAACGGATTGAGGATCTTTCAAGTAGTCCTTTATAGTACGCTGCATCATTGCAAGGCATTGTTTAATATCTTGTTGACCTAATGTAGTGTATTTCACTTGAATGATGTCGTAGCGGTATTCATCCCCATCTTCATATTCAATGAAAATATCAATACCTCCATCCGGTGGAGCTACAATATATTTGGCGAGACTTTCCACATTGGTAGCGGTGAAGTCCAAATTAAGTATTTCTTTATACATAATGTCAAGAACAGCGATAGTAAAGGCATCCTCTGTAATATTATTTCTAACGATAGGGCGGTAATTTGGCAGACCTTTGAACACTTCGTAATACTCATTTATTAAGCCATCCATAATTCAATCCTCCTAGAATATTTTATAGCAACTTATACCCATTGTATAACAAATCAGTAGTTAAATGGTAATCGAACTTTAGTGAGGAAGAGGGGAAGAGGACTTGTTCTTTAGTAAGCTAAAAATTTTGTGTTAAGAAGTAGCTAAATGTTATAGCTAATAAATTTCATTTAGGAGTGATATATAGAACTAATGCCATCCTTGTATGTACTGTCAATTCAACACAGATGGAGTGCAGAACGAGAATAGCATACCTTCACTTTGAGACTCCCATTTTGTTATAAACGAGAGTCCCTTATATGTCTAGGAGGTTAGGAAGCCTTATAAGTGCAATCGAATGATAAATAAAGGAATTTGAATTTATCATGCATTTAGACTGTTTTTAAGAAAATTTCGTTGTTTTGTTTAGGGATATTCATTGAGTAAAAATAACTATAATATTAAGCTGCTCAAGCATACTTTTGATGAACGCTTTTATTACTTTGATACAATTTCTTTGTCATAAATTAAGTATAGAAGAAGCCTGTCATATACACGTTTAGAAGGCCCTATCGTGATACGAGTGCCATTAAATATATTAGATAGTACCTACACTATTTGATAATTAAAAAAGCCTATAAAATCAATCTTTTTCAGATGATTAGATAGTACCTATCATATATGAAATTAAGAAAACCACTCCTTTCGCTTTGACAGGGTAGAGGTCGCTGGTTCGAACCCAGTCGGAATCATAAAGGTTATTGTACCAACGGTTTAAGCAATTTTATAGACTACATTTATGTAGTGGTCGAGAACAAAATTTACTCGACAAATGGAATCCACTTCACGAAAATGTGAGGTGGATTTTTTTGTTGTTGAAATTTGCTATCCAAGATTTTTTAGATGATAGGGAATTTAAAAATGTTTCTTCAACGACAATGGAAACATACAGGATTCTCTTAAAGCAATTTGAAGAATTTTGCATAATATAAGGGGCCTCGCTCTTTTTTGTTGTATGGATTATTAACGAATATCAAAAGAGCAGCTTGGTTTCGCCGGCATTCTGCCGACCAAACGTGATAACTTAATGATTTTTAATGGTTTTTTTGCTTCTTAATAGTGCAGAAGCTAATTTTTGTGCAGCAATTTCGTCGGCGTGTTTTAGAGCATGACCATTTGAACTAATGTACCTGTCTGATCAGGAAGAGATTAGTCACCGGTTAGTGATCATCGCCCAAATATAAAAGGATTACATTAAATCTTATTGTTTCTACAAAAAACAGCCGCGAACTTTAAAAGTGTTGGATGAAGGAAGAGAACTAATGGCTGTTGAATAACAAAGAGCCTTTCTCATTTGAGAGGTTTTTTTGTGCAGAAATGTATAAAAAGAGGACTCTGGTTTGATTGTTTACTAGCTAGCATTCTTTTGCTTAAGAGGGAAAAATTGACGGAAATAATTTATTCCAGGATAATCAAGGAAGAGGAGGAGAGGCATATGTTAGAATTTTATAATCACGTTGAAGAATGGTTTGATGGCGATGAGAGTAGCAAAGATCAAATAAATTATCAATTGTTATTAGCTGCACAAGACTGTTTGAATATAATTGTACATCAGTTTCATAAATTGGACCCAGTGGCGCAAGAATCAGAGAATGAGTATGATAGCGAATCTTTTGAAGAGAGGCTTAAGTTTCTTGAATACGGTTCTTGCATGGAAGTGTTCATTTATCGGACTCAAAAATATTACTCATTACTAACTGCGTTGGCAAAACGAATCGACAGCAGCAAGTTATCTAAAATAATTTCTGATCACAAATCCATCGTCCTTAATAAAGTTCAGGCTTACATAAGGGACAATGAAATTCTTGCTGAAAGAATCGTAAATGGTCAACCATATGTTTCTCCAGTAGATTTTATCGTTGAAGGCAAAGTAAACACAAAAGTCGAGCCGATTTGTGTTTATCCACAAGAGATAGCTCCCTTGGATTATTCGTGGAATGTAGCCATTCGGGAATATAAGAAATATATTGCCAACTCAGTTGCTCAAGGTTGAATTAAAAAGCAAGAAGCTCCCTTCTTTCAAATTATCAAGATCTACTTTTTAAAAGTTGAAATATTAGAGGATGTTACATAGTAGATATGACTAATAGGTAACATCCTTTCTTCTTTTATTAAATCACCCGTTAGTTTAAGTACATTTGTCCCATACTTTTATGAAAATTAAGAACTGAAAAATCAGCTATTGTCCAATTAAGTTATAACGCCAATTATTGCAACGCATCAAGCTTCCTGGAGGATATTCAAATTCGCATTCAGAGATAAACTGAAAGTCAAGCTTCCGGCAAATGGCATTAGAGGCGGAGTTTTCAATCGATGGGAATGCGTGGATGTATTTATATTTGTTCTCACTAGATGCTTCTTCAATTGCTAACTTTACCGCTTTTGCAGCTATTCCCTTCCCTTGATAAGAGGGTAGAACGCTCCAGCCAGTTTCATATACATTTTCATTATTCCAAGTAGTTTGCCAATACCCCACAGAACCGGCTGGTTGTAATTCTGGTAACAATTTAATGCTGAACATACGTCCTCTATTACCCAGTTCAAGATATCGTTTATGTCGCTGCAAAATCTGCTCTTTACTCTCTGGACCTCCTAGATGCTGCATCATTTCTGGAGCGTTTATAAGAAAAAGTAAGTCAAGGTCATTATCCTCCCAAGGCGTTATCTGAATGATATGGTTACTTGCTTCCAAATGTTCTTCATCCTTTCACCATTTGTTATTATTTACTCTTTCTTTACGAAAGCTAGTAATCCTCTTTTTAATGATATTGTTGTTTAACTAAACTGCCCCGTTAGTTGAACAAGAAACCATTCCACAACTCTTATCTTGTGAGGACACAATGGTTAACAGAGGGAGAGAGGGATTTGTTTTTAGCGAGTGTAGTATTAATGATTTTAGCAATTATCTTTTAAACTTTTCATGCTTATTTTGCACCGGTGCGCTGCCGACCAACATAACAAATCTTAAATGTTCTAAATCTATCATAATGAGTTAGAAGTGTTGTTAAGTAAGGCTTTTTATCCCCTGAGAATTTATGAAATAGTCTGCATTGACACCTTAACAGGGAAGAGGCCGCTGGTTCGAACCCAATCGGAATCATACCTACGCTAGCATGCAGTTATATTACTGCTTCTAGCGTTTTTATTGTTGGGATGATACGAGGACTATGCGTGGATTTTCATAAAGGATAGTGGTGGTGTTTTAGCAATTCAAAACGGTTCTTTTTCAATTAATCAAATGGGAAGGGGATTTTTTTTATGGTTAAAAGACTAGGAAAGCGAGTGAAAAATGAACGTGCAGCTGTAAAAGAGAAGTGTTCATTGAATCAACTGTTTAAAAGGTTTTTTGCAGTTAAAATGGCTGAAGGTCGTACAAGTAAGGCGCTAGACAGTTACAGAGTAAATTTTAACTTTTTCATGGGTTCTTTAAGTGAGAAAAAATTGAAAGTATTGTTACCGATCTAACAGTTGACGTAATATGTAATTATATAATTTCCAGGCTAAATGAAAAAATAAGATTGGCTGGCCATCAATTTACGGATGCATCTGAAAAGGCATTAGGACTGTTCCTCATACACACCAGTTCATTAATCGGGCTAATATAGACTTAAGTGAGGCAGAGGATGATCCTTTTATTTGTATAAGGCAAGGGAATCCATTCCGAAAAATGACGGGTGAATTCTGGCAAAAGCAGATTTTACTCTAAATGTTATAGATGAACATGCTGCTGTAGTTCATTTGTCCAAATCTTTACTGGATGACCAATAGTAATTGTTTAACGCTAATTATTAGGAAGGGATGCTGGACTGTCTC
The DNA here is from genome assembly GCF_001591605.1 of Bacillus badius NBRC 15713. Lineage (GTDB taxonomy): Bacteria > Bacillota > Bacilli > Bacillales > Domibacillaceae > Pseudobacillus > Pseudobacillus badius. The sequence goes on along the minus strand of NZ_BCVF01000051.1, from coordinate 5,669 downwards.
CTTTTTTAACTTCAAGATCAAGGACGGGTTCACACATTAAGCAAAAGGAGCACATCATAATGGCGACAAATGTTAATGCTGAGTTTGTGATAATCGGCGACACTTTTGACCCGGATATTGTTACACAGAGACTAGGCATTGAGCCTCAAGGGTATTGGATAAAAGGGGAGAAAACCCCCAATGCACATATGGAAAGAAAAGATACGAGCTGGTGGATTCAGACTGACTACGAACACTCTTTTGATATCATGTGCCAATTAAGTGAGCTCATAAGCGTTCTTCAAAATAAGAAAAATACTTTAAAAGAGCTAAGAACAACCTATGATTTAGAGTATGTATTTCTTGTTGTCGTGAACGTGGAAGAAAATGAAAAGCCTGCTATTGCTCTAGACAGCAGCTTTATCAATTTTGCAAGCGATATAGGTGCGGAATTCGCGGTAGACCTATATATCTATTAAAATATGTAATAAATTTAAATAAAGTGTGTTTTTATATGTAAAGTACGAAAGTAAGCCTTAAAAATGAAGCCAGAAAGACAACAGCTACTCTCGGTGGTTTGTTCGAAGTCTATAGTTTAAATTTGTGCAGGTATCACCCACGGGCGCTATATAATTTTCTTTCATCAAGCAGTTCGTTTATAGAAAATAATTAAAGAGCAAGGGAACTACTAACACTAAAATCGCACCAATGCCAAAAGCCCATATTACTTTCACTAGGTCTTTTTTCAAGATAACACCACCGAAAAGAAAGATTTGTTCACCTGAAAAATTTTTTATTTGTTCTACATGCCTATACTAACATTGATAGTTGAGCATTCATATACAGATATCATTTCAGTAGCTTTTTTACTTTCTTCATCAAAGGAAAGAAAATCGCTGACGTTGAGTAGATTGTTAGATGAACCAACGTTTTTTAGCTGATTGCCTGTCCTAGAAGCCGTTTTTTTGATTCGTTGAAGTCAAAAGGCAGGACAGAAAGGACTGTGATTGACTATTTAGAGTCCACGCCAGAAAAATGGAGAAATGTAAAAGCGGATAGAAGAAAATAAATAAAATAACTTAAAGGAGAAATTTCGTTGACTTTGTTAGAATTTTTTTCGTCTCCGTCTTCCAGGTTTCATATGATACCAAAAGAGTTCAGCGCCGAATTTGATAGCTTACTTCATGCACAGGAATGGAAAAAAGAGTTGAATGTCATTGAAATGGATGCAAGCCGGTGCATAAACAAAAGAAGCCTGTTTACTGAATGGAAAACACAGCTAGAATTTCCTTTTTATTTTTCAGATAATTGGGATAGCCTTGATGAATGCATCAATGATTTGAGCTGGTTTCCTGACAAGAAGGGATTTTTGTTAGTTATCAGGAATAGCGAGGATTTGCTTAAGGAACAAGAGGAGGATCTTTCATATTGTAACGAATGTGTAGCGTAAGATTTTCCTAGGGAGAATGGCGCGAATAATGAAAGAGGGAGGTTATTCGACATGGGCATGATTGCAAGTTATCATCGGATTTCCACTGAACAGCTGGAGCATTTGATCGCTCAGCCCGAGGCAGTGGAGATCTTTCTTTATGAAACAGAAGAGGTGAGCGAGAGGGAGTTAGATATCGACAAGGCTTGGCATGGTATTTATTTTCTTTTAACAGGGGAAGGCGAGCTCGGGGCGGCGGATTCTTTAGCCGGTGATGCCATCTTAGGCGGAAAGCCGTTAGGTGAAGATCTCGGCATGGGGCCTTGCCGTTACTTGTCTGCCGCTGGCGTCAAGGAGATTGCTGATACATTGAAAAGTATTTCAGCCAGCAGCTTGTCGGCACAGTTTGATGCCAGTGCGTTCAATGAAGCGGAGATTTATCCGATGTACAGTGAATGGACGGAAGCAGATAAGGACTACTTATTGGACAACTACGAAGAGCTTGTTCGCTATTTTGCGGAAGCGGCTCGCCATGAAGAAGGGCTGCTGCTGCTGATCCAGTAACAGAGATCCTCCAGCAGGCACTGGATGGTCTGTTTAAAGGTAACGGGGAGCCCTATGGATAGTTTCTGCATGGGCCTGATAGATGCCACTACTGTTCCCGCAGCTTTGCTTAGAAGAAGGGAACTCACGGAATGATCATCGCTGGTAAACTCAGTGCCCATATCGCTGTAAAGAAAGAAGATAAAGTTCATCTAGCCTTGTTCGCCTCACCTGTTATCTTACTTGGATCGCAAATGTGTAAAGAGCCTCTCTCTTTGAGAGGTTCGGTTCGCTCTGCTCCGCAATAGTACTTTCTTAAGCGTATTCGCCTATCTGACGAAAGGAAGGGGTCCTTTCCCATCATGTGAATCCGCTGCTATAACGGAAAAACAAACCATCTCTTTTTCTTTTCAAAGCTCAATAAATCCTCTTGGCTGTTCTCTCCGTCGTTCCATTGAATAAAGAGGGTATGCGTTTTATTCGATGGTTCCATTCCTAGAGACGCAAATTCCAGCGTGTCCCCGGGATGAACAGTGGAGGGAAAGTCAATAGAAGTGCGCACGGTCTGATTTTCCTTAAATTCTACAAGGTTCACTTCAATTTTTTATGCCCTTTCCATTGAACCTTTCCTTCCCACAGGCTTTTAGGATTAGGAAAGGAAACGGGAGTGCAGGAGGCTTCCCAGCTGCCAGTAGAGCTTTCCGCTACCAGGATTGCCGGCCGGGTATAAGAATATCCGCTCCAGCCTAATAACAGGATGAGCAAGGAAACGATCCATATCATGCGTTTGTTATTCATAACCTCCCTGCCTTTATGAGCATGCAGTCTGTTTGCTTTTCTTCAACGGTTTGACGGATCAGCGGCATAATAAATCTCCCAATCTGGTTTTCATAGATAAAGATCGCTTGTTTAATTGTTTTAATTAAACATAAAAGTAATTTAATGGTGTATCTTGAGTGTATAGCTTAAAGAATGGATAGTCAATTGTGTTCTAACCAGCAAGAGAGGTTTTTCTTACTTTACGGCAAGGAAAAATAAAGCGGCTTTTTCAAACAGGCGACAGATCATTGCTTGCTTTTTTGGCGTGTAAATAAAAGTCATAGGACCTATTAAATTCTTAAATATCCAGAATATTCTATGCCTATTTTATCATTTTTTGCCAAAATAGTTATTTGAATATTTACACCATTCATTCTTCAGTTATATAATCAAATTGTTTCGGATATCAAAATAATAATTTACTAGGGGGATGAGGATGGTCAAGCAGAGGTGGAATTCAAAGTTTCTTTCTAGTTTGGCGGCGAGCACGATTGCGGCATCAGCGATATTTACAGGAGGTTTTGTAAGCGCTAACATTTCTCCTGCTTCTGCGGAGGCAGCGATGATGGAATCGCCGGATATCGACTTAAATATCGTGAATGAGGACAGGCTGGCGAAGCATTTAAAAGAACGGGGACTGCTGGCGAAAAATGCTTCTCCGGCAGACGCGCATAAGGCGGTTAAAGAGTATATTAAGCAAAAACAAGGGGAAAAGCAGCCTGGCGCAAACAACAAATATGCAACTAAGCAGCATGAGCAATTCGATAAAAAAGCGAAAGATTTCCTAACCAAGCAAAAGGACAAGCTCTCTAAGCAGCTGGATAAGGGACACGAGAACTTTAAGAAAGGCAAGCCGAATGGCGCGGTCAAGGTCCAGCCTGCTAAACAAGAAAACTACAATGGAGGCGTGCGCGAAGATAAAGTATTGGTTCTGTTAACCGAATTCAGTGATTTTAAGCATAATAATGTAGTGCAAGAAGAGGGCTATATGTATGCGGATGACTTCAATAAACAGCATTATGAAAAGTTAATGTTCGGCGACAAGGAATTTACTTTATTTAATGGTGATAAAGTCAAAACGTTTAAGCAGTTCTATGAAGAACAATCGGGAGGAAGCTACACGGTGGACGGAACAGTTTCCGACTGGCTAACCCTTCCTGGCACTGCAAAAGAGTACGGAGATGACAATCCGAATGGCGGACATGACAATATGGCGCCTAAAGGGCCTCGGGACCTCGTCAAAGATGCGTTGAATGCGGCAGTTGCTTCCGGCATGGATTTATCGGAATACGATCAATTTGATCAATATGATCTTGATGGCGACGGCAATCAAAATGAGCCGGACGGTCTGGTTGACCACTTAATGATTATTCATGCTGGAACCGGGCAGGAAGCTGGCGGAGGAGAGCTTGGCGATGATGCCATCTGGTCGCATCGCTGGACGCTTGACGGCGTGTATCCCGTACAAGGATCGAAGGCAAAAGTTGATTATTGGGGCGGCAATATGGCGGCATTTGATTATACTATTCAGCCGGAAGATGGAGCAGGCGGAGTGTTTGCCCATGAGTTCGGCCATGATTTAGGCCTGCCGGATGAGTATGATACGCAATATACAGGACATGGCGAACCGGTTGCTTCCTGGTCCATCATGAGCGGCGGCAGCTGGAACGGCAAGATCGCCGGTACAGAGCCAACGAGCTTTTCTCCTCAAAACAAAGAGTTTTTCCAGAAGACCATGGGCGGAAACTGGGCGAATATCACTGAAATTGATTCCCGGGATATCGATAAGAACGGCTTGGCGTTCTTCATTGACCAAAGCGTAACAAAGTCGAAAAACCCAGGAGTAGTGAAGGTGAATTTGCCGCAAAAAACAGTCAAAGGCATTGCGCCAAAGTTTGGGGAAAAATATTACTACAGCACGAAAGGCGATGACCTGCGTACCACGTTAACGTCGCCGGAATTCGATTTAACTGCTGCCAAAACAGCTGTATTCGATTATAAAGCCTATTATGATATTGAATTTGAATACGACTTTTTGCATGTCAAGGCTGTGACGAATGATGGCCAGGAGGTGACCATCGATACGATCGGCGACGAGGATACAGATGGAGATACCCGTGCTGAATCATCCAAAGGCCAATGGGTGGACAAGTCCTATGACTTGAGCGCATTTGCCGGCAAAAAAGTGAAGCTTGTATTTGAGTATGTAACAGATGGCGGACTTTCTCTTGACGGATTTGCTCTCGATAATGCACAGCTGACGGTTGATGGCAATGTCGTGTTTGAGGATGATGCAGAAGGCACACCAAAATTCACAGCGGACGGCTTTGAGATTTCCAATGGAACCTTCCAGAAGGACAACTATTATTATCTTGAGTGGAGAAACTACTCCGGCTCCGACAAAGCGCTGAAGCATTCCCGCGGAGTGGCATACAATACAGGGTTAGTTGTTTGGTACGGCGATGAAAGCTATATGGATAACTGGGTGGGCATCCATCCTGGCGAAGGCTTCCTTGGTGTGGTTGATTCCCATCCTGAAGCTATCATGGGTACGCTAAACGGAAAACCAACGATTAATCAAAGCACGCGCTACCAAGTGGCGGATGCTGCATTCAGTCTAGATAAAGCACCGGCTTGGACAGTAGACTCGCCGACGCGAGGGCTTTACGTTTACAGAGGGTTAAATGGGGTCACTAAATTTGATGACGTCAGAAAGTATATGAACACAATGATTCCTGATGCTGGCCGCAATGTGCCGAATCACGGCTTGAAATTTGAAGTGATTGGCGAAGCGAAAGATAATTCGGCTGGAGCTGTATGGATTCATAAATAAGCATATCGGGCTGCCATTACGGCAGCCTCTTTTTATTCTTCTTTTGGACGGAACTGTTGCTTTCCA
>NZ_BCVF01000050.1 GCF_001591605.1 Bacillus badius NBRC 15713 | reverse complement strand
CTTTCGGGATATATTGTCCCCACTCATCGTAACTTTTTCTACTATATAAAGAAGAAATATTTGCCCCCCTTTTAAAGAACCGCTCTGACGGATAGCGTTGTTAAAATGGTATCCTCTCTTTTATTAATATGACAAAAGGTGACATATTTAAGAATTATAATGAAAGTAGAATATCGAAAGAGTAACGAATCATGGAACAAAAAATAATTTTTGATTTAGCAACAACTTTGAATGGTTTTATTGAAAGGAAAAAACATGAAGTTGATTGGTGCATTATGGACTTCTGTTCTTCGGCCACTTCTTTTTCATTCATTGGTTTCGTCTAAAACTTTAATTTCACTATTTTGTCCTAGTTGAACTTTCTGCATCGTGAGTCTTCCAGGTGTCGAGCAAACTTAATCTGTATTAAGAACATTCACCTACTCATGACATCTATTGTCTTTATACTGTGAAAGCCAAAAAATGATTATCCGAGGTGGAGTATATGAACGTCTATGATATCGTAATTAAAGGTGCACGAGAAAACAACCTAAAAAACGTAAATATCCGCATCCCAAAGCGAAAAATCACGATTTTCACCGGAGTTTCGGGATCCGGCAAATCTTCTCTGGTCTTCGATACCATCAGCGCTGAAGCTCAGCGGCAGCTTAACGAGACGTTTTCCGCATTTATTCGCAATCGGCTGCCCCGTTTTAGTCAGCCGGATACTGATCTCATCCAGAATTTGTCTACGGCAGTGGTGATTGATCAGAAAAGGCTCGGTGGCAACTCCCGTTCTACGGTCGGTACGGTTACCGATATTTATACGATGCTCCGGCTGCTGTTCTCCAGAATCGGTAAACCATTTTCCGGCAATTCGAATGTATTCTCGTTTAACGACCCGGCTGGTATGTGCCCGAAATGCTCCGGAGTCGGACAAGTGGTGCAGGTCGATGTGGACAAGTTGCTTGATAGGTCCAAGTCGCTGAATGAAGGAGCGATCCTATTTCCCGCATTTAAAGTGGGAGGCTGGTTGTGGAATACGTATACCCATTCCGGATTGTTCGACAACGACAAGAGGCTCGCTGACTATACGCCGGAAGAATGGGAGACCCTCATTCACGGTAAGGAGAGCAAGATCGTATACTACACCAAAGGCGGCGCAATCGAATCGGATTACGAAGGCCTGCTGACCAAATTCACCCGCCTGTATTTGAAGCGGGATAGCAGCGAGCTGTCAAAAGCCAAACGCGAATCTATTGAACGGTTCCTATCCTACAGCCATTGCAGCCTTTGCGGAGGAAGCCGGCTTAATCAAGAGGCCTTGGGCTGCCGGATTAACGGTTACAACATTGCCCAATGCGCAGCGATGGAGATTGGAGAGCTTATTCGTATGATCGGTGCCATTCGTGATCCAATTGCCGGCCCAATGGTAGACGGGATACTGACCCGGCTGAACCATCTGGTCTCCATCGGGCTGGATTATCTGAGCCTGGATCGACAGACTGCAACTTTGTCGGGCGGGGAGTCACAGCGCATCAAGATGGTCCGTCACCTTAGCAGCAGCCTTACAGACATAATTTACATTTTCGACGAACCGAGCGTCGGGCTGCACCCGCGGGATGTCCATCGTCTGAACGGCATGCTGTGCCAGCTCCGGGACAAAGGGAATACCGTGCTCGTCATCGAACATGACCGCGAAGTAATTGAGATCGCCGATTACATTATTGATGTTGGACCTCATGCGGGAACCCACGGGGGAGAAATCGTCTACGAAGGCGATTTTGCAGGCTTACTCCGCGCGGATACCTTGACAGGACGGTACTTGAAGCAAAGCCTGCCCTTAAAAACTGCAACCAGGACGCCTATGGACTGGATGACCGTCACCAGTGCCATGCTTTACAATCTTAAGAATGTGAACGTCCATATCCCTGTCGGTGTAATGACCGTTGTAACAGGTGTGGCCGGCTCAGGCAAAAGCACGTTGATTAACAGAGCTTTTCTGCCGTCGCATCCGGAAGCGATTGTCATAGACCAGTCAGCCGTGGGCACATCCATTCGCTCCAATCCTGCTACTTATACTGGGATGATGGATGGAATCCGCCGGCTGTTTGCTGCAGCCAACAAGGTAAGCGCTTCCCTGTTCAGTTTCAACTCCAAGGGAGCCTGTTCCAACTGTCAGGGTCTCGGGATAATCTACACGGATTTAGCCTTTCTCGAACCGATAAGGACGTCTTGTGAAATTTGCTCTGGAAAGCGGTTTAGCGATGAAGTGCTACAGTATAAACTGAACGGAAAATCTATCAGCGACATTCTCGCTATGACAGTAAGGGAAGCTTCGGAGTTCTTCATCAGCAAGGAGGATCTGCTACGTCAATTGCAGACGCTGGAGGACGTGGGACTCGGATACGTGACGCTAGGTCAACCTTTGAATACCTTGTCGGGCGGAGAATGCCAACGCATCAAACTGGCCGGAGAGCTGAATAAGAAGGGCAATCTTTATGTGATGGACGAGCCAACAACTGGACTGCATATGTATGATATCTCCCGTCTGATGAACATTATGAACCGCCTGGTCGATGGGGGCAACACGGTGGTAGTCATCGAGCACAACCTGGATGTGATCAAGAGCGCGGATTGGATTATTGACATGGGTCCCGAGGGTGGTCACCGGGGTGGCCAAATTGTATTCGAAGGCACACCTGGCCAGCTCGCTGTTAACGAGCATTCGATAACGGGGGAGTATTTGCGTAATGCCAAAACCTGCTAGGGGGTGTCTTCCTGACAATTAAAGAGCTGTGAGAAGGAAGAGTCATTCCCTTCATGAAATGCTGTTTCACCTTTTGAGTGTAAAGAGTTCCAACCATGTATCCATGTGTACTTACTTGTAAAGAATAGATCAGTAACATACTCATATTCGAACGACCTCTTGCTTTCGCTCATTCCCTTATCTTTCATCACACGTTGCTGTAAAGGAAACGCATACTGATACGAAGAATAGTTGCTGCGGTTTTTATAATCTTTTTTCAAACTGTCATCTACATCTGCCGGAAAAAAGAAACTATGGCTTTTCTCTTTTTTCAATGTCTGAAATCCAGACTTTACACGCTCTCTCGAAGGTAATTCTAGTGGAATAAAATTTTTATCTTTAAAGTCCAGCTCTACTTTTTCGTTACACTTGCCTTTAAGCTGTAGAGCATGCCCAATCATAACAGCAATACCGGCTCTTGAGACTTTCTCATGAGCTTTTACATATCCTTTTTAATGGTATTTTTTTATATTTCAGGGTGTCATACTATCTAACCGATCTAGCCAATAGGTTTTACTGCCTAATCTTACTGTCATACATATTGAAGAAGTGATTACATATGAATCAATTAATTCAACACATCTACTCGGACGCGAAAATCTATCACTTGGAACAATGGAAAACAAAAAATATCCTCGATTGCATCAAGGACATCGACGCTGAAATGAGGCTGAATGTATACTTCTTTAACTATTCAAGCGAGTTGAACAATCTCGGAGGCACTTGGGGAATCTTTTTAAATCAACAACAAAACCCGCAGCAAATACGGCAAGACTTTGGTCAAACGGTTGGTGCTTACATTTGATAATGTCGAAAGCAAACACACACAAGACTTTCATTACTATTTCTGCGTACCTACCTTTCTGTTAGAAGAGCTCATGTCACTGCTTACACTAGACAACAGAAAAAGAGAACCAGATTGGATCATTGGAGAGATTTCTAGAGTGTTTCATGTGAACCTAGCTTCACAAAAAAACGCTTGGAATTATATAGTGTATCTGTTTAAAAGAGAAGACAAGATGGACTTTTAGAGAGGGAAAAGAGGACTTCTTTTAGTGAGGATTTCAATTAACTTCTACTGCCCAATCAATAAAAGCTTGAATATTTCCGTTCTGACTTTTTGTTACACCTCCTTTGCTTTTTGAATAGACTATGTTAGACAAAAAAACTCCAAGTCTCTTTACCAAGAGTGTCCTAACTATTTACAAGCCAGGCAAACTTCTAACATCTTTGTACACTTTTTTGAATGGTGCCTCCTATTAAGTGTACAAAGACGCTTGCATATACCAGAAGGTTCCTGGCTTTTTTGTATACTTTTTTCTGTGATTATGAACTCTATTTATTTGATAGGCACAAACCACATAAAAATGGAGTACTATACTGCCTCCTCTAATAAATATAGCCTATTAACCAAACCTTTTAATCTTCCACCCTATGAAAAGATCTAATCAATTATTAGTTCATGGGTAATCGAAAAATAGTGTAGAAAGAGGTTTATCAGTTTACCTTTCATTTATCTAATATGTGAGCAAAGATGGATTTTATAATAATTCCTTATTTTTCTTATAGGAACGCTTTAAAGAAATATAACTAGATAAAAACCACACTACACTAATACTTATCAATAAACCTAAAATTTCAAACCATTTGTCGAGACGCGTAGGTACATTAATAAAAATCAAATAGAGTGCCATAAAAATAACAACAAATCTAATCGTTCTAATGAATATAACTCTTAACTCTTTTCTGTAAGCTCTCTCTGTCGAAATGTCTGTATATTCAATACCCGATACTATATATCTTCCTGACACATAAAAGAGGAAGATAGCAAGAGCTGCTAATAAGACCGTTTCTACGTCTAGATTAAAATACTTGTTGCAGATAATCATTACAATAAGTGAAAGTAAAAGGATTATGGCGCCTTCAGAGAAAAAATATAACATCTTTTTTTCCTTATATTCATCATTTGGCAATAAGAAGGATATCCAAGACTTCATTTAGTATCGACCTCCCAAAACAGTTCATCTAAAGTTTTATTAAGTTCCTTGGCTATTGCAACGCATAACTGGAGACTGGGATTATATTCGCCCTTTTCAATAAGACCAATAGTTTGTCTAGTTACACCAATTTTTCTTGCTAGTTGTTCTTGAGTGATAGAGGCTTTAATCCTGGTTATCTTTACATTATTCTTCATTTTCCACCCTACCCGATGTAAGATATAGTTTGCATTTGCAATTTATATCTTACATCGGGTATAGCGATAAGTCAAATTTTTTCATACAAGGATTTAGATAAATCTCCCTGAGAGAATATAAAAGGAGCCGCTTTCCAAATTTTTCACTTGAATATCTTACGACCAAAAGTTATTTCAACTCGATAACCTGAACACTCATTTAACTTCCTATAAATTACATATATGTATAAAAAACTAATCTGTTATAATAAAGCCAGGAGGTGGTTTAAGATTAAAAAATGTCCAGTAACTGCTTTTTTCCTCATACTATCACTTCTTTCTCTTACTGGATGCCAAACGGATGATTCACACATTAAAGAGGAAGCTCCTATTCAAGAACGTCCTCATTCAAATAGCGGCATTCACCTATCAACTGAGAAAGAAATATATACAGCATCTGATGATGAAATCGTAGTGAACATTGAAAATGAAGGTCCTATGGAATTTAGTTATAGCGACTATTTTGCAATCGAAAAAAAGATGAATGGCAAATGATATTCCGTGCCGTTCAAAGAGGAAACCTTTAAAGGTATAGGGACCTTGCTTCAGCCCAAAACCTCACTTTCATAGCCTTTGTCACTAGGTCGATTTAAAAAAAGTTTGTCCCCAGGACAATATCGGGCTGTGAAGTCGTTTGTTCGCCCAGAAGATTACTACCTTATCCTTCAGAATGAGGAAAAAACCTTAGAGAGCGCACCTACTCTTGCTGCTTCGTTTAAAGTTGTAGAGTGAGAAATCCCCCATTAACTTCTTCCAAATTTAACTAACTTCTTCTAGAAGAGGTATCATTGTTAATCATGTAAACATTGTAAAAATGGCTGTCAGCTTTGTTGACAGCCTTAAACTATCATAACGAGTGGTTGGTTGCACCGATTAATTTTCTGTTAGTATTCTTTTGTTGCTTATTGTGAGAGGGTTTACTGCAGCACAGAGGGATGTTTAATTAATTGCCGCATAAATATAGACTTTTTAATCATTTATATGAAATTTCGTTATAACTTGAACTAGGCTCTGAAGGTTTTCTTAAATTAATGAAATCTCATTCAACTTAATTGCTTTTTAATAATCCAAGAGTGTAATAATTGAGGTATTATATGAGTTTCAGGCGTTTTTTCTTCAGAGATAGACTTTATTGCAGCTTGCAACTCTCTATTTTTTATAAGGGAGAAAAAATCATCACTGAACTGATCAAAACCTCCTATTAAGGAAGATCCTACTTTAAATGTCAATTCTTTTTCTCTTGTCACATAGACGAATAATTCTTCTAGTTCGTCTTTATTAAATGAGGCGTTATATTGGTCGTGTATGTACTTCTCCTCATCCACCGATAAACATGAATTTATCCCTTCATTCCAGCTTTCTCTGTTTAAATCCACAATGTAAATTAGCGCCTGATCTGATAAAAGCATGAATAAGTCCTTTAGAAGCTTTAAGGGATTCTCAAATAACCCAAAACATAAATGAATGAAGATCACATCATACTTTTCGCTTAATAAATGTTCATTTAATTGCTCGACATCTGCAGCAATAAATTCTGCTTCTTTTACTCTTTTTGCAGCTGTTTTGATAACATCACTTGATGCATCGATACCAGTCAGCTTTGAATTAGGTATTCTCTTCGCTAAATACTTAATACTCTGACCTTCTCCACACCCTAAATCCAAAACAGATGTTGGCTGGTGGCCGAAAAGCACATAATAATAACATAAGAAGGTTTCAATCGACAAAACCCTTATCCCTGCTGTTTCTCGTTCATCATATGTTAAGCTTATTTGTCTTTTATGCTCATTCATAAACCATGTCCGTGCTAATTTTCTTTCTGGTTTTAGACTTTCTAGTTTTTCAATAATGTTCATACTTATGACCACTCCTTTCGCTCTCACTCAAGGCACAAAATGCTATGAAATATACCTGTACTTAGCAATTTTTATTATTCTTGAGATATAGTGATACTCAGTTAACTAAAAAACGTAAAGGTGAGTAGGCTACTCCCTATAAGAAGTGACCGCATGTTTATATGTGTAGATTGCCTTTTCAAGCACAAATAAGTGTAGCCTCGAGCACGCAGACTTATCTTTGTATAAACAATACTGTTCTAGCTCTATATATTCAAATAAGCAGATACACTTATGGGTTTAAAAATTGTTTACCCCATGTGCTATGGAATTGACGTTCACCAAATCTTTATTGTTGCTTGTATCACTTCAACCAAAAAGGAGTTACTTTCTACAAACGCCCTCGCTTTTCAACCTTTACCAAAGGGCTAAATGAATTGTCATAATGGTTTTGTGAAAACAATTGTAAAGATACCTGCACGGAATCTACCAGTAAATACTGGATTACTTTGTTTAATATATTAGATGATTCCTGCAACATCTACTTTGGCGCATCCGAGAGACATAAAAGCTATCCAAAGCAAAAAAATGGATAAAAAATTTGCCAAATGGATTGCTGATCTCTCCAAGTATGGTCTTATAGCCGGAAGCTTTATACCTCCATTAGTGATTCAACAACTTCATAATCTTAAGCGTTATCACTTTAAATTGCCGAATTTTATGTCAAGTGAAAATGACCTTTTTCAAACATATAACTTGGCAATGTGATCTCGGATACGTTTGGCAAGAGTTCTATGAATATTATCCGTAAACTACTGGAATATACAACAAACATAGAATTTGAATAATGCTCTCTACGGTTCGCTTACCGTTGACAAAATTCACATGGGTTTTTTTAACTTGTTAAAAGATTACCCTTAAAATAAAATCCCTTAAGGTGTTTACTCATTTTCATGTTTACGTTTTATATTCGAATTAGAACTTGCCAATCCTCCACATTCTACTTCCTTGTTATGTTTTTTAACACAATAAATATATTCATTTTGAGGTTCATCTGCGTATATCACATAGGCATAGTTTTTAGAATAGTCTCCTGCAGCTTTATTATTAGTTACTGATTTTAAGATCGTTTTTTTATAAAAAAGCCTTCATCTGTATCTATTTATTTCTATAGTCCTGAAAAATGATAAAAAAAGGAGCTTTGTGTAGTAGATTGAAAAGAATTAGCTATGCTTTCCTCTGGGAAATTATTCTTTTTTAATAACATTTTTATTAAATTCAAAGGATACATCAGCATCTAATTATCTAGAAATATCTACTTATAATAGTAAGGGTTACATATTAATAACAAAAAAAGTAGCCAATGAAGTAACATCGATGACTGGACATACAGGAATGGCAGTTTATTATGGCAGTACCTCTTATGTTGTACATATGCCCGGTATAGGAAAAAATACTGAAAGGATATCTATTTCAAGCTGGTTCAAAAACCATTCTTCTGCTAAGGTTGAATGATATGTAAATTCCGATAAAAGAAAAACAGCATCAAATTGGGCAAAATAAAGTCTCTTATTCATGGCTACATGGATGAGAAATTCCAGAGTTGAAGCTCGCCGTCGAAAATTTTATCACGTCTGAACGAGCTATTGCACTCACAAAATCTCAAGGTTTTCACATTGCTATGCCGGAAACTACAGTAACTTAGATAAGTTTCTAACCCGTTTATAATTTTAAAAAAGTCAGCTTTGGTGGCCTTTTCGGCATGCTTTTTTAATTTAAAGCGTAATTATGGATTTATTTCAGAGTTATACTCCCCTTTGGTTGAGTTACCACTCAGTTTGAGAAGCTGGAGGAAGACTAGAAAGATGAGTTTTTCTTGTAACAGGCCGAAAAGCTTTTATTACTAAATTATGAACGATGTGAAAAACGGCAGCTCCTACGATTCCAGCATATAAAAAAGATAACCAAGCAAAAAAAGTAAAAAGTGTCATATAAGCTAAAACATTCACACCTCTTATTGACCAATGCAATAAAATGAAACCGACTGAACTAAATAGAATGACGATAGCCATAGAGTCAAAAATTTGATTTAAAATAAAAAAAGGAAAAATTAACCTCCAAAGAATTTCTTCACATAGAGCTACCATGGGAAGAAAAACAAGTGAGTCTATGCTTTTTAGCAATGCTCCCCTAAACTTAATCGTTTTCCCGTTAAACTTCCATACAATAATAGGAAGCAAAAAACCTAAGAGACCAAACAATACAATAATAGGAAGGCTCAATGAGGTTGGCAAATAATCGAGATACTCAAAACCTATTGCTGAAAGACAAACAATCGTTCCAATAATTGTAGGGATATCGTATCCTAATTGAGGATTAATCAAAAAAAATAATCGCTTATTTGTCACAATACCCTTTATCCTTAAATAAAAAAAACACTTAGAAATAAAGAGCCCTAATAGATGTATTAGGGTCCCTAGTATTAATGAAAAGAACATGTTATCAAATACCGGCCACTAAAGTATAAATCGGTGCATCATCTACTCCATTATAACCACCTATCATTTTCATCAACTCATCATCAATGAATCCCCCATAGGGTCTACTATTAATGTTCAAGGCAGTAGCAAGCAAAATCATATTTTGCATAACATGCCCAGCTTCAAGAAAGACAAAACGGTAGGAACGATGCCCATACTTAAATCTTGAACGCCAAAAGCTAGCCGACACAACAACTGAAAATGAAAATCCCTGAACAGATTCCTCCTGTAGCATAATCTCCATAAAACCTTGTTCTGAGTATTCACCAAGTTTAGTTAACCCTTTACGGTAAGGATCAAAATGATAAATCCCTTTTTCTAAAGAATCTACTTTATTCACTATTACAAATAAATCTAAAGGATATAAGGCGCCACCAGACGGTATAGGCCTTCTAGGACCTTCTGGGCGCTCTACTAACCCATAGCTTTTTTGTAAAACTGTAGACAGTTGTTCAAGCGACACTGAGCTACCTTGAAACCTTTCGATACTTCTACGATTTTCAATAACCTCATCAAGAGTTACATTCGAGTTTAATGGATCAGGCAAAGAAATAAGCGGCAAGTCATCAAATCGTTTACTTGCATGTGTAGCAATTTTTTGTAGCGTTTCCGAACGCAGTAAGGCTGCTACACCTGGGGCATCCCAAGCCATTGACGTACGATATATTTTTGTTGCCTCGAACCAATTTTCCGAAGGATCATCAAATTGCAATCTCTCATTACCATAAACTACATCCACTAAGTTAGTAGCATGACTTTCAATATTCTGCATTGTATCAAACACCTTTCATTATGTTTAATTTAAGGAAATGGGTGTGGAATAGGATTAAGTGTTTCTAATGTAAATGGCTTATCCACTAATCCTAAGTCAAAAGAATGTTTCAAAATTCTTTCTCCTCCCAGCATTCTTCCACGATAAAGAACATCTATTGGTTTAAAGCCAGGTATTATCGACTTTACGACATTAACTCCTGCATCTTTAATATCGGGGCTAGTTAAATCAAAGGTAGCCACTCTAAACCCTTTTTTACCTAGATAACCAACAAGACTACTCCATAAAATTTCAGGAGAGCGATCATCAAAAGGTTGATATGCAGCAACATCTACCATATCTTTGTTTGCTGTTAAAAAATCAGCTTCTTTCACAAGCTCAGTACCTGCATACAACTTTATATGATCTTCAAAGCTATTAATATCTTTGAAATAATCTACATTAACCAGCGCATTTCCTAAACGCTGTTCTGTTTTCATCCAAGTACGTGTATACATTCCCTCAACCGCTGCTTTTTCACAAGCTCGTTCAATCGAGTGAGCAGAAGCGGCTCCAATAGCAAAAGGAGCTAAATCAGTATGTGGATTACGAATTACAGCTAAAATAGACGGTATACCAGAGAAAACAGTCATATCGATTAAATGTAAATCTAATGAAGTCGGTTTAATATAGCGCTCGTAAAACTTTTTTAATCGCAAAGAAGAATTAATATCAATTTGCGGCAGACTCAATTTATTGTACCAAGTCAGCATAAAAGCATCTCTTTCGACTGTTTCAAATAATCCTGAAATAGCAGCTTCTTCAAATGTAATACCACAAGCTAAACCATTACTTGTTGCATGACCAATATTCGAGTCTCCAGGCCAATCAGTATAACTGGCAATATGGGTTAATTGTGCTGGAGTCCATACTTCTTCCCCAGTATCAGCATAGATTCCTTTTCTCCACCATAGCTTTGTATCTTCATTCCATATCTCATGAGGAAACGCAGGATCTTGATATTGCTCAGGTGCATATAATTGCCACTGAGCAAAACCAATTACTTTTTTTCCTTCTGTAATTAATGATTTTTGAGATCCATAATGCACATCTTTGGAATCAAGTGGCAAATATGCTGCACTATATCTTTCAACAGTTTCGCCAATCGCTGCTAATCGAGCTGCTGCTGCATTTTCAGATCCCCCGCCATTGTAGGAATTAGAAGGTATTCCAAATAAAATTTTACTATCTGTTCCATGAGCACCGTAAGAATGACCCCACACATCATCAACATCTCTAAGTTTTCTATATTCTCGTCGAACGATACCAACATAAGGATCTGCTAAACCATCCAGTATTCTCCAGGACTCTTCCAGTGTTGTCCATTTACTTGTCATATTATTTATTCACCTCGCCATGATACCAAACTTGAGGAAAACCAGTATCCGCTGTTGGAGAACATTTAGGACAACGCGGAACTCTATAAACTCGATGATTGTTAAACGAAATTCCTTTATCATCCAAGTTAATGGTTGCAAAACCACCAGGCATAGCACTTGGAGCATGATCACGCAATGCAATCCATTCTGTAATCAGATTACTAGCAATTCCTATTTGCACGAGATTAATTGGTTGATTATAGACAGGTTGAGTATTCACATTCACTGGCTGAATTTTCATTAATTCTGAACGGAATACTTCATCAGAAAAGTTAGCTGATTTCCTTAGTTTATAGCAATGCAAACAAGCTGATTGATGGGGAATAAAAAAAGGTCCTATCCATGCAGTTTGACCATCATACGGAACTAAGCTCAACCAAGGAGTATGATCTTCCAATGCCTGATCGTTTACTTCTTCTAACAATGGATCTAAATGAGAAGTTCCCACTGCGATTCTAATACTTGGCTTTTCCTCAGATTGTCCTCTCATAAAAACATTTAGATCAGATTCTTTCAAATTCTCAATAATCCTTTTTGCTAATATATTATTCTCACGAGCGACAACTTCAATCCCACTAGTATTGATTCTATGTAAAATGTTATCTAGTGTAACTTGTCCACCAGCTCGTTCGTATGCTAACAATGCTGTACTATTAAAATTTGATTCTGATTTGACGCATATTCCATTAGCTACAAAAAACTCCAAAACACTTTCAAGTTGTCCTTGGTCAACATCAAAACTCTGCTCCAGTTCTTCAATAGAGACACCATTATCTCTAGCTAAAAACCCCGAAATGTTTTCGATAAAATCTACTACTCCTTCGCCATCAATCTTTGTAATAAATTGTGCTTTAAATCCTAGTAAACTGCCCCTTAAGTTACCTAATGTAATATGAGGAGCTAACTTATACCTGACATTTTTTTGTTGAGTACATTCCTGTACAGTCATTCTTTTTCCTCCTTCATTTTAAGCTAATTCTTTATTTTTAAATAACTGGGCAACTTGTGGTTTTTGTCCAATTATTTTTTCCAATATTGTGGTAGCTGGCGCTAATCGAATATCTGAAGACTGCTCTTGAAAATCTACTAACCATTCAATCACATCGAAAGGCATTTTATTTTGCATTAAAATATCCGTTATTTCTTTTTTTGATTTACATTGCATATCAATTGTCATTTCTAGATCGCTCTCGAAAATATTTTTTAGTTCCTCCATTGAGATAGTCTTTGGACCAGTTAATTCAAAAGCCTTTCCAGCTCTACTTCTTATGTCTTCTTTCGAAATCAAGCATGCTTTGGCAACATCTTTAGAATTAATCCAATTAACTCCTTTAGGAGAAAATGCTGTTAACAGTTTTCCAGTAGCCCCAGCCCAACCTCGATATAATTCAATGTTTATATCCAATGGAGATGTTCGATATAAAATACTTTGGTTATATCGCTGAAGCAATTCCCCTTCTAATGAACCTAGTAGGTCGTTTAACTCTATTCTCCGATTAGATAGGATGATTGTTTCAGCCTGTAAATCCATGCCGTTAATGAAATATTCCAAATCATACCTTACTGCACCACCTAAATCGATAATCTGGGTAGGATGATCTTCAACTGATGCAGCCATTTTTTCTAGTATCTTTTTAAATGGTTCTCTAATTCCCAAATATTTAATAATCAATTACGAAGCACCTCCTAAATCTAATACTCTCGATCCACCTCATTCTTCAGCCTGATAGTAATAGTAATGAGTAAGAAGATCATCCAGAGACTCCAACCAATCAAGCCTTTATACGGAATATCATGATTAATACCAGTTCCCCAAGAAACAATTTCTAAAGAAGATCGCGAAGGCAACCAATAAGATATTGTGTTAAATAGCTCATTGAATGTTTCTGGAGGAATAAATAATCCTCCCCCAAAAGCAAAGATAAGCATCAATATTTGTACAATTGCGACAGCCGCTTTCGATACTGTATAGTAACCAATCACAACCCCTAATAGCATAAAGGGAATGGATGTAATGATTAGTAGGATAAAGCCAATAATGAATTCCCCTAATTGCATGCTAGCATTAGTCAACAAAATGGCCATCGTTACTAAAGGAATTACAGAGATTAAGGATAATACTCCTGAAGATAATAGATACGATAAAAGAATCGAATTTTGCCCAACCGGTAATGATCGTGTGTAAGATCCCCATGGCCGTTCTCTAGCTTGAGAGATTTCTACTGCAAAATGAAATAACGAATTAACCATTACTCCAAAAATCACAAGAGCAATTACTGCTTTTGTAACGGCATCCGAGGATGCTCCAGATGACTGTTGCGGTAAAACAAAAAATAATAAACCAATCGTTGGTGAGATTAAACTCATTACAATACTAATGGGAATACGGAATGCTTCTAATAATTGAAATCTGGCATGAAGAGAAGCTAAATAAATTGTATTTTTCACTGTGATACCTTCCCTTTTTCTTCAGAGCTCGCCATAAAGTATTGATCTAATCGATCTTCAAAAACCTTCAGATCTTGAAAATCTTCATCTATCATGACAATTTCTCTAATTAATTGTTCTGATTGAAAAGATTTCAAAATAAGATGTTCACCATCAATGGAATAAGACTCTACACTTGGCAAATTCACGAAAGTGTTTGGATTTTTAGTTTTTAATACAATATTTTTCATTTGAGCTTTATTTCTAATTTGACTAAGTGACTCATCAAGGTGTATTTCGCCGTTATCAATCTTTACTATTCTTTGTGCGAGGTTCTCTATATCTTCAGAATAATGACTTGTAACGATAACTGTTGTACCTTTTAAATGCCGCTTTTTGATAATTTCCCAGAGAGTATCTCTAGTATTCATATCTAAACCAGCAGTTGGTTCATCTAACAGTACTAATTCAGGGTTTCCTGAAAAAGATAAGCATGCTGATAACAATCTTTTTTGACCACCTGATAACCCACCAACTTTTTGATCAGCAATATTAGTTAATTTAAACTCCTCTATTAACTCTTCAAGACTATCTTGATCTAGATAATGCTTTCTCACAAAATCAATTAGTTCTTTTGCTTTAAATGTTTCTGGCAAGCTAATTGATTGAGGTGATACTCCTAATTTTGTTCTGAATTTTGGATGACTAGGGTTTCCTCCAAATAGCTTAACAATTCCCGAAGTTGGTCTTTTGATTCCTTGAATCATAGATATTAATGTTGTTTTTCCCGCTCCGTTAGGACCAACTATTCCTACTGATTCACCCCTTCTAATAGTTAAATTGATATTCGATAAAACTTCTTTTTTACCAAAAAACTTACTAATTTCTCTTAAATTTACAATAATATCATTTTTTTCCATAAACCCATTAAACCACACATTTATTTTCTAATCAATCTATATTTTTTGAAATTTTGTATTGTTTTTACATTTCATCCCTGCTAAAAGCCTAGTATATAAGTACATAACTTCTATCAGAAAAACATGGATTAAACTAACTCATTATTGTTAATATGAGGAATTTAACACTAAAATAACCATTTATGGAAAAAAAGGGTTGACACCAAGGATGGATTGCTACAAAATACAAATTGTATCGACCGAATATTCAGTCGATACAAAATATACAGGAGGTATGGATGATGAAAAAAATCACAGTTCCAACTACACTAGCTGTTAGCGTACATGGAGAAGGTCAGCACTTATTTGAGCCAATGGCAGCTCGCTGTACTACTACAACGATCATTTCAAGTTCATCTACGTTGTAAGTCTTCACAAAGCAGACTGATTTGAGTCAATCTCTGATTGGTCTGCTTTTATTTTTTATAGGTTAGAAGGTCTCAACCTTAGATAAGTCAACACGTTCCCCTTGTAGAAAACGAAAAGTAATCTTATCCATTTTGGCTCCTTCGCAATTTATTTTTGATAAGGTGCTAGAATTAAACTGAACGTTTATTAAAGTTGCATTTTTTAAAGATATTTTTTGCATATAGCAATTGTCAAAAGTTGTATTGGATAGTGTGGAGTGATCTAATTGAATATTAGCTAGGGTAGAACCAGAAAACGAAGTATCAGAAATTTTACAGCCACTTAAATTTGCATTGACTAGATCATTTTTTTTAAATGAAGTTTGCATGATAGTGGATTGATTAAATTGAACATTTTTAAAATAACATTTATCAAAAGTAAGATAGGATATTATATTTTGTTGAATACTTGAATTTATCAAATCACATTTAAAATAATTTGCGTTGACAAAAGCAATATTATCTATGTATTCATTTTGAAAATATTTATTTTTATAGCTAATCGTTTTATTTTGATCTATTGATAAACCCTTTAGGTCAATGGGTATTTCACCCAACACTACTTTCCTCATTATCTCCTGATATATCACTTGATCTTCAAGACCTTCTTCTTCTAAATCACGATAGAGATTCTCAAGGTGAAATAAAAACTTTGCTTTTTTTTCTAAAAAATGACTATCCTCTTTATATGGTCTGAAGTAACTATCAGTAAACAGATTTAATTTTTCTAACATAACTTTAACCATCCTTTAAATTTATTGAGGCTGCGAGTGTAATCACTTCATCACAGCCTCTTGAATTTGAACCTTCAAACGATATTTTTAGCTTCTCGCCATCTTAATATAACCTCTATAGCCAACCAAAGAAAGCGCAAATCCTAAGACTGAGTAGCCAATCAAAACAAGTGCAACGGTCCCTAAACCTTCCCCGCCCGGCAGAGTTGAAACAAATTGTACTAACCCTTGATGAGCCCAGTATTGCGGCAAAATGAACCCAATCGTTTGAAGGTAACCAGGAAGCTGCTCAAAAGGAGTCCATAAACCACATGTGACAGCTGTCACCAGAGCGATAATGTTCGTCATGACTAGTCCTGTATTTTCTGTTTTAGCATATAGAGCGATTGCCACTCCCCAGGAGGTAAGCCAAATAGAAATTAATAAAGTGACTATCAGATAAGAAGCATAATCAGTAATTTGAATATCATAGAGATAGACTCCGATGGCTGTCAGGAAAAGTATTTGTAATACAATGATGATAAAAAAAGGAATACATTTGCCAAGAAAAAAGCTATAAGTCTTTAGCGGGGTACTGGCTAGTCTAGCGACCATCCCTTTCTCTCGGTCTTTCACAAAGCTTATCACAATTGAAATAATAACAAAGGTAGAAAAGAATACACTCATTCCTGTGATCGATTGTGAAGCTACAAGTGTTTTTTGAGTACTGTTTTTTGAAAATAACTCAATCAGTATAACAATCGTAACGATCGGCAGCAGCAGGGTCCAAAAGAGTAAAGATTTATCTTTTATTTGCTTTTTTGCTTCTATTTTAGTCAACGGCCACATATTCGTCACTTCCCTTTTTCGTTTTGATCTCGCAAATCAGTACCAGTTAGTTGAAAAAATAAATCCTCTAACCGCGGCTTAAAGAGTGATAGTTGTTCTGGTATAAACTCATGGTCTCTGCTTAATTTAACAAGTTCCGTAAATGTTTTTAACGGATCATTGGTTTGGATAATAACACCTGTTTTATATGGAGCGAACGTAAAATTTTCTTTGGACAATAATTTTGCTGAATCCTCTGCTTCAAAATACACTGCAGTATTCGCATAACGATTTAAAAGTTCTTTGATTTCTCCTTTCTCAACAATATTGCCTTTATCGATAAACGCAACGTAATCGCACAAATTTTCAATCTCTTCCATGTAATGACTTACATAGATCATCGTTTTTT
Organism: Bacillus badius NBRC 15713; assembly: GCF_001591605.1. Lineage (GTDB taxonomy): Bacteria > Bacillota > Bacilli > Bacillales > Domibacillaceae > Pseudobacillus > Pseudobacillus badius. The sequence continues at coordinate 2,718 of NZ_BCVF01000050.1, read as the reverse complement.
CTTGCTGTTTTAACTGGTTAACAATATTAAAAATATAGCGTCGAGACTGCGGGTCAACGCCTACGGTTGGTTCGTCTAAAATAATTAATTCTGGATCATGCATCAGTGCACAGCCAATATTCAATCGACGCTTCATCCCTCCTGAAAAGCTTTCCACTATATCATCGGCTCTATCTAACAAACCAATGTCTTTCAATATTCGTTCTGCTTTTTTCTTTAAAGGGCTTCCTTTTAATCCATGAATTTGACCAAAAAACTCCAAGTTTGTTCTAGCAGTCAATGTTTCCTCTAAACTGATGTCTTGAGGAACATACCCTAACGTTCCTTTCGAACCACCAATGTATTTGATTTTGCCTTCATAGGATCTAATAATTCTCGAAATAATTTTTATCAGGGTAGATTTCCCAGAACCATTAGGACCAATTAACCCGTAACACGTCCCCTTGGGAATAGTAAGCAATACATTGTTCAACGCTTTGTTTGTTCCGTAGGATTTGCTTACTTTCTCAACCTGCAACACACCGCATCTTCCTTTCTTAACCGTTGTTTTTTAAGATCGCTTCAATCGTTTTAATATAGTTTTTATAAGCTTGAACGCCAAGATCAGTAACCTGTATAATCGTTTTTGGTTTTTTTGCTACAAATGTTTTAGTAACTTGAATGTATTCTGCTTCCTCTAACTTCTTTAAATGAGAGCCTAGGTTCCCATCAGTAATCCCTAATGACTTCTTCAATAACGAGAAGTCACAACTTTCGTATGCCATGAGTAAACTCATAATTCCTAAACGAACCTTTGCATGAATTAAATCATCTAACTCGTTGACATTACTCATTTCCATGCCCTTTTCGTTTCAAAATCAGCCCAGTCAGCACCAAGCTTCCGCCGCCAATTACGGCAAAAATAATATTCATGACATTAGGGAAAAATAAGAAGGTAATCATTCCGAGAACACTAAGCCAAACACCCATGAAGAAAATTTCTTTCGTTAATACAATACCTAGCAAAAGGTACATAATTGAAACAACTAAAACAATGTAAAACAATATGTTTTCAAACGTATATGGCAAGAGATTAGAATAGATAAGGAAAAGAAAAACTCCCAAGATGATAAACAGCCCTATCCAGGCATACCTTAACTGGGCTCTCAAAAATAATGGCAGCGGGTCTGTTTTACCTTGCTTCATATATATTGTTAATGTAATAGCCCATCCAATAATCCCTAAAGTAAACCAAGAAACGCCAATCGAAAAAGCACTCAAATCAAATGATGGCATAGGGTAAGCAATCATCCAAATAATCCCCCATACAATAAAATAAATGCTCGTTTGATTACAATATTCGGTTTTGTAATTCGTAAGGGTTTTAATGTGAGAAAGATTTTCTAGAATTTCTGACCTGGTATAATTCTGATCTGACATTTTTTATCTCCTTTTCAACAAAGTACTCTGCAAAACAAAGTTTATATTATTTATATATCTTTGTAAAGTGAGAATTTCCACATTTTTTCAATTTCATACAAAAAAGGTATTAGTTCCTAGTGGTACTAGAATTTCTTTCTTCTAAAACAAAGTTGATACGGGAGCCTGGCAATTATGAGGTAATTGCCATCATTGATAGCAGCAAACTTGGAAGAGATAGATGTGGGAATATGCCTAGATAATCTAGTTTAATGGATTTCCGCTATGCAAAAACTGAGAGAAAGCAATGTTTTATTCTGAACAAAAGCCGGATAATTTCATTCTTGGCATTGCACCCGCTGATGCCTTCTTACAATTGACTGAAAGAGAAGTTATTATCCAAGCGATGAAATTCGGTATGAATATTATTAACACTCTTCAAGAATTTCTAACCGATGACAAGGCCAGATCAATAAAGAATAAGTGAAAGAACTAACGGATACTTTTTAAATTTGCGACCTGCTGTTAAGTTCGATTGCTCTAAAAATGGATCAGTGAGTAAAAGCTATCTTTATCAAGCTTCTTATTTTCAAATGTATAGCCTGGTGATTGAAAATATTTTATACAAGCGAAATATCTTCTTCACTTCCTGCCCACCATTTTTTAATACAGCTCGTTTCCCGCAATCTGGTCAGTTGATTGTGCGTAAGAAAAGCCTTGCCGAATCATGAAGATTGACTGTGAAAGAATATCTATTGTATTTGTAGTATGCAACGCAGTCACAATTGAATGCCCTGCCTGTTTTGGCAGTATCGAGTATTTCTGCTGCTTCCCATCCCCGTGTTTCCGATACAATTATCTATTTTGGAAAGTTCCGCAGCCCGGCTTTTTCAAGGCCATAAATGGCGGTTTTATTATCGTGGTCATCAGATAAAAGAGTCTGCCTTTACCTTCTAAGTCATCTATTATTAAAGCCCCCTCTTTTAAGTTATCCATACGCTGCTTCTAGATATCCTCCTATTTTAAAGCCTGTCGATGGTTTTCTTTTTGAATGGCACTGCTACTCTCTTTGTCATTAATTATGGATGCCTTCGTTTCAGCTTATACAATTAAAAGGGAGAAAACAGTTAGAAATAGAGTCGATAGTATGAGTTTTTCATTGTCCTCCCCTTATATTAAGTAAAATGTATTATCTAGAAAAAATTTAACAAATATTAGAACAACGACCAAATTTTGTGCAAAAAAGGTAAAATAATAAATGTAGCAATAATTATGATGAAGGAGGAAAAAATGAAAAAAATAATCGTGTTATTTACAACT
>NZ_BCVF01000049.1 GCF_001591605.1 Bacillus badius NBRC 15713 | reverse complement strand
GCTGGAGTCTTCGCGCCTTCCATTTTAATCAAAGGGGTGGGGAAAATGAGGGCAGCTGTTCAGCTGTGCTGGTCAAAGTAAAAGGCGCGGTTACAGAGTAGGGCTGCTTTTTCTTTTAGTAACAGGATTATGAATGAGTTGTATTCGGAAGCAGGTTGCCTGAGTGCGGTCCTGTCATCTTGCTTCCATTTACATTGATTCAACCTTCCTTTAAGATCCAGTTCACGCCAAGGGTGCTTACCGGCGCTGTCATGAATGGCCGGATCAGCGGAGCAGGGTTCGGGATAAGGTTATCCTGATTCTCTTTTGCCGGCAAACTAAAGTCCTGAATACGCATGTATTCAGGACTTTTCGTCATTCCTTATTTAATTTGTCAACGATGGCAGTAAGAGCTCCGTCCCCTGTCACGTTACAGGCTGTTCCAAAGCTGTCTTGCGCAAGGTAAAGGGCGATCATCAGCGATACCATGGTGGCATCAAAGCCTAACATCGTCTTAAGCAATCCAAGAGCCGCCATCACAGCCCCGCCCGGAACGCCAGGTGCTGCGATCATCGTAACGCCGAGCATGAGAATAAACGGCAGCATACTAGCGAATGAGTAGGTTTCCCCTTGTAAGAGCATGACCGCCATTGAGCAGCTGACGAGTGTAATCGTGCTGCCGGATAAATGGATGGTTGCCAGTAAAGGGACGGAGAAATCGGCAATGCGGCCTTTCACTCCCATTTGCTTCGTTTTTTCAAGGGTCACTGGGATTGTTGAAGCGGACGATTGTGTGCCGAGCGCTGTAAAGTAAGCAGGCAGCATCGTTTTCAGCATCCGCAGCGGGCTTTGCTTTCTGATTGTGCCGGCTGCTGTGTACTGAACGCATAAGTATAAGATGTGAAGAATAATAATCATAATGAATACTTTCGCGAATACGCTCATAATAGCGCTCACTTGCCCGCCCTGTGTCATATTGGCGAAAATACCTAAAATATGGATCGGCAAAAGCGGAATGATGATTTTTTCAATAATGATTTCAATGATCTGCCGGAATTCATCCATTGCTTTTTGAAGGGTATCTCCCTTGATAGCAGCCATTCCAAGCCCCAGAGCGAAGGCAAGCAGAAGGGCGGACATTACACCCATAATCGGCGTCATTTCCACTGAAAAGAAAGGCTCTAACAAGGCTTTTTCAGGGTTTTCAAACGCCTTAGCCGCTTGGTTCGATAAGATAGATGGATAAATGGCTTTTGCTGTGAAAAACGCTACAAGTCCAGCAATAATGGTAGAACAATAAGCAATCAATGTGGTCATTCCGAGCAGTTTGCCGGCGCCTTTGCCGATGGATCCGATACCCGGAGCGATAAACCCGATAATAATTAACGGAATGACAAATCCGAGAAAGTTTCCGAACAAGCCATTAAACGTAGCCAAAATTCTAATGAATGCATCAGGCGCAAAGGTGCCTGCAATAATCCCTGCTATAATAGCGACGATAATTCTTGGCAGTAAGCCAAAGCTTTTCATGTGTTGTCCTCCTGGTGTGAACATTTGTATTTACCAAAAGAATTATACCTTCTATAGAGCAGAAAGTTAATAGAAATGAAAATAGAAATAAAATTCAGATTAATCTTTTGGGAAATATTTAAAGAAATTACCTAATTCAAGGATTTATTCCAGAGCTTTGACGGGCTGAATTTAAATCGGGAGGATAGTTGCATGGAAATTTAGTTTTTCTTTGCTTAAAGCATGATAGAATGGAAATAATGAAATCTTTTCATTTATTTATTGGAGGGTTACTATGAGAACGAAATTGTGTTTATTATATGGAGGAAAATCAGCTGAACATCAAGTGTCCTTACAAACAGCAAAAGCAGTTATCGGTGCACTTGATCTAAATAAATTTGATATCTACCCAATTTATATTACGACAGAGGGAAATTGGATTGAAGGAAACAAGCTTACGGCTCCGGCCAATGAAGTATCTGAACTGCAGTTTGCCGGCGATGGACAGTCATCGGCGGTGGCTCAAAGCTTGATTTCAAAAAAATATGATGTTATTTTTCCGCTTTTGCATGGGCCGAACGGTGAAGACGGAACGGTTCAAGGGCTCCTTGAAGTAATGAACCTTCCTTATGTCGGCAATGGAGTACTGGCCTCATCCGCTGGGATGGATAAGGTCATTATGAAAAATATTTTTGCCCAAGCGAATTTGCCGCAAGTAAATTATGTGTGGCTGACACGCAAAATGTGGGAGGAAAATAAAGAGGCGGCTTATGAAAAAGCGGAAAAAGTGCTTGGCTATCCGTGCTTTGTCAAGCCGGCCAATCTCGGTTCAAGCGTTGGCATCAGTAAGTGCACAAACCGTGAGGAGCTTGAAGCTGCTTATGAGGAAGCGTTCCAATTTGACCGCAAAATTATTGTTGAAGAAGGGGTTACAGCAAGAGAACTGGAAATCGGCTTGCTGGGCAATGAGGACCCGCAATGCTCGGTCATTGGCGAAATTGTTCCTAAAAAAGAATTCTATGATTATAAAGCTAAGTATGAAGATGGAAACACAGCGCTAATTATCCCGGCTGAAATTTCCGAAGACGTACAAACTAATATGAAAAGAAAGGCTGTTACTGCGTTTCAGGCATTAGATTGCTCCGGCCTTGTCCGCGCTGACTTTTTCTTAACAGAGAATGGCGAGCTGCTGATTAACGAAATTAATACAATGCCTGGATTTACTCCTTTTAGCATGTTCCCCCTTCTTTGGAAGCATGCGGGCGTTGAATATCCTTTGTTAATCGAAAAGCTAATTGATCTTGCAAAAGAACGTCATGAGGAAAAACAGCAACTTAAATATACTTTCTAAAGGTGGACATTGATTTTATGATGCGTAAGACCATTGAACAAATAGCCAATATAATAAAAGTAGAAAATAACATTGAAGCATTTAAAGAACGGATGGTGTACGGGGTAGCTATTGACTCCAGAAAAGCAGTAGCCGGCCAGTTATTTGTTCCTTTTAAAGGGGAGAACACGGATGGCCACCAGTATGTCAAACAAGCGTTGGAGCAGGGGGCGGGCGCTGCTCTCTGGCAAAAAGACAGACCTAATCCTCCGGCTGATTTGCCGGTGCTGGTAGTAGAAGACACGCTGAAAGCTCTTCAGCAACTGGCGAAGGCTTACCGGGAAGAGCTGGATGTGAAAGTCATCGGCATCACTGGCAGCAACGGAAAAACGACAACGAAAGATATGACAGCGAGCCTGCTTTCTTTAAAGTTTAAGGTCCAAAAAACAGAAGGAAACTTTAACAATCACATCGGTCTTCCGCTTACGATCCTTTCTTTAGATCAAGAGACGGAAGCGGCTGTGATTGAAATGGGCATGAGCAGTAAAGGAGAAATCGACCTGCTAACGAAGATTGCTTCCCCGGATATAGCGATTATTACGAATATTGGTGAATCGCATTTGCAAGATTTAGGATCAAGGGAAGCCATCGCTGAAGCAAAGCTTGAAATTATTAACGGTCTTGCTGCTGACGGCATCCTTATTTATCATGGCGATGAACCGCTTTTGCAGGAAGCTTTACAAGAGACAGAGGTGCAGACAAAAACTTTTGGCTTTACTGAAAGCAACGACCTGTATCCGATTAACATTGACACGCTTCAGGATGGAAGCCGATTTAAGATCAATGGTGCGCCCGGCACAGAGTTTTTCCTGCCGATTATCGGACGGCATAATGTGCTGAACGCAATGGCGGCTATGCTGGCCGCCCGTGAAATGGGCATTGACTTTGAAGCGATGAAAACAGGTCTGTCATCTGTAGAACTAACGAAAATGCGTATGGAAATGATTGATGGCATCAAGGGAACTAAGTTAATTAATGATGCCTATAATGCCAGCCCTACTTCTATGAAAGCGGCTATTGAGCTAGCTGAAAGAATGCCGGGATTTCAGCGAAAAATCCTTGTATTGGGGGATATGCTTGAACTTGGGCTGGATGAGGAGCTATTCCATTATCAAGTAGGTCAAACCGTGAGCGGTGAAGCGATTGATTACCTTTTCACGATCGGACGGTTAGGCCAGTTTATTGCCGCTGGTGCGAAAAACTCTTTAGGAGAAGACCGCATCTTTGCTTTCAATGATAAGCAGGAGTTGATTGACAAGCTCGAATCTCTGCTTGAAAGCGGAGACTTAGTCGTTGTTAAAGCCTCTCGCGGTGTGCGGCTTGAAGAAGTGATAGAGGTCCTGGAAAAGAAGTAACGGGGCAAGAGCAGCCAGAAAAACAGCAAGATAAAGAAGGCTCCGTTTGGTCTGCACCCCCACACTAGGCAGGTGCCTGGTGTTTTTCTTTTCATTCATAAACAATAGCCAGTTATTATTAAAAGCTCTTCAGCTTCTGAGTTGTACCAGTTCTGTTAATGAAGAAGGAGATCGGGTAATAATTACAGTATATAAAGGAAAATAATGAAGAAAAGGAAATGGTGAAGATGATTGGCTGTTTGTGCATTCATGGGTTTACTGGTGCGCCTTATGAAGTCGAGCCGCTCGCTAAATACTTGCATAAAAGGACAAATTGGAAAATTGTCGTTCCGACACTTCCAGGCCATGGAACAACGCTGTCACTGAAAGGAATCACGTACCGCCAGTGGCTGGAACATGCGGAAGGTGAGCTGAAGCAGCTGTTGACTGAGTGCGAAACGGTTTATGTGATTGGTTTTTCGATGGGCGGGCTGATTGCCGCCTATTTAGCGGAAAAATATCCTGTAAAAAAGCTTATATTATTAAGTGCTGCCGCTAAATATATTAATGCAGGGCAATTGTCCAAGGATATTAAAGAGATGTGGCACGACGCGAAAAAAGGCAAGCTGAGTGAGAATGAGCTATTTTTGCGCTATAAGAATAAGCTTTTGTTCACTCCCTTGTCAGCGGCCTGGCAGTTTCGGAAAATGGCTGCTTACAGCAAGCCGCTTTTCTCTAAAATCCAGATACCCACCTTTATTGCCCAAGGGTTGGCTGATGGCATTGTGCCGCCGAAAAGTGCCGAGTATATTTACCGCCGTCTTCCATCTGTCCAAAAGGAAATTTATTATGTGCCGCATGCTAAACACCATATTTGCCATACGGGAGAAAAGGAGCTGCTCTTTGAAAAAGTCTTTACATTTCTAACTGAACGTAGTAGAGTGATTTAAATATCGAGTGTGTTGTAATGAAGCGATAAAAATGATATGATGACAATAACTTTTGCTCTTCATATGGAAGAGTATTTTTTGTTTGATACGGCAAACGAAATAGAAGGAGAAGAAAATATTGACGAAATTTAAAGATTTAAATTTAAGTGAAACCACTTTAAAAGCTATTGATAAAATGGGATTTGAAGAGGCGACGCCTATTCAGGCTCAAACGATTCCGGCTGGTCTTGAAGGCCATGACATTATTGGTCAGGCGCAAACAGGAACAGGTAAAACGACAGCTTTCGGCGTACCAATGATTGAAAAAATTGATACCAACAACCATCTGATTCAGGGCTTGGTTATTGCTCCAACCCGGGAGCTTGCCATTCAGGTATCTGAAGAGCTTTATAAAATTGGCAGCGGCAAGCGCGTCGGCATTTTGGCTGTATACGGCGGCCAGGATATTCAACGCCAAATTCGCGCACTGAAAAAGCGTCCTCATATTATTGTAGGGACACCAGGCCGGATTCTTGACCATATTAACCGAAAAACACTGAAGCTTGATCATTTGCAAACGCTTGTGCTGGATGAAGCGGATGAAATGCTGAATATGGGATTTATTCAGGATATCGAGGCTATTCTTTCCCACATGCCAGTTGAACGCCAAACGTTGTTGTTCTCAGCAACGATGCCTAAGCAAATTCGGGCGATAGCTGAGAGGTTTATGAAGGATCCTGTAAGCATTCGTGTGAAAGCGAAAGAAATGACGGTTTCTAACATTGAGCAGCATTATGTTAAAGTGCATCAGCGCGATAAATTCGATGTGCTCTCCCGCTTAATCGATGTTCACTCGCCAGAATTGGCTATTATTTTCGGCCGTACGAAAAGACGTGTCGATGAACTGGCTAATGCATTAAGCCTTCGCGGCTATCAGGCAGAAGGAATTCATGGCGATTTAACTCAGGCGAAACGCTTAACAGTGCTAAAACGCTTCAAAGAAGGAAAAATCGACGTTCTTGTGGCAACAGACGTAGCTGCACGCGGCCTTGATATTTCTGGTGTCACTCATGTATACAACTATGACATCCCGCAAGATCCGGAAAGCTATGTTCACCGGATCGGCCGTACGGGCCGTGCCGGCAAAGAGGGCGTTGCCATTACATTTGTTGAACCAAGAGAAATGGGCTATTTAAAAGAGGTCGAAAAAACAACGAAGAAAAAGATGTCGCCAATGGCTGCTCCTACATGGGATGATGCATTGGTTGGCCAGCAGCAGGCAGCTGTCAATGAGCTGGAAGAATCTGTTGCCAAAAACGACCTTTCCCAATATAAAGCATTGGCAAAAGGACTGCTTGATCAGTATGATGCTGAACAGATCGTTGCTGCTGCTTTAAAATTGATTACGAAGGAACCAGATCGGACACCGATCCATATCACGAGTGAAGCGTCTCTTCCACAAAAGAAAGATAAGTTCCGCTCTAAAAATTCAAGTTCCAAAAAGCCGTATGGCAGCCGTCAAGGCGGACGTTCATCCGGTGGCAACCGCTCATATAACCGTGATCGCAAAAGCAATCCAAGAAGAAAATATACTTCTCAATAAATAAGCAATGACAAGGAGCTGTCCCTTTAAGTTAGTGAAACGCTGACTTTTGGGCAGCTCCTTTTTGCAGGATTGATGAAAATTCCAAAAAATGAAACCTTTCCCTGTTATGAAACGTTATAACAGAAAAATGATAATAAAGGCTGTGAATATGTGATGGATGAACCTGCAAAAAGAATTTCAAAGAAAGCTTTAAAAGTATGGAGAATATCAGGAATGATCGGTTCGGCTTTTATATGGCTGCTCCTTATAGCGGCCGGCATATTGATCCTGATGAAGCAATGGCCGCTTTGGACTTTATTTATTCTTGGTGCGGCCGGAGTGTTAGAAGTGCTGGCTGTTGTCGTGATTTTGCCGGCTATGCGCTGGAAAAGATGGAGATATGAAGTCAGAGAGCAGGAAATTGAGCTTCAGCGGGGGGTATTCATTGTCCGCCGCACGCTAATTCCGATGATTCGCGTCCAGCATGTAGACACAGAGCAGGGCCCGCTTCTGCGCAAGTATGGGCTGGGGGCCATTAAAGTTTCAACAGCCGCTACCGTTCATGACATACCGGCTGTTGAAATAGAAGAGGCGGAGGAAATGAGAAAAGTCATTTCGGCTCTTGCAAGGGTGGCAGAAGAAGATGTCTGATCCGCAAAAGCTTCACCCTATTGCTGCGTTATTAACGTTTCTTAAGGAATTAAAGAACCTTGTCTTTCCGGTCGTTTTTTTAGTTCTCATGGGCAAAGGCCAAAAGAACGGATTTTGGGATTACCTGCCTTTGGCGGGAGCCGGAGTGATGGTCTTATTCGTCCTCATTGCCGGTGTTGTGAAGTGGCTGCGCTTTACTTATAGATTAGAAGAGGGCGAGTTGAAAATTGAATATGGATTGTTTATAAAGAAGAAGCGTTATATCCCGATTGAACGCATACAAAGTTTACATATATCCGAGGGGCTGTTGCATCGTGCCTTCGGTTTGGTGAAAGTTAGCGTCGAGACAGCGGGAGGAGCGGAGTCAGAGTCAGAAGCAGAATTGACCGCTATTAAGAAAGCAGAAGCGCAAGTTCTTCAACAATTTATTAAGCAAGAAAAGAAGCGGAAAAGCGAGTCAGCTGTAAACAGCCACGCGGATGAGGCAGAAGAGGCTGATCATGAAGACTCGATCTTTTACCGGAGCCGCCTTTCTGAGCTGCTGCTGATGGCCGCCACATCAGGTGGAATCGGTGTTGTTCTTTCAGCTGTATTTGCTTTTTTGAGCCAGTTCCAAGATGTGATTCCGTATGAGAAAATTTTTAAAGAAGCGTCCCATTTTATTGAGATGGGAGTGGCTGTCATAGCGTTTATTGTTTTTTTAGCTTTATTGATTGCATGGGGTGTGTCTATCGGTCTCACCTTGCTGAGATACGCCGGCTTTACATTGAGAAAAGGAAAGGAAAACTTAATGATCCAAAAAGGGCTGCTTGAAAAACAGCAGCTGACCATCCCGGTAGACCGGGTGCAGGGGATTACAATTTCAGAAAATCCATTGCGGCAAATTCTGGGTTATTGTTCTGTACATCTTGAAAGCGCGGGGAGCAGGGGAGAAGAGGAAGACAGTGCAAGCATGATGATTATGCCAATGGTGAAGAAGGAGCGGGCGCTGAATATGCTGGCGGAGCTGTTTCCGGACTATTGCTTCTCCGCAGAGCTTACGCCTTTGCCGGCGCGGGCAGCCAGCCGGTATATCGGAAGAGCTTGTCTTTATGTACTTCTTCCCATTGGGGCAGCTGTTTGGTTTTTTTGGCCGTTCGGACTAGGGTTTCTTGCCGCTTTCATGCTTGCGGCTCTTTATGGCTTCGTTCGTTTTAAAGGAGCTGGATGGCGTATTGATGGCCGCCAGCTTACGATAAGAGCGAGAAAAGTATCTTTGCAAACCTCCTTTGTATTGAAAAATCGCATTCAATCCTTAGAGGTGATACAAACGTGGAGGCAAAAGCAAAAGGATTTAGCTTCGGTTCATGCGGCTATCAGAAGCGGAATCGGCGGCAAAAGAATAAAAGTTGCAAATGTTTCATTTAATGATGCGGGAGAAATTTATCGCTGGTACGAGCTGAAGAAGGAGGAGGACTATGATCCAGGGGATCGGGATGGATATTGTAGAGATTAGCAGGATTCAAAAATTAATAGAACGGCAGCCGAAATTTATTGAGCGGATTTTAACAAAGAACGAACAGCTTGTGTTTCAAAGCCGAAGCGGCCGCCGGCAAGTTGAATACCTGTCCGGCCGCTTTGCTGCCAAGGAAGCTTTTGCAAAAGCAATGGGCAGCGGAATCGGCGGACAGCTCTCCTTTCAAGATATTGAGACGGCTTCAGACAGCAATGGAAAGCCCTGCGTTACAGCCCCTTTTTCTGCAGGCGTGCATTTATCTATTACGCACAGCAAAGACTATGCGGCTGCCCAGGTCGTTATTGAAAAAATAAATTAAAAAGAACAGCCCCTTTCGGACAATCATATTTTAAAAGGTTGTCTCATATATTTTTAATGCGAAAGGGGTTGTGATGACATGACAAAAAGAAGGTTAGTCTGGCTATTATGCCTGGTTGCTTTATTTGTTCTCTCTGCCTGCGGCGCAAAATCCAAGGAAGATGTCACAAAGGATTTAAATGAAAAAGCCGAAGAGATGAAAGGCTACAAGGCAACCGCCCAAATGACGCTTCAGACAGGAGAAGAAAAACAGGCGTATCACGTGGAGATTTGGAATAAGGACAATCATTTTTACCGCGTGGAGTTATCGAATGACAAAAAGGATCAGAGTCAGATGATTTTAAAGAATGAGTCCGGTGTATATGTATTAACGCCATCTTTGAACAAGAGCTTTAAGTTTCAAAGTGATTGGCCAAAAAACAGCAGTCAGGCTTATTTGTTTGAATCACTAGTCAAAGATATCAAAACAGACCAGGAAGCTGCTTTTAAGGAAACGGATAAGCATTATGTGTTTGAAACAAAGACAAGGTATCCTAACAGCCATATGCTTCCAATACAGGAAATCACCTTCAATAAGCGCGATTTAGCGCCTGTTTCAGTGAAGGTTATGGATCCGGATCGCAAGCCAGTATTGACGGTCAGCTTTAAGAAGGTGGATTTTAAAGCGAGCTTTGAGAAGTCATCTTTTGATGTAAAGAAGAATATGACCGGAGCCCAGCTGGAAATGCCGGTGCTCGCTCAAGAGAAGGAAAAGGAATTCACCGTCTTTTATCCGCAGGCAGAAGCGGTTGGCAGCCAGTTGCTTGAGGAAAATGAGATGCTGACGGCTAATGGCAAACGCATCGTGCTCACTTATGGAGGCGACAAGTCATTCACTGTCGTCCAGGAAAAAGCATCGGCTCCGTCGGATGCTTCGGTAGAAACAGCGAGCATGAGCGGCGAAATGGCTGATTTGGGCTTTGCCTTTGGAGAAATTACTGATCAGTCACTTTCTTGGTCTTATAAAGGTGTGGATTATATGATCGCTTCTAAAGATTTAAGCGAGGCGGAAATGATTGAAGTAGCGCGTTCGATGCAAGCGGAAATGGAGAAATAACTGGTTTTTTGCATGTGTTCGATAAATGCTTCAAGTTGATACTTCAGTGCCGCCTCAGCTAAAGGCGGAGCACTTCGGGAACGGGAATTTGACGTTCCTTTTTTCTTTGTTTAAGGTAGGGAGTACATGGTTATGGTGCATCGTGGAAATTTGAATAAGAAAGGTCGAGCTGGATGAGGCAAAGAAAGAATGTTTTAAAGAGCCGGATCATGCTTGTCGGATGTGCAGCATGCATTGTAGCTGCTTTTTTGATTACGGCTCAATCTTATTTTCACCATAAGGAAATAAAGACGGCCGGAAAAGGCTGTTTGGAGCAGGGCGGCACCGCGGTCGTGGAGAAGTCATTCTTGGCGCTCAATTATTCCTTTTCTTGCGAATAATGAAAATTCCGGGCTGGCGCCCCGGTCTTCTTATTGACAGTACTTGCTGTATACTTAAAAATAAGGTTGGCAACAAATAAATTTCACAACTTTAGGTATACAGACAAGAAAGAAGGGGCATATGTTGACAGTAGAAGCGAAGTTTTACCGTGATACATGGGCAGAGATCAACTTGGATCATATTTCATACAATGTGAGCGAGACACTAAGGCTGCTTCCGGAAAACACCAAGCTATTTGCGGTAGTAAAGGCCAATGCTTATGGGCATGGAGACGTTCAAGTGGCTAAAGCAGCGGTTGAAGCAGGGGCACAGGGGCTGGCTGTTGCTTTTCTGGATGAAGCACTTTCCGTGAAAAGGGCCGGCCTGTCCGTTCCGTTGCTGGTGCTTGGCGCAAGCAGTCCGCAAGCAGCCAAAATGGCGGCCGACCGGCAAATCTCGTTGACGGTCTTTCAGAAAGACTGGCTGCTGGAAGCGGAGAAGCATTTGGAGGAGGGACAGCTGCTCCGTGTGCATATTAAGTGTGATACAGGCATGGGGCGGCTTGGCGTAAAGACACCCGAAGAGTTAAACGAGCTGGCGGCGTTCATTCATCGTTCGCCGAAGTTTTTCCTCGAAGGCGTCTTTACTCATTTTGCTACGGCGGATGATTTGAGCACGGATTATTTTGAAGAGCAGTACGGTCTTTTTGCCAGCATGGTGGACTCGCTTGAGGAGAAGCCGCCCTTCACTCATTGTGCCAACAGTGCGGCGACGCTGCGTTTTGGAAAAACCCATTTGAATGCTGTTCGCCTTGGCATCTCAATGTACGGTCTTTCACCGTCCGAGGAAATAAAGCAGGAGCTGCCATTTCCGTTAAAGCAGTCTTTCTCGCTGCGCACGAGAATTGTCCATGTGAAGAAGCTGAAAAAGGGCGAAAAAATCAGCTACGGAGCGACTTATGAAACTTCGGAGGAAGAATGGATTGCGACTTTGCCGATTGGTTATGCTGACGGCTGGCTGCGTAAGCTTCAGGGACAGATTGTGCTGGCCGGCGGCAAAAGGGTGCCGATCGTAGGCAGAGTATGTATGGATCAATGCATGATCCGCCTACCTGAAGAAATGCCAGTCGGAACAGAGGTCACACTGATTGGCAAGCAAGGAGAAGAAGAAATTACCATGGATGATATTGCCCGAAAGATGGAGACAATTAACTATGAAGTTCCTTGCATTATTACCGCGCGGGTGCCGCGAATTTACAAACGAAACGGAGAAATTGTCGAGATAGTAAATCCGTTAAGTGAATGAAGGTAACAAGCTGAAGGTTTATTTATCGGCATTTTTCGCCAGAGGTTTAGTGAATTTGCGCTTTTCTGAGCTATTATCAAAGGATAACAGCCGGGAATTTTGAATTCACCTTCCCCTGCAATAGAAAAGATGATATGATGAAAAGGACAGTTAACGAGACGGTGTAGTGATTGGTGGAGGTGTAGTTCGTGTCTGAATCAAGCGCAACAACAGAAGTGTTAATTCGTTTGCCACAACAATTTGTTAAGGAACTAGACGGGTATGCTGAACTTGAGAAGGTTAACCGCAGCGAATTTATCTACAGAGCAACAAAAATGTATCTTCGAGAAAGAAAGAAACGTCAGATTAGAGAATCGATGCGGCGCGGGTACATGGAAATGGCTAAGATCAACTTGGCTATCGCCTCAGAGGCGCTGCAAGCTGAGTGTGAGGCCGGCAATACTGTAGAACGTTTAGTAAGTGGAGGATAATCCGTGTGATAGTTAAGCGTGGTGACGTATATTTTGCAGACCTGTCCCCTGTTGTCGGATCGGAGCAAGGCGGTGTGCGACCTGTGCTGGTGGTCCAAAACGACATCGGGAATCGGTTCAGTCCCACTATTATTGTTGCTGCTATAACAGCGCAAATTCAAAAAGCTAAGTTGCCTACACATGTTGAAATCGATGCAAAGCGTTACGGCTTTGAACGTGATTCCGTTATCTTACTTGAGCAAATCCGAACGATCGACAAACAGCGTTTAACGGATAAAATCACTCAACTTGATGAGGAAATGATGGAAAAAGTGGACGAAGCCTTGCAAATCAGCTTAGGTCTTATTCAGTTTTAAATAGACGCCCGCTAGTATAACTAGCGGGCGTCTTATTTTTTTAGCATGGGGCAATGGAATGGATACGGCTTTTTCTGAGTTTATTCGTGTCTTGAGGCCATTTTTTGATAGTATTTTTTTCCAGAAAGGACTATCACTTTTTAATTGCCGAAATAAACATTATAATGTTTAGTAGTGACGATAAATAATAGCGGGCATAAAAAAGAAAGGGAAATCAGTTTAGTTTTATGTTTGAAGTTGTTAAGATGAAGAAAGCAGATTGGGATAATCAGCGGAGGAGACTGCCTTAGAAAAGGAGTAGCTGCCTTCAGTTTCCCGGCATAAAGGTTGCTGTGCATCGGGTAGCAGAGAAGGAGCCGATTGTTTATGGGACAGTCTCTACATAGAGTGGACGCCGCAGCCATCGAAAAAGAAGAATTGGAGTTGTCTTGATGCGTAAACTAATTTTTAACTATGTACAAACCCATAAAAGTGAAATTCTAGGCGAGTGGATTAACCGGATGAAGCAGGAGGCAGATGAGCGTGCTGTACAAACGATGTCTGCTCAAATGTTTACAAAAACAAGCAGTGAGTTTATCGAGCTGCTGGTTTCCAACTTTACGGAGACAGAAGAGGAATTTCAATCCAAGGTCACCGGATTTGCTGAGAAAATTGTCAGATTAGGCTGGCCGCTGACTGTTATTACACTGGGGCTGCGCATATTTGATCACATCATAACAGACGGCATGCAGGAAGAAGAATTGGTCGACCACCATAACTTTATGGAATTTTCTTCTGAGTTTGAGCGCTGGATGTTCCCTTTGTATAACACCATTATTGATGCTTACGCCTATACATGGGAGCGCACAGTTTCTTTGCAGAAGATTGCTCTTCAGGAATTGTCTGCCCCTCTTATACCAGTCTTTGAAAAAATATCAGTCATGCCTCTTGTAGGGACAATTGATACAGAGAGAGCCAAGTTGATTATGGAAAACTTGCTTGATGGGGTCGTTAAACATCGCGCGGAGGTCGTTCTGATTGATATTACGGGAGTTCCAGTGGTGGATACGATGGTCGCGCATCATATTATCCAGGCAGCCGATGCGGTTCGGCTCGTCGGTGCTAAGTGCATGATTGTGGGCATCCGTCCGGAAATCGCTCAAACGATTGTCACTCTTGGTATCAACCTTGACCAAGTCCTTACAACCAGCACGTTGAAAAAAGGAATTGAAAAAGCCCTAGAGATGACGGAAAGAAAAATCATTGAGGTGGAGGAAGAGCAATGAGAATACCAATTTTAAAACTTCATGATTGTTTGCTGATTTCGATTCAATGGGAACTTGATGATCAGACTGCTCTTCAGTTTCAAGAAGATTTGCTCCGTAAAATTCACGAAACGAGTGCGAGAGGGGTAGTCATTGATTTAACCTCTATCGACTTTATTGATTCTTTCATCGCTAAAGTGCTCGGAGATGTGATCAGCATGTCAAAGCTTATGGGAGCGAAAGTAGTGATCACAGGAATTCAGCCAGCCGTTGCTATTACCTTGATCGAATTGGGGATACGTCTTGAAGATGTCTTGACAGCTCTTGATTTAGAAAAAGGTTTGGAGAAACTTCGACGGGAACTGGAGGACTAATCTATGGATTCTTGCGTCAAGATTACAAATGAATGGGACATCGTAGCTGCAAGGCAGCTTGGCAGAAATGTAGCCAAAGATCTTGGTTTTGGCACAGTTGACCAGGCCCGTATCACGACAGCTATTAGTGAGCTGGCGCGCAATATCTATCTGTATGCCGGCCAGGGGCAGGTATGTATAGAAAAGACGGAAAATGCCGGGAAGGTTGGATTAATAATTCTTTCAGAAGATCAGGGTCCTGGCATTCAAGATCTTCGTAAAGCAATGGAAGATGGTTTCTCCACCTCTGGAGGACTTGGAGCCGGCTTACCTGGAGTTAAACGCCTTGTAGATGAGTTTGCGATTGACTCCACTCCGGGTGAAGGGACACTTATCAAGGCAATTAAGTGGCTCCGATAAGGAGGGCAAGTATGGAATTTAGGGAAGCGATGCAAGAAAAGTATAAAGAAATTCTTGAAAGCTATATGAAGGATCAAAACGAACAAGCTTTGTATCTCAGCCAGAAATTCAGCAGAAAATCCATTGAACACAAAATTTCTCCTGAGGAAATTATCATTCTTCATCGAACGGCTCTGCTAGAACTTGGCATAGAAGCTGAGGCTGATATGCTCCAGTCTTTTGATATTTTACTGGAGGTCATGATGGCTTATGGAATTGCCTACCGGGAACATCAGAATCTGCGGACCATTCAGCAGGAGCTGAAAAGTGAGATCGAAGTGGCAGCCAACATGCAGCAAACGCTTTTAGGAACCCAGGTTCCAGAAGTGGATTGTTTGGATATCGGGGCCATCAGTGTGCCAGCCAGACAAATGAGCGGAGATTATTATCATTTTGTCCATGATGAGCAAGAAGCTGTCAGTGTAGCCATTGCCGACGTCATCGGAAAAGGGATTCCAGCCGCCTTGTGCATGTCCATGATTAAATATTCGATGGACAGTCTGCCTGAAGGCCGGTATGAACCATGCCGGGTGCTTGAAAGCTTAAACAGGGTAGTAGAGCAGAATGTCGATCCAACGATGTTTATTACTATGTTTTACGGAATGTATAATACAATGAATCATACATTCTATTATTCCTCTGCAGGTCATGAACCAGGCTTCTTTTACAACCATCAGACACAACAGTTTGAAGAATTGTACGCGAAAGGCTTATTGCTTGGTGTTGATAAGAAAACAAAGTATCGCCAGTTTGAAAAGAAAGCGGAAGCGGGAGATATTATCCTTCTGATGTCGGATGGGGTCACAGAATGCCGGACGAAGGATGGGTTTATCGAGGTAGACACTCTGTTAGGGTACATTAAAAAGTATATTCACCTAGAAGCCCAAGAGATTGCGGATAAAGTGTACAAAGAACTTGAGTTTTTACAAGACTTTGAGCTGCGGGATGATTTTACTTTAATCATTTTAAAGAGAATCAAGTAGCCAAAGGTTTATCTTCTTTTTAGCCGGGTATAATTTAAAAACAGTGGAGTAATAAAGAAGAGGTGGGTTTAAGATGAATATTACAATTGACGTGAAAGAAATGGAACAGCAAACAAAAGTGAAAATCGCTGGAGAAATTGATGCATATACAGCACCAAAGCTTCGAGAAACTGTGTTTCCATATACTGAAAAGGATCAGGCTCGCATAGTCATCGACTTATCAGAAGTTTCTTACATGGATAGTACAGGATTAGGCGTGTTTGTCGGACTTTTCAAAAGCTTGAATGCGAACGGGGGCACTCTGCAGCTAATTGGTTTATCCGAACGTTTGAGAAGATTGTTTGATATTACGGGTCTTGCAGATATTATGAATATTAATTCCGAAGTAGAAGGTGGCGTTTGATGATGGAAGCGTTTGATTACATCGAGATGAAAATCCCGGCCAAGCCGGAATTTGTGGGCGTTATCAGGCTGACGCTTTCAGGAATTGCGAGCAGAATGGGATTTACATATGATGCAATTGAGGACTTGAAGATAGCTACTAGCGAAGCGATCACCAACGCTGTCCAGCACGCCTACAACGGCGAGGAGGAAGGTGAGGTGGTGGTCGGCTTTGCTCTTTACCACAAGCATTTGGAAGTAATGGTGTCGGATAACGGAAAAAGCTTTAATTTCCGGGAAACAAAAAAGGCGTTAGGCCCTTACAAGGAGAATTCTGTTGAATTTCTGCGTGAAGGAGGCTTAGGTCTATTTCTCATTGAAACATTAATGGACGAAGTGAAGGTTCATCAAAAGGAAGGGGTTACTTTGTTTATGACAAAGTACCTTGAAGGAGAGCAGGTGGAGAGGGATGCCGAAACCATCTCAACCTAACCAAGACACCAAACAGCAGGTTGTTGAGTGGATCAAAGCCTATCAGACTGACAATGATCAAGAGGCTCAAGAAAACCTCGTTAAACATTACCAGGGGCTAGTGGAATCCATTGCACGTAAATATTCAAAAGGAAAGTCTTACCATGAGGATATCGCCCAAGTTGGCATGATGGGCCTTCTGGGAGCGATCAGAAGGTATGATGATTCTTACGGAAAGAGCTTTGAAGCCTTTGCTATTCCGACAATTGTCGGTGAAATTAAGAGGTTTTTACGGGACAAGACATGGAGCGTCCACGTACCGAGACGGATTAAAGAACTAGGCCCCAAAATCAAGTCGACTGTTGAAGAGTTGACCTCATCGCTGCAGCGTTCTCCTAAAGTAGAAGAAATTGCCCGCCACCTTGATATTTCTGAAGAAGAAGTCTTGGAAGCGATGGAGATGGGGAAAAGCTACCAGGCTCTGTCCGTGGATCACTCTATCGAAGCAGATTCTGACGGAAGCACAGTGACCTTGCTCGATATTGTCGGCAGCAAAGAGCAAGGATATGAGAGAGTAGATCAGCGGCTCGTATTGGAAAAGGTGCTTCACGTATTGTCTGATCGTGAACGTCAAATTATCCAATATACGTATTTAGAAAATATGAGTCAAAAGGATGCAGGGGATAAACTGAACATTTCTCAGATGCATGTATCACGCCTGCAACGAAGAGCAATCAAAAAGCTGAAAGAGGCAATTGATGCTGAATCAATGACATCGGGGCGATTGATTTAATGAACTATTTCCAAAACGAACAGCTAGAGATTTGCGCAAACAAAGCGGCAAAAGGCGGTCAGCCGTTTTGTGGAGACAGCTATTATATTCATACAACAGACGATTATTTAATTTGTGTAATTGCAGATGGGCTTGGCAGCGGCGAGTTCGCTTTTCATTCCTCATCTGCCGTAACAAAGATAGTGGAAGAGAATCATCACGAATCAGTCGACCTCTTAATGAGCTTGAGCAATAATGTTCTTTATCAGAAAAGAGGGGCGGCTGTTGCGATTTTAAAGGTTTACTTCGATACACAGGAATTCGAATACAGCTGTGTTGGCAATATTCGTTTTTACTTATACACGGACAAGGAGAAGCTTACGTATCCGCTGCCAGTGACCGGCTATTTATCCGGCCGTCCGCAAAAGTATCGGACCCAACGCTTTAAATACGAGTCAAACTGCAAGTTTCTTTTGCATTCAGACGGGCTTAATATTCTTAACGTCAAAGGCCTGCTGCGAAATCGCTCCATCCAGCAAATTGCCTCGACGCTTGAGGAGGAGACAACGAAGTCTGACGATGACGCTACTTATATTATTGGAAGCCTGCTTTAATAAGTGCAGGCTTTTTTCTTGTGATAAAATAGAGGTCAGAGAAAAAGGAGGAATCCGTATGCCCGTTGAAGCTATGCTTGAGAAAGATAGTTTAATTAAAAAAACAGCCCAGGACGAACAGTTAGATGTTAAAAAGGTGCGTGCAGTCATCGGGCTGGTTGAAGAAGGAAACACGGTGCCTTTTATCGCCCGTTACCGTAAAGAGATGACAGGAGCGCTGAACGAAGTAGAAATCCAGTCGCTGCTTAATCGCTGGAATTACTTGCAGAATCTATCGGCACGCAAGGAAGAAGTCATCCGCCTGATCGGGGAACAGAACAAGCTAACCCCTGAATTGCAAGCGGCTATTTTGCGTGCTGAAAAAATTCAAACGGTTGAGGATCTTTACCGTCCGTTCAAGCAAAAACGGCGGACCAAGGCGTCCATTGCGAAGGAAAAGGGGTTGATGCCCCTAGCAGAGTGGCTCCTTGCCATGCCGGCTTCTCCTGTTACGGCACAGGCTGAAACATACATATCAAACGAAAAAGCCGTCTCTTCAGCTGAGGAAGCGATTGAAGGTGCGCTCCATATTATTGCAGAGCAGGCAGCAGATGAAGCAGTGATCCGTCAATGGATTCGCGATGAAACGTTTAAAAATGGCTTGCTTCATTCAACGGCAAAAAACAAGGAAGTAGACGAAAAAAATATATACGAAATGTATTACGCCTATGAAGAGCCCGTTGCAAAAGCTGTTCCGCACCGCATACTGGCTCTTAACCGAGGAGAGAAAGAAGAGATTTTGAAAGTAAGCATTCAAACAGATGCAGAAAAGATTGTTCGCTATATAAGCAAGAGGTATAAAGTAAATGAGCAAACAGAGGCAGGCACCTATGTGCGTCAAGCATTGCAAGATGCATATAAGCGGCTAATTCAGCCATCTGTTGAGAGAGAAGTGCGAAATGAACTAACTGAAAAGGCGGAAGACCAAGCGATTCATATTTTCTCTGAGAATTTAAGAAAGCTGCTTTTGCAGCCGCCTTTAAAAGGGAAGGTTGTGCTTGGGGTAGATCCAGCTTACCGTACCGGCTGCAAGCTGGCAGTGGTAGATGAAACCGGAAAAGTATTATATATAGGGGTCATTTACCCGCATCCTCCGAAAGCTAAGAGAGCGGAGGCGGAAGAGCGTGTTCAACAGCTGTTAAAGGAACATGATGTTGAAATTATTGCCATCGGAAACGGGACAGCATCACGCGAAACAGAGCAATTTATAGCAGACGTTATCAAGAAAAGCGAGCGGCAAGCGGCATATATCATTGTCAATGAGGCGGGGGCAAGTGTCTATTCTGCTTCTGAAACGGCGCGTGAAGAATTTCCTGACCTTCAAGTGGAAGAGAGAAGCGCTGTATCTATCGCAAGACGGCTGCAGGACCCGTTAGCAGAATTGGTAAAAATCGACCCGAAGTCTGTAGGAGTCGGACAATACCAGCACGATGTTTCTCAAAAGAAGCTTAACGAGTCGTTAACCTTCGTAGTGGAGACAGCCGTGAACCAGGTAGGTGTGAATCTCAATACCGCTTCCTCTTCATTGCTGCAATATGTAGCTGGCCTGAACAAAACGGTGGCTAACAACATTGTGAAATTCAGGGAGGAAAACGGCAAATTCAGCAGCCGTTCACAAGTAAAGAAAGTCCCGCGCCTCGGTGCGAAAACGTTTGAACAATGTATAGGCTTCTTAAGGATTATAGATGGGCAGGAGCCGCTGGACAAAACAGCTATTCACCCTGAAAGCTATCCGGAAGTAAAGAAGCTGCTTCAAAGCATGGGCTATACCACTAAGGATGTGGGGACGAAAGAGCTCACTGAAGCATTGAACAAGATAACTGTAGAGCAAGCAGCTGAAAAGGTTGGAATTGGCGCGCTGACAATGCAGGATATTAAAGATGCCCTCCAGCAGCCCGGCCGCGACCTGCGTGACGAGCTGCCGACTCCGCTTTTAAAAACAGGAGTTATGAAGCTTGAAGATTTAAAACCTGGCATGGAACTGCAAGGAACGGTCAGAAATGTAGTGGACTTTGGTGCTTTTGTTGATATCGGCGTGAAAGAAGATGGGCTTGTCCATATTTCCAAGATGAAAAAAGGGTTTGTTAAACATCCTCTTGATGTAGCCGCTGTTGGTGACATTGTTACAGTTTGGATTGAGCAGGTAGATGAGAAAAAAGGGAGAGTATCATTGACAATGATTTCCCCTGGAAAGTAACAGCAACAGAGAAAGGAGCGGCCGAGTAATGAATAATGAACAACTTCAAGCGCTGACAGAAAAAATCTCATCGGAATTATTCGGCCGCCCTTTTCTGCATAAGGCAGAATTTAATCCGCGGCTAAGAACAACCGGCGGCCGCTATATGCTGCAATCTCATAATATAGAGATAAATAAAAAGTATTTAGAGGCGTACGGGCTAAAAGAATTAGAAGGGATTATTAAGCATGAGCTTTGCCATTATCATTTGCATTTAGAAGGAAGAGGATATAAGCATCGTGATCAGGATTTTAAGCAGCTATTGAAAGCTGTGAAAGCCCCAAGACACTGCACGCCGCTTCAAAAATCACCATCACAGCAGTCGAAGCGGGTGTTTGTTTATGAATGCTCTGGCTGTCATCTGATGTATAGCCGCAAGAAAAAGGTCGATACCAAGAGATATGTTTGCGGAAAGTGCAGAGCACCTGTTATCTTAAGAGAAGAACGGAGCACTTTGAAAAGGTGATTAGCTAGTCATAGATGTCCGTTGCTTTTTCTTTTTTTATTTTGTTATACAAAATTGTTGACTCGACTACTTCACTTTAATATAATACAAATTGTCGATAAAATGAATTTTGTATTCCGCAGTAGCTCAGTGGTAGAGCAATCGGCTGTTAACCGATCGGTCGCAAGTTCGAATCTTGCCTGCGGAGCCATATTTGGAGAAGTACTCAAGTGGCTGAAGAGGCGCCCCTGCTAAGGGTGTAGGTCGCGTAAGCGGCGCGAGGGTTCAAATCCCTCCTTCTCCGCCATTATCTTTATTTAACGAGGCCCCTTGGTCAAGCGGTTAAGACACCGCCCTTTCACGGCGGTAACACGGGTTCGAATCCCGTAGGGGTCATGTTTTTCTGAAAATGATTGGGCTATAGCCAAGCGGTAAGGCAACGGACTTTGACTCCGTCATGCGCTGGTTCGAATCCAGCTAGCCCAGCCATAACGAGCCATTAGCTCAGTTGGTAGAGCATCTGACTTTTAATCAGAGGGTCGAAGGTTCGAGTCCTTCATGGCTCACCATTT
>NZ_BCVF01000048.1 GCF_001591605.1 Bacillus badius NBRC 15713 | reverse complement strand
CCCTGTTATTTTAGGAGAAGGAAAACCGATGTTTATTGATATCAATCAGAGAGTGCATTTAAAAATGGTTAACGCAAGAACGTTCTCCTCTAGCGTTGTGCAACTAATTTATCATTTGAACAGGAATGAATAATATTGCAAATCCAGAATAGATAACGAAGTTTTTTTGCATTGTAAAACGATTCGAATCATTCACTTTTTACAACCAGCCAAAATAATGGAAAATGCAGCGGCTGTATTGAGAAAATTCCTGGCTCATTTTTTAACTAAAATTGTTAAAGTGATTTCATCACTGACATTGGGAAGAATCGTTTGTCTTATTAAGTGGTGGTCTAGGCTTAAGTTGTCTTGATTACTTTATTCCCAACTAGGATTGAACCTGTTTATGCATATTAGAACTATTAAAAATTAAAAGAGGGGATTAAGGATACCTTCATTATTATATCTTCAATCCCCTTTTTTAAAGTTAGACAACAACTAAAGAAGCGGGTTAGCCATAATTACTTTTGTTTTGAAATAAAATTTACTTAATCAAAGTGTGCGACAGCCGAGACTTCAATAAGTTGTTCGGGGAACGCCAAGTAAGTCACGCCAATTAGGCTACCGGCCGGCCGATGTTTTTTTAGATATTCCTTGAACAGACTGATGACTGACTCGGAATATTCTTGAGGGTTTGTAAGATAGATTTCCACATAAGCGAGGTTGGACTTTGTGACACCAAATCCCTCTAAAACACGATCAAGGTTTTCAAGCGTTTGTCGTGTCTGAGATTCTATATCACCCTCGCCAATGAATAGCCCCTCCTTATCGTGGGAAAACTGCCCTGAAATGTAGATAGTATCGTTGACTCTGTAACCTTGAGTGATACCGTGATCCCAAAGATTGTGATTGTAGGTTTTAATAGTAGACATTATTTTCTCTCCTTTATCTATAAGTAAGGTAAGTATAAAATGAACACAAAGAAAAAAATAGTACGCACTTTATTGGTAGTTACTATCAGAAAGGATAGTGTCAATATGAGTATGGGTGATTTTAAAGAAAAGGGTAAAATTCAAGAGACACCTTTTGGTTATACAATGTCACTGATTGGTGGTAAATGGAAAATGCTTATTCTTTACCTCTTGGCAGAGAATCAACCTGTTCGTTTTAATGAAATGAAAAGAAGAATAGGAGCTATAACTTTTAAAACATTAAGTTCACAACTTAAAGAAATGGAAGCAGATGGGCTGGTTAGACGAAAAGAGTATCCACAAATCCCCCCTAAAGTGGAGTACAGTCTCACTCATAAAGCAGAAACGTTATTACCTGTTTTAGAACAATTATGTGATTGGGGTGAAAAAAATCGAAATAATTAATTTTGTTCTGTATAGCTGAAATCCCTTCTTAATATTAATGAGCTGTTCTTATGGTGCAAAGATGGTAATTTAGTTCAAACTAGCTGTATAGAAACAATTGATTAATTTCGACATTACACTCAGATGTTTCATACTTCTAATAGATTAACTAACAATATAATCCTCTTTATTAAAGAAGAAATAAAAACCTCTATAGAAAACCCATCTCTTGTTAGGGGAGTGGTACAAGCAGCACCGAATTTTCAGAAGCACTTTCTTTTATCATTATTTGCAGCCCATTATATAAAAAGGCATTCACCCACTAATAAAAACTTTTTGCATTAGTGGGTGATAGTACAACTACAAAGAATAACTTTTCAGTTCTTTTGATTTTTTGAATTTCAATAATCGTGCCGATTGTTGAACAAGATGAATGGGAGGGGGGAAAAGAGTTAAAAGAAGCTGTTGATTATTTTGTTCAATGAGGCACCATTAGTTTTTAACTAAATAAAAAGATCACTGGACTGCAAGTGTTTTCAAAGCTTTGCAGTCTTTTTATGTTCTTCATCCTAATGTTATCCGCGTAAACAAACACTTATTATATCCTTTGATGATTAAAAGAAGTGTCTGTAGGTATCTAAGTAAGAAAAACATGATAGCACAAGATGATTAATTTATTGAAATTACACTTTTACTGTAATTGTTTTATGCTCTTAATCTAGAAAATCTATATATATTTAACAGAAAATTTAAAAAAGATGTATCTTTCGGAAAATTATTATGTTATAGTCATAATTATTACAGTAATACTATAAAAATTTACAGAGATTCTATTATATTTGTAAATTTCATTACAGTAATACTAGAATTTTCGAGGTGCTTAATTATATGGAAGACATTCATAAGAAAATCAAGGCATTACGCCTTGAGAAAAAATTGACTTTAAAAGAACTAAGTGAAGAAACTGGATTATCACTCAGTTTCCTTTCACAAATCGAAAGGGGGGCTTCATCGCTATCAATCACGTCCCTAAAGAAATTGGCTGAGGCATTAGGCGTATCGATGATTTTCTTTTTTGAAGATGATAAAGAAAGTCAGACTTACGTATCAAAAGCAGGTGACAGAAAAGTATTTAAGGTAAATGGCGGAGATCAGAAATATATTCGCTTAGCCGGCACTTTTTCAGACCGGAAACTCGAGCCTTTAATGGTTATGCTTCCTCCCAATCTGAAAGAAGAACATAGTTACAGCCACTCAGGAGAGGAATTTTATTATATCTTGCAAGGAGAAGTGATCTTTCATATCAACAAAGATCACTACCATCTGAAAGCTGGAGATACGGTTCACTTTCCTTCCGAACTTTTGCATGCATGGGAGAATCCAACTTCGGAGGAGACAATTATTTTAAGTGTGTCAACGCCTATTATCTTTTAGTTTTTAACTTATAAAAAGGAACAAAGGAGTGGGGAAAATGAGAGTAGCAACAGATATCGGAGGTACGTTCACAGATCTTGTATATGTAGATGAAAATGGTTTTATAGGGGTTGCTAAAAGTAATACAACCCCGCCTAATTTTGAAAAAGGTGTACTGGATGTTATTGAGAAAGCCGGTGTCAAAAGCGAACAACTGTCCATGTTCATTCATGGGACAACGGTTATTATTAATGCGTTGACCGAGCGCAAAGGGGCAAAAATGGGCTTAATTACAACAGAAGGATTCCGGGACGTTTTAGAAATCGCTAGAGGAAACAGGCCAGATCTGTTCAACGTTCGGTATAAAAAACCGGAGCCATTTGTAGAGCGCCATTTGAGACTAGAAGTGGGGGAACGTCTGAATTATAAAGGCGAAATCATTTTACCCTTAAATAGAGAAGAGATAGAAGAATGTGTGAAATATTTTAAGAAAGAGGGGGTTGAGGCGATTGCCGTCTCCTATATACATTCTTATGTCAATCCAACACATGAAATAGAAACAGTTAAGATCATAAAAGAGGTATGGCCAGAAGTATTTGTGACAGCGTCAAGCGATATTACAAAAGAATGGCGCGAGTATGAAAGAACCAATACAGCTGTTTTAAACGCCTATGTTCAACCAGCTGCTACCACATACATTGATAAACTAGATAAGGAACTACGAGAACAAACTGAGATCGATCAGCGTTACATCATGCAGTCAAATGGTGGGACAACAAGATTCAATAGTGCCAAAACGGCGCCTATCAACATGGTTGAGTCCGGGCCGGTTGCAGGTATTTTCGGAGCAGCTGTACTTGGGGAGCTGATTGGTGAAAAAAACATCATCGCCTTTGATATTGGTGGGACCACAGCAAAATGCTCACTCATCGAAAACGGGGAAGTGAAAGTTTCTACAGATTACTATATTGAGAGAGATAGCCGGAATGCAGGATACCCGATTAAGGCACCAGTTGTTGATATTGTTGAAATTGGAAATGGAGGCGGTTCCATCGCTTGGATAGATGATGCAGGCTCATTGAAAGTCGGACCGCAATCCGCCGGAGCTGTGCCTGGACCAGTCGCATACGGGTTAGGTGGCACGGAGCCAACTACCACAGATGCCAACTTATTAACAGGCCGTTTATCTCCTAAAAACTTTGATTACGATGTAGACATGAATAATGTAAAAGAAGCAATTCAGAAAAAAATAGGCGATCAATTTGGAATTTCTGCTGAAGAAGCAGCGCTTGGCATCATTCGCATTGCCAACTCTAATATGCTAAATGCCTTAAAACTGATTTCAATTCGAAAAGGGCATAACCCGCAAAACTTCACATTGCTTGCATTTGGTGGAGGGGGATCTATGCATGCCCCTGCACTCGCACTTGAGCTCGGCGTTAAGAAAATTATTGTGCCGATTGCTTCACCCGTATTCTCTGCTTGGGGTATGCTCATGACTGACCTGCGGCATGATTATATCCAAACATATATCAAAAGGATGAATGAGCTTTCTCTTGCCGAAATGGATGCACAATGGGAAGAAATCGAAAAACATGCACTTACTTATTATAAAGATGAAGGGATGACGGATGGAGCGGTTGAATTCCATCGTTTTGCGGATATGCGCTATCTGGGGCAAGAACACACAGTAAAAGTCCCTGTTCCCAATGGCAAATGGACCGAGGAAGATAAGCAGGCTATCATTGAGAAATTCCATGATCTTCATGAAAAGAATTACACATTTAAACTGGTTGATTCACCGACTGAGATTGTTAATCTCCATGTAACTGCTTTTGGTAAGGTGCCTAAACCAATAATTGGGAAGATTACACGCGAGGGTTCCGTAGAAGAAGCGAAAAAAGAAATACGTGATGTTTACTTCGAGCAAAAAGGATGGATCAGCACATCCGTTTACGACCGTGATAAACTTCCGCCAAATGAAGTAGTCCATGGGCCTGCTGTAGTAGAAGAAAAAGCAGCCGCCACTGTTATTTATGAAGGTCAACAATTGTATTTGGATGAATTTGGTAATATTATTATCGAAATGGAGGGAAAGTAATATGCCAACTTCTGTAAAAGTGGATCCATTCACATTAGAAATTGTTAAAGATTCTCTTTTGGCAGCTGGGGACGAGATGTTTGTGGCGCTCGCACGCACATCGATGAGTCCGATCATTTATGAAGTTCTCGATTATGCCAGCGGTTTGACCGATGCGCAAGGAAACCTCCTTACTCAAGGTAATGGTGTAACTGGATTTATTGGAATGCTTACCTTTATGGTAAAAGAAACGCTTAAAAAATATCCTGGAGACAAACTAAAGCCCGGTGATGTGATTATCATTAACGATCCTTATAATGGGGGAGGGTCTCATCTTTCTGATGTTGGTCTCGTCATGCCGATTTTCTATAAAGGAGAACTGATCGCTTTCTCCGCAAATAAGGCTCACTGGACAGAGGTTGGAGGAAAGGATCCAGGTTCATTTACAAACGATGCTGTTGACATTTTCCAAGAAGGCCTTCAATTTAATTGCATTAAATTGTATGAAGAAAACCGCCTTAATGAAGGCATTGTTGAAATTATTCGTTCTAATGTCCGTTTTCCGGATCTTTCGTTAGGAGATATGTGGGCACAGGTTGCTGCATTGCGCACAGGTGACCGCCGATTGAAAGAACTTTGTGAAAAACATGGCAAGGAAACCATTTTAGCTGCTATTAATTACTTATTAGATCACGGTGAAATCATTTCCCGACAAGAAATCAAAAAGTTGCCGAAAGGTGTTTTTGAAGCAGAAGATTACATTGATACAGACGGAATGGGGAACGGTCCTTTTAAAATCAAAGTAAAAGTAACTATCACGGACGAAGAATTCATTTGTGATTTTCGGGGAAGCCATCCGCAAGTTCCAGGCCCGATGAACTGTTCCTACACGGGATTGATGTCAGCTGTACGGGCGATCTTCCTAGCCGTAACAAATCCTAAGCAAGACGTTAATGATGGCGTATTTAGACCGCTTCAAGTGCTTGTAGACAAGAAATCAATTATGTCAGCCGAGAGGCCGGTTCCGGTTTCCAACTATTTTGAAACCCTTTTAGGAAGCTTGGATTTAGTGTGGAAAGCCTTGGCCCCTCATCTGCGAGACCGGCTAACGGCAGGACACCATTTGTCTGTATGTGCCGTGACACTGTCTGGTAATCATCAGGATACAGAGGAGCCATTTCTTATAGTTGAGCCTTCTGTTGGAGGCTGGGGCGGAGGCGTTGGACAAGATGGCGCCTCCGGACAGTTCTGCATAGCGGATGGTGAAACCTATAATGTCCCAGTAGAAGTAGCAGAGACACGCTATGGCGTCCTAATTGATGAATACAGCCTCCGTCAAGACGGCAATGGAGCAGGTGCAGGTGAATATATTGGCGGTAAAGGAGTTATTCGCGCTTACCGTGCATTGTCCGACGGCCAGGCTGCCACAGTCACTTTCGGACGGAATAAATTTTATCCGTGGGGAATGAACAACGGGCATGAAGGGTCACCAAATGAGTTTTATATTCATAAGGCAAACGGTGAAATAGATGGACCATATGGTGTTTACCCACGATACAAACTTCAAAAGAACGACGTCGTACGCCTGATGACAGGCACAGGAGGCGGCTATGGAAGTCCACTGAAGCGTCCGGCATCCCAAGTAGCGAAGGATGTAAAAAATGGATACTTCACGGTTGAAGAAGCAAAGGAACACTTTCTTGTTGAAGTGAATCCAGTCACGTTCGATTATTCAGAGCTGCCAGGCAGATTATCATAATTGGAGGCATTTACGTGGATATCAAAGAACCAAAAGTTACAAAAGAAATTGTTCAAACACTTTTTCAAAATCAATTTCAAGGAGCGGAAGTGCAATTTGGTTTTGTTTCAATTCCAGCAGGAGAGCGTCTCCCGAAAGAGGGAACGGGCTCTCATGAGGAACATGAATATTCTTACATCATTAGAGGCGCTTTGGCTGGTGAAAGCGGCGGAAAGCCTTACAAAATTAATGCCGGAGAAGCATCTTATATTCCAGCAGGAGAACATCATTGGTGTGTGAATGAGGGCGATAGTGATTGCGAATTGATATATGCATTGATAAAAAGTTGATAAAGTAACAAATAGAATAGGGGGGCGCAGATACTTCCTATTCTATTTTTAATACAGAAAAAAGGGAGTGAAAAGATGGCACAGACGAATACAGCAGAAGTTACAGAGAAAACAAGTTCAGAAGGTTTCATGGGTCAGGATCAGGCTCTGGATTCTATTCCTGAGTCCGCCCGGCAGCATTGGCTTACGCCGGCAATGATTTTTGGAGGGTTAGAATTCACGATACCAGTTCTAATGGTTGGATCTACACTGACGGGCAGTTTCGGGCTGTCTAAAATACTGTTAATACTGCTCATTTCACTATTCGGCATCCAATGGGTTGGAAATACATTGCAAGGGTATATAGGAGCTAAAACTGGGCGTTCTTCCTCTGTTATCTCCCGGTCAAGCTTCGGTGATGTTCAAGCAAAAGTCATTGTTGGGTTTACGATTTTTATCGTTTCACTTGGCTGGTGGGCATTACAAACTGCTGTTGCTGGAAATGCCATCTCCGCTATGTTTGGCATTGATTACAAGAATAATTGGATTGGCTGGGCAATTGTAACGGTCACATGCGGATTGCTTTTCGCACTGCCTTCTATTATTGGTTACAGCTCGATGAAATGGACAGATTATATCGCAGTTCCTGCCGGTCTGGTTTTGATAGGCGGAGGAATATACTATGCATTAAGAAATACAGGATGGGAAACTATCACTTCATGGCATCCAGAACCTACGATGACTATATGGGCTGCCATTAGTTTAGTAATCGGAGTAAATGTTTCCCAATGGGTCATCGCTTCAGACTACACACGCTATGCAAAACCGAGATGGAGAGACAATATTATTATTCCGAGTGGCATTGTATTCGTTGGCTTCCCTCTGTTCATTGTGGGTTCAATAATGGCTGTAGGAGTCGGAGATGCCGATATCGTTAACGTGATGATGGGAATGGGTTTTCCGATTTGGGGATTTCTGATTTTATGGTTTGCGACCTGGACATCGCAACTTGTTAATAATTACAGTATGGGATTAGCATTAGCAAATATTTTCAATGTGAATTCGGGGAAAGGAAGAGCGCTCCTCACACTGCTCGGCACTATTCTGGCAATAATTGTCGCACTATTAGGAATACTCGATCATTTTATGGATTTCTTATACTTAACCGCTTTGCTTTATCCAGCTATAGGAGGGGTTATGATGGCCGATTTCTTCCTTATCCGTAAACAAGGTTGGGAAGATCACAAGGGATGGAATTGGATGGCGACTATTGCATTGGTGGCAGGAATTGTTGTTGGCTACCTAACACAATATGTGTCTCCATGGGGGCTTCCTGCAGTTCAGTCACTGATTGCTTCTGTCGTTGTATACTTCATTGCCATGAAGATAAAAAAGAATTTGGCACCTGATCAATTTACCGTATAATCTTATGTTAAGAAAAGGGGGACTAGGATGTTGTGTAAAAGGACAATAAAGTAACAACCATAACCCCGTCCTAAATTTAGGACGGGGTTATGGTTGTTTAATCTTGATATAAGATACTTCGCTATACTAAAAAATATAATAATAAAGTCGTTTAAAAATCTAAGGTTTATCCAACTATAGCGCCCAATTGTTAAAGTTTGGTTCCAATGTATAGAATATTTTCATGAAAAATCAAAAAATTATTAAGTTTTCCCTCTGATTTTATTCAAAATCACATTAGCTGCTTCTACTCCACCACCGGCATTACGAAAGGTCCTTGATAATTTTTGGGCGTTTTCTTGGTATGTCCAATTTTCCAGCACCTCAGCTACCGTTGTTGCTAAATATTTTGGCTTCTTCCTCTTCAGTCTCAATCCTGCCCCCAGTTCAGCAACCCGGTCAGCTACTATTCTTTGTTCGCTATGTTGCGGAAATAAAACCATTGGAACTCCAAAATAAAGGCTTTCATTCACACTGTTCATACCGCAATGGGTAATAAATACATCTGCCGTCTGTAATACAGATATCTGGTCTACGGAGTTCTTCACTGTGAAATTTTCTGGTATGTTACCAAAAGAAGAAATCTCAGTTTTTTCACCAACTGACATCACAATATCATAGTCTGTCTTTGCAAATGCTTCGATACAGCTTTGGTAAAAATCCTGATTTTGATTAAGTACAGTTCCAAGGGAAATATAGACTGCTTTTCTATCTTTTTCATCATTTTGCACAGACGAGGACTGCCTGATGGATGGTCCAACGAAAGCATATCGCTCAGAAAAAGTATGAGCCATCGGCTGGAATTCTTTCGATGTGTAAACAATAGTGTCGGTTTCATTATCATTTTGGACAATTGATACAAAATTCTCTACCTCATAACCATGACTCTTTAGCAAGTGAACTTTTTTGTTAATTCTTGACATGCCTGTGATCATTCTCCACAGTTCTAGAAAACTCCGCTTTATCAGTTTTGCTGTATACTGATTAAAAGCAAAGGAAGTGGTCGAACAAATATATGGGATTCCTAGTTTTTTGGCAAATAGTCTTCCCCAAAGGCACAAAGAGTCGAATACAATGCAATCCGGATGAATGGTCTTTAATTCCTTACATACTTTTTCATCCAAAGCAATGGTAGTATCGGCAATCATTTCAATCAGCGCCGCAAAATCTTTGCCCGCCTTATGATTCAATTCTTTTTGTGTTAGTCGGGGCAAGAATTCATCACAAGCAATATATGTAGCACCAGCATCTTCTATTTGTTTTTGGAATTCTGAAAAGGCATAATACCAAACTTGATGACCTCTATTTACTAACTCGGTTACTACCGGAATGGTCGGATTAATATGACCATGTGCGGGTATAGAAAAAAATACAATTTTGCTCATTCTGAATCCTCTTCAGTCGGTTCGGCTTTTCGAATCACCTCTGCAAACTCCAGGAAGCTTTCACTTTTTAAAATAGCAATCCCTTTTGTTGCATCTTCTCCCAATATCACCAGCTTATCACCAGCATGAATCTGATACATATCCCGTGCCTGTTTGGGAATCACAATTTGTCCCCGTTCCCCCACCTTCACCACACCAAAGAATTGCTTCCCTTTAGGCCTGAGCTGGTTGGCCTCTTCTTCACTCATATTACGGGATAGCTGCTCCAAGGTTACTTGGAAAATATCAGCCAGTATCGTGCATTTATAAATATCGGGCAAGGCCTCGCCATTTTCCCACTTTGCTATGGTCTGTCTAGATATGTTGACCTTCTCAGCTAATTGTTCCTGACTCATTTTATGCTTTTTACGCAAAACACGAATATTCATATCAATCATGTTCTTCAGCTCCTTATATGTTTAACTATATAGAAGAGTGAAGATGGAATCTATCAACAGTTCGGAACATTTTTTGTTAAAAATTGTGGCAAAGCACTTATGTATTTAGTGTATTTTACCAGGTAGCAAGCTTAGAAAATGAACAGGTCTGTATCTGGAAGAATAAAAGTGCAGACTCGCGCAACGTTTTTGTGCAGAGGTCAGCACTTTTTTAGTGCCATAAAAAAAGACTTGCCAGCCACCCCAAGTCCCTCTACTGTATAGGTGTCGAATCCAACAGTGGAGGTAAGAGAGGAATGCTAGCAATGTCCAATATTAAGTGTATCAAATTATTAAGAAATCAAAAATGGCTTTCGATCTCAAAGATAGCAGAAACACTACATATTAATTGGCGGACAGCCAAGAAATATGCCGATGAAGAACAGATTCCAGTTCCGTCTGGCCTCCCTAAATGAGGCATGATGTATGAAGAGAAATGGGGGGAATGGTATCAGACTGGCTGTTTGAAGACGGCCGCCTAAAGAAAAAATTAAGAAGAACCAAAAAGCAGCTCTTTCAAGAGCTAAAAAAATATGATTTTCCGGGTTCTTACCGGACGGTTTGCCAGTTCATTCAAGAGTGGGAAGCACAACAAGAAGAGACAAAAGACAAAGGATATGAACGATTAACCCATTCAGCTGGTGAAGCTCAGGTAGACTTCGGAATCATGGAAACTGTGCATCCCCTTGTGATGTCTTTTCCATTCAGCAACACAGCTTTTGCCGTACCTATGCCATCTGAGAACCAGGAATGTTTTCTAGCTGGTCTTCAACTACTTTTTGATCAATGCGGGGGTGTTCCTCTGAGTATTCGTATTGATAATCTAACGCCGGCTGTCAAAAGACCCCGCGACAAACAAATGAAGCTGTATGGACAGATGAATTTCTGGCCTTTCAAGGCCATTACGGATTTGAAGTGCAGGTATGTAATCCAAGAAGTGGTCATGAGAAAGGCAATGTAGAGAGAAAAGTGGGATACATCCGGTACAATTTTTTCAGTGTTCCTCCTACAATAGACAGTTTGGAAGACTTAGAAGAAAAGCTGAAGAAAAAGCTGATCGAAGATCGCCAAAGAGAACACTATCAAAAAGAACAATGGATTGATGATCTATGGGTAGAAGAAAAAGCATACCTTCTTGCCTTTGCAGATCAGCCTTATCCCGTGTTTAAGGAAACAGCTATCAAATTTAATAAATATAATGAATTCTTGTTAGATGGTTATTTAGTTCACGTCCCTAAAGCGAAGAACCATGTACATTTGCGCTGTTTAAAAGAATGGAACTGTTTCAAAGTCATCAGCCATGAAGGGGGAATTCTACTTGAGGACTACCGGCCCTATATGAAGAAACGCCGCTTCCTCCCATGGAATGACATTTTGAAAGGGTGGCTGGAAAAACCACGCTCTATTCATTATTCACGGTACTTTTCCTATTTGCCAGGCCGTATCAGTGAGTACCTTTCCGTACCGTCTATTGAGCTGCGAAGTGAGCTGCGAAGGAGCCGGGTAAATAACCTGCTTAGTCTATTGGTGCAGCACGACATCAAAAAGATTAATGACGATTTTTATGATCTGACCCTTCAGGAAGACCAGGAAGATGCCAGCCATCCTTATGAAGTAAATTGGACGGAGTATGACGCACTTCAGCCTTCAGGAAAGGAGGAAAAAGCCCATGAATGAACAGGTCGATCAGCTGTGCAAGCACCTTCGTCTAGCCTACATAGCAGATGTATACGAAGAAATCCCCTTTGAAAATCCAATGGATTTCCTCTTACAGCTTCTGAAAGTTGAAAAGGACGGAAGAGAAAAAGCGAAAGCAGAGAGGTATATTAAAAAAGCACGGTTTCTGGAGTATAAAACATTGGAGCAATACGAATGGCACAAAGATATCTGTCTTCCTTCTAGACTAGATCGCCAAGAATTAGAAAGCCTTCGGTTTATTGAACGAAAAGAAAACCTTATTCGAGTGGGGGCACCCGGTACAGGGAAAACACACCTCGCTTTAGCACTCGGCCGAAGAGCTTGTGAAAAAGGATATGATGTCCGCTTTTATCGCGTGGCCCACCTTGTAGAACAACTGGAAAACGCTTTGATATCCGGCAAATGGTCATCATTTCGCAAAAAGCTGGATAAAGCAGATGTCATTATCCTAGATGAAATGGGGTACCTGCCTTTTGGGAAAGAAGGGGCGGAGCTCCTGTTTCAGCTAATTACAGAGTGTTACGAACAGAAGAGCCTGATTTTAACATCCAATCTTGAATTTAGCCAATGGAATCGAATCTTTACCGACTCGCGGCTGATTCATCACGCTCATATTATTTCATATACCGGAAGCAGCTACAGGCTGACTAATGCTTTATCAAAACGTATCTGAAGCATGAAACTATCTGGGTGGCAACCCTCTGTATTTTCCACTGCAATTCTCTGTACTTTTTTATTGCCAAATACATATGGATTTATTTCCAATCACTTTCTAATTAGAATCATTTATGAAAAGCTCGTCTACTGTGGTATTTAGTACAGCAGCTATATTAAAAGCTAATTGTAAGGTAGGATCATATTTATCATTTTCAATCGCATTGATCGTTTGTCTTGAGACATTACAGAGTTTAGCCAGTTCCTTTTGAGACAACTTTGAAGATTTTCTTAATTCCCTAATTCGATTCCTCATTTAACCACCATATTTCTTTTTTGAGACTAGCAATGAAATTAAATATACAACTGAAATTGCTACAAGAAAGGTAAATGGGTCCATGCCCTCGTAAGAACCGTCTGTCCAAAAAGTTAAATAAGCGACTTCAACAATTTCAATTAACAACAAACCAATGACTATTGTAAATGCGTATGACTGGGCTTTCATTTTAATGAAATTCTTTCTTTCATCTCCCAATTTAGGCAATGACGCGAGAGTAATAACTATTAGTAAAACACAAATTGCTAAGAAAGAAAAAAAGAATATAATTGTCCAATCCATCATTTAATTTCCTCCTTATTTCAAATGATGTAAAAAGAATTTGACACTTATGATTGTATCATTTTGATTAAGAATGTCAAACTTTTTTGACACTATAAACTTCTTTTGTTCTTGTCTCACACAGATTTACAATGGACAGATACTAAAAGGAGTTTTGCTGAAGCGGTCATTTTAAGCATAGGTAAACGGGCTGTAACAAGACGTTTCACTTCTCGGAAAAAGTAAATATGATAGTTTCCAAAAAACGTTCTACCGGAAAAGGGAGCTTTTAGATTAAATAAGTAGAAGGGGAGGAAAGTAATAGAAAGGCTGTAATCATAAAAGTCTCTAGTACTTATATTAATTGGTTGCAGGGAGGTGCCTATCCATTTTAAGATGTAGAAAAAAGAATTAATAGAAAATTAGAACTATAATTTTTTCAAACACAAAAAATAATATTCTGCTATAATCACATAATAATAAAAACAATTAGAATAATTCATTTAAATTCGTTGACGAGATCGAGTAAGCTGTGGGTACTGTTCTACAGAGAGCTGATACTTGCTGAAAATCAGTGTTCAGTCCATAGCTGAAAATCCTCTCCGAGAAGATATGCTGAACAATAGGAGTAAGCATGTCCGGATTTCCTCCGTTATTTTGGAACACGTATGAATTCGTACGTTGCAGAGTGCCGCGGTTTGTTTGCTATACGCGGAATCAGGGTGGTAACACGGGAAACTAATCTCGTCCCTTTTAAGGGACGGGGTTTTTTTATTTTCTCAACATTTTAAGGTGGTGGTCATTTGGACGACATTGATATTCACATTTTGAAAACGAAGCTTACTTTTTCAAGGAGGAATTTTAATGGAATATTTATCCAATAAAGATATGCTGTTTATTAGCTTAATGCTTTTTTCTCTTTTTTTCGGTGCCGGGAATTTGATTTTCCCGCCACTTTTAGGACAATCAGCTGGTACGTCTTTATGGCCTTCTATGGCTGGCTTTATCCTCTCTGCAGTTGGATTGCCGATCTTAGGAGTCGTTTCTGTTGCCAAAGCAAATGGTTTACATTCACTTGCTAGCCGTGTGCGTCCCTTTTTTTTCGCTATTTTCACATCAATGATTTATTTAGCAATAGGTCCCTTTTTAGGAATTCCTAGGGCAGGAAGCTTAGCGTTTGAGATGGGAGTCAGCCCGTTTCTTCTTAAAGAGATGAAGAAGAAAATGAAACATACTACAGTAAACCGCATGCAGCAATGAAGAAAAAGAAGATATAAGTGAAGAGCTTCTTATCCATTGGGAACTCTCAAAAGAGGAATTGATAGGAGAAGGGATGAATGAGAAGGAGGCTGAATGGGAGGTGATGGAACGTTTTGGATCAGAGAGAGAAATAGGCTGCCAATTGCAACAGTCCATTTTTCCATATCGTAAAGAGCTTATGCTCACATTATCCGTGGCTTCTTTTTTTCTATCAGTGTGTACCTGCTTTTGCTGTCTGTTGAGGAGGAAGTACATGCTAGCTGGTTCGTTCTATCTATGTTTGTTCATTCATTGCTCGCTCTTATCTCTTTAAATCAAGTTACATAATTTAATTTTTATCTATGGATTGAGATGGGGTTGTTTGGCAGGTCTTCTCCATTCTTGCTGCTCATAACGATGCTTTTTATATTGTGATGTTATTATACTTTTTGCAGATGCGATTTCTATTTTTATTAATGCTTTAATTCTCATTTATATCTTTTCCCCGTTTTAATAGACTAAGGAGGTTTACTATGAAGAGAAGAAAATGGCTTTGGATTTTTGTTGCTATCGTTCTCATTATCACACTTGCCCTTATCGTCATCGGCTTGTTGTTTGGTAAAGAGGAAAATGAAAAACAAAATGGGTTGTCGGGTGACTTTGATATTTCTAAACAAGGAACGATCGCTTATGTCAATTATTTAAAGGGTAAACCAGAAATTCACTTGTACAACCCTGAACAGTCACTAAAAATGAAGGCCTTAGAATTAGAGAGGGATCAATTCATTTTAGACCCTAGCTTTTCGAATGACGGGTCCACCTTGTTCTATATAGCTGCAAATAAAGATTCGGATGGTACCGTTCATCAATATAATCTTGAAACAAAGGAAGACAAAGAGCTGTTTTCTGTGCAATCGGCTATTACTGACATTGAATGTTCACCGAAAGGGAAATCCTTGTTTTATTTGCAAGCTGGAGTATTCAAGAACTATTCACCAATTGCAAGTAAACGTCCGCATGATTTTGATTTGCATGAGTACAGATTGGCGGATAAGAAACAAATTAAACATACAAGCCTTAAGAAATACTCAATGGATTCCCTTAAAGTTGCCCAAGACGGGAAGTCAGTATTTGTACAAATGCCGGATGATGAAAATGTCAAAACGGCTGAAGACAGCTTTGAATCCAGCCAGAAGATCTTTCAATTCCCTCTAGACCAACCGGCCAACTTCAAAGTTGTCAGTAATCCTGAACGAAAAAATGATATCTATGACTTTACAGTCGTTCCGAATAAAAAGGAATTCATCTTTCAATCGGTTAGTAATCCGGACTCAGGGGACACCTTTCAATATGAATTATACAAATACAATGCAGAGACAAAAGAGGAAAAGCAACTAACTAATTTAAAAGAATATACCGAAAGGCCTGTGATCGGTCCTGACAACAAAATTTACTTTATGGTCGATAAGAGTTTTGGTCAAAAAAGCAGCGACTACCATCTTTATCAAATGAATATAGATGGAACAGAAGTTACCGAAATTCCGCTTCCAGGTGATAAATAGAATCAGGATTTGATTAGCGGTTTTCTAAGAGTCAGGTTCGAATAGCTTTAGTACTATGTGTAGTTAAGGTACTTTCCTGGTTCAGTCTTATGATTTAAAAGCTACCTTACTTATTAAAGGGGTGCGTAGGAGAAGATTTTGTTGTGCCTATAAAACCAAATATAGGATTGGCACTTCAGCCCAACGATTAGGAATCACAAAGAGGTTGTTTGATTTAAAAGGGAGTGGTTTTATTGGCGATAATTGATTTGTGTGAAGCCTGTAAAAGAAACAAGATGAATGTTATAGAAGCATCAGATGAACCTAACAGCCTTATAAACTATGTAATCAATGTCATCTTAGCGGTTGTCCATTCCCCTAATAAATTTTTATTGCACGATGGTTTTTATGAAGAAGATGTCATTGTAACTAAAGAAGA
Organism: Bacillus badius NBRC 15713; assembly: GCF_001591605.1. Taxonomy (GTDB): domain Bacteria; phylum Bacillota; class Bacilli; order Bacillales; family Domibacillaceae; genus Pseudobacillus; species Pseudobacillus badius. The sequence goes on along the minus strand of NZ_BCVF01000048.1, from coordinate 5,626 downwards.
TAAAGCACCAACATTGCGGGATGTCCGAAATGATTTAGAGCCTTTATTAGATTTTTCAATAACCAGATGGTTTCTTGAGGAAGATGTAATAAAAAAGTATGTCTCGAAAAGCAATATTTGCAGACAATGCAGCAATGGAAAACTTCCTTGGCATTTTTAAACAAGAAATGTATTATGGGGAAGTATTCAGGTCTTATGAGAAATTGAAGCAGAAAGTGGAAGCTTGTATTCATTACTATAACAACGAACGGATGAAACAAAAACTGGTTAGCATAAATAAAACTGTAACTTTAAGGGGTTCAGAATGAGAACATTCCGAACCCCTTTTTTGAATTATGTTTGAGTAAAATACTTAATGATCCACTTCTTATTTTACTGTTTCATAAAGCGCATCAATCTCATACCCTTTTGCTTTATAGTAATCTAAAACACCCAAGTAAATGGCTTTGGCAGCAGCTGTACGCCAATAGTCCGACTTAAGCATATCATTTTCTTTTTTGTGATCAATGAACGCCAGCTCAGCAAGAACAGCCGGCATGCTATTACGTGTAAGGACATGCAGGTTATTTCTATTCTTTATACCTCTGTCTTTCAGCTTTAAAGCGGCCACCATACGCTGTTGAATTTTTGTTGCCAGTAGCTTACTATCAGCGGAGTAAGGGCTTTTGGAAGCACTGTAATAAAGCGTCTCGGTCCCGTTCCCGCTGCCATTAGAAGCATTCGCATGAATGCTTACAAAAATGTTGCCTCTTTTACTTTTGGCAAAGCTTGTCCGTTGCGATAAAGTCGGATACGTATCAGTAGTACGCGTCATATAGACCTTGAAGGGGGTGTCTTTAAGTAATTCATTTACTTTTAATCCTGTATCCAGTACCACGTCTTTTTCTTTTAGGCCAAAACCGATTGCCCCAGGGTCACTGCCTCCATGGCCTGGATCCAAAATGATGGTTTGGTTCGCAAGGCGGGGATCTACATCGTTTCTGTTACTGCTTCCTGTCTCAGCATCACGAAGGTAGCTTTTGTGAGCAAATCCAATTAGATTGTCGGATTTGATATAAATCCAGCCGCCTACCTCATGTCCCGCAAGTATTTTTGTACTTTCCTTTAAGGAACCATTCTTTGCATATTTAGCAGATGGCCCTGTACGTACATTTAAATCATCGACATCCACCCAAAGAGTTTTGTCAAAGCTTGCTGTGTCTTTTGTTCGAAAGTCTGGATTAATCGCACGAGCAAGGAAAACAGAAAAGTCTGCACGAATGATAGGCTGGTCTGCTCCAAACGTGCCATCCTCAAGCCCTTTTGCAATGCCGCGTGTCATTAATGACTTTGCCGCACCTGAGAGATTTCCGCCAAATTCATATCCAAAGGCTTTCGACAACATCACAGCCATTTCGCCGCGTGTCACTTTATTGTATGGAAGAAACCTCCCCCCGGAATAGCCAGATAAGATTCCTTTTTCAACGGCAGATTGGATATATCCAGAAGCAAAGTTGCCTGATGCTACATCTTTAAAATTAGTTACACGCTTAGTACCATTCAACTGAAGAGCACGCCCAATAAATGCGGCTGCCTCTGCTCGTGTCACTGTTTTTTCCGAAGCAAAAGTAGTTGCAGAGGCGCCATTAGCAATTCCTCCTTCTGCCAGATAATTTACTTCCTTTAATGCGCGGGAAGGTACATCTACAAAACCAGCTGCCTGAGCAGTTGGGGCAGGTCCAAAGAGAGGAATCATCAACAGAAAAGCTAAAAAAATAAACAGGGTACTTCTTTTCATAAGTTTGTCTCCTTTATAAAATTCTACCACACCATTCTACCATATATTTCTATATTAAAAAGACTCTTTTTGATTAATTATTTCATCATTCGACAAGAGAATGCTATTTTTATAAATTTTCTTCTGTTATTTTTCCGAAATAATTAGAAGCTCGGTAAAATCGAGTTTGCTGTAGTCTTTTTATTTTGTTCATAAACGGGGGCTGTGGATTTCTATTCTAGGCGTTTAACCTTTCATGGGCGGGATCGGCAATATAGGGAAATTTGGAGGGCTTCTAAATAAGCTATAAAACGTGGTGTTCTCACAAAAAAAGAGGTAAAATACTATAAAAATATTATCAAATATTACCATACAATTATTAAACAAACTGCCAAACTCACGCAAAAGAAAAAAGCAGTGAGACTTGGGGAGGTTACTGATGTATGTATGTTTACTTTTTATAGGATTAGTGATCACACTTTTTTCACTTTATCTTTTATATGGAGAGTTGAGAGAAGAAAAGGGCTGGAAAGAGAAACTTGATGTTTTAATTACATTTATCTTAGATTTATTTGGTAGTGTAGGCTTATTGCTTCTTGGAATCGCTTTGATTTTATATGCTTTAGTATTCGGAGGTTTTATTAATCTGAATGGAATTTAATACCTAGACAAGGGTCGCCTCAAAGGCAGCTCTTTTCTTAAGGTGTATGTTTATTTAGTGTACATTCTACAAGGATATGTAAGGCACTTAAGGAGGCTGGCAAAGGCTTAGTAGCCACTCGAAGAAGAGGACCTGCAGTATGGTATCCATACTAGACCATCAAAAAACTAAAACCTCCAGTGGCTGCAGAAAATCCGATTCGTTATCAAGGTTATCGCTATGACGATGAGACGGGCTTCTTACTGCTTAATCGGTTGGTGTTATTAGCCAGAAGCAGGAGAAAATCCCCCTCAACTGTTAAAAGAAAAGATGTAATTGAAGACTATCAGAGAGGGACGAGTTTGCAATGTCCACTTTGCAATAAAAGGAAAGGAAATAAGGACTAAAATGAGTAATTTCATAGAGTTTTTAGAGGACCATTTAGGTGAAATTCAGTATGGTTGGAATCATGATGAGAAAGGGGAAAAAATGCCTTTTCAAATTGTTAAATTTGCAGGGGGACCTTTTCCGGGAACAAGTACGTATACAACCTTAGGGTTAAGTCACGAACCTCTAATTTGTCCGCTAGAAGGAAAGGAAATGTATCAAGAGCTTGTATTTGTAGCTCCAACTGAGTTCGGTGATCAAAATATCCCTGGTATAATGATTCAAGTAGGCAGAGAGATGTTGAGAAAAAGGGAGGTTCTTTTAAGAGGCGAAGTTATCGGGCCAGCTGGAAAATTATTTACTGAGACGGACTTAGAAGCCTTGTATGTAACTGTTCCTGTTTATTTTGAAGAAAGCTTTCATATATATCATAGGGATAACAATAGGAGTATTATTATGTCTTGGTTAATACCTATTACTAAGAAAGAAGCTTTGTTTATCGATGATAATGACTGGGAGGACTTTGAAGACTTATTAGAAGCTAAAGATCCTGATCTCACTGATTTTGAAAGAAACAGTATGGTTTAAATTTAATGAAGAGATCATTTGTTACACTTTAAGGCAGCCTAATTGGCTACCTTATTTGTTGTTCGAATACATCCTTTTGCATATATTCAATCATTCTAGTACCTTTTATCTCGCTTGTTTGTTTTGGCTCTCCTCCTTTCCGATCCCGTGACAAGTGGGAAGAAGAGCATTTGAAGAAAACGAGGGAAGAACAGGGAAAAAAAGAGTAGCCAAAAAGTTTGATTTGTACTAATCGGTTGATAACAGCAAATAATTGGCTTAAGGAGTTTCTCTTCCCATTATTCGTATTTGAAATGATGGAAACATGTAACAGCTTACGACTGTCAAAATTCATTGTGTAGTCATTGTTCAACAGAATAAAAATCAATTTCAGATTGGTGTGTTGAGGAGGGAAGTTTAGTTGCTTGAGACAGAAAGGTGTTTAATTAATACTATAAAAAAATCTGATTATATTGATGTGGAAAATTTATATGGAAATGATGAAGTTAGAAAATTTCTTGGTGGAATACGTTCAGGAGACTCGATTAAAGAAGTATTTGCAGATATGCTTACTTCAGGCAAGGACTCCTATTATTGGGTGGTTAGAGAAAAGCATACAGATAATTTCATTGGGTTAGTGTCTCTTGACCTTCACCACGAAGAAGTTTACCTTGAACTTTCATATCAATTTTTACCGAAATGGTGGGGAAAAGGTTACGCGACAGAAGTGGTTCAAGGGTTAATTAACTATGCCTTAAATGAATTAAAACTATCAAAAGTAATTGCTGAAACTCAAACTGCAAATAAGTCATCTTGCAGACTCTTAGAACGAGTTGGTATGAAACTTGAGCGAACGCTTACCAGGTTTGGATCGGAACAAGCCATTTATTCCATCGAAAAAGTGTGAAGTTAGTTGAACAAGAATGAAAGCAATCTTTCGCCAACCACGTCATAAAACGAATCAGAGAATTGGAGAAAGAAAACAATCAGTTGAAAGAACAAGTTGAGAAATTATATGGTGAGTTTTATTCGAAAAATTAGGATTAAAGTTGTTTATATATGGGAGGGGTAAAGGTGTTAATTAGAAAAGCAAAGTGTGAAGACAGTGATTTATTAAGTAATTTAGCTTATAGATCAAAAGCTCACTGGGGATATTTTGAAGAATTCTTACAAAAATGTAAAGATGATTTGACTGTTACTAAAGAGTATATGATTGGTCTAACTACCGCTGCTGTTTTTCCTGACCGTAAGCTCCCACTTATGAAGGTTCATGTAATATAAGGATATAAATCTCAAAAATCCAGATCCAAACGTAATTACTTTAAATATATGTATTCAAAGTAGAGGTATTGATTTTATCAATTTTTTATTCTTTATGCTTGATAAGCGCCAAAAAAGCGATAAATTAAGACGGTCTAAAATTGGATGATGATTTTTATGCACATACGATTCAATTATGGTACTACTTTGGGGGTTACCTTGAAGGCTCGGCCACACTATATGATTTATCAAAAAAAGACCTAGAAACAGATATTGAGGAAGCTTTAAAAACGCGGCTGGAATGATCAATTTAAAGTGATTCCTTGTTCAACTAACGGGGCCACTTTAGTGCAACAGGATTCATTACGCTTATCATGCTTTGTTATAGAAATTATAATCGTAATTCGAAAAAACAATTCATTGATTCTCACTAGTATTAGCATCCATTTATCCCGCCTAACTAAAGAAAAAACCCGCTGAATTCAAGCATCTTCAGTAGGAGTTTTCATTTATTCAATACCTCTTCGTCAAAGTCTTATCCATCTGTTCCTCATTAGCTTTAACCTTATGACTATTCACATCATCCACACCTCGATATGTATACTTTGTGTTCTGCCAAAAAGTCAAAAGCAAAGAGGATAATTGGTGTGTTGTCCTGTTCTCGGTGATCATAGTAAGTATCAACCACCTCAGCTTTAAAAATATTCGTCAGCATATACTTGGCATTTTCTATATCTGCTGGATACTTACGTGAAAGTAAAAAGAGCCAAAGATAGAGCTAGCATCGTTTTTTTTATCTTTTCTCCGCCTTTCTCATACCTCTTTTTTACCATAAATTTCTAAATGAGTGTTGCTTAGCGAAAGATAAATTGGAGCAGAGAAGAAGATAAAGATGCCCATAAGTACTCTTGGACTCTCTTAGTGTTGTTTTTTAAAGAAATTGTATAGAGATAATAAAGTTGTTTAATTTACAATAAAGTCATTTAAAAAATAATAAAGTTGTTTAAAAACCCTTC
>NZ_BCVF01000047.1 GCF_001591605.1 Bacillus badius NBRC 15713 | reverse complement strand
AATAGTGTCTTTATACCCCCTAAAATTTCTCAATTTAACTGTTTTTAATATCACAAAAAATACCCCCTTTTATGGAATTTATTACATATATATTATTTCATATTACCCATGGAATTACATCGTTATTTATTTATAATTTAAAAACGCCTAGTTGAAAATACATTAAACTAGGCGTCTTCTTGATCTATAAAATTTATTTTAAAAGTTTTTGTAGAAATCTCTACGGAGGCCTTGTTTTAAATCGCGATCATCTGAAAGAATTTGATTCTTGTTGGTTTGAAATAAAGTTTAATAAAACATGCGCTGCGAACATTGATTTTATAAGGGGAGAAACCCACGAATTTTGAACAAAATTAATCAAAATGTATGGGTTTGATTTTGAGATGGATTTAGTTTTTTTTAAAGATTAGCTAAAATCGTAATTTATCTTCTTCTTCTCTAACCTTTTCTCTTCTAATATCTTCTTCTAAATAATGAATATTTTCTACCGCCCATTTTCTTATGTGAGATTGAGAGTTAGTGTATTTTTTATAAAACGTTATTAACCCTTCATAATATGGTATTAAGGAACCTGACCAAGAAAAAGTCCGCAATTGACGATTGATATTTCTTAAAACAGTTTCGTCACCCCCATAATTCTCTATTAAAAAATAAATTAAATCTTCGTCAGCATCTTCTTTTGTATTTATAGGATATATATCAGCTAATATCTGAGCTGCCTTTTCATCGCTCTCAGCCCATTCTTTTAAAACCTCAACCGGAACATTTTGAACAGGTGCTGCATCTTCTTTAAAAAAGCCATGTCCCATAGCCTCAATCAATCTATACTTAAACACACCTTCTGCTTCTAGAAGTTTATCAGATATTATCTCCCAACTAGTAATAGGATCATATTGGATAAGCATTTCTATATACTCATTGATCACTTTTTTAGCACTATAGTTATCTTTTCTACTTAACATATCGAGCAAATTTATTACCAGATTCCGACTTAATTTTTCTTTCTCTACAAATTCTAATTTATATAGCTGAGCCAGAATCTCTCTTACCTCATAGAAAATACTTTGCTCAGAAAGTATAGCTAATGAATTTTCTAAGAAACGAACTAGACATCTAGATATTTGAGGTGTAATTTCATTATTATTTAAATAATATCTATAATATATCTTCCAAACCAAGACTTGATTAAAACCTTCATCTAGTGCATATAAAGCTTCTAAAAATGCTATTAACTTATCTTCGTTAATTCCATTTAGAGCTGGTCCATAAGCTAAAGATAATAAACTATCTAGATTGATTATTGACCCTCGAACATATTTCAATAAAAAATTTAATATATCCTCATCAACTTCAATATATCGAATTATCTCTCCAAGAATATGTGCATATGGTGTAGTATCTAGCTTTATTAAAAAACTCTTGAGTAAATTAGGGTTATTTAACTGGATAGAGCTCAATACACCTCCAAAGAAATTCAGATTAACTATCTGGTCTTCTGGTGAATCTAATAACTTTTGAATTTCTCTATAGACTAAGTCTAAAAAGATATCTCTTTCTTCATCTGTCATTATATTAGCTAATTGATTTCCGAAATAGAATGCTTGTTTTTGTTCGCCTATTAACAAATTACTTAAGTTAGATTTCAATTCATCCATTTTTTCTGGATATATATCTTCTAACAATTCATTTATTCTATCAAGTGCAGCGTCTTTATATTTACTCCCACCACTACTATTGTCTTTATTTTCAACATAGTCATTATTTGCATTACAAACTAATAGTTTTATTTTAGTAATTGTATCCTGTGGTTGCAGTTGTTTTTCCCAACTTTTAATTAAATCAACGATCTTTTTAGGCATTTTTGCTTCATCAAATTTTAAAATCAAATTAATTTTTTCTAGAAATTCCGGCCAATAATTATTACGTTTTTCAAAAACCACCTTCAATAATTGTTCCATATTTTCCGCATAGCCACTTCTAATCAAACCAAATACATTATCTACTATTACATCAAATATTATATTAGAGCAATCATCTTCTTTGATGATCAATTCTACTAACAAACTTAATACCTTATTCCAATAATCAAATATTTCTCCCCAATTACGAGGTTTCCATTCTTGCATAGCTGGACGGCTTCCTTGATTCTCCACTCCAATCATTCTCGAAAAACCTTGAGTTTTCAAAGCATGTCCAACAGCTCCGATACCTATTTTTTTAATTTCTTTCTCTCTAGAAGATAAAGTCCAATTAATAATTGATACTCTGCTTTCTAAATTTGCTTGTGTTCCAGATAACGTATAATGAAACAATTGGTTAAACTGACCTGTAGCATTATTGGCCCAACTTTCATTTTCGGCTGCAGCAAAACGTGCTAAAATCTTAGCAGCACTTTCACACGTCTCTTCCCAAAAGCATAATTTTTCTAAAGCTCTAACTAGATCTCTTCTTCCAGCTTTTACTCGCTTTAAATTATCAATGCTCATTATTCCAAATTCACGTTCTAAAGTATCAACAGTTATTAAAGGGTCTATTTCTACAAATGAGCAGAAAATACGTGATCCTATTTTAGAACTTAGTATCTCTGCTCGGCCAAAAGGAGCTTGTACTCCACATAGTTTGGAAGTTAATTCTTTTGCCTTTTCTAGGAAATGCAATTTTGAAATTTGATTACATAATTGTTCCACCATAGACGAAGGCAAATTTGCATCAGATAAAATTTCTTGTGCCTTCTGAGGTCTACATTTTTCCCACCATTGAGCTGCCAAAGTAATAGCTAACGTTTTTGGAACTAATTTTATATAACGTCCATGCTGCACTATTATTTTTTTCTTTATAAAATAACTACATTTTTCATAAAACTCATCTAAAGTTATTCCACAAATATTTTCAGCAACATAATTCATTTCTAATTCTTTTTCATCTTCAAACCCTATATGTTCAAAAACTGCACAAGCCTCAATTACTTTCAAAGCTCTTTCGTCGACCGGGTCTCTTCCCCACAAAAGTTTATTCACTAAAGTCATATCTTGAATACTACCTATTGTTTCAAAATCATTTATTCTAGCTTCAGCAAGCAATGTAGCTATACTTGGAAATCCATCAGCGAATACAACTATTCTTTCTAAATCATGTTCATCCATTTCTGGATAAGAACTTTTAATAATCCCTTCAATTATCTCTTTAGGAACATCTTCTAAGTTAATTAAAGGATCTGAAGAAATAGATGTATGTAAATTGTAATCTAAGGTAAGAAGACTAAATTTACTTTCAATATGCTCTATTTCTGATTTTAATAATTTATGTAATTCATAGTCACAATTATCTACAACAATAATTCCTGATATCCCTAAATTTCTCCATGAATTAATTGAAGAAACAATGCTCTCTTTTGAATAGGAAGCATCTATATAAATTACACTTTTATTTAAGGCTTTTAATTCTATACTAGTGTCACTTCTAAAAACTTCTAATGCCAATCTAGTTTTCCCTTTACCAGGAAGTCCTATTATTCTAGCTGTCTTTTTTTCATCTTTAAAATAATCTCTTAAATCATCAATAATCTGTTCTGTCTCATAAGTGGAAATAAACCCAGACTGAAACTCTTTATGCCCACTCCATGTCTCCCAAGTTTTACTACCTGTTAAAAAGTGCTTTCCATTCCATTCCCAAACCGCATAAATTGCTGATATATATTGATTGCACCATTGTGCAATTTTACTAGCATCATATATTTCGATACTTGGCGTAGCATCTGTAATTACCGATGTAATCGAATCATTAAAAGCATCAATTCTTTGTTGAATTTGTTGTTGATTCAATTCTCTATTATGAAAAAGTATGTAAGTTCCTTGAGCATTTACTACATCTTCAACTCTAGGTTTTACTAAACCATTTGAACCTAATACTTCTTGTTTACACGTAGATGGTGGCATATCTGTCGCTTTAACTTGAAAAAGTGTGTATCTACTTGGAATCCAATCTGTTTTTTCAATCCCTTCTCTCCATCTTATGTGTCCGTCTTCTCCTCCATCTGGTACTGTAATATTCAATGCTACAGATATTGAATTTTTAACCAAATTGAATTTATTGGCTTCATTATAGAGCAAAAGCGAAAGTAATTTAGTTAACTCATAGTCACCTAATCTTTTAATATCTTCAGAATCCACTTGCATATAATTCATTTTATCACTCCTAAAACTAAATAATTTTTGTAAGTATCTTTTTAGCTCTATGACAATATTCTTTTTTCCCATGTCTCAAAGTTAAAAAATTTATATTATTAGATTTCAACTGATCTTTATTCCAATTTCCGTTAGTATTGATTAACTCCTGTAAAGCCTGTTTATAAGCGTATATCCTATTTTTTTGATTATCTAAAAAATATATTAAAGTCGATACGGATCTCGCTTCACGCTCAATTTCAATTAAACTAATTTCTTTATTGGAAAAAAGCTTAACCTCAGCAATTACATACTTCCTATCTGTCACACCATCATTAAGATATACAAACCTCTTCGTATGGGAAAATTCCTTCAGAGAACCTTGTATAACATTTATTGATTGAACTTCCGGATAACTCTCCAAAGCCTTTAATACTCTAATAAATTCTCCCAGTTCACCATGAGTTTGAATATCATAAAGCGACTGGCTTTCTAGCCCTTTGGCAACCTTGTTACCTCCAACGTCCGAGGTAGACCTTCTGCCTTGATCGTCATAGAAGTACTTCTTTGTGTTTTCATCTTCATGTGTCCGTTGTTTATTAGAGCTTCTGCATATTTTTGTTACTTTGGGCAGTTTTACATATTCATGTACTTGATTGTCCATTTCAACTAGATCAAAGTGTACTGTTGTACCTTCTGCTTGTTCATCAAGCGTCAATTCGTCCTGTGCAGTGTTATTGCTATTTTTGCTGTGAATGGTGTACTTTTTTGCTTCACTTGTCTTTTGGCTCTGTGCGAATGCTGGGTGGTCAATGATAATATCATCGTACGGAATTATTTTGTTTTTGACTGCGGTGATGCGCAGAACGGTACAGCCGATTGTACTCGGCTTTACAATGGCTTTAATAGTAATCGGCTGTGTTAAGGTCCAATCAAACTTTAATGTTCCATTATTCATGAATGTATAGGCAGTATTTTCAAACACATGTCTTAAATCCGGCTTCGACAGCAGCCAGGCCAGCTGGTAAAGAAAGTTCCCTTTCGTGTACTTTTGGTCATACAATGATGTGAAGTCTAGGTGGAGGTTGTTCGCTGAATATTGTTCAATGAAATATTGCGGAAAGGAATTGGTTTCAAATAATCGGTACAGCAAAAAGCGATTCGGGGCTAAAATGCTGCGTACTGCCTCAATGAGCGGCAAAATGTATTTTTTATTCTTATAAGACACAATAAAGCTGCGTGATATATCTTTGTCAGCCGTGCCAAAGATGTTCCACTCTCGCTCTGAGTACGTGACTGACTTAGGAGAAATCGTAATTTCTACTTCTTCTGTTCCGGTTGGCGCAATACTTTTACTAATATCTCCATCCATATATAAGTGCTGAATAGCCAAGGCCGGCAGTGTTCCCCAATCGACCAGTAATCTTTTCGTGCTGCCATTCGCTTTAAAGTACACATGAATCATCACTTTTTTATCTTGAACAAAAGGAGAACTGATCCATGTTAGCTGGGCTTGTTCTCCTTTTTTAAAAAGCCAGTTTTGCAATTTAACCTGTTGTTTACTCATCGTTTTTCACTTCCAATTTATTTTGCACATAAGCTTCAAGTTGCGGTTGAATCTCTTTGAAATGGCTGGATCTGATTGCGGCTATTCTTTGTACTTCCCACGTCCGTATTGGCTGATCCTGTTCCATCATTTGATCGATCAGGCGATAACACCGACGAATTTGAAATTGTTGTACGGTTTCTATTATTTCATCCAACAACTGTGCAGTGTCAGGCAACTTATCTAAATGGTATTCCAATTTTTTTAAAATACCCAACTTTTTCCCTAGGAGGGACTTCGTCATTCGGACTGGCTTATCTGCTATGGATAACTCTTTCTGAAGCACCTTTATCTTACCCGCGTACTCTTGATCACGCTCAGCCCAATTTGCTGTTCGCAGTACTGGCTTCGATTTTTGCTTAACTGGCAAATTCTCCATCAGCCATTCATGATCGTGACGATAAATAAAAATATATTGCTTCTTAAAGTGTGCTCTTAACTCTGTACGAGAGAGAGCAGGAAATTGTTTTATTCCTTCTTGAAGTTCTTTCTTATAGGACGCTAACAATGATTGGTTAGCGCTTTTCATTGGAGTCTTTACTTGGCTGACTCCTTTCAAATATTTATTAACTGTTTTTGAATCGACACCCAATTCTCTTGCGATGGCACGCACACTACTTCTTGTTGTGGAAAGCTGCTCAAGTTTGCTTTGCCAGACGTCACCAAAAGCTTTAATCCTGCCAATACGGAACTGGTCTGTCATTGAGGCATCCGGCCCTTTGCGTGAGTAAACAAACCCGCACGAACACGAAAATGTGCCAATCGGATTCGTTGTTTTAAAATCCCTAGTGATCTCAACTTCTTTGATGACTAATTCTTTGTAATGAGCTGCTGCTCGGTTCAAACAAGGCCATGGTCCTTCCTCGAAAGGACCTGTGTCTGCTGGCTGATTCAACAGTTCCCCAGCATCTATCTCAAGAAAATGCATCATCAGCAAATGCCTGAACGGATGGACATGACGCTTTAGATTGCGCGTTGCTATTTTGAGCCAGTTATATTCGTCTTCTACTTCAGGTTCACTCTGATACTTTTTTAGGAATCCTGGCGGAAATGTGTGCTTAAAAAGATCCAATAACTCCTTCTGACGCACACAATTGGACACTGTAATCAAATTTCGATTACGTAGCACTCGACGGTATTTTAATACGAGATCCTCCCTAGATAACGTATGCAATGGAATTTGCAGCAGTTTGTATGCTTGCTGCGCCAATTGGACCAAAAGCTCTTGGTAAGGATCAGCTTCATAAATGGCTGAAAGATTCATGTTCTTCAGTTCAAACCGAACATATTCAATACGGCTTGTGACTGCCATTTCATATTTTTGCAGCGACGATGCATGATGAGGACAGTAATCAATCCCCTGCAGCTGATGCTCCCGATGAATATATGGCTCTCCATACTTTGATGCATCGGCTTTCGCACATTCCGCACAGTAATAAATACCATCTTTTTTGCAGATGCTTCCCGCAACAAAACCAAGTCTTGTATAAAGCCCCTGACCATCACCTAACACATCTTTTAAAATATTCTGCTGACGCTGCTTTGATAGAAAAGACGCATAATAGAGATAAACTGTATGACGGCTTAATAGGGTTTCGATTGGGTAGTGAGTTCCTAACTGTTCTGCTAAGACGGAAAAATGACTGCCAATCCCTACACTGGGCACCACAGATCGACTTTGAAACACCTCCTCAAGTGTATCTTTACAGTCAATATTTCCACTGTAAAAGTGATAGCGTGCAATAGCTGAATATAGTAGCTCGTCCGGATAAGGATCCGTGAAAAAAGGCAGCATTTTATCACTCCTAAAATATCGAGTTCTCAATTTGAAAATTTAAATACTCTGCTATTTTTTCTAACTCTTCTTGAGGAGTTCCAACAGGATCCCACCAGCCTAATGCCTCGTCACTTAGCCCAGCTATTTTAGAAATTAATATGTCTGCATTATAATAATAGGGGGAATAAAGTACTTGAGATTCTCTATTTTGATTTTTCACCATAAAAATATCTGCTTCATCTTGATATCTGTTGTAATCTGGAAAAATTTCAAATAAATCATTTAAATGCGGGCTATCATCAATTATGAATATTTTGTTCAAATGGTAGTATCTATCGTCTTGGTAATAATTAAGAAGTAATGTTTCAGTAAATAATTTATAACTACAATCGGCCTGATTTAAGTACATCTCTAAATTAGCCATTCTATTATAGAAAAACTCATATCTTTTGCTAAATAAAAGAATTTTAATATTATCAATTTCAAAGTCTTTTTCTATTCTTTTGCATATTCCCGTTAGAATTTTTAAACTATCAAAACTAACATTTAAGCCGTTATAAAAATTTTTGAGTTCTAAGATTTTTGATTCCAAATACTCGAAATTAACAATGATTATATTTTCATACTCCTCTATTTGAGATTTAAAAACATCACTTATTTCAATAGGAAGCTCAATACTTTCTAAAGGATAATCAAAATTTTCATATCCAAAATCTACATCCCAAATATTTTCTACATTCTCTATTAGTTGATCTCTAGGAACGTAAGGAACTGGCGATGTGTCTAGATAATTAAAAGGAATAATAAACTTCTCATCATTCTTATTCTTTAATAAAAAATTTTCCAATAAAAAAGGCGAAGTAAATAATTCAGTTCTAGAAACTTTACCTCTTCGTTGGAAAATTCTCATTAGAGCTGTATGTGTATATTTATAAATATCACAGAAATATATGTTATTAAATTCAAAGCTGTAAAAGACTACATATCTGGGTATATAGGATGATATACATTTATGTATATACCTAGACATTTTTCTAAATTCAATTTCATCCATTTCTTCATATTGGAATAACTTTGTTAACCCTGTAAAATCCGAACCTGTAATGATACTATTTTTTCTTATTATAAAATTTATTAATTTCTTATTTTCGAACTTCTCATCATAAAAGAAATATAATAAATCATCATTCCACTCTATTTCCTTATGTATACAAACACCACAAAAAGTTCCCCCTACGAAGTAACCTAAAAAATTATTTTTTATGGATATCATTTGTAAATAAGCTGTAGCTGCAGTTAACTTTTTTCTTGGTTCGTAGCTTGGATCGGGATATGTTACCGTAAAATCTTGCATTAAATTATTTAAATCTGGTATTTTACTACCGCTCCCTATAGCTATATAACCATCTATTTCCTTAAAACCGTAATTATTCAAATGATATAATTTATTATTTTCATTCTTCACTCCCAAAATTAATTCTGACTCGACTAATATCTCTGGTAAATAACTTATAATTTGTTCAGGAGTTAAATGGTCTATCATTAAATCCAAATTATTTTTTACATCTTCAAAAATTTTTGTATCTTTCCCTGCATAAGCAACTACAATATTATTTTTCACATAAATTTTTGTATTTGTCTCTGCAATAAAATAAGAGTTATATTCTCCATAGAGTTCCCCTACACTAGATAACGTTGCTTCCCTTTCAAAAGCAGCTTCTGATTTCGCTGATGTAAGTGAATCTGCAACAATATAAATTTCTCCATCAGATTTCCAAGCAAAACAATACGTCACCTTTTATTCCTCCCAAAGTGAAATAGTTTCCTATCTCCACAGTCACTATCAAACATAAAAATCAAACGTCATTAGACTAATCTATGAAAGCACATGTCCCCATAACCTTACCGTTTTCTTTACACACAATCGCTAACCCCCCCAAGTTTTCCTTCCTTACCATTTTTCAAAACGACTTTAACAAAATTATTGAGTGTTTCCTCTTTCGACTTATTAGCTTCCCACGTCATATGATGAGCTACTATAGGATCGGAAGAAAATTAAAATATATCTTTAAGATCATTTAATTCTATTTTTTCAAAAATAAGTCGTTCTGTTTCACATCTAAGTAATGCTTTCAAATAAACTTCTATTTGCACGAATATACCTTCATACATAAAATGAATTTTCGACCTAATTTGGTTCAATTTTACTATTAAATCCTTAATCACTAAATTCCTTCTCTAAGACAAATTCATCGATAGGAGATTTAATATATCCGCTGTTTTTGATGAATTGATAAGGATGCTCCTTCTTTTTCAATGCTTTTTCTCTTGCTTCAACCAATGGCAACAACGAATTGGATACTGTTGTTTTTGCTTTTTTCTCTTTCATCATTTGGTTTAAGTCCATCAGTTCTTGTATAGCTTGAGATTTCAAAATTTGATAATCACTTTCTACTGATGCACGTTCAACAAGTACTTCTACCTTTGTCCGAATATCTTTTGGAGATAATGCATCGAATATGCCGATAGAGGCAATCTCGATACTTAAACTCTCAATGGTTGCCTGACGTTTATATTTTGCCGTGTTGAGGCGCTCTGTCATGGCTGCTTTCACTTTGCCTTCGAATGCTGTTTCTTTTTTCTGCTGACCCATTAATTCATCCAGGTTTAGCATAATATCCTCGTATTTGTACATAGCTCTCATATCATTTTTGCGAACGGCATTTAACATCGGCTGGATAATTTTCATGTCTTCTTTTGCTGTTTTCTTCAGCACTCTCGGTGTAATTTTTTCATCTTCATTTGATTCGTCAAACAGTGCCCTCTCTTGGGTCAAGATAAACAGGTTAATAGCTACAGATGTAATTCCCTGGCATTCTTCATAAAATGTCTTCCTGACCTCTTCTGTCAGCTCTGAGTGGGTTTTAAGACATTGCAGCTCCCATAATGTTTCTAAGAAAAATTCCCACTCTTCACTTTCTTCGCTCATGCGATCCCAGATAATTGAACCATCACTTGCCGCGCGGCGGGCCTGACGGAAATTCCCTTTGAATAATTGCTGTGCTTTTGACGTACCGATTAAGACGATTGGAATCCCGACTGTGTTTGATAATGTAACGAAAAAGTTCAGCATTTCTTCCTGATCATTTTTCGAATGCAGCAAATGCTGAACTTCATCGATCACAAGAACGCCGATCCCGTACATGCTAGCTAGTGATGTCATATGCAGAAGCATAGTAGACGTAACGCGGTTTAAATAGCCGTACTTTTCCAAGTAACGTGTACCTAATAAATCATCAATGGCCTTAAAGAATCCTTTACAAAGTGTAGATAAGCTGCCATCGTAAGGACAATCAATTTTTAGCCAAACAATCTGTGTCCGGTTAAACGGCTGCTCTTTATACATATCATGTTTAATCACTTGCGGGTACATCAGCAGTACACGTTCAATCGCCGTTGTCTTCCCAATGCCAGAAATGCCGATAATGGATAAGCTATCCGCTGTTGACCGGATATTATTCAGCCGATCATCAATATATTTATGTGCCTCTTCTTCATCCTCACGCAATTCATGCAGCAAGCGAATTCGCTCAAAAAATGTCTTATCTAACGGGTTGCGGGCTAAATAGCCTCTGCGAATTAATGTTGATAACCGGCGTTCTACTTCAAAATGAATGGGCAACGGCTGAATAAAATTCTTAATACGCTTCAGCACATGATAACGTATATTCGTTTCACTCTGTTTATCTTGCTCTGTAATACGGGGTGTCAGCATGAAGCGGCTTAGTACATCGTCTTCATCAAATATGGGCGGAAGTGCCTCAATAAATGGATTATTGCTATACTCTGTTAAGACTTGCTGTTTATAATTTGCTTCCTCAAAGTCGCCTTTTAGCACAAGGTCATTTATTTTTCCCAAATTCCTCATCCCGCTTCTTTTTTAATTTTTCCATCAGGCGTGAGTTTGATTTTTTCGGCCCATTGTCTTCCACTTTTTCTTTTGTCGCAAAATCAATCACTGTTGCTTTTTCACTTGTTTGATCTGGTTCTAGATCGAATTTTTCTGTTTGGCGATTCAGCTCTTTTTCTGCTAATTTATTTTCTCTAATGGATATCAGCTTTTCTTTTTTACTCTTTGGATGGTGTTGAGATTTTTTTTTGTTCTTAGCCGCTTTTTTAATGATTTCATCCATCATGGCATCTGTATTAATTGTTAATTGCACTTGATTAGAACGCTCAATTTCTTCAAGCTCATTACGCAATTGCTGATGAAAGGTAATCTCTTCTAAGAAATCGTGTCGGTATTGCTGGCTAGGTTCAAGTAAAGCACAAGCTTCAAAACCCATCCCATTGTCATGCGGAATGTATATCTTCTCTACATGACGCGGATCGTACACAACTTCAATGCGCTGATTCTTTAGCTTTAAGTACCACTGTTCTTCAATCGCCTTTCGTGATCCATACATCAAGTTTTTAAATTTGATTCCGGCTCTTGAAATCGTCGCTTTAGCGCGAGGCAATACATTTAAACGTAATATATTTCGGTCAATCGTTCTTAAACGTCCTTTACGGTTTTGGATACCCCAATTCCATAAATGAATAGGTGTTGGAACCACATTTTCTGCTATCATTTCTTTTTCCATTGGATATTTATCAATGATCTTATGATTGTGGTGTATCACAAGTGTAACGATGAGCGCGGTAAACTCTTTTAGGTTCAGCGTTGCATCCAAACGGTAATCTCGATCGCCTCGTTCACGAAATTCTTTTTGGATGGCACCGGGTGCTTTTTGCTTTATCTTTCCATTTATCGTGCGGAATTTCCGCTCCACAATCCCTTTCAAATCACCACGGTAAGCTGTTGTATTTTCAATTTTGATATTTAAATTGTTAATCAGGTTTTCCACGGAGTAACCTTCAAATTCTCCACGGTCGGCAATAATAATCTCTGGCAAATGATGTGTCGGCCATTGTGATTCTTCAATTTCGATACCATACTGACTGCAAAACGCTACTTTATCAGCCACCATATTATCCAATGCCATCATTGCACCAAGCCAAGAAGGCCCTTCTAGCCCAACATAAATGCCTGTAATGATCCTTGAATAGACATCCATAACAGCATAAATAACCGGACGGCCAATAATCTTATTTGCATCAAGTGAACTAACTAAGTAAATATCTGCAATAGTTGCATCAATTTGAAAACGCGTGCCTGGCCCATTCGTTTCTGATTTTGAATCACTTAAAATAGGCCGGTATTTTAATTCATACGCTTTTGTACTATTACGGAATTGAATATCTTTCTTCGGATCTTCCAGCTTTTTAAACCAATAATAAAACTGATGGTACGAGGGAATGCGATTCGATTCCCAGACGCGATATTTGATCTCTCCGTTTTCTTTATAACGATCTGAATAGAAATCACGCAAAATAAAATTATAGACATCTTTTAAAAAATAACCTCTTGCTGTCCGATAATATTTGATAATGGCATGTTCAAATTGCAGCCTCACTTCATCTGTAATGTTTATGCCTGTTCCATGATCACCATTAACCGTTATACGCCTTGGTCGGCCAATCTTTTCATTCGTTAAATTTTTCGTTTTCCCGCGACCACCAGAGTTCATATAATCAGGCAGCATAGCGTTTTTATTCATGCCTCGCTGCCAGTAACGGCTAACAAGTTTTTTTACTTTAGTAGGTGTCACTCCTAATTGGTCAGCAATTTCTTTGATTTTTGATTCTCTGCCATGCTTTTGCAATAAAAATTCTAAGTGTGGTAAACAATATTCCTGTATTAATTTCCAATCCTTTTCACGCTTTTGAATCTGTGTAGTCGTTAAATCTTCATCTGAACCTACGCGGGCATAGGGATCGGTGATAACCAATAACTCTTTTTGTATCAGCTCTGTCTGCAAGGCTGTATAAAGCTCTTTTTTCGGCATTGAGGTCTTCGCATCAATATTGACAACAAATACATATTCTTCTTCTATTTCAATGACTCTAATCCTTTTAGAGCCTTTTACGCACTGCAATACTTGATTAATATATATCATCCGTATCTCACCTGCTTCAGTCTTGTTTCATCAATGAAATCAATTAAAACAGGCTGTTCTAAACTAAACGGCTCTAACATGTTAATATGAATTACTTTTTGAGCTAACAAGTGATAGAACAACGTAACACCACTTCCCGATGGTAAATGTGTATCCATTTCAAATTGATTGGTTGTGATTCGAATACTACTTGTTGCTCCACTTAATAACCTTTGAATGAGTGAAAGAGATAAATCCTCAATATTTTGTGTATCCATTTCCCGAAATACATCGTAATCCCGAATTTCATAATACCCATGAATATAGCTGATATTTCTAGCCATTGTCTTTGGAATTTCTTCTTCTGTTACAATGCCCCAGTCAATGTCTCTTCGCCGCCAATATTCCCGTTCAATCTCAAACTTTTCAAGTACACGTTCTTTTAATAACTCATCTTTCATCTTGATCGTACGAGCTATTTCAAATAAGCCTTGCCCTTTATCAAGCGATATAAAAAAATCCGTTGTCATTACTATCGGCTTACCTGTTTTAGGATCAGCAGGATGTTTAAGACCTAGCTCATCCGCAATGACGATAGTTTCTTCCAACGGTAGTAAAGGAAATTGTTCTCGAATATCAATAACTAAATCAGAATATTCAGTTATATAAAAATAATTTCGTTCTAAGTCAGACAAAAATTCATGTTGTCTTTTTGTTTTAATCCCTCTCAAACGAGTAGAACGCCCCAATGAAGAGACGTCTTGAATATTTAACCAAGGCTTATAATCTGAACCTATCCCTGATCCCCGCCCCTCTCTAATCCATTTATCAATTTTAGATGTTCTAGTTCTTTTGGCCATAAAAACACCCCTTTAGGCCATCATATCTAAAGGGGTAAAACGGTGCAACTTTTTTCCAAACAGTACAACTTTATTTTAAACGGTACATCTTTTTTATAAACGGTACGACTTTATTTTAAAGTTACAAAGCTGCATGCTGCCCTAGCCTTGCTTACTCAACTGTCACACTCTTCGCCAGGTTGCGCGGCTTGTCGACGTCACAGTCGCGGTGCAGGGCGGCATAGTAAGCGATCAGCTGCAGAGGCACGACAGAGACAAGCGGTGTGAGCAGCTCGTGGACCGCCGGGATGACGAAGCGGTCGTCCTCGCTTTCCAGCCCTTTCATTGAGATAATGCAAGGGTTAGCGCCGCGGGCTGCCACTTCCTTCACGTTTCCGCGGATGCTTAAGTTGACTTTTTCCTGAGTAGCCAATGCCATGACCGGCGTACCGTCTTCGATTAAAGCGATTGTGCCATGTTTTAGCTCTCCTCCGGCAAAGCCTTCCGCCTGAATGTAGGAGATCTCTTTCAGCTTTAAGGCACCTTCAAGACCTACATAATAATCAATGGCACGGCCAATAAAGAAGCAGTTGCGAGTCGTTGTCAAATAGTCTCTCGCGATTTGTTCAAACTCATCTTTGGCATCGCAAAGCATTTCCATGGCATTTGCGATAATGCCTAGCTCATGAACCAGGTTCAGGTTTGTTTTCATGCCCAGCGCTTCGGCCGCAGCATGAGCCAGGATCGCGAGTACAGACACTTGGGCCGTATAGGCCTTCGTGGATGCAACAGCGATTTCAGGGCCAGCATGAAGCAAGAGCGTGTAATCCGCTTCACGGGAAAGAGTAGAGCCTTGCACATTGGTAATCGTTAATGCCTGATATCCCATTTCTTTTACTTTCACAAGCACCGCACGGCTGTCAGCTGTTTCGCCGCTCTGAGAAATGAAAATAAACAGCGGGTTTTTCGAAAGAAGCGGCATGTTATAAACAAATTCACTGGCCACATGCACTTCCGTCGGGATTTTCGCAAGCGATTCTAAATATTGTTTACCAACGAGTCCGGCATGGTAGCTCGTTCCGCATGCGATGATATATAAACGGTCAGCCGCTTTTAGGGCCTCCACAATTTCTGAATCAACAGCGAGCTGCTCTTGTTCATTTTGGTAGGCTTGAATAATTTTTCTCATGACAAGCGGCTGCTCGTCAATTTCTTTCAGCATATAATGCGGGTAGGTGCCTTTTTCGATATCACTGGCATCCAGTTCCGCTGTGTACGGTGCGCGTTTGATTTCTTCACCGTTCAGGTTTTCGATGATCACTTTTTCGTTTGTCAGGAGCACGACCTCTTTGTCCATTAATTCTACAAATTGGTCAGTTACTTGAATCATTGCCATGGCATCAGAGGCGATGACGTTAAATCCTTCTCCCAAGCCGACAAGCAGCGGGCTTTTATTTTTGGCCGCAAAGATCGTATCCGGATCTTCTCTATCCAGCAAACCGATGGCATAAGAGCCTTTCAGCAGCTGCAGCGTTTTACGAAAGGCTGCTTCTGTTTCCAAGCCTTCGCTGGCAAATAGTTCAATGAGCTGAACGATGACTTCTGTATCAGTATCGCTTTTGAGCGGCACATCGAATAAATAGTCCTTCGTCAGCTGCTCATAGTTTTCGATGACACCATTATGAACGAGTGTAAACCGGCCGGACTGACTTTGGTGAGGATGTGCATTCTCTCTGCTAGGCACTCCATGAGTCGCCCAGCGCGTATGGCCGATCCCTGTTACTGTGCTTATCTTTTCGTCCACGATTTTGCGCAGATCAGCGATTCGTCCTTTTTCTTTAAACACCTTCACATCTTGCGCGTCTCTCACCGCAATACCGGCAGAGTCGTAGCCCCGGTATTCCAGCTTTTCTAAGCCGCTCAGCAAGATTTCTTTGGCATCCTTATAGCCGATATAACCAACAATTCCGCACATACAATGTTCCTCCTATAAAGAAGGCAGGCAAAAGCAGAGCGCTTATTTGCCGCTCTTCTTTTTCTTTTCTATTCTTTTCGACTTTCCGCATTTCCATTCCCTTTGTCCGCCAGGTTACCCTTGCGATTTAAGGAAGGACTAACGATTGTGCAGGAATCAACCGGGAGGCATCCGCCGAACATTTCGATAAACCTCCTCCTCGTCAACTAGCCGGGCTCTCTCCCGCTAGTTCAGGCGCTTTATGAAGCAAATGGTCCAGAATAACTTCTTCTCCTTTCTTGACTGTTTTTGTAAAACAGGATTATCATACACTACTCAATTTCTTGCCGTCAACTGATATTTTCTTTTTTAATATAACGGCCATATTATTACATTTATATGAAGAAAGAGACGCCAATGTGCGCCTCTTCTTTCGTTCCCATCTGTCGGGTGATTAAAACGTGATTTTATTCATTCAAACCCATTTCTGCGTCCACTACAGTCGCAATCCGGTCAACAAACACCTGGCACTGCTCTTCCGTCTGCGCTTCCACCATGACACGCACAAGCGGTTCTGTGCCGGATGGACGAACGAGCACGCGGCCGTTTCCGTTCATTTCAGCTTCTACTTCCTCAATGACGGCTTTCACCTTTTCGTTCTCGGTTACTTTATATTTATCAGTTACCCGTACATTTTTTAAGATTTGCGGGAATTTTTTCATTTCCGCTGCCAGTTCGGATAATGGCTTTTTCGTCATCTTCATGATGTTAACAAGCTGCAAGCCCGTTAACAATCCATCGCCTGTCGTATTGTAGTCAAGGAAGACGATATGGCCGGACTGCTCTCCGCCCAGATTATATTGATTCTTCTTCATTGCTTCTACGACATAACGGTCACCAACCGCTGTCTGCACGCTTCGAATGCCGAGAGCTTCTAGCCCTTTGTAGAAGCCAAGGTTGCTCATAACTGTGGAGACAACCACTGATTGGTTCAGCTGGCCATGTGCATGCATGTACTTGGCACAAATGAACATAATTTGATCGCCGTCTACAATGTTTCCTTTTTCATCAATGGCAATTAAACGGTCGCCGTCTCCGTCAAATGATAAACCGACATCTGCTTTTTTCTCCAGCAAGAACGCTGCCAGTGCTTCCGGATGAGTAGAGCCTACCCCATCGTTAATGTTTAGGCCGTTAGGGGATGTTCCCATCGTTGAAATATCTGCCTCTAAATCTGCAAATAAATGAGTGGCCAGTGAGGAAGTCGCTCCATGTGCACAGTCAAGCGCAATGTGGATACCAGAGAAATCTTCATCCACTGATTGCTTCAGGTACTGAATGTACTTTTGGCCGCCTTCAAAATAATCGCTCACCTGACCGAGATCGGCGCCGGTTGGCCGCGGCAAATGATCCGTTTCTTGCTCAAGGAGGGCTTCGATTTCTGCTTCCTGTTCATCAGACAATTTAAAGCCGTCCGGACCGAAGAATTTAATTCCATTGTCTCCCACCGGATTATGAGAAGCTGAGATCATTACGCCTGTTTGAGCATCCATCACCTTCGTTAAATAAGCAACGCCTGGTGTAGAAATCACCCCGAGACGCATTACTTCTGCCCCAATGGATAAGAGGCCGGCAACTAGAGCTCCCTCCAGCATATGGCCGGAAATACGCGTATCACGGCCTACCACCACTTTTGGGCGCTCTGCGTTCTTCGTTAACACATAGCCTCCGAATCTGCCCAATTTAAAGGCGAGCTCCGGTGTTAACTCCGTATTCGCTACTCCTCTTACTCCATCAGTTCCAAAATACTTTCCCATTTATCGATTCTCTCCTTTGTTTTACCTTCTGTTCAAGCAGCTTTATGCGCCGCTGTCCTCTTCTGGTTCACTTTCCGGATTTCCTTCAACTGTCACTTTTACCTTTATCATTTGCGGAGAAACAAAGTTTAAGCCTTCACCAATCTCAATCGGAACGGTCAATGTAGTGTCTTTTTTAATGCCGTCTACTTCCACTGGCACCACTAATTCTTCCATTTCTTTCAGGATAGATTCTTTGCCGTAAATGGTGATCTCTTCCGTTTCAGGCTTAATGGATTTAATTTTGATGCCATCAGGCGGCGTGCCTTTTGGAAACATTCTCAAGGCTATTTTTTTGCTTGGATTTTTAACCGAGATAGATACTTGAACGGTTTCAGGCTCCACCTTCACATCCAGCTTGTTCAATTCACTGTCAAGCACCTGAACCTTGGCTGTACCAGTCGTTTCTTTATCCACCTTTTCTTTCACATCCAGCGTGGCTTTCACATAAACAATCTTATTGAGCGCCGATTTCGAACCGGTGACCTTTACTCGTTTCGGATCAACGGAAACAGCCTCTTCCTGGTATCCTTCGGCCAGCATATTATCATTGAATTCCGGACTGACCACAAAGTAATCAGATACCTTCTCCTCGATCGTGACATCCACCGCTTCCGGGAGGACCGTCACTTTCAATTTGTCGGAAATCTGCTTGTACTTAATCGGCACACGGTGTTTGCCGATGCTGACGTTAGTTAAGTCAATAAACAGTTCAAAATCCCTAAGCCGTTTTGCCGACTCAATCAGACTCTTTGGACCTGAAAGCTCTACTTTGACTTTATCCGGAACCCCGGCAACGAATAGGTTTTCTGTGTCATAATACACCTGAACCGGAACATCGGTAATTACTTCACTGTTGTTTTGCGAAGACTTATCCGCCTTTTGGAGCAACTGAAAATCGCTAAAGTTCACAGATATATAAAGCAAAACAGTGAGAAGTAAAGCAACGATGCGCACAAACCAGGCGCTTTCTACAAATTTATCCATCGCTTTTTCTCCCCCTCCAGATCCACCGGTTTGAGGAATCACTTTCTTTCGTCAGCAGTTCATGAGTTAACAGCTTTTCAAAATCTTCAGCAGATAAGTCACGGAACAAGTCACCATTTTTGGTAACAGACACGGCACCGGTTTCCTCAGAGACAATAATCGTGATACTGTCTGTCACTTCACTGATGCCCAAGGCTGCTCTATGCCGCGTGCCCAGTTCTTTTGAAATGAACGGGCTTTCGGATAAAGGCAAATAGCAGGCCGCTGCAGCTATTTGGTTTTTCTGGATAATAACTGCCCCATCGTGAAGAGGGGTATTAGGAATGAAAATATTGATAAGCAATTCTGATGATACAGCTGAATACAGCGGGATGCCTGTTTCGATGTAATCGTTCATGCCTGTTTCTTTCTCTATTGAGATCAACGCCCCGATCCGCCGTTTTGCCATGTAGCTGACCGACTTGGTGAGCGCTTCTATTAAATCCCGCTGCTCTTTATCTTCCTGCATAACGTTTCTTGAGAAAAACCTTCCTCGTCCGAGCTGCTCCAGCGCCCGGCGCACCTCAGGCTGAAAAATAATGATGACAGCCAAAAATCCCCAAGTTAATGCTTGTTCCATAATCCAGCTTAGTGTATCAAGCCCAAACAGCCCGCTTAAACCCCGTGCGGCCAAAATAACAAAAATACCTTTAACGAGCTGAACGGCTTTCGTGCCTCTTATAACCATTAAAAGCTTATAAACAACAAACCAAACAAGCAATATATCAAGAGCATTGGATAAGTAATCCAGTACTGTAAAATGTGCGAAGTAGTTTGAAAACGGCATATTACATCCTCCAATAATGTAATGACTCCAGCCGCACAGAGGCTTTATTTTTACTTAACCAGCATATTATAACATAGTCTACCGAAAAGTCAGAACTAAAAGGGAGAAAGGAAAAATGGTTTAAGAAAACAGCGTGTTTCCGGCTGTTAATCAAACACTCCCGCTACTGTTTTTTTCAATTTATACCATAACCAGCCGAATGCCTCATCAATTTCTTCGATATCACCTGTAACGTTTCCGGCTGAGGCCATATACTTCTCCCCATTGATAACCGTCACGTCACCTTCTACTTCCCCTTCAATCCGAATATCGCCGTTCCTTACAACGATGTCTCCTTTCACCCTCTCTCCGGCTGGAACGACCACCGTGTCATTTTCCACATGCAGATTTTCATGCTTCGTAAAAGCAAAGTGATCTGTTTCCTGCTGCCATGAGGATAAAAACCCGCCCGTTGTTAAAACGATAAACAAGGAAGCGGCCATAAAAAACGGATGCTTCCGTATCCAGCGCTGAATGCTGCTCATTCTTGCTTCCTTCGGCAGAGAGAACAAAACTTTTTCCGTAAATCCTTCAGGAGCTCTTACTTGGGACATGCTTTGCACAAGCGCAATCGTTTTTTTCAATTCGAAAAAGTGCTGACGGCAATTCTCGCATTTCTGTAGATGTACTTTTAGTTTGCGCTGTTCTCCTGAAATAAGCTCCCCATCTAAATAATTATGCATCAAGCGAACGATCTCTTTTTGACAAGAAGCCATCATTTCACACATCCCTTCTCACATATTCCGCAAATACTTACGAAGTGCTTCCCGCCCTCTATGTACACGTGTTTTGACCGTTCCAAGGGGCAGTTCCAAAATATCCGCAATTTCTTGCAGCTGCAGCTCTTCGAGGTACTTTAAGATAATGACTGACCGATACTTTTCCGGAAGCTTAAAGATCGCTGACTGGATAATCTCCTGCAGCTCTGAATTTTCCACCGCTTCTTCTGGAAGCTCTTCCGCGGATGCAATTTGCGAGTACATATTCAAGCCTTCTGTACCGGAAATTTCAGCATCCAAATGATAATCCGGCTTTTTTTTACGAATCCGGTCAATACAAAGGTTGGTTGCAATCCTATATAGCCAGGTGGCAAATTTCTTTTCTGGGTCGTACGTATGAATATTAACAAACGCTTTAATAAACGCCTCCTGAGCTGCGTCTTCTGCCTCATGGCGATCCCACAGCATCCGGAAACATATCTGGTACACTTTGTCCTTGTAAATCTCTACAATTTCACCAAAAGCATTTTGGTCACCCTTTAAAACTTGCTTTATCCTTCTTTGGATAATTAACTCCATCATTTTTACCTCCTGCCCTCGCAGGTATCTTTTCATACGATTGTCCGCTTAAAAGGTTTCAAAAAAAAGCACAATTCTATCATACCAAATTACGCAAACATGTTTACAGATTTTTGTAAAAGGGTAAGGTGAATATAAATGATACGATGGTGGGAGTTGAGATTGATGATGGCTGCAGCACATCTACTAGAAGAGATTGAAAATCACCGGAACACAATGGTGGCATTAGCCATGCAAACATCTTTTTCTGATCAAAAAGTCGTCGAAATCAGCGTGCAGCTTGATCAATTATTGAATCAACTGGAGCAATTAAAATAACCGGAAGCTGGCTGAGAGCCAGGAATTCCGGTTATTTTTTATGAAGGCAAATTTGTAAGAGTGCAAATAAAAAAGCTTGGCTTCTGTATAGACAAACTCAATCCTATAAAAGCTTGCTTCCGAATAAAGAGGCCATTAATGCGACTGCTACCGAAGCCGTCTTATTTTTCTCATCAAGAATCGGGTTAACTTCAACAAATTCCGCTGATGTAATTAATCCGCTTTCCGCCAGCATCTCCATGGCCAAATGGCTTTCCCGATAGCTAATTCCGCCAATAACAGGCGTACCGACTCCCGGCGCATCATTTGGATCTAATCCGTCAAGGTCTAAAGATAAGTGAACACCGTCCGTTTTTTCTTGCAAGTATTCAATGGTTTCTTCAATGACCTTTGTCATGCCCAAGCGGTCCACTTCATGCATGGTATATACTTTGATTCCTTTTTCTTTAATAAGCGCTTTTTCCCCTTCATCAAGGTCGCGTGCTCCGATAATTACAATGTTTTCCGGCTTCACTTTTGGAGACTTCCCGTAAATGCCTGTAAGCTCTTCATGGCCAAGACCAAGGCTGACAGCTAAAGGCATGCCGTGGATATTGCCTGTAGGAGAAGTTTCAGCAGTATTTAAGTCGCCGTGCGCATCATACCAAATGACACCCAAGTTGCTGTAGTGCTTAGCTACGCCTGCCAATGTTCCAATGGCGATGCTGTGATCACCGCCAAGCACGAGCGGAAAGCTGCCTGCTTCAATGACGTTGTCCACTTTTTCTGCAAGTTTATGGCTTGCTTCAGCAACCGCTTTCAAGTTCTTTAAATTTGTATTTTCGCTATGAACAGCATGCGTTTTATTGATTTCAACATCGCCGCAGTCCTCTACCTCATAATGCAAAGCTTCAAGGCGGTCAGTTATGCCTGCATAGCGGATCGCGCTGGGCCCCATATCTACCCCGCGTCGTAATTGTCCTAAATCCATCGGTACTCCGATAATAGCTATTTTCTTTTCATTCGTCATAAGAATTCCCCTTTCATGTTGCTCGCCTTATTTTACCCGAAAGAAAGAAGTTGACTCAACTGGACACTTTTGTGGATAATTATTCACAGTTTTCTAAAAAGAAAGGATTTATACAAAATTGTGCGCTCTTACAGAAGAACAAACGTAAAAAAAGCTGAATTCATTTAATGGCGTGTCCATTAAATGAATTCAGCTTTTTTAAAGAGTGAGCCATGAAGGACTCGAACCTTCGACCCTCTGATTAAAAGTCAGATGCTCTACCAACTGAGCTAATGGCTCGTTGTGGCTGGGCTAGCTGGATTCGAACCAGCGCATGACGGAGTCAAAGTCCGTTGCCTTACCGCTTGGCTATAGCCCAATGTAGGTGTCAACGAAATAAAAAGGACATTTTTAATATGCCCGGCTTTTATTGGTTTTATTC
>NZ_BCVF01000046.1 GCF_001591605.1 Bacillus badius NBRC 15713 | reverse complement strand
TCTGAGATTAGCCGCTAGGCTAATCTTTTTTATTTTAGCTGGTAAATCACACAGGAATGGACATACTGTTAAGAACTTCAATAAATGAGGCGATAGAAATGAAAAAGAAAGCGATATGGATCTTGAGCATCCTTTTTACTCTGTTAGTAGTTGGCGGCTCCGTCATCAACTACATAAATGGTGCTTCTTTTGACTGGACTGATATGCTGGGAAGAGTTTTAACTAGCGCCCTGCCCTTGCTGCTTCTGTTTTGCAAGCGGATTCCATTCAGTTTGCCGCTTATAGCCGGCTACTACCTTTTGCTGTTCAGCACCTTTTTCCTCGGAGCAATGCTGCGCTTTTATGACCGGTTCTCTTGGTGGGATACAGCCACTCATTTTCTCGGAAGCGCCTTTATGGCTTTCGTGGCCATCGCTTTATACAAATGGTACATCCCTGAATCGGCAGAACGCCATGTTTCGTCTTGGCTCATTTTTCTATTTGTTTTATCCTTCTCCATCACTTCCAGCGTCATGTGGGAAGGCGTGGAATTTGTCGGCACGCTGATCGGCGCATTGGAAAGCGACAGCAACAAGGATACAATGACCGATTTGTTTTCCGGAATGGCAGGAGCGCTGATCGTTGCTGGATATGCCGTGTTTCAAAAAAAATCCATCGTCAAATGAAAAGGAACCACCTGAACAAACATCAGGCGGCTCCTTTTTCTTCTCAAAAATAGGCGGACGCTTGCCGCAGACATGACTTCAACGCCTCGGATACAGTGCCGGCATTATTAACGCCCAAACGAACTGGTTAATTCTCTGCCAGCTGCTGCTTCGCCTGTCTCTCCTGCGGACGATCTTCAGCCGGCTTAGAGCGCTTAATAAAGAGCGAAAGAATAAGCGCCACCGTAGCAATTAAAGTAGCAATAAAAAAGGCATCGTTAATTCCTTCAAGCATCGCTTTCATCGCAATTTGCTGTTTCATCTCCGCCAAAGCTGCCGGTGTCGGCTGCGCAGCCGCATGCTTCATCGCATCGGCCGCTATTTCTGCCGCGTGTGTTTCGGTGCGATTAGACATCACCGTGACGAGGAGAGCCGTTCCGATGGCGCCCGATACTTGATTCAACGTGTTGTTCATAGCTGTGCCATGCGGATAAAAGCGGGCAGGCAGCTGATTTAAGCCGTTGGTGGAAACAGGCATCATAACCATTGACATGCCGAACATCCGTACAGCATTTAGTAAAACTAAATGGGTGTAAGTTGTATCCAGCGTTAACTTACTGAAATAGTACGTAGTAACCGTTGTAATCAATAAGCCGGTAGCAGCTAGCACACGGCCGCCAAACTTATCGAACAATCTTCCAGTGACCGGTGACATCACCGCCATCACAAGTGCTCCCGGCAGCATCATCAGACCAGCATCCATTGGTGAAATCCCGCGGATGGTCTGCACATAAATAGGAATCAGCAGCATACCGGAAAACATGGCCATATTTACAACCATCGTAATGGATGATGACAAGGCAAACATCGGATATTTAAAGATCCGGAAGTTAAGCATCGGCATATCCATCTTCAGCTGGCGCAAAATAAACCATACTAAAGCAACAACCCCCACTAAGATCGTTCCATATACTTGCGGACTATCCCAGCCTTTGCTGCCGGCAGAACTGAACCCGTACAGCAGACCGCCAAATCCTAAGGTTGACAAGCACAAGGAAAATAAATCAAGGCGGATATTCACCTTTTCTTTTTTGTCCTTCAGCAAGAAGTAACCAATTAACAGCACAACAACAGCAATCGGCGTTACAAAATGGAACAGCATCCGCCAATCGTAATGCTCAATAATCCAGCCGGATAAAGTCGGGCCGATAGCTGGCGCCGCCATTAAGATTAATCCAAATACCCCCATCGCGGCTCCTCTTTTTTCTACAGGAAAGCTCACAAGCATGACATTCATTAAGAGCGGCATCATAATGGCCGAGCCAGAGGCTTGAACCATGCGTGCAGCCAGCAGAATAGGAAATACATGAGCCACTCCAGCGATAATGGTCCCTATCGTAAATAAGCTCATGGCGATCAAAAACAAACGGCGAACCGAATATTTCTGAATTAAAAAAGCGGTCGTTGGAATCATAATTCCATTCACCAGCATAAATCCTGTTGTCAGCCACTGCACAGTCGATGCGTCAACCTTTAAGTCCTTCATAATAGAAGGAAGCGCAATGTTTAACAGCGTGTTATTTAAAAATGCAATAAAAGCCCCAATCATCAGAACGGCCAGAATTCCGTACTGCGGGCGAGATGTCTTTTCTATTGAATGTTCCATCTATTCCCCTCCATGTACATTCAGTCTATTATTTTGTACCATCATTTCACACAACAGCTATCATATACTATATGTTCAAATTCTGCAACCTAAAAGTACCTTTATTTTATTGAGTTTGTACTAGTCTGAAAAATAATGTACTATAGTTTTGAACAGGCAGTCTAACTAATAATAAAGGTGATCAAATGAATGATAGAAAACAGCATGTGATTAAAATGGCTCACCAGCTATTTATTGAGAAGGGGTTCCAAGCCACCTCTATCCAGGATATATTGGACTACAGCGGTATCTCGAAGGGTACATTTTATAATTATTTTCCTTCTAAAAATGAACTGCTCATCGCTTTGTTTAAAACAATTTATCGCCAGCTGGAAAAGGAACGGAACGAGCTGCTTATCGGCCAAGACCCTTCTGATATTGAAATTTTCATTAAGCAAATTGAGCTTCAAATGCAGACAAACCGGACTAATAAGTTAATCGCTCTCTTCGAAGAAGTACTCGTGACAAATGATGAGGATTTAAAGCAATTTATGAAGAGAGGCCAATTGCTTACGATCCGCTGGGTGCATCAGCGCTTTACGGATATTTTCGACGAAAGTCATCGTCCCTATTTATTGGACGGCGCCATCATGCTGATCGGCATTTTGCATCAAACATTGAGATACTATGCGCTGGTTCATGAGTCAAAAGCCGGCTTTCAGCGAGCAGTAAGATACAGCGTCAACAGGATTGTAGGCGTTGTAAACGAAGCAGCCGAATCCGGTGAGCAATTAATTCGTCCTGAATTCTTGGACAACTGGCTTCCAGACTGCAAAAAAGCCGACCAGACATTTCAGCAAAAACTTTGCAGCATTATTTCCGCGTTGAAAAAAGCCGGTCACTGCCAGGAAGAAAAGCTGAAATGCAGCGAATTGCTGGACTTTATTCAAGATGAGCTTCTTCATGCGAGAAACCCTCGCAGATTTCTTGTAAAAAGCGCGCTCTCTTCGCTGAAAGAAAGCGCTGGCGTTCCGGCAAGCAAGCAGCTTCACTCACTGGAACAACTCATCACTAGTTACTTTGCCCAATAAAAAGAGAAAAAAGCTTAAGAAGCGACTCTTAAGCTCGAACGTGCAGGCAGCATTCTAAGTCTTTATAGGAAGGTAAGGACCATAAAGCAGAGAAGCATGATGACAAGACCGACAGGCAGTCCAAATTTCGCCCATTCCTTGCTCGTGATTCCCAGCTTTCCTGCTGAAATAATGTTCGGAATGTTGCCTGGAACAAGCATCCCTCCGCTGATCAAAAGACCCAGCAGAATCGCCTTTACAGCCGGTTCGTCCATGGAAGGGCTAATTTCAGCAGCAGTGAGGGTCGCGTTGTCAAGTATGGCTGAGATCATGTTCATCCAGTATAGAACACCGGTATCGACATGAAGAAGGTATTGGTTAATGAGCGGTTCAAACCCGGCACCAAGCAAGGTCAATCCCATTACAAATAAGTAAATCTTCACCGTTCGCACGGCAATCTCTTCATAGGACTCCTCCGTCCGGCGATCTCTCAGGCTGGCCTGATCGGCCGCCGGGTGAACAACCATCATCGCAAGAATGCCTAAAAGCAGAACAGCCCCTAACACTTCCGGTCCGATCAGCCGCAAAAGATAAAAGAAATCTCCTCCCAGCTTGCTGATCGCGATCGTGGACAGCGGCTCCCCGATTGGTGTTAAAGAAGCCCCCAGCCCAATCGAGAAACAAGCTAAGATGACAAGCCTGACCTCAGATTGGCGATCAAGCGGCAGAACACTCACTATCAAAACTAAAATCAGAGCGGCGATAATCGCTGTAATCACACTTGACAGCAGCCCTGAAATAACAACAACCAAGGCAATAAACAAGCGAAAGGGCATCCCCGTCTGAAGTCGATAAATCCCTTTTTCTAATGGCTTTCTCAGCCACTTGAACAAAAGGCCGGCCGCCAATACAGCAGCCGTAATGCTGATCGGATCTTTGAGCGCCTTCTCCAGTAAAGCCCGATCCAGCACATGGCCGCTGACAGCCGCCAAACCTCCCATCACAAATAAAAATACTTCTAAATTCTCCTCCACCTTTTTCGCGAGGAAAGGCAGCAGCAATACAAGCAGCAAGATAACGAATAAACCGATCATTAGCGAATCCCCTCCTTGCCATCAAGCTTTAACTAACAGCAACCTATTTATATGAAAAAAACGAAAAAAATATTTAACTTAAAGTTGATTGCTTCAAGAGTTCCTGCCCTTTGCCTAAAGAGCGGCAAACTAAAAAGCAGGCATTAACAAGAATGCCTGCTTAGCAATTATGAGTAATCCATACTGTTTTTCCGATAAATCAGCATAGTGGCAAAAAATGATGCGGCAGCCCACAGCAACAGTACCGCCATATTGCCGCTGACAGCACTTAAACCCTCGCCCTCGCCTAAGCGGACCCAAATATGGTTTAATTGTTCGCTTGGCAAATAATCGATCACCTTGACAAGAACTTCATTTTCTATCGTCGTTTTCACCATAGAAGCCATTCCAAAGACTACCAGTACAGGCATGCCAATAATGCTGCTCTCCATGACCGTCCGTGACAGCAAGCCAAGAATAGTTCCAATAGCTAAATAAATAATTAGGCCGAGCAATATACTCACTGCAAATACCGGCAGGGACGGAACGTGATAGCCTGACAATAAGATGGATCCCGTAATGATCACAATGGTCATTACAGCGGATAGAGCGCTTTTTCCCACTAAGATTTCCAGCGTATTTGCCGGTGACAATAGCAGTCCTCTCAGTGTATTTTTTTCTTTCTCCTCTGCTACCATAGCTGCTTGAATAAATGCACCGGCAATCACCAGAGCTAAATTAACCGGATATGAAGCCAGGATGGCGCTGTCTGCCCCTATGCGCCCGAGCCATGCAGCAAAAAATAACGGAATAGCTGCTGTAAAAAGAATATAAGAGTTTCTTTGAAGGTCTTTCCAATCCTTAATAAATATGGCATTTACTCTTTTCGTTGAAAAGGTCATTATAAGTTCCTCCCTGTTAACCGGACAAAGATGTCCCCAAGTGTCGGCTCATTTGAATGAATAGTTAGAAGCTGGCCTGTTTGAATAGAGTCATAGATGGCTTTAGCCCCTTCCTCGTCTTTCTTAACGACGACTGTTCTGTCGCCCTTTAATACGAGTGAGATCGATATGTTTTTCTCTCGAGCCCTTAAGCTTTGCGGTGTATCCAGCAGCCTTATTTCGCCGTCATGCAAAAAAGCGACCCGATCACAAAGCACCTCGGCCTCCTGCATATCATGGGTAGTTAAAAAAATCGTTGTTCCTTCCTCATTCAACTTCTTTAACCCTTCGTGAATATACTTTGTGTTGACTGGATCTAAAGCGGAAGTTGGTTCATCCAGAAACAGAAGATCTGGTTTGTGTAAGATGGCCCTGGCTAGCGTAACCCGCTGCTTCATCCCCTTTGACAGCTTTTGTACAATCTGTTTTTTCTCGTCTAATAGATTAACAGCTTCAAGCACTTCGTTTATTCTGCTTTTCTTTACTTCATACAAATCGCCATATAAGGCAAGGTTATCATAAATGCTAAGCCGCTCATAAAGACCGCTGTTATCTGTCAAAATACCGATTTTTTTCATATAAGCGGGCGTCTTTAACTTATGTATTGGTTCATTAAACACTTTGACTTCCCCAGATGTTGGGTGAAGCTGCGCTGTTAAAATTTTTATTATAGTCGTTTTTCCCGATCCGCTAGGACCTAAAAATCCAATCGTCTCCCCTTTTTTTACATTAAAGTCCACACGCTTCAAGGCGGTTTTATTCTCAAACGACTTCACCAAATGCTTTACTTCAATAACATTTTCCATTCTGCTTGCTCCTTTTCTCGTTTTCACCGTGGCACATCAAGTGTAATGGCCACAGAAGAAAAACGCCGTAATATCAAGGCCAAAAGAGTGAAAAAGCAGTTAAGGAGCGTCAATTTCCCGTTGAATGGAGCAACATTTTATTCAAAAGTCCGCTATTAGACTCTTATTTAAAATTAAATTCCAATAATATTTTTCAATTCATTCAACTTCCCTTTAGATAATGGGATAGCAGTCTTCTTTGAATCTTCGAGAATTAAGCTGTAGCTGTTTCTTGTCCAGGGAATCACTTCACGAACTCTTTGCAAATTAACAATATAGGAACGGTGACAACGAAAAAAACCAAAGGGCTGCAGCCGTTCAGATAATTCATTTAATGTAGCGGAACAGGGGAAAACTTCTCCATTTACATGCAGTTGGGCAACCCCTTCATTGCTCTCTACAAAAATGATTTCAGTCGGATCAAAAAGAACAATTTTCTCATTCATTTTTGCCGGAATTTTTTCAACCTTTATCTGCCTGTAAGCAAAGGAATGGTTCTCTTCATCGGGAAGCTCCTCCTGAGCGGCGGCTAGTTGATTTTCGGTACCAGCTGACTCTTTATGTTCCTCCTCAACCACTTCAATTTTTTTCAAGCCTTTTTCGTTCAACTGGTAAAGAATATTCGTCATAGATATGGCGCTTTCAAAGTTATCGGTCGTTATTAGAATAGCTTTTCCTTGCTCTGCAAAGTCTGCCAATACTCTTTGCATAATAATCTTGCTTTCAATATTCATATTTTGGTCAGGCTCTTCCATAAGAAGCAAATCCGGTTGATGCAAAACAGACTTAGCAAGCTGCAGCCTTTTCTTTTCCGAATAAGACAGCTTCATAATTTTCACCTTCGCCTTCTCCGCTAGGCAAACTTTATCGAGAAGCCCTTCTGTTTCCTCTTTCGCACCATACAGCCGTTGAAAGAACTTCAAGTATTCCTGTGGCGTCAAACGGTCATATAGGACTTCATCCAGCTGAAAGATTCCTACCCGGGCAGATAAGCTCTTAAAATGGCGATTTAAAGGTACACCCTCTAGTAAAATCTCGCCGTTTGATAACGGAACCTCGCCGATGACCATTTTTATTAGCTGTTTGCCCACTTCACTATGGCATTTAATCGCCACTATTTCTCCTTTACGTACATCTAAATCGAATGTTGGAAAAACAATTGTATTTCCTTCATTCTTTTCTATTTTCTTCATTTGCAGGATTACCATGTTATTGCACACCTCATATAAAATTAATCAATGATTATTTAAGCAGTCTGCGGCTGTATGGAGCTCCAGATATTGAGACTGCAGCATCAGCCGCAAGCATTCAGAGAAAAACACTCCCTTTTTCCTTGGAACTGTTATGATTTCTTTCATGCTGATTGCTTGGGATTCGTGTAAATCCTTGCTTCCCCGCGGAAAGCATTCTTCCGCAGCCATATTTAGAAACATTCTTCTATATGTTTCAATCGAGCCTTTTCATTATATAGTAAAGATTCCAAATGAACCTATAAATTCCATTACATTGCAAACTCTCGACTCATTCATCCTTTTCATAAAAAAATCCCGACTGCTCTTCTCAACCACTGAGCCTGCGGGGTTCAACTACAGCTATCTTTACTTGATCGCATTCAATCTATCCCCTCTCGCATCAGTCATCTGAAAATCACCTCCTCTCCCATCCTCTAATAAAATAACATATTCAACCATTTAAAATTCAAAGGAGTGAAAACATGGGAGTAGTAAACGGAAAAGAATTGATCGACCGTCTAAACCAGCTCAAAACAGAAATTTGGTTTGATGGAGAAAAAGTCGCAGGCAATCTCTCTGAGCACTCTGCCTTTAAAGGACTGCTGCAAACAAAAGCTTCCCTTTACGATTTGCAATGCCAGCCTGAGTTGAAGGAACAAATGACTTTTATATCGCCAAGCACCGGCGAACGTGTCGGCCTGTCTTATTTACAGCCGAAAACAAAGGAGGATTTGCTGAAGAGGAGAAAAATGATCGAACAATGGGCCAGACACACAGGCGGTCTGATGGGAAGAAGCCCTGACTACTTAAACAGCGTGCTAATGAGCTTTGCCTCCTCAGCAGAGCTCTTAACCGGCAGGGAAAATTGCTTTCCTGAACATATTCGGTCACTGTATGAGCTGGCTTGCGAAAAAGATCTTTCATTTACATATACATTCATCACGCCGCAAGTGAATCGCTCCCAAATCTATTCCGAGGATGCTAATGAACCTATCTCTGCTCAAATCGTTGACAGGAATGAGCAGGGACTGATCATTAAGGGAGCCCGTCTTCTTGCTACTCAGGGCGGCTTAACGGATGAAGTGCTAGTGTTCCATGCTCCTAAATTGTTTTTTCAATCCAATGAGGCCTTCGCATTTTCCATTCCTTCCGATACGAAAGGATTAAAGTTTATTTGCAGAGAGTCTTTTCTGAACAGCGAATCCCGTTTTGATCATCCTTTAAGCTCGCAATATGAAGAAATGGATTCTGTTATTGTCTTTGATCATGTGCTCGTTCCATGGGACCGTGTCTTCTTCTACGATAATATTAAAGCAGCGAACGACTTTCTCAAGAAAAGCTCGTTTTCCCCGTTTGCCGTTCACCAGGCCGTCACAAGGCAAACCATCAAAACAGAATTTATTTTAGGTGTGGCAGAGCTTCTCGTCCAAACGATTAACGTCAGCGAGTATCAGCATATTCAAGAAAAGCTATCGGAAATTATGATCGGTCTGGAAACAATGAAAGCATTGCTTGAGAAATCGGAGAATGATGCCCAATTGGATGAATGGGGATCGATGCGGCCGAGTCTTATCCCCCTCCAAGCGGCAAGCAACGTCTTTCCGAGGATTTACCCTCGCTTTACTGAAATCATTCAATTAATCGGTGCCAGCGGGATGGTATCTCTGCCAACCGAAAAAGCCTTTCAGTCTGCCATCAGAAAAGACCTTGACCAATATTTGCAGGCAGCAAACAAAACGGCCGTGGACCGGACGAAGCTATTCCGCTTAGCTTGGGATCTCACCATGAGCTCGTTTGGCACAAGGCAAACCCACTATGAAAGATATTTTTTCGGCGATCCTATACGGCTAGCCAGCGAATTCTACAAAGACTACCCAAAAGATGATTATGTCAAGGCAATCAACAGATGGCTGCAATCGGAATGAAAAAAACCGGAAAGAACGTTAGAGCCTTTCCGACTTGAAAGGCTCTTTTCGCTTAAAAAACTCAGTCTTCCGCTAAGAATCGCTTGAGCCAGCCGGCCATCAGCTGCAATGCCTCTTCATGAAGCGGTCGCGTCAAAACTGTTTTCATCAACGTCTTTGTTTTTAATATGCTTTTCGGTTCTGCCTGTTCGCGCAGGCCATGCTCCATATCTTCGACGACATAGTATTCACTTTCTCCTTGCACGAGGCCTGCCAGTTCTTCCAGCACAGTGCTGTCTACAAGCGGATCTTTATTGCCATGCAGGGCGAAAACAGGGCAAGTGACTCGTTGTAAAGCCGCTCTCGTCTGGTAATCTGCATGTTCACGAAACCATTTTGCCGGCTGCTTAATGCCTTGAACCCGAATCGTGTCGCGATTGGACGCTTTCATTTTCTCCAGTAGTTTTTCCGCCTTTTTTTCATTTATTTCATCTACCTTCAGCTTCCGATTAAACCACCCTTTCCAGCCAGGCATCTCTAACAGCTCCCGATAGGCCTGCTTCCGCTGGTGAATGAGCGCCTCCATTAAGTTATCCACCCCGCCGGACAGAAGCATACAGCCATCTATCGCCATGGTCGCCGCGATATCTGTCGCTAAGATGGTTCCTTCACTGTGGCCGCATACAATCACCTTCGAAACATTGGGCTGTCCCTGCAAAAAAGCCGCAGCTGCTTTGGCATCGGACAATAAGTCAGACAATCCGGCGTCCCTCCAGTCTCCTTGGCGTTTTCCTGTCCCGCGCTTGTCATAACGAAGCGTCATAAAACCACATTCTGTAAAGAAAACGGCTAATTCTTTATATAAATTCGTCGGATATTTGCCTTTTTTCCCATTTCCATCGCGATCAATCGGCCCCGAACCAGCGATAAGCAAGACTGCTGGAAACACTCCGGCCTGCTGCGGGCATGTGACTGTAGCAAAAATATCTTTTTCAATGATTATCTCTTTTTCGATCATCATGTTTCCCCTCATTCATTATATTATTAAATTTGATAATAATATCAATTGTAATAAAGTTCAACAAAAATAACGATTGAAGCGGCAAGCAAGAAGGCAAAATTTAAGAATG
The DNA here is from genome assembly GCF_001591605.1 of Bacillus badius NBRC 15713. Lineage (GTDB taxonomy): Bacteria > Bacillota > Bacilli > Bacillales > Domibacillaceae > Pseudobacillus > Pseudobacillus badius. Next base: position 12,816 of record NZ_BCVF01000046.1, on the reverse strand, counting down.
ATTAGAAGAATCTATCAATTTATGCTATAATCCTAAAGCACCATTTCTTTACGAAAGGAAAGCGATTAGGCAATCGGCCTGAATGAAAAGGCAGGGACAAATCAATGATTAAAAAAATCGATCACTTGGTCATTACTACCGCAAATATGGAAAATTGCATCTCCTTTTATAAAAAGCTGGGTTTTACGGCCAAAAATACAAATGAACGCTGGGAGCTTTTCGCTGGCGACTTCAAAATTAATGTGCACTTTTTAGGAAAAGAATTATCTCCGCACGCCAAGCATATCCAAACAGGAAGCGCTGATTTGTGTTTGGAAGTGAACGGGAGCATTGATTATTTAAAAAATGAACTGGAAAAGAAGAACATCGAATTAGAAACCGGCACGGTGGAAAGAACTGGCGTAAAAGGCAAAATGAAATCACTCTATTTGCGCGATCCAGATGGAAACTTACTAGAATTCTGCAGCTACGAATAGACTGTATCCGGCTTTTATTCCACCTATATGTTATTTCTATCCTTGTTATTCTTTACCTGTTCCAATAAACAGGATTAGGTATTTATTAAGTGCCTGATTAAGAGTATGATAGTAGATAAAAACAGAAAGAGGTTGTCATATGGATTCAACATTTTCATCGGCAGGAGCCGCTAGGACGAAAACTAGGGCGATCGTCATTAATGCACTTTTTATTACATTAACTCTTGTAGCGACTATGTTTATCAACATAAAGCTTCCAATCATGGGAAACGGCGGCCTCATCCACTTGGGAAATGTGCCTCTTTTTATCGCCGCCTTCGTGTACGGCAAAAAAACCGGGGCGATAGCAGGAGCCTTCGGAATGGCCTTATTCGACCTTCTTTCCGGCTGGACAATATGGGCGCCGTTTACATTTGTTATCGTTGGGGCAATGGGCTTTACAGCAGGCCTCATCTCTGAAAAAGTGCCCGGCAAGAGAATCATCGTCAACACACTGGCGATTGCTGCCGCATTGGCAATTAAAGTCGTCGGCTATTATTTTGCTGAAGTGATTTTGTATGCTAACTGGATACAGCCATTCGGCTCTGTCCCTGGAAATGTCCTTCAGGTTGTTATCGCCGGGCTGATTGTCTTGCCGCTGGCAGGACGCTTAAAGAAAATTGCCGGGTAACTTGCCGGCTCCAAGCCGATCCCGCCAAAGCTGAGACAGTCGTCATCCCTGCTTTCTAATGAAACAAAAAGAGCCGGCACTAGCTTCTAGTGCCGGCTCTTTGAATGGGAACAGCAAGTGTATAAAAGGTCAAAAAAGAAGCTTCCCGCAAAAAACGGGAAGCTTCTTTAGCAGGGTAGCCTGCCGGGTCTTTTATACGCCTTGTCCTGCTGTCTGCAGCTGTTGCTTGTTTTCGCTTAGCCCGAGCGTCTGCGCTGTTGAAGCGTGGACTTCCTCCAGAAGCTCTGGATTTTGCATGAGCGACATGCTGTAAGAAGGAATCATCTCTTTGATTTTCGCTTCCCACTCGCCCATATGTTGAGGGAAGCATCTTTGAAGAACCTCAAGCATGACGTGAACCGCAGTGGAAGCCCCCGGAGAAGCACCCAGCAAGGCAGCGATGGAGCCGTCAGAAGCACTTACAACCTCTGTGCCAAATTGAAGGGTTCCTTTGCCGCCCGCTTCCGTATCTTTAATGACTTGTACACGCTGGCCGGCAACCACCATATCCCAATCTTCACTCTTGGCATTTGGAATAAACTCGCGCAATTCTTGCATGCGCTGCTCTTTGGATAGCATCAGCTGCTGGATCAAGTACTTCGTCAACGCCATTTCTTTTACTCCGGCCGCCAATAAGGTAGTAATATTATGCGGCTTTACGGAAGCAATCAAATCCATATTTGAACCAGTTTTTAAGAACTTAGGCGAAAAACCGGCAAACGGTCCGAATAATAAGGATTTTTTATTATCGATGTAGCGTGTGTCAAGATGCGGAACGGACATTGGCGGAGCGCCAACTTTAGCCTTTCCGTATACTTTGGCATGATGCTGCTCAACGACTTCTTGATTTTTGCATACCATAAACAATCCGCTAATCGGGAAGCCGCCAATGTGTTTTCCCTCTGGAATGCCTGATTTTTGCAGCAACTCCAAGCTTCCTCCCCCGGCTCCAAGGAAGACGAATTTGGCCGTTTCATATTTCATTTTGCAGCCGTCCACATCATGTACTTTTACTTCCCATAAGCCATCCTTCGTGCGCTTAAGACTTTCGACGCTATGGTTATAGTTAACCTCAACGTTCTTAGTTTTTAAGTGGTCAAATAACATACGTGTTAAAGCGCCAAAGTTAACATCTGTACCTGTGTCAATTTTCGTTGCTGCAATCGCTTCATCTGCTGGACGGTCTTGCATAATAAGCGGAATCCACTCTTTCAGTTTGTCCGCGTCATCAGAAAATTCCATTCCTTTGAAAAGAGGATTTTTTGACATCTCTTCAAAACGTCTCTTTAAGAATGCTACATTTTCTTCTCCTTGCACCATACTGACATGGGGCAGCGGCATAATAAATTCCTGCGGATTATTGATCAGCTGGCTCTTTACAAGGTAAGACCAAAACTGCATAGAAACCTGGAATTGTTCATTTACTTTAATTGCCTTTGTAATATCAACGGATCCGTCTGGTTTTTCAGAGGTGTAGTTGAGCTCGCACAATGCGGCATGCCCTGTTCCGGCATTATTCCATTCGTTAGAGCTTTCCTCTCCTGCGTCTGCTAGTTTCTCAAACACTGTAATATTCCAGTCCGGTGCTAGTTCTTTTAGAAGTGTACCTAAAGTCGCGCTCATGATTCCGGCACCAATTAAGATGACGTCTGTTTTCGTTTCTCTGTTGCTCATTTTAACCTTCCTTATCCCCTAAGATTTGCAGAAAAGATAGAGTCGCTCCCTCTTAGGCGTCACAAGCAAGCCAAGGCGCGACTTGACACACACCTTTTCTGTATCGATTGTACCTGATTATAGTATATCACTTTTACTTATAGTATAACACTTTTATTGACAGATTAAAATATTCCCATCTATGAATATATTATAAGCTATTTAAAAGCTGGTAAAAAGTGAAAAGTCTTTCCATGGATCTTGATCCAGCTTCTTGCAATGATTAAATGTAAGCGTGCCGTTGCTCCGAAGCTTCTCATTGCGCAAATTCCTTCATCACATTGCATCAACTTTTATTTATCAAGCTTATTTGTTATAGAAAATAAAGAACGGCTCCTTCGCAAAGAGATGCGATCAGAGCCGTTGCCGTATTTTTTATAGACTTTTGATCAGCCGCTGCTTAGCAGCTGTGTTTTAACCAAGCGACACTTTCCACATGAGCGGGCACAAATATGTAGATACAACGGATTTATCTCGTCACTCGCTTGTGAACGCAAAATAGGTAATTAAATCTTGATCGTTACTATTGTCGGTCTGTTTGCTTCAAGTCCTCAAGAGGTGTAATCAGTCTGTCCGCAAGCGAATTTCCGTCAATTACAACCTTCGCACCGGAAAGATTGACCACAAGTATCGCCGAGAGAGAAACAAGCATAACCGCGGCAGTGTCAAATATCGTTGTTGTCAGTGTGATCAGTTTGCTTTTTGAAATGTCATTTCGGATTATTCTGTAATATATGGGGCCCCTCTGTTTTCAAGGGTTTTAACTGATTTCAAGTTATATAGAATGATTGAAGTCACACATAACAAAAGCCCTGCAATAATAATGAGGAATCCGGTTCCTCTGCCGCTGCCCGTACCAATAATTTTCCCCACACTGTCAGCCAGCATCCCGCCGTCCACTAATAAAGGCGTGAACACAAAATCTGCAAGTATACCCGAAAGCGCATAAGCAGCAACAAATCCAAGCTGAGAAATTACCCCGATCAGTGACCATGCTCTTCCCTGAACAGAATGATCAATGTTCGTGCGGACAAGAAAATCCAGGGTTGTGTTTGCAAATGGCATCATTGCAAAAAAGAGGAATCCGGAAATACAGATCAAAATAATATGTTCGCGAAATCCGAATGCCGCCATAAACAGTCCTTCACAAAACAGCGCAACCGAAAGAATTTTCACGTAATCTTTTTTTATTGAAAAAAAACCAAGGAGTATACTTGATACAAGCATTCCAGAAGCAACAATAGTTTCAATTGTCCCAATTACAGAACTATCCGTAAAAGCAAGAAGCATCGGTATAGAGAGTGTTTCAATAAATCCGAGAAAAAAAGTCAACACGGATGTGACGATGACAAGAACAAGCACTCCTCTGTTTTTAGAAATAGCATACCAACCTTCTTTGAACTCATGTATAAAAGATTTAGTCTGTTCACATGTCTTAGAAGGAAGACCTCTTCGTACAGCAAGCGTAGTTAAAACAGTGACAAAAAAAGTGCAAATGTCGATGATAAGCAACAGCTTTATATCCGAAACAGCGAGTAAAAATCCCGCAATTATAGGCGAAATCAGAAATTTTGCCGAGCCCGCCAATTGGACAAGACCACTTGCCTGCGTGTACTGTTCCTCAGTAAGTAAATCAGTAACCGTCGCTTTATATGAGGGTTCAAGCAGCGAAGAAAACACGGAGCTAATGGCAACTCCCACACAAATCTGCCATAGCTGTGCTTCTCCGCGAAGCATACAAATTAAAATAAAGACAAGTCCGAGTGCGGAAAGACTATCGCCTAAGACCATTAACAGCCTTCGATCATGGCGATCTGCAAGAACGCCCGCATAAGAGCTTAAGAGAAGCGAAGGCATAAACGCAAGCAAGGTGACTAGTGCCATTGCCGACGCCTTCCCCGTCTGCTGGAAAACATAAATCCCGAGCCCGAATGACGTAAGACCTCCTCCTATAGTGGAAACAAGCTGACCCGACCAAAGTAAAAGAAATTTATTGAAGGATTTTACTGAGTTATTCATTGTTGCTTCCACCTCCCATACCAAACATCTTTAAAGTGTTCATCAGACTTCCGCTTTCTGCCCCAAGCAGCCTTTCTACATTGCAGATAAAGGCAAGCACTCGTGAAAAGCGCTCCTCGTTTGTCATTGTCACCACATCATCATCAAAAACGGCAGTTGCATACATCACAACCATTTCCATACACTCATACGGAAATGGTGTGTTGAACATTCCCTGCTCAATACCCTCGCGGATGATTTCCGCTAGTATCGGCGGAACGCCATTGACGATGACCTTTTGTATTTTTTGATGCATAAGCGCGTTCTGCGGCTTATGAATGTGCTCCATAATTTCCTTGCTGTTTCCGCCACTTATATTTAGTGCCATAACAACACGGATAATGCGCTCGACTACAGGTATGCTCTTGTCGGCAGCAATTTCCTGCACCGCCCCCAAAAGACGGACATTGTGCCGCTCAATCAGCGGATCTATAATATCCTCCTTTGCCTTGAAGTGATGATACATTGTCCCCCACGCGATACCGACCGTTTCGAGAATATCGTTTGTACTTGTCCCGTCCAAGCCCTTCTGACCGAAAAGCTCATCTGCCGCGTCAAGAATTTCGTTCTTGCGTACTTCAGCTTCTTTTCTCATCCAACTCCTCCTTATAGACCGACTGTCTGTCGGTATAATTATATCGTTTTTTCTTGAATTTTCAACCAAACATTATAATTTCGTTGTATGTAATATGGAAATTCAAGTTATTTATTACAATTTTTAATTAGAAATGGCAAGCCCCGCAGGATAAGAGAACATTCCTTGTTTGCACAAAAAAAAGACGCTTCAATCGAAACGTCTCTTGCTGTAGATATTAAATTTTCATAGTGATAACTTTAAACTTTGATTTGCATTCATTGCCTTAGAATTGAATTTCTTTAATTTTTTATCTCATATGATAACCCTCGATACTTCTTGAAAAGGCTTATTGTCTTTGTAGCAACACTATAGCTTCCACGTGAGTCGTCTGCGGAAACATATCAACCGGCTGCACTTCCATTGTTTGATAGCCGCCGTCTTCCAAAAAACGCAAGTCACGGGCAAGTGTAGCCGGGTTGCAGGACACGTAGACAACTTTTTCCGGTTTCATATCGATAACGGTCTGCAAGAGCGCTTCATCGCAGCCTTTGCGCGGCGGATCAACCACAAGAACGTCCGCTTTGTTGCCTTGCTTATACCAGTCCGTGATCACTTCTTCTGCTTTGCCAGCAGCGAATTCAACGTTATCCAAGCCATTCAAGCTGGCATTTCTCCTCGCATCCTCAATGGCTTCGGGAACGATTTCAACGCCGAATACATGTTTTGCTTTCTGGGCGAGAAATAACGAAATGGTGCCGATGCCGCAATAAGCGTCAATAACGGTTTCATTGCCGGTCAGACCGGCATACTCAAGCGCCTGATCATACAACACTTTCGTCTGCACCGGATTTACCTGGTAAAAGGATTTGGCGGAAATCGCGAATTTCACATCACCGATATAGTCATAAATGACATCACTTCCCCACAGCACGTTCGTCTGTTCTCCCATAATCACGTTCGTCCGCTGAGGATTCACATTATGAATAATCGATTTGACTTGCGGCAAACGGCGTGTGATTTCCTCTATCAGTTTGCGGGAATGCGGCAGATCGGCTGTTCGTGTAATCAAAACAACCATCAGTTCTCCTGTTGCTTTTCCGCAGCGTGCCATGATGTGGCGAAGCACGCCTTTATGTGCCACTTCATCATACGCCTTCACGCCAAGCCGGCCGCAAATTTCCTTCACCGCCTGAACGGCTTCATTAATTTCTGGCAGTTGAATCACACTTTCATTCGTATCGACAATTTCATGGCTGCGCGGTTTAAAGAAGCCGGCAATCAAACGGCCGGCTTTCTCTCCGACCGGTACTTGTGCTTTATTGCGGTAATGCCACGGCTCCTTCATGCCTAAAATGGGATGAACGTTTACATCTTCCAATTTGCCGATTCGTGCCAGCACTTCCCTCACTTGTTTTTCTTTAAATTGAAGCTGTCCTTCATAGCTAATATGTGAAAGCTGGGTCCCTCCGTATTTATGGAGCTCTGAAGACGGGATATCTATCCGCTGCGGGCTGCTTTCATATAGTTCAATCAGCCGGCCAAACCCATAGCCTTTATTAATCTTTGTCACTTGAATGCTGCCCTTTTCCCCGGGCAGCGCGCCCGCTACAAAGAGAGGATAGCCCTCTACCTTTGCCACCGCATGTCCGTCATGGGTTAAATCTTCGAAAGAAACATCTATTAGTTGGTTTTTTTGAACAGGGGCTTGAATTTTTGCCACGATTATCCACCCTTTTTATTTTTTCTTAAGAATCGAAAGCTATTCTACCATATATCTAGAACCTGCGGCAAAAAAAGGATGGCACATGGCAAGACGGCCTTTTGACCAAACCCGCTCGGCCTCCGATCATCACCTGGTTCTTCTGCTGGCCTATAAAAGAAGCCAGGCCCCGTTACTGCTCGGCAGCGACAGGAGCCAGGCGTTGAGCATAGCCGGCATATTGGCCTTGTTTCTGTATAAGCGTGTCGTGTGTGCCTCTCTCAGTAATCTGCCCTTGGTTCAGCACAAGAATTTGATCAGCCTGCCGGATAGTATTGAGCCGGTGAGCGATGATAATGGTTGTCCGCCCTTTCATCAGACTGCTGAGCGCTTCCTGAATATACATTTCTGTAATCGTATCAATGCTGCTTGTTGCTTCATCCAAAATTAAAATAGCCGGATCCGCAAGCATCGCCCTGGCAATAGCAAGCAGCTGCTTCTGTCCTTGGCTAATGCCTGTGCCTTCATTTTGAAGCTTTGTCTCGTAGCCGTCCGGCAGCTTCATAATAAAAGAATGGGCATTGGCAGACTTAGCGGCCGCTATGACTTCTTCATCCGTTGCCTCCAGGCGGCCATAGCGGATATTTTCCTTGATCGTTCCTTCAAATAAAAACGCGTCCTGCAACACAAACCCCATATGCTTTCTCAGCTCAGACCGGGGAATGCTGGCAGTGTTGCAGCTGTCTACCAAGATAGCGCCGCTATCCGGGTCATAAAAGCGGGCGAGCAAATTAATGATGGTCGACTTGCCTGAACCTGTCGGCCCAACGAGCGCCACCATGTCTCCGCTCTCTGCTGTAAAGCTGACTTTCTTGATCGTTTCATTGCCTTTCTCGTAAGCAAAGGATACGTCCCGAAATTCAATTTTTCCGCGAACATTATCTAATTGAACATCGGCAGCTTTTTCTTTCTCTTCTTGTTCCGTATCCAAAATATCAAATACCCGCTCTGCCCCGGCAATGGCTGAGAGCAGCGTATTGAACTGGTTCGCCAAGTCATTGAGCGGACGGGTGAACTGCCGGGAATATTCAGCAAAAACAACAATGACCCCAACTGTCACATGGCCGTACAGCGCCAGCAGCCCCCCTGCTCCGGCAATAAGCGCAAAGCTGATATTATTAAGCATGTTCATCAGCTTGGGAATAAAGCCGGAATACGTTTGCGCCCAAAAGCCGGCTTCCTTCAGCTTGGCATTTCGTTCATTGAACGCCAGTGCGATTTTTTCTTCACGAGAAAACATTTTCACAATGTGCTTGCTTGACACAGCCTCTTCAATAAAGCCGTTCAGCTCGCCCAAGTGGCGCTGCTGTTCCTTAAACAGACGGCGAGTCCGGCTTGTAATCCAGTTCATGCCGATATACAGAAGCGGAACAATTAATAAAGTCACAGCTGTTAATACCGGACTTAAATAGAGCATAACCGCAATAGCTCCCGTCAGCGTCAATACGCTGGAAGCAACCTGGATGACCGAGCTGTTGAGCGTGCTGCTGATGTTTTCAATATCATTGGTCACCCGGCTCATCAGCTCACCATGCTGACGCTTATCAAAAAAAGACAGCGGCAGCTGGTGAAGATGAGTAAACAATTCCGTCCGCATTTCATATACCGTTTTTTGAGCCACACCGACCATCCAATAGTTTTGCAGAAAAATCGTTGCCGAATAGAAAACATAGACAACAGCCAGCAACACAAGCAATAAAACCAAGCCTTGCCTATCTTTTGTCATAATGAAATCATCGATGGCACGGCCGACAAGATAAGGGCCAAGCAGTCCAAGCGCAGAGCTCGCAGCAACCATGAGAACAACAAGAAAGAGAAGCCCCTTCCTTCTCGCTAAGTATCCCGCCAGCCTTTTCAATGTCGGCAGCAGCTCTTTTACTTTCGGCTTTGGCCCAAGCTGAGCATGGCGGCTGTGGGGATGGGCCGGCTTAACGGCTGACCTTGACATAAGACATCCCTTCCTTTCCATACTGAGAAGCTAAAATGCGGCGGTAAAATTCACTTCCGGCTACAAGCTCTTCATGGCTGCCGGAAGCGGTCACCTTCCCATCCTCCAGCAAAATGATTTGATCCGCCTGCATCGCTGTGCTGATCTTTTGCGTAATAATGACTGTCGTGCAGCTTTCTTTCCGGATCTCTGATAATAGCCGGGCCTCTGTTTGCACATCAAGAGCGCTCGTGCTGTCATCCAGCAGCAGAATTAGCGGTTTGCGAATGAGCGCCCGCGCAATAGATAGCCGCTGCTTTTGGCCGCCTGATAAATTCACGCCCTTTTGGCCGATCATCGTATCATATTTCTTCGGCAAGCTTTCAACCGTTTCGTGAATTTGGGCGCGCCGGGCCGCTTCGATGACTTCTTCCATTGAAGCATCCTCTTTTCCCCAAGAAATGTTTTCGCGAATCGTTCCGGTAAATAAATGCGATTCTTGAGGAACAAAACCAATCTGTTCACGGAGAGATGCCGGCTGAAGCGTACGGATATCCTGACCGTCAATCAGAATCTTCCCTGCATCAAGCTCATACAGGCGGGGGATGAGGTAAAAAAGCGTCGATTTTCCCGAACCGGTTGCCCCTAAAATGGCGGCCGTCTTTCCAGGCTGGACGGAGAAAGTGATTCCGTCAAGAACAGGCGCGCTGCTCCCTGGAAAAGAAAAACCAACCTCCTCAAATTCGATGCTCCCCTCTTGCGGCTGAAAAGGGGTTCCTTTTAAGCGCTGGTCCGCCTCTTCTTCCGGCTGCTCCAGCAGTTCGCCGATCCGCTGGCTTGAAGCTCTTCCTCTTGAAAAAGCCATTAAAATAAACGTAAACATCGATAAAGAGGAAATGATCCGCGTTGCATAGTTAATCACAGCGACAATCTGCCCTTCAGTAGCTGTGCCGTTCGCAAATTCAGCAAAACCAAACCATAAAATAGCAATCAAGCTGGCATTCATCACGAGAAGCAGCACCGGAGTTGTTGCTTCCACTGCGCGCAGCACACGGATTGTCTGGGACATCAGCTTTTCGCCTGCCTCCTGAAACCGGCTGACCTCGTGCTTCCATCTAAGGAAAGCTTTAATAATGCGCATCCCTGTCAAGTTCTCCTGTATCACATTATTGACACGATCGAGCCGCTGCTGGACCGACCGGAATAAAGAAGCGCTTCTCTTCATCATCATAAAGAGAAAAATAAGCATAGGCGGTATCGTCACCAGCAGGATCACCGTCAGCTTAGCATGAATCAAGAACGCCATCACCGTTCCAAAGATGACCATTAAAGGAGCGCGCAGCATAATCCGCAGACTCATAAATACCGCGTTTTGCAGCTGCGTTACATCATTGGTCAGCCGGGTGATGAGCGACGAAGCGGCAAACCGGCTATAGTTAGCAAAAGAAAAGGATTGCACTTTCTCCATCATTTTCTCCCGCAGATCGAAGCCGAAATTTTGGCCGACATGGGCAGCGGCAAAAGAATTAATAATCCCTGAAGCAAAAGCTAATAAAGACGTGCCGAGCATAAAAGCTCCCCATTTATAAACGGCTCCCATATCCTGCTTCACAATGCCTTCATCAATAATTTTCGCCATAAACAAGGGATGAGTCAGCTCCACTGCCAGTTCCACCAGCATAAGCAGCCAGGCAAAGGCCATATAGCCTCGATAAGGTTTTAAATAAGATAACACACGTTTCATTCTGTCACCTGCTCTTAGCCATCACTTCACAGCTTTGTTTTCCACAGTATAGTCCAAGCAGCCACTCCCATCAAATAGTTTGCCGGTTTTTCTGCTCGCGGCGGCCCTGCAGCAGAAAATAAACGGCCAAACCGGCAGCGACATAGGCCGAACAGGACAAATACAGCGTGCTGAAGCTCATGCCTGTTACAGCCCAGCCGATAATAAATGAACCGGCACCGATGCCTAAATCATAAATGGATAAAAAGGTTGCTGTAGCCAAGGCTTTTTTCTTAGGCGGTGCTTCTTGAATCGCAATGGTTTGAAAGCTTGGAAACAACGTGCCCCAGCCCAGTCCGATCATTCCGGCTGCCACAAGAAACACAAGAGCCGTTTCCGTCTGACTCAGCACAAACATCCCCGCAGCAAACATAAGGATCGACGGATAGACAATCGCATGTGCCCCGTACCGGTCAAACCATCTGCCGGTGAATGGCCGTGACATCAACAAGACCACGGCATATACAACAAAAAAGTAACTAGCTACGCCGCCAATGTGCAGCTCCTCTGCATACACCGAAACGAATGATAGCAAAGAAGCGTATATAATCGAAAAAAATCCGCCGACAAGAGCGATCGGCATCGCCGAAAACTCAAACAAATCCCGCAGATTGAATTTCAATTGAAAAATGGAGACAACAGGAACAGATTGTTTCTGCTCATCGGTATGAATAACCAGACCGGCTGTCACCGCTAAACAGGCGATTGCTGCATTAATCGCAAACATCGCTGTATTTCCCAGCGATTGCATCACTGTCAGCCCCAAAAAAGGGCCGATAACCATCGCCAAGTTCGTTGACATCACATAATAACCCATTCCTTCCCCGCGCCGGGAACCGGGAATAATTTCAGCAACCATTGCTCCCGTAGCCGTCGTCGCCATCCCAAACCCGATGCCGTGAATGAACCGGACCGCTAGCATCATACCAAGCGTGTCAGGGAAAAAATACAATAATGAAGCCCCGAGAAAAATGACTTGTGAGCTGATGAGAACCGTCTTTTTGCCGAACTTCTCAATCCACTGTCCGGCAAAAGGACGGACAATAATCGCCGAAATAAGAAAAAATGTTGTCAGCAGCCCTGCCTGTGCTGAACTCCCCCCTAATGATTGAAGGGCATATACCGGCATGGTCACTAATAAAAAATAAAAAGCAACGAACAAAAAGAAATTGCTCGCTGATACACTGATAAAATCCTTCGTCCATAATGGCTCTTTATTCATTTCTTTTCTTCCTCTCCTTGCTGACTTTCCAATGAAGATAGCCACTCTGCCATCAGCTGCTGCAATTGCCGCTGATGTTCTTTTGAAAACCCTTTGATGGTTTGCTCGTTCATTTCCAGCACAGCCTTTTCCCAAACCGGATACTCTTTTTGTGCCAGTTCGGTCAGCTCGATAAACTTCATCCGTTTATCTTCACCCGGCACTTGCCTCACGTACCCTTGCTTGACAAGGCGCTGGATCGTCCGGGTCATTGGCGGTGCTTCCACCGCTAAGTACTCACTTAGCTCTTTTTGTGTCAGCCTGCCCTGCTGCATCAGCACATACAATACAGACCATTGCGCACTGTAAAGGCCGTATTTCTGCAAAACGGTGTTGTTGCGCTTCATGATTTGCCTGGACAATTGATGGACCGAGTGAAACAAAACATGTAATTCCATACACCTTCTCCTTTAATTACCTAGGTAACTATTTTCCGACTTTGCTATTGTATCATAAATTCCGACAAAAAGAATAGGCAATGTTCATCTTTATTTGATTGCCCGCCGCTATGGGTGCAAAACAAAAAACTGCCGAATGTTTCGGCAGTTTCAGG
>NZ_BCVF01000045.1 GCF_001591605.1 Bacillus badius NBRC 15713 | reverse complement strand
ACATAAGCCTGATACTCTTTCGTTGGTAAAAAGCTCTTATGATCCTGGCTATATGCAAGCAGGCTCAATGCATGGGGGTATTTAAACTCAAACAACTTTCGTTTGATCTTAAATGCTTCTGTTTCTACTCCCTTGATGTCTACTACTTCAATGCTTCCATCCTTTTTGTGGACCTCAAAATCAGCTACATATTCGATCTTCCGATGAGCGACACCGTTCTTTTTAAACGCCTCTTGCAGCAAGTAGCGCGGTTGGATCCGGAAGAATAGAATTTGGTTGTTTGCCTGCAGCCACTTCAACTGCTGATAATATTTTGCTTCTGCTTTGCTATCGAAAGTGATGCCGTCAATTTCCACTTTCTTTGCACCGTACTTTGACTTACTAACCATTTATATCACCTTTCTCTCCGGCGGCGGAAACTCCATCAAGCACCCTACCCCATAACCATGCTCTTTTACTTCACTGGCAAGGCGCCAGCCGCGTTTTTCATGCGCTTGAATGTTTTGACTAAGCTTCTTTTCATTCAACGCGTAGACAAGCTTTTTGAGCGTTTTCTGCTGCTGTGCTTTCCAACCTTTTTGCATCAGTAGCCACTCTCCTGACGTTGGTGATTGACTGCGTTTTTGCTCATATATGCTTCTTCGATCTGCTCCCATGTGAAGCCGAGCATTTCACCTAATTCAACAAACAAATCCACAAGAATTGAGTAATGGGTTTGTATTATTGTTGCTCGTGATTCTATACACGATTGAATTACAGATATTTGCATAAACACTCTATTGAACATATCAATAATGCTTTCAGACTCTTGGACACTCCATACAACGAGTTTTTCTGCTTTCAACTCCAACCCAATCGACAAGATAAAATGCAGGCAGTCCACGTATTCTTCTAGGAGTGGGTTCGCACCTTTGACAATCCCCCAACCATTACAGTGTTTGCAAACAACCTTATTTTTCTTTTCTTTCATGTTTTTAAATGTATTGTAGTAACCGCCACTACCTCGACAAGATTCACAAATAACTGCTGTTCTCGGCTCCTGATCCTTACTCCACTTCTTAAACCCGCGCCATTCATTCGCACATTCCCCGATCTCCACTTGCAAGGCAAGGATTTTCCAATCAAGATTGTTCTGGCCTTTCAACTCCGGGTGTTTATCCATAATCCGTTCGTCAAGTACACGTTGCATATCAAACAATTTAGTTAAATTCATCAGCTCGCATCCTTTCGCTGTTGATCTAGATAATCATTGAAGAGGAGCAGCCCCTCAATCACTTCATCCTGAGTGAACTTCATAGCAATCTCTCGAATGAAAACTGGACCTTGCATCACTCGTCCAGTAGCTTCGTGATAAAACCTCATGCGGCCAAATACTGTTTCATTCATCCATCAAATCTCCTCTCTAAATTTAGAAACTGAGAATATTCTTTAACGAACGCCAGTTGGACTGTTCCTACTGGACCATTACGCTGCTTAGCTAGAATGACTTCCACTATATTTTTTGCTTCGCTTTCGCTGTTGTAGTAATCATCCCGGTATAAGAACGATACGATATCAGCATCCTGCTCAATAGAACCAGAGTCCCTAAGATCGGACATCATTGGTCGTTTGTCCTGCCGTTGCTCAACCGCACGGCTTAACTGGCTGAGTAACATCACTGGTACATCAAACTGCCGCGCCATTTGCTTGAGCTCTCTTGTGATATGGCCGACAGCCAAATCATGACGTTCAAACTTGCCGATCGGTGTAATGAGCTGCAGATAATCAATGACAACAATGTGCTTTCTTCCTGGATGCTCCCGCTTTGTTTTCCGTACAGCTGCCCGTATATCCGCCACGGTCTGACGTGGGTTATCATGAATGTTAATGGCCCATTTGTTGTAGATATCCATCGCATACTGAGCTCTTTTCTTATCCTGCTCTGTGAATAGCTTGAAAGAGTTCCGCCATTTGGAGCCTTCAATGTTTCCGATGCTGGATAAAAACCGCTTGATTAACTGTTTCTGTGGCATTTCAAGAGAAAAGATATCTGCTACGCCACCCTGTTCACAGCAAGCCTTCGCTAAACCCAAAGCGTAAGCGGTCTTTCCCATTGAAGGCCGGCCAGCAATGACGATTAAATCACTGCTTTGCCATCCGCCTGTCATTCGGTCTAATTCCATCAGCCCGCTTGATATACCCGTCAACTCGCCAGCATCCTCATATATCTCGTCAAAGATTTCTCCTAACACTTCAATCTTTGACTGGCTCGGCTTCTGCCCCATCTCCTGCGCTTCGATGAAAGTGCTATACATTTTTTCAGCTGTTTCTTCTGTTGGGTTCGCCAGATAATCAGAAGCAGCCCGAGTCATCAAACGCTTTTTGTACTGTTCAATCAACATGGCTTGGTAGTAAGGGAAATTGGCTGTTGTCGGTACCGATTCTGCTAACTCGGTTAAGTAACTAACGCCTCCTACATTTTCAATCTGCTCGTTTTCAAGCAGCTTCTGCGTAACTGTCATTACATCCACTGGTACGTTTTGTTCTGCCAGTTTTTGAATAGCCCCAAAGATGATCCGATTCGCTGCCCTTGAAAAATGCTCAACCGTCAAGTTAGTTTCATAAGCAAGATCAGGCTCTAAAAAAATGGAACCTAACACTGTGTTTTCAACTTCTGCTGCCTGGTACGGATCGCTATCTATATGGATTAGTTGGTTTTGGTCTGTTTTTGTCTCTTTCAATCCGAGCCGCTCCTTCACGTTCCCATTGCTTTACCTTTTCCAGATGATTATTCGCTGGTTGCTCATAGACGGATATTTCTGATATGGATGGCGGGAACCTATTTTCTTTGATGTGCTGCTTAAGCCGAGCATTCACTTTGCTGTAATCCATGCCTTGAAGCATTTCAGACCACAAAATCAATCGTTCGTCAGTGACTTCAAAGCGGGCATAGGCCGCATTGATCGTCTGCAGTATCTGAAAAACCTGCTGCTTGTCCACTTAATCGCCTCCAAAGTTCAACTTTCCTTCCCGTTCGAGACGGGCAAAACGTTCTTCCAAAGTTTCTTCTCGCTTTTTAGATTTACTGCCAAACTGGACAACATTGCCGCTCTTCTCTTCACGGAGACGTTCCGCGATGATTGGCTCACAATAGCGGAAACTTTTCACTTTGTTATAAGGATTCTTTTGATTATGGGTCTCCACAATGTCTTTAATCCAGCTCTGCAGCTTCTCGATAGGTACATCTAGTTCAGCTACACGCTCTATTGCATTCTGTTCCTCTGGCTTTAAGAAAAAACCGTTATTCCGTACAGCAATAAAGCAGTTGGTGATTTGTTTAATCCGCGCTTGCATATCCTGTGGTTGAACCGGCGGAGAAAAAAGTGCTGTGCTGGCAGCTTCTGCTGGTATTTCTTTATTTATTGCATTCTTGTTATTGTTCTGGCTTCGTTTCTGGTTCATTTCGACTTCGTTCTTACTTCCGTTCTGTGTTTCCTCTTCAAAGTCTTGCGAATCCTGATAGGACGCATAATTCAAGATAGTAAAGAGTGTTCCTAGTTCCGTTTCGTCTACAGTGATCATTCCTCTTTCAATCAATTTCGCGGAACACCGCTTGATGGTGCTTGTTGAATACTGCTTTATTCCCCTGCCTTCCTTGTAAGAAAGGTCTTGAGCCAGTAAACGATATGACCGGATATACTGCCCTTGCTTCAACTCATGCCCATTCACTTTCACGCCATCTTTATAGGCCGCCTTTAGAAGAAGCAGGGTAAACAATCGAAATGTAGAAACATCATTCCATAGGTCATTTTCAAGAATTTTTCTATGAAGCTTAATCCAGCCTTGCACCTTTACTCCCTCCTTTCACAAATGGCAAAGCCATTCTCCACTTTTTTAATTTGATATTTGGGATAACACACTTTCAGATACTGCAAGATTAATAGTTTCAGTTGCTCCTGATCCCTTGCTTCCTCCCACAATCGCTGCGGGAGGACAACAGAAGTTTTCATGTTAATCATCAGCTTTCAAATCCAAAGTCTTTCTGTAATTCTTCTTTATCGCCTTCTGCTTCAGCAGTTGCTTCGTCTTTCGGTGTTTCGATCACTGGCGCTTCCATATCGATGTACTCCGGTTCGGCCGTTATATCTTTTCTGACCACTTCGTCTTGGACAGCCTGCTGCTGAACTTCAATGGAGATCGGCAGGTACTTCCACATGTGCCGGATCACTGTTTTCTTAGCCATTTCTTCAAAGTCAGTGACCCAAGGACCGTTATTTTTCGACTTTGACCGGCCGCGCCGTTTTTCGATCTCCTGTATATCCATGACTTCAAATTGATAACCACCGTCTTTAAAGTGGGCGACTGCATATACATGAGTCATGCTGCCACGTTCTCCTGTGGCCGGCTTATGTACCAGCTTAGGATGAAGGCCAAGTTCATATTCAAAATCATCATTTTCAAACACCGCATGGGAATAGATATTTTCAATCTGTCCAGATCGGCGGGCCAGATCGATCATGCCTTTGTAGCCGATAATAAATTGAACGTCTGTCTGCCCTGTTTTTCCGTTTCTGAAAGGAATTAAATAGCAATGCCCTACAAGCCCTGGCTCAAGCCCTAACTGAGCAGCCTGCATGACTGCCCCGAGCAAACTAGGAATGGATGCTTCAAGCAATTTCGGATTAGAGCGTATTGTTGTGAGCGCAATTCTTGCCATGCGATCTGGGTTCATGTGTGACGGCAATGCTTTTTCAATTTCTGGCCCCATCTTTTTCAAGTAAGCTGCAATTGTATTGGCTGGCGAAGCAGGAGCATTGTTTCCTCCATTCGCCTTGTTTGCTAATTGATTTTTAATATCTTTGTTTGTAGCCATCGTTTGCCTCCTATTTCACCGCGAACCGGCGATAGTTAGATTGTTTGACGTATTGGTTATAAAGATCTGGATGATCTTGAGCGAACTTTTTGCTATCAAAACGATTAGAACTGACTGTTTTCCAAGTGACCACTCGTTCTCCAGCAAAGGCCTTTTCGTTTTCGCCCATCAGCGCCTTCACTTGGTTTTCATACTCTTTCTTTTGTGTTTCGAGTTCCTTCAATTCCACGGACACTTGATCAAGCGCTTCTAGCAGCTTGCTAGCTTCGTTTGGCAGCTCCGTTTCAGTCAACGGGACTGATTCTGGATAAAGCGCCTTTAACAACTCGCTAGAGGTATCTGAACCGTCAAACATTGGCGGATTATTGGCTTCCACATGGTTTTTCCAGAAGTTTGTTTCGATATCGATCAGATACTGAATCAGCTCTTCATCCCGTTCGATCTTTTTATAAACAAACTTATTGCCGCCGATCAGCACCGCAATCCACCAAGCTTGATAGCCGGTCACTGCCATATAGTGCTGGCATTGAAGCAAGTAGGAAGCCGGAACCTCTTCGCCTTCCCATTCCGCTTTCAGGTACTCGGAAGCTGTTTTGCATTCCAACCCTTCTTTTACTCCAGTTATCAGCCGATCCACATTAGCAAGCATAAATGGGTGCTCTGGATGCTTAAGAATCGCATTTCGCTTGCGAACCTTTAAACCAGTTCGTTTAGAAAATTCCTGCGCTACTACTTCCTCCAACACATTGCCGAAGTAAGCCGCTTCACCAGCTTCATTTTCATCTGGAGCCTGTCCCGTTTTATCGAGATACACAGCAACTGGAGACTTCCATTTATTCAATCCAGCAATGGCTGCGGCATCTGATCCGCCGATTCCTGCTTTACGAGCTTCCAACCACTGTTCTCTGTTCATATCACTGGTTAGTGTTAAGACTTGCGCTTGCATATAAGCCCTCCTCTTGATTCAGTTTTCAAAATTCGGTACAATAAAATAAATTTAATTTGTTAAAGACTCTGACTCCTGCTGCTAACAGGGGTCTTTTTCATTCCGCCGTTTTAAACTCCGCTCCGCAATATTCAGTTAGGTAATCCTCCAAGTTGCTTTTCAAGATGATCTCGCCATTAAGCTCAATAACGTCATCCCCAACTAAGATTTCATCGCCCATAGCATCAATGCCGCAATGCTCTGGCTGACTTACCATATTGGGATAACCTGTTAGCATCACACGTTCAATTTGTGGATGGTCCATTCCTATTCCTCCTTTCAAAGGATTTTGGGTTTTCCTGTCGAATACAACACAGGAAAGGAGTGACTCTCATGAAAATTCCTACACATGAGAATAAATTCTTAAAGAACTGTCTAAATTGTGAAAATCCCATTACCGATTTAACCGAAGATCATCTTTTTTGTACTCAATGTGGATTTCCGATTAGAAATGAATGTACTGGTACTACTAAATTTAATAGCGGTTATGCTGGCGATCCTGTCGAGCATGATATTGAAGATGACTTCTACGTTTTAAATCCAGAAGACGCTTTTTGTCCAAAATGCGGCTCTGAATCCTTATTCAATATAAAGAGTCTAATTAACGTACAATATCCGAGGGTAGAAATTATTGACCCCGAACCCGTTAGAACTCTTAATGACGAAGATGACCTTCCTTTTTAATGAATATTTTTTTCAGAGATTAATTTCTCTCCACATTGAGCACAATAAATAGCTTGTTTGATATGCATGTCTTTGCCACAGTTTAGGCACTTATGGAATTTCATATCTTTTAACGAATCTTTTATTTTCATTCTTCTCACCTTCTTTCTGACGGATGATGTCCATCGAGCCGACCAGGAGGAAAATGAAGGGATGAAGGTAGATAGGAGGCCCTCCTGGTCAGCTCGATGAGCACCAAACGTGCCCATCTTTTCTAAGTAGGTAAACTGTGTTATAATATTTTTGAATTCGACATTTTTGCGGTGAGCTCCCCAAGCTTGCCGCTTTTATTTTTGATCTCTTTTGGTTTCTTCTGTTGCCAGGCACCAGTAATATCCTCCAACGAATGCTGTGAAAATCGCTAATCCGATCAATATATCTGTTTGCACGGTTCATCCTCCTATCCAATTTTCGCTACTCGTTCAACCAAAACGCCCTGCTCCCGATTTTCCTTTGCTTTTTGCAGCTTTTTCAATTCTCTGATTGACTTAAGAAAATCAAATGCTGTACGTTCCGCTTCATCCAAGTTGCCTTCCACTAAGCACTCTTCCATGCGATACAGGCAAGTGTGTGCGCATTTACGTTCCTCGATAGCGTGATGTTCCACTTTCGTTTCCCCCTATTCAGTTGTTAGGCTAGCTGGATCAACATAGCCCCTTGATATTAATTTTTTGTAGTGCTTCTGCCAGACATCTGTATAGCTAATTTCAGCTTCTTCACACACAACTCCCATGAAGTGCTCGATGCCTGTGATAACGTCCACCAATTGGACAAGCGCCTCGGTTAAGTTGCTCTTTTCCCAAGCAGATAAGAATTTCAATTTGTTTGCCATCTTGACGCCTGAGACAGCTTCTTTGGCTTCGTCCAGCTCCTCTAGCAATACGTCTTTGACGCTGGATCTATGAAGGTCAGCTCTCTCTCCGTTTAAGCGAAGCGGGCCCGTTCCTGTGTATTGATAGCGAAGGTCCATGACATACCAGGGACTATCTGATGTTCTTGTCATTTTTCTTGAAATATCAGCTGGAACTTTCGCACGCCCTGTTTCATAGGCTGAAATTGCTTCTCTGGAGGTTCCAAACTCCAAAGCCAGCTGTTGCTGCGTATACTTTCCTCTGGCAAGCTTGAACGGCTTGCCAAGATTACCTTTCTTCATGTCTGACACTCCCCTTCTTTACCGTTGACTATAGTCAAATCGGTTTACACTAAAGTTAAATAGCTTTGAAATAATCGGTGTTTTCATCCACCCAACGTGTATTTTTCTCGATCCATTTGAATAGCAGGTGAGTGGGAATCTTAGTTCCGAATTCCTTTGTTACAGGAAAATCAGGACGCCTCATAAGTTCCGCTAATGTAGACTTTCCACAACGCAATACATCCATTGTTTCTTCCCTAGTGAGGATATGAGGCAAATCTGTATTCCTTGAATTGATACGGTCAGTCATTATTTCTGTTGCCCGGTCAGCGATTTTGGCAGCTAACATTTCAACAAATTGTTCATCATATTGCATGGTGGACATTACGAAACCACCTTTCTTTGTTTTAGAAGTAGTTCAGCAAGCTTGACTTGTCCCTTACCAGTAATTAAAGTGGTCAATCTTTCAACATCGCCTTCTGTTCGACTGACAATCGTTGGTTTTACTTCAAACCAACCTTGCTGAATATAAATTTGCTTAGGATTGTTATGCTCTCGGCCACCCTTCATTAAGTAGCCATTATCGCGTAACCAATCAAACATTTTGTTGCGGCCGATTTTCAATCCATGTTGGTCATATAGCATTTTGGCAAAAGCGCCAACACTGATTGCGCCGTTTGAGTTTGAAACAATTTTCCCGAAGTTCGTGTAAGGTTGATCCTGTTTAATTTGTTCTTCCAGCATTAACTTTTCGCGTCGGTTTCGCTCAATCGTTTTATGAGCTACTAACAAGGCCTTTGCCATAATAGAGGCATCATCGTCATGTTCATCTGTCATGATATATCCGCCATTTTTACGAATAGACGGCAAGACTTCTGATGTGACCCAACGTTTAAATTGTTTGGCTTCTTCTTTAATTTTCAAGTTATTACCTTGTCTAGCAGCACCGAAAATCAAACTATATAGACCAGATTCGTTAACAAATTTTTTACATTGTTTTCTCCCTAGTCTGTCTATGACCTCCTGGTCCGTTAGGTCATCTTCATCAACATGATTTGATATCGCAGTGTAAGGATTACTGAAACTTAATGCTTTTGCTGCTTCGGTAGCACCAAACCATTCAACACCATTGATAGTCATTACTGGCAGTTCACCGAACATTGAATGATTAAAAGTTTGCAATTGATTCATGTTTATCGCCCCCTATCACTAATTATAAAAATTTTTGATTTTCCAATTTTGGTTTCACCAACTTCCGTCAAGTTCCGTTTTGCGTGAATTATTAAAGTAATATCTCAACAAACTATCCATTATTTTCCGTAGTCTTCCGTTACACGAATATGAACTGGAAAAAAATTATTAATATTGAATCAAGACCCATTTTTTCAGTAGTCAGGAAACAATGTTTCGTAAGGTAAATTAAATAATTGTTGCAATCCAAGAGCAAGTTCGAGGCTTGGTTTCTGTCTCCCGTTCTCCAAATGAGAAATTGTTGCTATTGAAACACCTAATATACTAGCTATGTCAGACTGGCTTAATTTTCTTTTCTTCCGCTCTGCAATGAGACGATCAAGTTTCGCGCTTTTGACATTGCATAGTTCCTGGCTAGAGGTTTTTGGTCTTCTTTTCTTTCTCTTGATAGCGGCCATGTGATCACTCCTTAAATGCTCATAATTATGACGTTTTCTCTAAAACTTCGCGAATTGAATAGCGACTAGGCAAAAAAATTTCTTCTTTGTCTCTTTTGTACAACTTAGCAATCTCATCTGCGCGTTCTGAGCTGATCTGTCTTTGGCCGTTTTCAATTTGAGATAAATATCCAGCAGATATCTTTAATTCTTTAGCCGCAGATTCTAAGCTAAATCCTGCAGAAATACGTGCTTTCTTTGGCAAACTCATATTATCACCCTTTCTTACTTTGCATTTCGCGTTGCTTGATTACATATTACAATGCAATTCGCAAAGTGTCAATGCGTTTTGCAAAGTTTTTCTTAAATCATTTAATTTTCGCGTTTTGCAAAGTATAATTACATGTAATAGATATTTAGGAGGACCTTAATATGTTTGGTGCTCGTTTAAGGGAATTAAGAAAAAAGAAAAAAATGACTATGAAAGAGTTAGGTGCAAAGTTCTCTCTTGCGGAATCTACAATTTCCGGTTATGAAAATGGAAATCGCAAACCTGACTTAGAATTAATCAATGCTTTTGCAGACTTCTTTGAAGTATCTGTCGACTATCTTTTAGGAAGGACAGATAATCCTGAAACAAAAAGCACCATAACAGTAGCTGGACAATCCGTTTCTCTTTCGCCAGATGAACTTCGTGTATTTAAAGAGTTGATCAAACATCAAGCTATGTTCCATGACCTTGCTACTGATCCAGAGAAAAAAGTCAAACAGCTCATTAAGCTATACAAAATGAAAAAGATACTTTTCGAAGAAGACGATGACGATGAAGAATACGGTGATGGATTTGGAGAATTTGAAGACTGAAATGCTACTACTGCTATTTCTTTAATTCTTTAATTCTTATTATTGTTCGGACTTCGTTCTGTTAACGTTCTGTGTTCCGTTCTTAGTTCTTTTGATAACATGCTTAAAACCGTTGATATTACTGGCTTTAAGCTGTTCTGTTATCGTTCTGGGTTCTGGTTCGCTAAACGACACCTATTCAAAACGTAAAATCCATAAATTCCAGTCGATTTTTTTGTATAGAAATCGATATTACATAGATAAGAATCGGTGTGTTAGGAAGTGTTTTAAATGCGGCTTAGTGAATTTTTACTGATCAGTGACACCTGGGAAGAAAGAGCAAAACAGGTGCTTTCTCGATTTCATTATCGTTCACCAGATGAAATCGACATCGAGGAAATTTGTTGGAAGTATGGAATTATCATCAAACCGCTTCATCCAGATTTTATGGATGACATGGATGACTATGAAGAAGCAGAAGGATTAAAGGCGCTCTCTAAACCTAAAAAAGATGGGAAACGTAAACGCGGTGTTATTCATTTAAGACCCAAGATCCCCTCGATTGAGCGCAAGTTGCTTTTGGCCGAAGAGTTCTGTCATCTGCATGCGCATTTCAGCATTCAACTTACCGCACCACAATTGGTGCTTAGCAAGGAGGAAAGCCAAGCAAAAAAGATGAGTGCTTACCTCCTCATGCCACATAACTTTTTGACGGAAGTTATCCATTCAGCAGCTGATGAAGCTGTTTTAGTATCTGATATAGCCGACCACTTCTTAGTAACAGAAGAGTTTGCTCATTATCGGCTAGAGTTGCTGTTTAATAGGCGGATAGATGGCTTCTTGGCATTCGGCAATAAATTACGAAGTTACACAAGATATGAATAATCATGTCTTTTTATTTTAGGGATGTGTTGGGATATTTTTCTCAATATGTATGATGCAGTAATTTCAAAGGGGGAAAAACAACTATGAAAAAGAACTGGATACTTGGGAGTGCATTATTATCATTTGGTTTAATTTTAGGCGGATGTGGAGAAGAGACCTCCTCACCTAAACAAGAAACGAACTCAGCCGAAAAAGAAAAAAATAATGATGCTGCACACAAACAAGACTACCAGAAAAAAGAAGATACAGAAGACACTAAGTTCTCTAATGAGGTTGGCGATTTTGAAATATTGGGTCTTTATCGCAATGAAAAAAGTTCTGAAAAAGATGCCTCTTTCGTTATCGATTTTGAAGGTTTCACTATGAAGGTTATTCCTACGCTTGTTGATATTACACCAAATGAATATAGTTCTGACCCAGACCTCTTTCAAGAAAGTGACACAGCACGAGCTATCATGCTAACAGTAGAAGCAGAGAACACCACTGATTTTGATGTTGACTATGTCGGCGGAATTACTGCTGTTACTGATACTAAGGAACAAATATCAGCAAAAACAGGACTTGCCTCTGAAAATGCAGCAGTTACCACTTATCAAGGAAAAGTAAAAGAACAAGGGTACTCCCTGTTTGTTTTAAAAGACGGAAAATCTACTCCTAAAGATATAACCCTGATATTCGAACCGCCTTATAAGGTTGTTGATGGTGCAGTAGATGGTACTAGATTAGGCGAAGAGCAAAGAATCGAATTCACTTATACAGCTGCCAAAGATTTAAAATAATTAACAATGAAATCGCCCTTCTAGGGCTTTTCTTTCACCCACAAAAAGAACATACGTTCCAAACAAAGGTCATTTTATTACCACCTAAAAATAGATTGTTTAAAACTTTACCGTAATCAATATGAAGTCGTTTCTGCTTTACCAGTAGAATCCCCTTTTCGTTACTCATAATCAAGTAAGGAGTGAAAAGTATATGCCCTACTTTAGAAAAATCACAGCAAAGAATAAAAAAGGCTACAAGTGGATGTGTGTCGCCGATGGTCCTCCAGATCCTGTTACGGGAAAAAGAAAGCAAATTTCCCGCCGGGCAGATAGCAAATCAGAAGCACTTGACCTTGTAGAAAAAGCTATTAAGAAGCTAAGTGAAGATGGTATCGATGAGAAGAAGATCCGGAATCTACCGTTCGAAGCAGTTGCATGGGAATGGCTCAGCACATACGCCAAAGGAAAAGTTAAAGCAAGTACAGTCCGGGTAAGGGAAAAAGAAATCAAGATCTTGCTAAGATACATTGCAAAAGTGAATATTGATAAAGTCACTTCTCGCATGCATCAAAAAATTTTAAACGACTTGGATGAAAAAGAATATGCCAAGACAACAATTGAAGGTGTCCATGTTACAGCGAACATGATTTTTAAATATGCAATTAAGGAAAAGATGAGAAAAGACAACCCTTGCATCGGGGCCGTGATTCCTGTAAAGAAATTAACGGTTGAGGATATCGAAAATCAAACAATTGAGGACAAATATTTAGAAAGAGAAGAACTTTTCGAGTTTCTGGAAGCCGCGAAAGAACATGGCCTTCCTAATGACTTAGAATGGTTTTACCTTTTGGCTTTTTCGGGAATGCGTTCCGGTGAGATCTGTGCATTAAAATGGACCGATATTAACTTCGACACAAATGAAATCCGGATTACCAAGACTTTATATAATCCAGACAATAACATGAAGAAGTATGAATTGACTCCGCCTAAGACACCTGGATCAATTAGAACGTTCGATATTGATGATAGCATCATAAAAATGCTAAGAACACACAAGGCCAAACAGTCGCAAATAAAACTGGCCAACAGAAAAAAGTATGAAGATTATCATGATGCAAATTTTGTTTTCTGTCGAGAGAATGGTTATCCCTTCATCCAGAAAAATATCATCGTTCGAATGAAACGCTTATTAAAGAAAACGTCAATCAAGAAGGAAGCTACTCCTCACATCTTCCGGCACACCCATATTAGTATGCTGGCAGAGGCAGAAGTGGATATCAATACAATCATGAAACGAGTCGGTCATGACGATATGAAAACGACGATGAACATCTATACACATGTCACAGATAAAATGAAAAAGAATGCTGCCCAAAAGATTAAAAATCATTTCGGGAGCATTCTCAATCTCACAAAATCGCAAGAAATGTGAGCGAAATGTGATTTTTAGAGGGTTGAAGGTCAATCAAGAAGCCTTCAACCCTTGTTGTATCAAGGTTTATGGGGCAATGATTACATCATGCCGCCCATGCCGCCCATGCCGCCCATGTCAGGCATGCCCATGCCGCCGCCTTCTTCTGGCTTGTCAGCAACGACTGCTTCAGTTGTTAAGAACATAGAAGCAACAGATGCTGCGTTTTGAAGAGCGTAGCGAGTGACTTTGGTTGGGTCCACGATACCTGTTTCGATCATGTTTACCCACTCGCCAGTTGCTGCGTTGAAGCCGATGCCGACTTCTTCGCGCTTTAAGCGATCTACAACAACAGATCCTTCAAGGCCTGCGTTGAAAGCGATTTGGCGAATTGGTTCTTCCAATGCACGAAGAACGATTTTGATGCCTGTTGCTACATCGCCTTCTGCTTCTAATGAAGCGACTTTGTTATATACGTTCACAAGTGCTGTACCGCCGCCGGAAACGATTCCTTCCTCGACAGCTGCACGAGTAGCGTTCAATGCGTCTTCAATGCGAAGCTTGCGTTCTTTCAATTCTGTTTCTGTCGCAGCTCCTACTTTGATTACTGCTACGCCGCCAGCTAATTTAGCTAAGCGCTCTTGTAATTTCTCGCGGTCAAATTCAGATGTTGTTTCTTCCAATTGAACGCGGATTTGGTTTACGCGCGCTTCGATTTGAGCAGAATCCCCTGCCCCTTCAACGATTGTTGTGTTTTCTTTAGAAACGACAACTTTTGCTGCGCGTCCAAGCTGCGTGATGTTCGCAGATTTCAGGTCTAAGCCCAAATCTTCAGTGATCACTTCACCGCCAGTTAATACAGCGATATCTTCAAGCATCGCTTTGCGGCGATCGCCGAATCCAGGTGCTTTCACAGCTACAGCGTTGAATGTACCGCGCAATTTGTTAACGACAAGTGTAGCAAGTGCTTCGCCTTCTACATCTTCAGCGATGATTAAAAGCGGCTTGCTTTGTTGTACAACTTGCTCAAGTACAGGAAGCACTTCTTGAATGCTTGCAATCTTCTTATCTGTGATTAAGATATATGGATTGTCAAGGATCGCTTCCATTTTATCAGAGTCTGTTACCATGTATGGAGAAGCGTAGCCTCGGTCAAATTGCATACCTTCTACTACATCAAGCTCCGTAGTGAATCCTTTAGATTCTTCAATTGTGATTACGCCGTCGTTGCCAACGCGCTCCATTGCTTCCGCAATCAATTGGCCGACTTCTTCGTCAGCTGATGAAATTGCAGCTACTTGGGCGATCGACTCTTTGCCTTCGATTGGCTTGGAGATTTCTTTTAATCCTTCAATAGCTGTTTGAACAGCAAGGTCCATTCCTTTGCGTACGCCAACAGGGTTTGCGCCTGCTGTCACGTTTTTCAAGCCTTCGCTGATCATCGCTTGAGCAAGAACAGTGGCAGTTGTTGTACCGTCACCGGCTACATCGTTTGTTTTGCTTGCGACTTCAGCTACAAGCTTTGCACCCATGTTTTCAAAGGCATCTTCCAGCTCGATTTCCTTCGCGATTGTTACACCGTCGTTTGTGATAAGCGGAGAACCGAATTTTTTCTCAAGAACCACGTTGCGTCCTTTAGGTCCAAGAGTGACTTTTACAGCATCAGCTAGTTGGTCTACCCCGCGAAGCATCGCGCGGCGTGCTTCTTCACTAAATTTAATCTCTTTAGCCATATGAAAAACCTCCCTGATTAGTTAAGTTATTTTAATCGATAAAATGTCGTTTATTATTCACCTGTTACAGCAAGGATGTCGCTTTCACGAAGGATTAATAATTCTTTGCCTTCGTATTTCACCTCTGTACCAGCATATTTAGAGAAGATGATACGATCGCCGACAGCTACTTCAGGAGCAACACGTTCACCGCTCTCAAGCACACGGCCGCTGCCAACTGCCACGATTTTTCCTTCTTGTGGTTTTTCTTTCGCTGAGTCCGGCAATACAATGCCGCTGGCTGTTTTTTCCTCTGATTCAACCAGTTCAATTACTACGCGATCACCTAGTGGTTTTAACAAGTGAAACAACCTCCTTGGAATATATGTAATGTTTTTAATCATTAGCACTCTATCATGAAGAGTGCTAACCCAATTAATATAATAAATAAAATGATTTTTTTTTGCAAGAGTGAAGTCCTCTTTTTTTATAAATCATTTTATTGATCATGGAGAACAAGCTGAATCCCTTCCGTTTGAATGATGAACGGTTTATTAGTAAAATATTCTTTAAGCACTGGGCATTCGTGTCAGCGCTTTTCATTTTGAGGATAAAGGAGCTCTTTTCATTTTGAAGAAGGTATATGGCTATATCTTAATTATTTATATTTCCATGCAGCTATTGGGACTGGTTGCTCCCCGCCTCTTGTTTGAGGTCGGGCTTTCGCTGAACATGGACCCGCAAACACTTCGGAATTTGATTCCCGGCTACTGGCTGCTGTTCAGCTTTGGTGTCACCCTGCTTATTGTATTGCTGCTTTTGCGAAAAGATGCCAAAGACAGCCGGCTGGAACGGATGGCTCCGCTGCCGGCGGCCCAGTCGGCCGGCTGGGCGGTCGCCGGGGTCTTCCTTGCCCTGCTTGGCCAGCGGATTGCGATTGCGATTGAAGCCGCTTTGGGCATCCAAATGGGATCGGAAAATACGCAAAACATTATCCATCTGATCGAATTGGTCCCGGCCACAATGGTCATCACAGCTATTTTCGGGCCCATTCTTGAAGAAGTTGTGTTTCGAAAGATCATTTTCGGCAGCTTATATGAAAGGTTTCCATTTTGGATATCCGCTTTAATCAGCTCGGCTATTTTTGCCTTGGCCCATGCGGAGCCCGAACATATATTGATCTACTCAGCCATGGGATTCACTTTTGCATTTTTGTATGTAAAAACAAAAAGGCTGCTTGTTCCTATATTCGCCCATGTGGCCATGAATTCCTTGGTCGTTGTTGTACAATATTTTTATGCGGATGAATTGGAGCGGATGATGAAGGAGGCAGAACAACTACAAAGCTTGATTACTTGGCTTTTTTAGAATGACAGCTTGACAATCTGGAGGAATTGAATGAAACAATCACCATTAACAACCGGGATCTTCTATTTGATTCTCGGCGGGTTCTTTACTTACTTAGCCATTGAAGACGTTAATACAGGAGGCTTCGGTTTTTTTACGTATTTGCTCATTTTGCTGGCAACGATGGATATCGGTTCCGGCATTCGCTTAATCTTTATGCATATGCGTTTGAAAAACGGCAAAAAAAAATAAGGCTGTTCTCTAAAAGGCTGGCTTCTGCTTATTGCGGAAGTCCGGCTCTTTTTTTGGACAGCCTTATTTTATTCTGCATTCCCTGCTTCCACTTCTGCCTGCAAAGCCTTTTTGTAGCTGACTTTAGAAATCCAGATGCTGATTTCGTAAAGAATCACCAAAGGAATCATAACGATAATTTGTGATATGACATCCGGCGGCGTAATGACTCCCGCTACGACAAGCAAAATAAAATACGCATAGCGGCGGACCTGGGCAAGAAACATCGGAGTGATGATCCCAAGCCGTGTCAAAAACATCGTAACGACCGGCAGCTGAAACAGCAGGCCAAATGGGAGGGTAATTTGGAATAAGAATTGAAAATATTCATTAATGCCAATAACCTGTTCAATATTCAAATTTCCGGATAGCTTCATCATAAAATGAACGATATACGGAAAGAGAATGAAGTAGGAGAAAGCAATTCCGGCAAGAAACAACAAAACAGACAGCGGAATATAGCTAAGCGTTACCTTTCTCTCTTTCTCAAGCAATCCCGGGCTCACAAATGCCCACAACTGATAAAGAAGCATCGGGCTTGTCAATATAAAAGCAATCACAAAAGCCATTTGAAAATAAATTTTCAGCGGGTCCGTGATCCGAAAAGCATTCATGGTCAGTTCTTTTGCTTCATCCGCATGCTGCAAATAGCGGATAATCGGCTCGGCCAAAAATAAACCGGCAATCATAGCCAGGAATAAGAAAACGACTACTATAATGAGCCGTTTCCGCAATTCGCCGATGTGTTCATATATTGTCATGTCATGTCGACTCATTGTCATTCATCCTAACCTTACTGAGGATCTTTCTTGTCCTCTGGTTTATCGTCATCATCCGCCAGCCCTTTTGTCGCGTTTTTAAACTCTTTTAATGTGTCGCCTGCCGCGCGTCCGAGCTCCGGAAGTTTCTTAGGTCCAAAAATTAATATAGCTGCTCCGGCAATCAATATGATACTGCCTATGCTCAATCCCATTTGTGCAGCACCTCCTTTTCTCCATCATAACCGATTTTTCGCCATAATTCTATTCTGACTTTTCATCGGAGGCATCTGGATAATTCTTCAGAAAATAGACTAGCGATTGCAGCTCGACAGCCAGGTCAATGTGATGCACCCGGATCGTCGGAGGAACGTTCAATCTCGCTGGTGTAAAATTTAATATCCCTTTGATTTGGGCTTCCGCCAGACGGTCTGTGATGCCTTGTGCAGCCGATGAAGGAACGGTCAAAATAGCGACCGGCACCTCCTTCAGATCCAGCCTCTCCTCCAGCTCATCTAAATGGTAGATTGGAACGTCTCCAATAACGGTCCCCACTTTTTCCTCGTCTACATCGAACGCAATTTGAATCTTTGTATTATTATTCTTCATAAAGTTGTAATTTAAAAAGGCTGTCCCTAAATTCCCTACTCCGATAAGGGCTACATTGGTGATCTCATCCTGATCAAGCGTTTTGCGAAAAAACGACAATAAATAGCTGACATTGTATCCATAGCCTTTCTTTCCAAGTGCCCCAAAGTAAGAAAAGTCCCGGCGAATCGTTGCTGAGTCTACTTTGACGGCCTCGCTCAGTTCTGCTGATGATACCCTCTGCTTGCCGGAAGAGTGCAAATTTTGAATAAATCGATAATATAAAGGCAGACGCTTTGCGGTCGCCTGTGGAATCTTTGGTGAATCATGGTTCATATTTATACCCCCAGCGCTTGCTGCTTCCATTCTAATAACCTGTCGATTCAATCACTTCTTCCATCATACAATATTTTGGGCAGCTTGTCTTTTAACTTTATCATCCTTTCCATTATCTTGAAGAGGTGAAAGAAAATTGCCCGTCCTTATAGAATCGGCTACACTTATAGGTAGAAAACTGAGGTGAAAAAGATGATTTTACTGCAAGTCCAACAACTGACAAAATACTTTGGCGCAGAGCTGATTTTATCTAATATCAAACTTGAAGTGCAAACGAGAGACCGGATTGCCCTCGTCGGCAGAAACGGGGCCGGAAAGTCCACCCTTTTAAAAATAATCGCGGGCATTCTCTCTTATGATTCCGGGAATATCTTAAAACCGAAAGAAGTCACTATCGGTTACCTCGCCCAGAATACGGGGCTGGAATCTGATTTATCCATTATGGATGAAATGCTGTCTGTCTTTTCCCATTTGCGCAGCATGGAAGCGCAGCTGCGCCGCCTGGAGGAACAAATGGCCGACCCGGCAATTTATGGGGATAGCGGTCAATATGAAAGAGTCACGAAAGAATACGATTTGCTGCAAAATAAATTTAAAGAATCCGGCGGCTATCAGTTTGAATCAGATATCCGTTCGGTTTTGCATGGGCTGAACTTCCAAGACTTTGATTACAGTACAAA
Organism: Bacillus badius NBRC 15713; assembly: GCF_001591605.1. Lineage (GTDB taxonomy): Bacteria > Bacillota > Bacilli > Bacillales > Domibacillaceae > Pseudobacillus > Pseudobacillus badius. The sequence goes on along the minus strand of NZ_BCVF01000045.1, from coordinate 4,502 downwards.
AATTTCAACCTTAAGCGGCGGCCAAAAAACAAGGCTCGCCCTCGGAAAGCTGCTGCTGACAAAACCCGACATTCTCATCTTGGACGAGCCGACCAACCATTTGGATATTGATACGCTTTCCTGGCTCGAACAATATTTGCAGAGCTATAACGGGGCGATTCTAATTGTTTCCCATGACCGCTACTTCCTCGATAAAGTCGTGAACCAGGTGTACGAAATTTCCCGTCAGCATATCAAGAAATTCCACGGGAACTACAGCAATTATTTAAATCAAAAAGCGGAGCAATACGAAAAGGACATGAAGCTATTCGAAAAGCAGCAAGAGCAGGTAGCTAAGCTGGAAGATTTTATTCAGCGCAATATCGCCCGCGCTTCCACAACCAAGCGAGCGCAAAGCCGCCGCAAGCAGCTGGAGCGCATGGAACGGATGGAACGGCCAGAAGGCGATGAAAAATCAGCAAATATCATGTTTCAGATTGAGAAGCAAAGCGGAAATGAAGTATTAAAAACCAACAGCCTGACAATCGGCTATGACAACGAAATAATCGCCCAGCACCTGAATGTATATATACAGCGCGAGGAAAGCGTGGCCCTGGTCGGTCCGAATGGAGCTGGAAAATCTACATTTCTTAAAACCCTTGTAAAAAAATTGCCGGCACTTGCCGGAGAGTTCTCACTCGGTGCCAATGTCGCGATTGGCTACTATGATCAGGAGCAAGCTAATTTAACATCCAACAAAACCGTATTGAATGAACTATGGGATGATTATCCGTCAAGCGACGAGAAAGAAATACGAACGGTGCTCGGCAACTTTCTGTTTTCAGGAGATGACGTCCTGAAGCCAGTCTATGCATTAAGCGGCGGGGAAAAGGCGCGGCTTGCATTGGCAAAGCTCATGATGCAAAAAGCAAACTTTCTTATTCTCGATGAGCCGACCAACCACCTCGACTTAGATAGCAAGGAGGTGCTGGAAAATGCGCTGATCGATTATCCGGGAACGCTTTTGTTCGTGTCCCACGACCGCTATTTCATTAACCGTATTGCTTCGAAAGTAATCGAAATGTCCAAACAGGGCTTGACCGAGTATCTTGGAGATTACGATTACTACGTCGCCAAAAAACAAGAACAAAAGGAGTTAGCTGAGCTGGAACGATCGGCGCTGCCGGTTGTTGAAGAGACCTCTTCCGCTGATTCATCCAATTATTATATAGATAAAGAACAAAAGAAAAAAGAACGGCAAAAACGCCGCCGTATCGAAGAAATTGAAGAAAGAATCGAGAGTCTGGAAGCAGAGATTGAGGAAGCTGAGGATCTGCTGTGCCAGCCGGAAGTATTTCAGGATCACGAAAAATCCTTAGAGCTTCAACAAAAGGTCGAAGCATGTCAATCGGAAATTGAGCAGCTTATGCAAGAATGGGAAACGTTACATGACTAGAAGGTGACAGCAGCAGGCATTTCAATTTGTTCACAGTTTTGTCCACAAACTACTCTACTGATTTGCCTGCTTTCTACTCACTTTTACACATTATCCACAAAAATACCTTGATTTATCCACAAAACCCACAGGCTTTTGGTCGTTTTAAAAAAGATTTTTCCACAGAATAATCTTTTTATACACAAGTTTTCCACAACTTGTGAACAAAAGAAAAGGACTGTTCATCAATTAGCCAGTTGCTAAGTTATGAACAGTCCTTTATCTATAAATCATCGACATATCCACAAGCCTGGGGACTATTGCTCGATGTCCAGCCCTGGATACCCATTCATCGCTAAATCCTCAAATTTTCCTTGCTCATACAAAACGGTGCCGGCAGCAGCAATCATCGCTGCATTATCCGTACACAAGCTCAATGGCGGAATGATCAATTCAATGTCTGCCAGTTCAGCAAACTGTTCCTCTAACGCTGCGCGCAAACCTTTATTAGCGGCTACGCCCCCTGCCAGTAATACTTGCTTTACTCGATACTCTTTAGCTGCTTTTACCGTTTTCGCTGTCAACACATCAATCACACTTTGCTGAAAGCTGGCTGCTACATCTTCTGCCTTTATGGCCTGCTTGCGCTGCTCCGCGTTGTGCAGTGTGTTAATAACTGCTGATTTTAAGCCGCTGAAGCTAAAATCATAGGACCCTTCTTCCAGCCAAGCCCTGGGAAGATCAATGACCGGTTGCCCCTGTGCTGCCAACCGGTCAATATGAGGACCGCCGGGATAGGGCAGGTTCAACGTCCTTGCTACTTTGTCGTAGGCTTCTCCTGCTGCGTCGTCACGTGTTTCACCAATTACCTGAAAGCTGCCGTGCTCCTCCATAAGTACAAGTTCAGTATGCCCGCCTGAAACGACAAGGGACAGCAGCGGAAAAGCAAACTCTTTCATTAAACGGTTGGCATAAATATGACCGGCAATATGGTGCACACCGATGAGCGGCAGCTGATGAGCAAATGCCAAAGCCTTGGCTGCATTCACTCCAACCAACAAGGAACCGACAAGCCCCGGCCCTTTTGTAACGGCAATGGCATCTAAATCGCTAAAGGTCATATCCGCTTGATGTAATGTTTCCTCTAATACAAGCGTAATTTGTTCCACATGGTGACGTGAAGCAATTTCAGGAACCACGCCGCCAAAGCGTTTATGGCTTTCAATTTGCGAAGAAACAACATTGGCTATAATGTCCCGTCCATTCTTTATAATAGCTGCTGCTGTTTCATCGCAGCTTGTTTCCAATCCTAATATATAAATATCTTTTTTCATGATAATCTCACCCACATTACTAACGCATCTTCCTGATTGTCAGAATAATAATTTTTTCGAATCCCGCCTGGCTGAAAGCCGAGCTTTTTATATAAACCCTGTGCGGGCTCATTGCTCACACGCACCTCTAAGGACATCACCGCAGCCCCTTTCTTCTTGGCAGCATTCATTACAGCGACAAGCAGCTTTTCGCCTAAGCCTCTGCCTCGATAGTCCGGCAAAATCGCAATATTGGTAATCTGGGACTCGTCCAGGACAAGCCACATTCCGCAATAACCAACGATTTCACCTTCGTATTCAGCCACATGATAAACAGCAAAGTAATTATTAGTCAGTTCATTCCAAAAAGACTCTTTTGTCCACGGCATCGTAAAGCTGTTTTTTTCGATCTCATGTACCTTATCTACATCCTCAACCGTCATCAAGCGGATATCAACTTCACTCATGTTAGTTATCCGCCTTCTGCTGTTCCAGCCATTTCGCTTCAGCCTCCGCCAAACGGATATAGTTAGGAACAAAAGAATGCAAATCGACCACTGGCTCCTCTAACCCAAGGCGGGCAAGATCTGCGGGCCGGGGCGCGGAAAAAATGTCTCCTCTCACTAAGGCTTGGCCGCCTAATAGCTCCCGTATGGAGCCTTCGTGCAAAAGAACATCCTGACCCACAAACAGAACCTCTTCCTTTAATTCCTTTAAGCGGCTGCACCAATCGATGAGGGAGATATTCTGATCTTCGTCAACCACGGTTAATTTCCCCTCTTCGAAGCGGTACAGCCCGGTGTATACTCTGCCTCTGCGCGCGTCAAAAACAGGTGAAATATAAGAAGGATACAAACGGGCAGAGGCAGCCAAAAGGGCTAAACTGGATACTCCGGAAAGAGGAATATTTAACGACCATGCCAGCGTCTTAGCAATCGTCACGCCAATGCGAACGCCTGTGTAAGATCCGGGCCCTTTCGCTACTACTATCTTATCCAAGTCTGCCGGTTTTACTTCGCATTCCTTCATCAGTGTATCAATTGCGGGCATGACTCGCAGCGAATGATTTTTCTTTAGATTTGTTATATATTCACCAATGACCTGTTCTCCGTCCAAAAGAGAGATGCCTAGTGTATAGGTAGATGTATCAATTGCCAGCACTTTCATTTCACTAACTCCTTACTCAGACTAACGTATCTTTCCCCTTTAGGTTCTAAAGCGATTTCACGATCATTTTCTCCTTTATGAGAAATAACAATCTTTAAGTAATGCTCCGGAAGCTGCTGCTCAATTAAATGAGCCCACTCCACCACACACACGCCTTCCCCATAAAAATACTCATCAAATCCTAAGTCTTCGTCCGCATCCGTTAACCGGTATACATCCATATGATAAAGGGGCAGGCGCCCTTTATATTCTTTTATAATGGTAAAGGTTGGACTATTTACATTGCGCTTAACGCCTAATCCTTTAGCCAAGCCTTGTGTAAATGTAGTTTTACCGGCTCCTAAATCGCCTTCCAGCAAAAGAACAGCTCCGGGCTCCAGCAAATGAGCCAGCCTCTCTGCGAAAGACTGAGTCTGTTCAGCGCTTGTAGTGGAAAATCTCAGTCTATCCATACAAAAACTCCCTTGTCGCATATAATATGTAGTCGTAAAAAAACCTTAGGAAATATCAATCCTAAGGTAGCTTTGATGATTATAGTATATCTTAAATCAGTATATAAAAAAAGAAACGAAACAAAGTTTCGCATGATTGTAAAAGCTTATAAATAA
>NZ_BCVF01000044.1 GCF_001591605.1 Bacillus badius NBRC 15713 | reverse complement strand
GTGATGGGGTATGTTATTTACTAGGAGAGTGCAAACAGTCGGTCCCATCAAAGAGTTTGTAAATGCGGATAATTTCAGTCATATACGGAAAGAGATTAAAAAAATCAACAAAAAAACAGCTGCTCACGGGATTAAAGCATCTCTCACCACGCTTGCAACCGGAGCAACTGCCATTAGTATTACAAACATCCTGTATACTAATCATGCTTATGCGCAGGGGCCTGTAGAATATGTTAAAGGAAAGGCGTCAGAACGAATCGTTGAAGCATTTATGCCTCTGGTGGATATGATCCAAGCGCTGTCTTATCCGATTGCCCTGGTTATGCTCACTGCAGGTGCGCTAATGTTTATGATCAACCAAAAAGACCGAGGGATTAGCATGATCCAAAACGCATCGATTGGATACATTTTTGTACAAATGATGCCGATCTTTATGCAGCTGATTGTCGAAGTGGGAATTTCTGTAGCGGTCCCATAAACTTCAACAGTGTATGGACGGGTCAAGTTAATCCGTCTTTTTTATTTTCCCAACAAGCGGGACCAGAAGCCTTTTTTCTCTTCTTCCTTTGCGGCAGCGGCTATTTGCAACATTTCTTTTTTGGCTTCCTGAGACGCTTTCAGTGACTCCATTAAAACTTTATCGCGTTCTTCAAGGCGTTCTTTTATATAAAGATTAGTCGATTGCAACTCTTTTTGAGTTTTTTGTAATTCTAGTTTCAGTTCTTCGTTATACTTTTGTTGCTCTCGCATAAAAGTTTCCTGGGTTTCAATATGATCCAACAACCTGTTAATGACATCCTCAGAACGCATAAGAGAACGCTGATCAATAACAGCAGGAGTGTTTTCTTGTTCTTCATCATCAAGAACGGGTGGCGTTCTAGTTTCAGACGCTTCTTCTTTATATCTTGATGCAATAACCTTTGCCGCGTTCTCTAATGAAAAGTTTTCTCCTTGAACTAACTTTTGGAAGTATCTCAAGGCGACTAAGTCTTTCTCTACAAACAAGCGCCTTTGATTATCCGTTCTTGCAAATTGATACCCTTTTTCTTCGAGAGCAAGACACCATTTTCTTAAAGTGCTGCTTCCAATGTCGAGAGTCAAACTTATTTCCTTTGTGGTATATGCCTTTTCATACTCACTCATTTAATGGCCGCCTTTCTAAATCGTTCTTGCTAACGTTCTTGTGTTCTAAAGAAAAAGCATGGATGAAAATCAAGATCAACGATATGCTCAGCAAACACTCGCTTTTCTTTATTAATTATCCGTTACACAAGCGTTCTCCTTCTTTAAATGCTACAATTTATTCCTTTGTCCTGCAAGGGAGTCCGCTTACAAGAAGCTAACGTAGGTACTGCTTTATGACAGATCCGACACACGCAAAAAAGAGTCCTTTAAGGACTCTTTTCCTAACGATCGTGTCAGTAGCTGAACTTCAACTACTTCATGCGCGCTTTTTCTATCAGTTTTCGAATCTTCTCTCTAGGAATATCTACTTGATCAGATTTCGAGTATATATCTAGAAGGTACACCTCATTATTTTCAGTTATCAAATATTCGATGACTCTAAAACCACCCGATAAGCCTTTTCGGGCGCTCGTATTTCTCATCCTTTTTTTAAAGACCTTGTTTCCGTCTTTTACAACGTGCTGTACGTCTTCACCCAAATCGCCTTTAATTTCAACTTCATCAAGAAATACCTCAAAATCATCATCAATCTTCGGATATCTCTTTTTAAGTTTCTTATACCGTGCTTCGAATGCTGGAGTAGTGATAGCTGTATATTTGGACATTACTGATTACTTTTTGCGAGATTCTTTTAAGAAATCCCTAGCCGATTTTTTAGGCAGCTTTCCAGCTTGCATCATTTCTACCTCTTTTAGCGCTTTGGAAACGTGGTGATTGCTGAAGTTAGAACGGATTTTAACGATTGACTCTGTAGCCATTTCAACATCCTCCTTCTTACACATAACGACCACAACCTTTTCTCAAAAAAGTAGTAGTCAGTGTATGCATCCTTTATAAAAATTATACCAACAATCCAGAAGAGGCGCCATAGGGCAGCTGTAATTCGCCGGGAGTTAATATTTACCCGTTTGTTGCGGGAAGAAAACTTTTCCCAACATAAGATCAATTTCGTTGCATTAAAAACCCTTCAGGTTTGTGAAGTCTGAAGGGTTCTTAATTGGTTCTGGCTATTTATTCTTTACTCTACAACTTCAAAAGGAGCAGCAAGTCCCTCATGAACGGCGCGATATTCACCCGGAGTAAGTTCATACTCTAATTCATCTATGTGAATATCAAATGTATGTGACTTGCCTGGAGGAAGATACCTTAACACCTCTGAGAAGGCTGGCTCCTTGTAAGGAAATTCGTACCAAGTTCCGTCTACATTTTTTTCTAGAAAAATACCGTGACTACTTTTAACTTTGGAATCACTTTCATTTTTGTTAACAACCGTAATTTTATCGGTAGAAGTAGTGTACTCATTTTTATTAGCTGATAATGTAACACCGTCCTTCTCGCTAGGCATCTCTTGAATTTCCGCTTTTTTAGTTAAATTTTCACCTTGATTCTGACATCCAGCTAATATTAAAAAGAAAAGTGCAATACAAGGAATCAATTTACTCTTCATATCATTCACTCCTAAAAAATTATTTTTTAAATCAAAAGTAATATGTTTCTCTTTAAAGATATCATAATAACCATTACTAAAAAATAAACAGAAATACCCTTAAATGTCTTTAAATATAATTTTTTCCTTAAATTCATTACTATAGTAATGGTTTATATGTTAGAATTGTAAATTATTGTATATATAACTAGATTTAGGAAGGGGATATGAATGAAAAAAGTAGCTGCTTTAACATTTGCACTTAGTCTAACATTCATAGGTCTTGGTACTACTAATGCCTATGCTAAACAAACGGAGGAGCAACTGGCTGAAAAGCAAAGTAAGTTGATTGAAAAGTTTGACAAAGAATTATCTAAAATGAACTTAGATTATGAAAGTTTGCAAGACATCGGTGGAGTATATTTTGATGAAGATGTTATGACAATTCAAATCGATGAGACACCTACTAAAGGTCAACAAGTCATGTCTAAACAAGACCAACAAAGATTAGAAAAACTGAAAAAAATAAGTGAGAAAATCGCAGAAACTTCTCCAAATGAATTTGAAGTAAAAACAGTTTCAAAAAGTTATTCTGAATTAGTAGAATTACAAAAACAGATTGGAAATCAAGCCGAGACAATGGGATTAGACAATTTCGTGATTGATTTGAGTACAAAGCAAAGTAAATTAATATTGAGAATTGCCGACTTATCCAACGAAGATAAACAGACTCTACATAGTATGTATGGTTCAGATTTAAAGATCGAGATTGATAAAAATACTGAGAAGGAACACAAGAGCAAAAATGAGGGTTATAAATCTAGAAAATCCGATTGGAATTCTCAGGGAGCAGGAATCGGTATTGGTACGAGTGCAGGTTCTTGTTCAACCGCAGGAGTCGCTATAAAAGGCTCAAATTTATGGGTAATGACTGCCGGACATTGTAATGATGGCTCTAATAACATGTTTTATCAATGGGGTAGCAGATTTGGTACTACTCATCTAGATGCTACGGCCAGTGACTATGACTTTCTTTTGGTAAAAGAAAATGGTTCTACTTTGAAAAGATACGCTTCGAACGGCTTGTATGGAACTATAGGAGACACTTCTACCGGTTATGACGGACAATTGACAGGCTCTTTCTTTCAAGCAGAAGGACTTAGAGTTTGTAAAGTTGGTATAACAACTAATAGAACATGTGGCGTAGTGGATGTGGCTAGAAGACAAGCTAGGTTTGGAACAGGTTTAGTAACATCTGTCGTTAAGGGAGATGGATCAGCTTTATCTGCTGAGGGAGATAGTGGTGGTGCTTGGTTCACTCGAAGTCAACCATTTCGCTTAGTAGGTATTCATCAAGGCGGTAATAAGAAGCTATCCAATGATTATTCTAGCGTTTCTTATTTCACACCTTGGGGAGAAGTTGCTGAAAAATATGGCCTTCAATTATATAGGTCATCAACTCCAACTGCAATGAATTAGTAAGATATTATATTCCTGAATGAAACATAAAGGGTATTTTGTCGTATTGAAAACGCTCCAGATTTCAAAATCTGGGGCGTTTTTTGTTTATTATTCTTTGCTATTTATTTCTTTAATAAGTTCATCCAGATACCATTTATCCATTTCATTTACTAAATCTTTAAGAGTCCCAGGTTCGTTTACACTTTGCATAACCAACAACTCGCCGTTTTCAGTATCAGTGAGGTACCATGTGTCAATCAGATAACCGTCTGGCAGTTTCTCTGCGCTAATTCCTCCTGTTTTATAAGAAACATGGGTAATATTTCGTTTTTCAAGGTCTAGTGGAATCTTAATTTCCTCTTTATTAACTTCTTCAATATCTATTCTAGAGAAAAGCTGTTCAGGAGAAAGCTGCTGTTGAGTTAACGTAGGTTCCTTTAGAGGCTGTGATTGCCTTAAGTCAGCTTTCAGCGCTGCTGTTTTTTATTTTCAGCAGCATAGGAATTCAAGTGATAGGCTCCAAAGGAAGCCACTCCAGTAAAGATTGCTGCACCAATCACAGAGGAGATTAATTTTTTATTCAATATTTAAATAATCTTTTCTTTTCTTTTATTTATTAATTCCTTTTATTCCACTCATTACCTATACTGCTAATCTTCATCTCTTATTAAAAGCACCAATATAACTATCCATCTTTATCTCTCGTACAATCTCCTACAGTAAAGTAAGAAACAAACTTCAAATAACATTTCAACATAACATAAACTATGTTGAAAACATGGTAGTGATGGTGGTACAATAACAACGACAATTCAACATAGTTTAAGAAATCGTACATATATTTAATTCAACATAGTTTATGGAGAGGTGAATGAAATGTTAAAGGCATTTGAATATTATCTGATCGAAGATGGAAAAAGCGAGAATACTGTTAAAAGTTACATGCAATCAGTGAGCTGCTTTCTTCGGTGGTTTGAGGAATCGAAGGACATGGAATTTCGCCGGCTTCACCAAGAAAATATCAGAGAGTACATTTCCTATCTAAAAGCAACCAAACAATCCAAGCCTAAAACCATTAACACGAAATTGAACGCGCTGGTAAAATTCAACGAATTTCTAGTAGAACATGGATTTCAGCCGGACATGGTAGTAACCAAGAAGGATTTCGTGAAGGTGCAGCAGCAGTATGCTTCTTTAGCTAAAGTGGAGTACAAGGATGTGGAGATGTTCCGCCAGCTGGTACTTGAGAGCGGCAGCAAGCGAAATTATGCGATTGTTACCTTACTTTCCTATGCTGGCTTGCGGATCAGTGAAGCACTGGCTCTAAAGATGAATGAGTTTAACCTTACTTCCCGCGAATTGATTGTGCAGGATGGGAAGGGAGAAAAAATGCGTGTTGTCTTTATTAGCGATCGAGTAAAATCCGCTCTGCAGGAATGGTTAAAGGAGCGGCAAGAAAAAGGGATCGACAATGAGCACCTGTTTGTCAGCAATCGCAATAAGCCATTGAATCGGACCACAATTAATAAGATCTTTAACGAGTTGTCCCGAAAGGTAGGTAAAGAAATCACTCCACATGATTTACGTCACTTTTTCTGTTCTCACGCCATCAGTAAAGGATTAAGCGTACATGAGGTAGCCAATCAAGCTGGACATTCCAATATTCACACCACGCTTTTATATACTAATCCAACCAAGGATGAGCTCGTAGAAAAGATGAACAAATTATAGGGAAAGTTGGGTTTATTCCTATTAGTTTCTTTATTACCGTACCAATACATCGAAAAAGGTGTTGTTACATATATCATGGTGGCTTATCTCTTATATTCGAAGAGCTTTTTTCGAAAAAACTAATCAAGGGTTGCTGTTTTTACTCTGATCATCTAACCATTTGAAAAATGCATCTCGTTTAACTCGTTTTAATCTATTAATACAAAGTATCGGGAAATCCTTGCGATTCATCACTTCATAAGCAACCTGTTTACTTACACTTAATATATCCATCACTTCCTTAACAGTCAGAAGAACAGGATAACCTTCGGTACCTGTTTTTTCTTCTTCACGTTTCTCTTTATCATAGAGATGGTAAGCAATGTAACCCTCCCCAGTCAACTGACTACTGGTCGAACACCTAGGACATATTAAAGTTGATTGTTTATCTCTACTAACAGATAGACGAGAAACAACAGCAAACAACGTTTCGCATTCCCCGCATTGATATGAATAAACGCCTTCTCTTTTGATCATCCTTGTCACCCAGGATTAATCGTTACCAGAATCTTTTTTTGCTCTTCATAATCTTCGAGGAGTTTAGGGTTTTCTTCTAACTCTTTCCTAAGAAAATCGCCGATCACATCATACATCATTTCCTTACGCTTCTCGAATTCGGGTCCTATATGAACCACTACCTTCATGTCTTTCTTGTGTTTCATATTACCTCTCTCCTTTACAGTTTCCAAAACCACATTAAATACCCATTAGTCAGTTTAAATAGCTTGTTCTGCCGATCCTATAGATGGCGATTCAGCAAACAGAGCAACCATCAATTGGTTGCCCGTTTATTTATGCAAAATTTATTGTCTTGTAAATTCAGATGGTACATACCCTTCAACGCCATCTACTCTAATTTTGTCTGTTATGATACCAGCGTCAACCATGGTGAATTCTGTTCCTTTTTGAATGAACATCGCTTTCCCGTTTAATATCATCTCTTGAAGGGGTCCAGCCGACAAAACGCGAATATTATACGTTAAGAACTATTTTTAGAAAATAAAAGCCCTGAATTTTTTACGGCAAGTAAAAAATTCAGGGCTTTGTTTAAAAGGACTTATCTTATTGATGGCCACACTTTCTCTTTAATATCTTTTTCATCATATTGTTTAACAGCTAGCCATGGCTCAATTAGTACCTTTAAGTCCTCTTGATATACAGTAGAATCCGTAGTAATTTTGTTAATTTGATTATTTGAAGATAAAGTTAGTATATTCATTTCCCACTCATTTGGAGAAGGAATTAAAATACTGTGATTAAAAGCCTCTTCGATTTTGTTATAGGAATTTCTAAAATCCTGTGAGTGTTCTCCAGTTAAGCGCCCATGTAGGTTTGAAATAAGGATTCCATCCGGCATTAATATCCGGTTAATTTCTTTATAAAATTTGGCAGAATCAAGATGTGCAGGCACTTTGTTTCCATCATAAGCGTCTAAGGCTACAAGATCATAGCTTGTGCTATCTGTTTTTTTAACAAATTCAAAAGCATCTAAAATATGAACATCTATGTTGCTGTCTAAACTGAAATTAAAATATTTTTTTGCTACATGATATACTTCTTCGTCTATTTCAACTACGTCAATTTTCAGATCGGGGAAAAAACTTCTAAATGCTTTAACCAAGTAACCAGTTCCTAACCCTATACATAGTATTCGTTTAATCTGTCTGTTTAAAAAGATAGGCCCAAGTAAAAAACTGTTTAAATAAGGTGTAGAAGTTCCTTCTTTCTTTTTCAGTATTCCTGATTGAAATGATGTAAGAAACCGTAAATTTCTCTGTTCCTCATTCTCAGATACATAAATTGTTGAGTATGCGGATTTCTTCTTAAAAAGGATATTTTCCCCAAAAAAATCCATAGTCCATTTCATTATTAAATTTTCAATCTCATCCTGTATGAATTCTTTACAAGACGAACAGATACTTTCTTCTATAATACTGTCTCCTATGTTAATTTTTAAAGTCTGATCAGCATAGCAGTAGCATTTAACACATGGTAATAGCATATTATCATCTCCATTAAAGAATCATCATAGGGAAAGGCTCTAGAAGAATAACAGGCCCATCTTCTAAAAATCTATTAGGATTTGTTTTAAATATTTGTGAACTTTTGTGGAGTGCAAGGAATTCTTGACTGACTAATTCTTGTAGCCGTTCAATTTCCTTGTTATCATTTTTTGAATCTCCAGATAGCATATAGCATAATAAAATAGATTGATAATGTTTGTTGGAAATTGGTTTACCTAATAATTTTTTTAGTTGTAAAGATTCTTTATAAAAATTCATTGATTCCTGATATTGATTCATCAAGAAATAAGCATAGCCTAATTTTCGAGATACAATCTCCTGATGAAAGGTATCTTTAAAATCCCCGCAAATAATATAAGATTTTTTTAGGGATTCTATTGCCTGATTGTATTTACCTAAACAAAGAAGCAAATTACCTTCAAAGTAAAAATATTCTTTCTTGAATATTTCAGGAGCGTTCGAAATATCCGCCTTCAGGTCTTTCCATTCTTCTAACGCATCCACGTTATTTCCTTTATAAAAGTTAAGATAAGAGGCATTGGCTTTTAAGTTCCCTAATAATCGCTCTGCTGATATTGGATTTCCTATTTCATCCATTATGTCACTATCAGGAGTGTGATTCTTATATGGTTGAACAAACTCCATCGCTCTGGTAACGTGTTCCATCGCCTTTTTAAAGTCTTTTTCTATTGAATATGAAACAAAGGCAATATAGTTATACAGCCATCCTTTTTCGTAAAGGGTACGAAAATCTTTGCTTTGACCTGCTAGATTTAGTCCTTTTTGTATATACGTTTTAGCTTCATCAATTTTTTTAAGTCTTTTACCATATATAGTGGCGATTAAGTGACATGCCTTAACCTGTTCACCAATTGAATCTGTATGCATTTTCATATTAAGGAAAGAGTTAATTGCATTACTGAAATCATCCATAAATACCTGGGCGATTCCTACATGCCTCCAAACTTCATAACAAAGCCTTTGTTGCTGCTTGGTATCAAATTGATTTAAGTTATTAAGAATGATATCTCCAAGAAATAATACATTTTCAAGATTAAACAAAAGCAACGAATGATGAAGTTTTTCTAAAACATCATTATATTTGGCGTTACCTGCAATTAGACAATTGACACAAGTGCTAATATTATCTTTTAAATTATCATTTGATACTAAATAATGTTTGCTTTCATCATTATCCGTATTAATTCCACCCCTAATAAATACGGGATCAACTTTTTTCTTCAGCCTTGTTAATAATTCCGTGATTTCAATACCGTTGTCTAATTTATTGGTATTGCTTAGTACTTGATAATCTTTTACATTTAAGACAAAGATAAGATTTTGGAGCTTTAAATTATTTAGTAAGTGATTTATACAATAAATTGATAAACGGTCTGAATTTTGAAAATCCTCTAATAAAATCACAACAGGTCTATCTTCAGCCAATTTTTTGAGTATACTAGAGATAAAGTGGATCAAGCGAAAACCCCATTGGATTTCTCTATTTAGTCTTACCTCAGACCATCCCCAAGAGATACTAAAGATGTCTGGGGAATTTTCGTTAGCTTTTGGAAATAAGGTTTGTAATTCATACTTGTAATCTTTAATCCAGTCCCACTTTAACCATGTGGAACTATTCTCCAATAAAAAATCCCTAAATGGTTTCAATAAAGACCGGTTCATCCGATTTAATTTCGAATGAAAAACAAACCCCGTTCCTGAACAGACATTAAATATGCCAGTTGTTAATTCCTCAAAGTTTGCTACACCCTCAATCCAAAAACATTTCGAGTCAGAAGGGTTATTTGACATAGATTCAAAACAACGAAAAATATCGTTAGTGTAATTACTTTTTGTATATACATTTTGGATCATGAGATAAACTCCTTTTTATATCTTCCGTAATGGTGAAAAGAAAGCAAGCAAGCCTGCAAGAATAACTGAACAACCAGCAACAAGATAGGTAGGTAAACTTCCCATACCTTGAATTGAAAGGCCACCTATTAAACCAGCAAGTGGAATTGATAGGTAGGAAATTGATGTAAGAGAACCCTCAACTCTACCATAAAGCTCATTTTCAATACTTTCTTGTTTATACGTATTAAGAATAATACTTAAAGTTGTAATGCTTCCTCCCCAAAGGCCAAAGCCAATTGCTGTGCTAATCCAATGGGGGAATACTGCAACTATTAAAGCTCCAACTCCTCCACCTAGGATGGGGAGAAAACTAATAATATAACCTCTTTTGAAGTTATTAATTAATGGTTCAACTACTAAGCTGCCGAGCATTCCAAAAATGCCTATAGAAGCAAATACAACACCTGTGTAGGTTGCATTGACATTTAAAATATCTCTTAGATAATAGACTAGCGTGGACATCACTAATGCAATCCCAAAATTAGACAAAATGCTTATACAAGCAATGATACGGAGATCCCAACGATTCCATAAATATAAAAATCCCTTTTTAATATCGTCCCATATCTTTTCAGCATTTTGTCCCTCATTGTTTCGGGGAATTTGGCCAATCAAGAATAGGCATATAACCATCATCAGGTATGCGAAACTATTAATCAGCAAAGAATTATATACTCCCACTAGACCAATCAATGCTCCACCTAATAACGGTCCAACAGTTCTTGAAAGATTCTCAATGAATTGAATCCGGGCATTTGCTTTGGTCAGTATCTCTTTTGGTACAATTTGTGGAATGACTGCTTGTAAAGGAACATCTATAAAAAAAGACAATGTCGAAGCAAGAAAAGCAACAATATAAACCATCGGAGTGACTAAAACATCCATCCAAAACATAACTGGAATGCTAAGCACAAAAATAATTCTTATTAAATCAGCAAAAATCATCAGTTTTCTTCTGTCAATTCGATCGATAAGAACACCACCAAAAGGAAGCAAAAGTACAAACGGCAGCATCTCAACTGCAAAAACTGTTCCCATGATTACCGAGGATCCTGACAAGTTGTAAGCAACCCATGGTAAGGCCAAAGTATATATATTAGTACCAATTCTAGAGAATAAAAGACCCAATAATATTAGATGAAATTTTGCATCAAGCTGTAAATTTACATTTTTTTTCGCAATTAATTCAGGCATGCAAAATCATCCCTTCTAGTTGTGTTACTAACTCTTTGGGTGATGGCATTGCTCCCTTAATTTTCTTTTTGGTCGATAATTGTACACCTTCTCCTTCTGGCTCAATAAATATATAACCGTCTTCTTTAAGAGCTTTAATGTTTCTTTGAACTGCCCGGCGATTGTACATATGTCCATTTGTATTAGGAACTATAATAACCGGGCAAGCAGCAGCCATTGCAGCCGTTGACAATAAATCATCAGCAATCCCATTAGCAATTTTTCCAATTATATTTGCCGTAGCAGGAAGGATAATTAAAATGTCAGCCCAATTAGGTAAATGAACATGTGGGATTTTGAAATCAGAGTTAGAATCAAACATGTTTTCAAATAAATGTCCGTCAATAAAATATTTTAGACTATCCGGATTAACTATCTTTTTTGCACTTTCTGTCATAATTAAGTTTATTGAACAATTAAAAGTGTTTTGTATTTCAGTTAGGTAACTATGTATCTCTACGGCTCCAATGGAGCCTGATATTCCAACTAAAATTTTCTTATAATCCACCTTAATTCCCCCTCAAATCGAAATAAAAGGTTTGGATTTTCTCCAAACCTTTTATTCTTACTATTTATTATTTACGCTTTGTACCAGGTGCACACACATAAACATTACGCTCTTCGAATCTCATTATGTATTCACCTCCCATTAAAGGAAATACTTGCAATTTAACTTTATTATATGAATAGTCAGAAATCAATTTAATCAATGTAAATATAAGGAAAATAAATATATTTAACTATAAATTCCTCACTCTTTATGCCTTAAGTCCTAATAAAATGTCTTAGCTTTTATAAATTATAATCCCTATAAACGACCGTTTTTGGTTATAAAAGAGAGCTGCTCTAAAAAACCTGTCACTTTAGGAGTTATTTTGCACCTATTTCAATCGTTATCTTGCACTATAAGTAAATATAAAAAAGCCCAATTTCTCAGCATTAAAATTGAGAAATTGGGCTTTTATCGTTACTCTGGTTTAATATTTACTTGATTCCGATTACTAAACTGTCTCGTGCGGCTTCAACAACTTCCGTTGTTATTGTTTCAAGCTTATTAATTTCGAGTATTCTTTCAATTTGAGTGAATAGTCTCTGTATGAGCCTAAAGTTCCCTCCAGTAATCTTTATTATGCTGGTTATTGCTTCATAATCGGAAAAGTCTTCAAGCTTTATAGAAAGTCCTAACTCTTCCCATTTATACTCTAGAATATGATGAGTTTCATCTTTACTTAGTTTATCAAATTCATGAGCAAATCCAATTCTAGAGTAGAGTTGAGGATATCGAGCTAATCGCTTCTCAATGCCAGGCATTCCAATTAATATCATTGCCAAGTCATTTCGATCATAGATATCTCTAAGCTGTTCTAAATTTTGCACTTTTAGTCTGTCTATTTCATCAACAATAATCAAGTCAATACCTTCATAAGCGTTAGTGGTGTAATCTTCTTCTTCTCCTTTAGTGAGTACTTTATACATAGTTCTTACCATATTCATTCTGTATTCAATAAGATTAATCTGTTCAGTCATTTTAGTCGCTCGTACTGCTGGAGCTGTATAAAAAATTGTTCTAGCTTCAAGTATCTTTTCATCTGCATCTAGGCCAATATTTTTTGCTGTTTTATAAGCTATTTGTTTTTCGATGGAATCCCAATTCGAATAGTACCTTGAAGACAATGTTTTTCCTACACCCGGTAATCCATAACAAATACCTATATATTTGTATCTAATACATGCATCACAGAACTCGGCAAACCTCTTATATTCTTTTGTTTCAATAAATTTTTGCCCTTTATTCATTGAAATACCTCTTTAGTTTCGGCTTTTTAGAATTAGGTTCATTCGTTTTATTCCCTAGCTCGTGTTGCTTTGATAAGACAATTTCTTCTGCAACTGTTTTTCCAGAATCAAGTTGTTTTTTTAGATTTCTCCGTACTTTATTTCGTGCTGAAACAATTTCTTTTAAATCTACTGTATAATCTGAAATCTCAGGGGAAATAGCAGTACATAGATATTTATCTTGATAAAACACTCGAATCTCCGCAATGTCTCTAGGATCATAACGAATAATGACTGTTTCACCAACGTATGCAGCTAGGTTTGTATCTAAATATCTCAATCCTTGAAAATGAATACCATCAGAATGAACCTTCCTTGGTTTTGCTACATTTAGCAATAATAAATCAAGACATTCCAAACTCTCAGGCATATTGGGAAGAAATCCAGAATTATTCCACGCCTGTATCGGTTCTTTTTTTGTTGTACCATGAACCCTATGATGGTAATTATATATGATGAAATTCAATAATTTTTCATCTAATTCCTTTAGGGTAAGAAGTGGAGTAGTAGTCTGATTCCCCAAGTATCCAGACAAATCTTGTAAAAACAATTGATTAACAGTTAAAAAGAATCTTTCTATTTTCCCTCGTCCTCTTGGAACACCAATTGCGGAAAAGACTAGATTAATTTTTAAATCAATTGCTACTTGCTCCAAATGGTTGGACGTAAAATCACTTCCATGGTCTGTATAAAAAATTTCTGGTATACCGCATATTTGCCAATCAGGATTATTTTTCCTCCATATTGCTTGATGTAAGACCAATGATGTGTTTATGGCAGAGGGATTTTGAAAAGTTAAGAAATACCCAGCAATTGCACGACTGTAATCATCTAAAATAATTGTTAGCCAAGGTCTTTCAGGTTTTCCTTTTTCATTTAAAACTATAATATCTAATGGAGTGTGATCAGCTTGCCAAATCTCATTGGGATAGCTTGATTCTCGTCGGTGAATTAAATCATATTGATTGTCATATGCTTTTTGACCATCATGCGCTAACTTTTTCAAGCTTGGCGAAAGGGATTGCGATACCTTATAAACTTGATAATAACTCGGTTGTTGCCAGCCTTTTTTCTGACATTGCTCACAAATCATTCGATGAATAGACGTTAGTGAATTCCTTCTGTACTTCAAAATCAGTCGCTCAATTGCCACAACTACTTCTGATTCTAAATGTATTTTGCCATCATCACTTCTTGTTTTTCGAATTAAACCTTTTAATCCGAATTTTTTATAATCTTGAATCCAGTATTGTAGGGTTCTTTTGGCAATGCCAGTTTCTTCTGTAATGGCCGTTAATCTTTTTTCGTTGATAAGATAAGGCGCAATAATTTTATACTTTACTACTGCTGCTTGCCGCTGTTCTTCTGAAAAAGCTGTTAATGGAGGTTGTTCATTTTGCATAGATATCAACCTTTCCGATTTATTGTTTTTCTAAATAGCGATAAATCGTAGTGCGAGACACACCCCACTTTTCCGCAACATCTTTAATCGGTGTGCCACTTTCAATTAAAGCTTTCATCATTTCAATATCTTTTGAACCATACTTTTCCGGGCGTCCACCTAGACGCCCACGTGCTTTTGCGGCTGCTCGTCCAGCAGCAGAGCGCTCCTCAATCAAATTACGTTCAAATTCCGCAAACGCTGCAAACAAGTGAAACATTAATTGCCCCGTTGCATTGCTTTTGTCCATTGTTAAGTTTTCTTGCAGGCTATGAAAGCCAATACCTCTCTCATTTAAGTTGTTCACTATTTGAATTAAATCTTGCATATTGCGACCTAGTCGATCCAATCGCCAAACGACAATTGTATCGCCTTTACGTGCATACTTAAGAGCTTCTTCTAAACCGGGACGTTGTTTTTTTGTTCCACTCATTTTATCGTGAAAAATTTTTGTACAACCATGTTGCGTTAAAGCATCTGATTGCAAATCCAAATTTTGTAATCCTGTTGACACACGTGCATATCCAATTAACACCAAAATCACTCTTTCCTCATTTTACCTTTGATTTCATTGTAACATAAGATGTTAAATATATGGTTAATGAACATAGATTAATGAACGGAGTTTTATTACATTCCAAACGGTAAAAAACGCCCCTTATAAATTAAAAAGGAGCGTGTTCAGAAAAGGACGAGTTTTGTTACAAGGGAATAAGAGGAATTCTATTCTAAATTAAATCAGTGTTCAAAATTTTTTATAAAGATACAGTTCATTTTTATCTTTCATTCAATTATTCACTTGAATATTGGTGAATAAAAAGGGTATACTATATTCAAGTAAATAATTGAATGAGAACGGAGAGAGAAAATGATCAAGAAAGATACTTGTGAGATTTATTGTTATGACGAAGAAAAGGTCAATCGAATACAAAACGATTTACAAACAGTTGATATTGTTAGTGTTACCCAAATTTTAAAATCTATCGCTGATGAAAATAGAGCGAAAATTACCTATGCTTTGTGTCAAGATGAAGAATTATGTGTATGTGATATAGCAAATATTATCGGTTCAACAGTTGCAAATGCTTCTAACCACTTACGAAAACTTCATAAGCAAGGAGTTGTGAAGTTTAGAAAAGAAGGAAAACTCGCGTTTTATTCGTTAGATGATGAAAATATCAAGCAGATAATGATGATTGCATTAGCACATAAAAAAGAGGTGAAGGTCAATGTCTGAGCAGCAATCAAAATTATCTGAACAAGAAATGAAAACATATCGTGTTCAAGGATTCACTTGTACAAACTGTGCATCCATTTTTGAAAATAATGTTAAAGAACTCCCTGGAGTTCAGGATGCGAAAGTAAACTTTGGAGCATCTAAAGTTTATGTTAAAGGAAATACAACGATTGAAGAACTAGAAAAAGCAGGAGCATTTGAAAATTTAAAAATTCGGAATGAAAAAGAACAGAGAGTAGAACGTGAACCTTTCTGGAAGCAAAAAGAAAACATTAAAGTATATATTTCAGCGTTATTACTTGTGATTAGTTGGTTTTTAGGGGAGCAATACGGAGAAGAGCATATTCTTCCGACAACTGGTTATGCAGCATCCATTTTAATTGGTGGATATTCGCTATTTATTAAAGGTCTTAAAAATTTAAGCAGATTAAATTTCGATATGAATACGTTGATGACTATTGCCATTCTAGGAGCTGCAGTAATTGGTGAATGGGGTGAAGGAGCAACCGTTGTTATTCTCTTTGCTGTCAGTGAAGCCTTAGAGCGTTATTCAATGGATAAAGCTCGCCAATCCATTGAATCATTGATGGATATTGCTCCAAAAGAAGCGTTAATTCGCCGTGGAAATGCAGAAATGACGGTTCATGTTGAAGATATTAAAGTTGGCGATATTATGATTGTAAAGCCTGGTCAAAAATTGGCGATGGATGGAACTGTAATTAAAGGTACATCTACGTTAAATCAAGCTGCCATTACAGGGGAAAGTGTTCCAGTAAATAAAACAGTTGATGATGAAGTCTTTGCAGGAACTTTAAATGAAGAAGGGTTGCTTGAAGTTAAAGTAACAAAACGAGTGGAAGATACCACTCTTTCAAAAATCATTCATCTGGTCGAAGAAGCTCAAGCAGAACGAGCACCCTCTCAAGCGTTCGTTGATAAATTTGCGAAATACTATACACCAGCTATTATCATCTTGGCTCTTTTAATCGCTGTTGTTCCGCCATTGCTATTTGGTGGTGATTGGAGTGAATGGATTTATCAAGGTTTAGCTGTATTAGTGGTTGGCTGTCCGTGTGCTTTAGTTGTTTCAACGCCAGTGGCTGTTGTTACTGCAATAGGAAATGCTGCAAAAAATGGTGTTTTAATTAAAGGTGGTATTCATTTAGAACAAGCAGGAGCCCTTAAAGCCATTGCTTTTGATAAAACAGGAACATTAACAAAAGGTATTCCTGCTGTAACAGACATCGTAACGTATAGTGGGAATGAAAATGAATTGATGACTATAACAGCAGCCATTGAAAAAGGTTCGCAACATCCACTTGCTTCAGCGATTATACGAAAAGCAGAAGAAAATGAATTAAATTTTAATGGTGTGACGATTGAAGAATTCCAATCTATTACTGGTAAAGGCGTAAAAGCCAAAGTAAATAATGTTATGTATTATGTAGGAAGTCCAAATTTGTTTGAAGAATTGCATCAATCGATTGAAAGTGATAGAAAACAAAAGATTACTGAAATGCAAACCCAAGGAAAAACTGTAATGGTGTTAGGAACCGAAGAAGAAATCCTTTCATTAATTGCCGTAGCAGATGAAATGAGAGAATCTTCAAAAGAAGTGATCAGTAAATTGAACAATATAGGAATTGAAACAGTGATGCTGACAGGCGATAACAAACGAACTGCCACAGCCATTGGAAAACAAGTCGGTGTTTCTGATATTAAAGCTGATTTATTACCAGAAGATAAGCTGAATTTCATTAAAAAACTTCGTTCAAAGCATCAAAATGTAGCAATGGTTGGGGATGGCGTGAATGATGCGCCAGCGCTTGCGGCTTCCACGGTTGGTGTGGCGATGGGTGGTGCTGGGACTGATACAGCACTAGAAACAGCTGATATTGCCTTAATGTCTGATGATTTAAGTAAATTGCCATATACCATCAAATTGAGCCGTAAGGCTTTAGTGATCATCAAGCAAAACATTACCTTCTCTTTAGCGATTAAATTAGTCGCATTATTGTTGGTTATGCCTGGTTGGTTAACGCTATGGATAGCGATATTTGCCG
The DNA here is from genome assembly GCF_001591605.1 of Bacillus badius NBRC 15713. Lineage (GTDB taxonomy): Bacteria > Bacillota > Bacilli > Bacillales > Domibacillaceae > Pseudobacillus > Pseudobacillus badius. The sequence continues at coordinate 7,735 of NZ_BCVF01000044.1, read as the reverse complement.
ATATGGGAGCAACATTACTTGTAACACTAAACAGTTTAAGGTTATTGAAAGTTAAAGAATAAAAATTTAAATCTGAACTAAGCACCTTTTGTGGAATAAGGCGAATTGAAACTTTATTTTAAAATTAAATGCTTAATTATTAACTCCATTTTGATCAATCTTTTTTCAAAATGGGGTTTTTGTATTTGTTGATAAATAAGGTTTAATGACATTTTTTAATCAATCTTTATTACAAAACTACACCCTTTTCATAAATTGATGTGCAAAATAACACTTGAAATATACGCAAATTATCGGTCAAAGTTACACATATGGTCTCGCATTTGGAAAATTTCTTAGCTTTAAAATAAATCATCTGATTCAATGAAATGTAATGCCTATCATCACCTATTTTTATATGTACCTCAGACGAATTCCTATACCTCCGTTACTCTTCGATCATATTGTATTTGTACGAGGTGGTGTAAAATGTTTAAATTATATTTAGATCCTGGTCACGGGGGAGTGGACCCAGGAGCTATTGGCAATGGGATGCAGGAAAAAGAAATTACCTTAAATATTTCCCATAGCATCCGAAATCTCTTGGAAAACCATTATGAAGGCCTGCAAATTAAAATGAGTAGAACAGCAGATATTACGCGCAGCTTGAAAGAACGTACAGATGATGCGAATGCTTGGGGTGCAGATTATTTTCTATCCATCCACGTTAATGCATTTAACGGTTCAGCTCATGGGTATGAAGATTATATTCATAACAGTTTGTCTGATTCATCGAGAACAGCGTTAATTCGGGACATTATGCATGAAGAAATTGTCAAAGTAAATAACTTGCATAACCGTGGTAAAAAAAAGGCCAATTTCCATGTACTGCGAGAAACCAGAATGCCCGCTTTATTAACGGAAAACGGATTTATTGATCATGCAAGCGATGCCCAAAAATTAAGAGACCCGAATTGGCGGCAAGCGGTCGCTCAAGGTCATGTTAATGGTTTAGCACGCGCGTTTAATTTGAAGAGAAAATCGACTAATCTGAAAAGCAATATGGCTATTAAACGTGTAATTGTTGACGGTGTGCAAGTAGGTGCTTACGCAGAAGAAGAAAATGTGTTGAGAACTGTACAACGCAACCTGAGAACAGCACAAAGGATTATTATTGAAAATGTGTAGTTTCGTTGGGATAACGGTTGCTTGACTGCAAGCACGTTAAAGTTTTATCAAAATGGATAACTAGGCTGGATGAACAAAATATACGCTAAGCCTTTGATGTGACGGGCTTAGCATTTTTTTCTTGCTCTAAGTTGGTCCGGCCGATATAAGCCAGGACTAGCTTAATATCAGATGAATAGAACGAAGTTGTTGAGGGAATTATAGCTCATGATGTTTCTATTTCCAATTGTTGAATTTGAGGTGAGTTTTTGCCTAAGATTACTCCTATTCAGTCATACATGATTATTATGCTTTCGGTTGGATTAATGAACCACGTGATTATTATCCCTTTACTACTCGAAGCATCAAAGCGAGATGCCTGGCTCGTAGTGCTTCTTGTTTTTGTCGCTTCACCTGTCTGGATTGGTTGCTTGAACTACATCATTCAAAACATGAACAATCAACACATTAAAAAGTGGCTAGATCAGCACTTTGGAAAGTTTTTATCTGCAATCTTAGTGATTATTTATAGTTTGTTATTATGGCTCATGGGCTTTATTTCCTTAAAAGATACTCTAACATGGACAATCGCATCTTACTTGCCGCAAACACCGATACTAGTTCTTGCGGGAACCACACTTGTTGCCTGCTTCTTTGCTGCTTTTCAAGGACTCCGTACAATTGCAATTGTGAGCGGAATATTGTTGCCATTTGTTGTTATTCTAGGTCATCTTGTGGCGATTGCCAATTTTCAGTTTAAAGATTATACCCTGCTTTTTCCTTTGTTAGAAAACGGGACAGCTCCATTATGGAAAGGTGTTCCTTACGTTGCCGGGGGATTGCTGGAGTTGTCTTTCTTGATGTTGCTGATTCAGCACAAATTAACAAAAAAACCAGGATTTAAAAGCTTGATGTTGATGTGCTTCATCCTTACAGGACTTACGTTAGGACCATTGATGGGATCGATTGCGATATTTGGCCCTGATGAAGCGGCTAACCAGAGATACCCAGCTTACGCTCAATGGAGAATCGTTAGACTGGGAGAATATGTGGAGCATGTCGATTTTTTTTCGATTTACCAGTGGCTATCCGGTACATTCATTCGTGTGTCCCTTTCTATCTATCTCTTGGGAGAATTGTGGAATTTACAAAAACGCAGTTGGTTACCCGTGTTATTTGGCGCATTGGCCATGCTTGTTGCCATTTTGCTGCCGATGAGCGACATGGCTTTTCTAGACTTGTTAGGAAGGTTTTATTTTCCTTCATTTTGTATCTTTACAGTAGGGACCTTGATCCTGTATGTTGGTCGAATGATCATCTCAAGAATTCGCCAAAAGGAGTGACTAGCTAGGATGAATAAACTATTCCGACGAATGAAAAGATTATTTGGAAATCAGGGGGCAGAAAGCAAGAGGCCATCGCCTAATACAGAGGCAACAGTCTTGCAACCACTTAATGAACAATCACTCATCCAACACTTTAAAATGTGTCAAGATGTTAAGCACCATGTTTACAAATTAAACCCTGATGATGAACAATCGAGAATCCTATTGCTTTATTGTGAGGGGTTAAGTGACAACCAAACATTCATTCATGAAACTGTGCTTCCTCATTTGACCCGATTTTATGAAAACAATGGTTTTCATCATCAGGAGGAAATAGTCGAGTCGAGCCAACTACAATTAGAGTTCGTTACTCTTGAGGAGTGGGAGCAAACGGCCGAAACGGATATTTTTGAAGGCAAACTGCTTTTGTTTATTCCGACCCTACGCTCCTTATTCTCCCTCGATATCTCAAAAAAACCAGCGCGAAATCCGGAAGAATCCAGTATTGAGGTCTCGGTACGTGGACCAAAGGATGGATTTGTGGAAGAATTTGGAGTCAATGTGGCGTTAATTCGGAAACGAATCAAATCAACCAGTATGGTTTATGAAACGAAAAAAGTAGGCGTTCGCACGAAAACAACCGTTGCGATTCTATACATGCGTGACATTGTTGATCCTAAGATTGTTCAAGATGTAAAGAATAAATTAGATGATCTTCACATGGACGGAGCGTTTAGCGCCACTCAGCTAGAAGAATTAATGGAACCGACAAAAGCATTATTTCCTTTGATGGGGTATACAGGCAGACCAGACTTTACCGTGAACTGTATGCTAAATGGCCGTGTAGCGTTGATTGTGGATGGTACACCAGCTGCGTTGATTGCGCCTGCCAATTTATTTTTGCTTGTGAAAGCACCCGAAGATATCCACTTTACTGCTTTGTCAGCTACATTTGGTCAAACGCTTCGTTTACTTGGTTTGTCCGTATCGCTACTGCTTCCTGCATTTTTTGTTGCCATTCTTTCCTATCATCAAGATCAGCTGCCCTATTATCTGCTTGCCACTTTGGGGATTAACCGGTTGGGAATCCCTTTTGATGTGGCAACTGAAATGTTTATTGCACTTATCTTCTTAGAAATCCTGCGGGAAGCTGGTACCCGACTCCCTTCTGCGGTCGGCAGCACGGTAACGGTTGTAGGAGGACTTATCCTGGGGGATGCAGCCATTCGTGCTGGATTCTTATCCCCAGGTATCGTTGTCGTCGGAGCAATTACACAAATCTTTGGTTCAACTATATCGAGCCTATCATTGGCTGGAACAATTAGTATCTTACGCTTTTTTCTTTTCATTCTGTCTGCCATGCTTGGCATTTATGGCTTCTTTCTTGGATTATTTATTGTGCTCAGCCATTTAGCCTCATTGCGTTCATGCGGCTTGCCTTACTTGGCCCCAATATCACCTCCATTTAAAGACTTGGCCAACGCTTTGTTTCGATTACCTTGGCCATGGCGAAACACTCGACCGGACATGTTGAAGACACGAGATTCTACAAGGCAAGGGGACAGGCATAAATGAGGAGATATAAAAGTATGGTTGCACTTTTCCTTCTTCTCACCCTTACCGGTTGCTGGAGCAGATATGAAGTGCAAAACATGAACTATGCTACGGCTGTTGGAATAGACTATGTCGATGGTCAATACACCTTATATGTGCAATTGCTTGATTTCTCGACAGTGGCCAAGCTGGAGGGACAGCAAAAAGCGGAGCAGCCCCCGGTTTGGGTGGGCAAAGGCGAAGGTTCCTCGTTTACGGAGGCGGTAAATGATTTGTACAGTACATCACAACAACGCTTAAACTTTGGACAAATCTCTGCCATTTTGTTCAGCGAGAGATTGATGAAGGAAAACAAAGTCGGAGAAGTGCTGGAATTGATCAATCGTTATCGTGAAATAAGGTACTTGGCCTGGCTGTTTAGCACAAGAGAGCCTCTTGAAGAAATCTTGCTGGCAACCCCATTTTTTAGATTATCGCCAAATGCATCCATTCTTCACAAGCCCGAGCAAAATTTCAGACAGCGTTCTATCCTTGCTCCGGTCAGACTGCAACAATTTATACTGGACTCACACGAAAAGGCAAGAACTAGTTATATACCGGAATTATCGCTTCGCAAAGGTCAATGGCAGGAAAGTAATAAACCAAAAGAGCTTCTTAGGTATTCAGGCATCCAAGTATATGAACTAGACAATTATTATGCACGAATGGATCTTAAGGATCTGTCGGGAATGCCCTGGCTAAGTACTCACACGATCCGAGTACCTCTTGATTTGTTTGCCGAAGAAAAGCTTGCGGCTGTTCTTGTCGCAGAAAAACCCAAATATGAAGTGACTCCTATTGTGAAATTGAACAAGGCGTATTTCGATATTTCAGTAAAAGTGAAGGCAGGGATCAATGAATTGCATACGGACCTTACCGAAAAGGAACTCACACAAATGGCTCAGGAAAAAATAGAGGAGCAAATCCGCAAAACGTATCAAACTGCTTTTAAAGAGGGTATAGATATTTACAATTTGGGCGAATCTTTGTATCGCAAACATCCACATCAATGGAAGAGCATTGCCACAGGAAAACAGCAACTCGTTTTAAACCAAGATTCCCTGCGCCATGTAAAGGTTGAGGTGAATATTGTTTACCCTGGAAGATATAAATTACATGAACATGGTGAATCCACCTCGTGATTCTGGCAAGTGAAATTATTAACTCACCTTGCTTCTTCTGCTTAGCGTTGGGGAAGCAAGGTTTTTGTTTCCAAAAAAATAGTTTAACGTTGTAAATCCGCATTTTCCTGACGGAACCCCATCGAGAAAAATTAAAAGACGCCAAAGCTGTTTGGCTCACTCCCTTATTAAATATAGAGCATGTATATAAGGGGTTGTTAACTATTACTCAGCAATCAATCATTTTCATAGGAGACAACGACCATCATTATAATCAAGAGTATTTAAATTCTCTAGCTGAAAAAGCCAATATAGAAATCGCTGCATATGAACAAGTAGATCATCAGTTAAATCATCAGCAGGGCGCTTTGGCATCCATAGCGATTCTGGAATCGATTACTTTAAAGGTCAAGGAATTTATCCTTCAGTCTAATCATGGAGAAGAGAGACTTTAAAGATTTCAGAAGCAAAAAAAGGGGCTTCTTTCACTAATTTAGGTTCTTTTTTATCCTTGCCTGGCTGGTGAGAAACAACAGGTCACCTCCAGTAATGATAAATGGGGGTCATTTTCATGAAGGATTATAATATTGAGATTGCTCGACATTTTCAAGCTATTAGCCCAGGTTCCCTTTCTATCGCCAGAGACATGAGAAAACCAGACTGAACGGCCAGCCTGGTTTTCTTGCAGCTTATTTATTTACAAGGCCCATATCACTGGCTGGCCAAAACACCAGATTGGCCTTTCCGACGATATCCTTCATCTTGATCGTTCCGATATGCCGGCTGTCGGTACTATTGCGTCTGTTGTCCCCCAGTACAAACACCTCTCCTTCAGGCACCCTTTCCACCCCGGTAATGTCTTTCAGAGTAAAGCTGCCTGTGACTGGGCCCAGCTCCTCTTGTGTGTTGGCTGCCAGATAGGGCTCTTTGTAATGCTTTCCGTTTATGTATAGCTTGTCGTTTTTATATTCGATCTTATCCCCGGGCAAGCCGATGACACGCTTAATATAGTCACTATCCTCCGTGGCATGGAAAACAATAATATCAAAACGCTGGACATCTCCTATTTTATTCACGATCATACAATCGCCGTTGTTCAATGTCGGATTCATTGAGGCTCCGTCTACTATAACCGGGTTAAATACAAATATACGCAAAACTGTCACTAGACTGATAGCAATAATAAAGGCCTTGGCCCATTGAAAGAGCTCTCTTCTGCTGCTTCTATTTTTCAAGTATGACACCACCTGTTTTGTGCTTTACTTATTATATCATTTAAATGGAGGGAAACGAGAAATCAGCCTTTACTGCCCCGCTTGACAGAAGGAACATGCGAGTTTGCTGGCAATTGAAACTAGAAGGGGTTGAAAGACAGCTGCTATTAAATAAAAATCACCTGCAGTTTGCCGAGAAAAAAAGAATAAAAATAAAGAAAGTACGCCTCTATATAAAATAGAAACGCACTTTATCAGATATTATTCGTCTTTAATGACTATAAAAACACCACTAAAAATTAAAATTGTGCCTATCCAAAATGAAGCTCCAATTGTTTCCCCTAGCAATAGCCAACCCAAAAAGGTTCCGACAATGGGCTGGAAGAAAAAGAACAACCCCCCGCTCGAAGCATTCATCAATTGCAGACCTTTGTTCCACAAGAAAAAACCGCCAGCAGTTGATATCATACCTAAGTATAATAACCCGCCTGAAATTTCAGGCTGCAAAACACTAGATAAATCTAGATGATTTAATCTTGGGAGTACCACTGGTGTCAATAATATTACGGCAACCACAGATGAATAAGTAGTAATAACAATTTGTGAATATTGGGTGGGAACCTTTTTGATTAAAACGGACATGAATGCCCAAGTTAAAGCAGCAAGTAATAAATAAAAACCGCCTAATTTTTGGGTAACATCAATTTGCCCGCTTCCGACAATCATGCCAACTCCAATTGTTGCAAGTACAATGGAAAGACATTTTTTATCGTTATTTTTTCTTTCAAAATTAAACGTGCAAATAGGACCATAAAAGCAGGCGTAGTGGAAGTAAGAATAGCGCCCATTTGAGCGGTAGAAAGCATTGTACCCATTTCCTGTGTGACAATGGATATTGTATTACCAAATAGACCGACAAGGAAAATAATTAGCCAATCCTTTTTAGCGATACGCCATGATTGTTTCATGCAAACGCCAATCATGGCTAGTGTCATTACAGCGATTACATAACGCATCCAAACAAGCTCCAAAGGCGGGACAACTTCAACAACTACTTTTACCACAACATACACCGCGCCCCAAATACTCGCAGCGAGGGATAAAAATACGGCGCCTACTATTTTATTATTCATGTTTTTTCCTCCGTTTATGATAGAAATCTATATCCTTAACGGAGAAAAACTCTTCTACCGTTAAGGAAGAAGAATGGTTGGTACATCATTTTCAAACAATGGAGAAAACATCATGAAAATACACTCCAATTAAATTAAGTCTTTACTAAACTATAATTTAAATACAATAGGATGAAAAGGGTAATGGAGTTAGTATAGTTTCA
>NZ_BCVF01000043.1 GCF_001591605.1 Bacillus badius NBRC 15713 | reverse complement strand
TCTGAAGCGAACCGGCTGAAAGCGGTTCACTCTTTTAATTCTTTTTATCATAGAAAACGCCGTCCATCTGCATGGAAGCATAAGGGTTCACATATTTATCTACCGAATCCTTTTTCTTCGTCAAGCTTGTCATATCTTTTTGAATAGCCTCTTTTAATGACCTCAGCTTCAGGTTTATGACCGCGTTTCTTTTAATCATTTCCTGTCCAAGCTGCTTCTCTTCTTCCGTATAAGGCCCTTTTACATCCGCAAGCAGCTTTTCTCTCATCTCAAGCAAGGTTTCAATCGCAGCTACTGTTTGGTCGCGGTCCTCCGGCTGGCGATTTACGAGCTGGTACAGCTTTTCTGTCACCTCAAAGCAGTCTTTAACCGCTGACATTAGGCTTGTCCACCGGTACCGGCATGCTGAAGCTGGCGATTTTTTTGAATCACTTCTTTCCAAGTGTCACGGAATTCAGTAACAAATCCTTCGACTTCTTCTAAAATGATTGTGTCATTTTTTATATTTGCTTCTACAAGACGGCGGTTTAAATAATCATATAGCGACATTAAGTTTTCCGATACAGCCGTCTCCATATTGAGCGTCACCATCAATTCCTGAATGATTGCCTGCGCTTTTTGGATGCTTGTGTTTTTCGCTTCAATATTTCCGTCGGCAACTGCTTGTTTTGCCTGATTGATAAACTTCAAGCAGCCGTTATAAAGCATGAGCGTTAATTCACCGGGAGAAGCTGTCGTTACGGCATTATTTGAATAGGTTTGGTAAGGGTTTTTCATTGCCACCAAAAACACTCCTTGTCATATATTTTCTAGATCTTTCTATCGACTAAGATCCCTAAATATTCTTTCATCGCTGCATACATATCCAGCAGCTTTTTCGGCGGGATTTCCTTGATGACTTCATGAGTGACATCATCGACCATTGTGACATAATATTCTTCAAGCTTTTCGTGAAACTCAAATTTTAAATGAGTGTTTGACGGCTTCAGAAAATCATTCATTCCTTGTACCGTTTTTTCCATTTCTTCTTTATTCGGCATCCGCTGCGAGCCGGTAAACTGCTGGCTTGGCTGATGGTCCACGTCTGCTTTCATTTGGCCTGGCTGATGTACCGACTGAATGAGCGGACTCGTTTTGCCCACTTTCTCTATCATACTATTTCCGCCCCCTTTGGCATATCCTTACTGTTATTTATATCGGAAGAGACGACTGGTTATTAACAGGCAAAAGGAAAACAATTGCCGAATTCTCTCCTCGGCTTTCGCCTCAGACACTGCTTGTATCTAACCGGTTACTCCCCCTTGGAATAGATATGCTGCACACGCCCGACTTGCCCATCTTGAAGCCTCACTTTGATGCCGTGCGGATGAGAAGCTGAGTTCGTTAAAATATCCTTCACTATACCGGTTGTTCTTTTTCCTGTTCGCTGGTCTTGCTTTAATACGACATCTACTTGGATGCCTGCCTGGATGTCCTTGCGGTATTTGCCATTCATCGAGAAAGGCTCCTTTCTTATTTAAGTACTTCATTCATTAACTATAGCTCTAGTTATCATTTGTTCCCACTATAATTTATCGTTTATAGTCCCAAATGACTATTTTTCTTTGATAAACAGCAACTTTTATCATATAATAATCATTATTACATAATACTAAGGGAGCGAGAAAATGGACATTCATCAATTCACAGCTAAAAAAAGAAACGGGGAAACTATTCGTTTGGAACACTATAAAGGGAAGATCTTGCTTATCGTTAATACAGCAAGCAAATGCGCTTTTACTCCGCAGTTTGAAGACTTGCAACGATTATACATACGTTATCAAGATGCGGGATTAGAAATCCTTGGATTCCCCTGCAACCAATTCGGCAGCCAGGAACCAGGAAGCAACGAGGAAGCGGCTGAGTTCTGCCAGTTGAATTATGGGGTTACCTTTCCTATCTTCTCAAAGATAGAGGTCAACGGAGAGCAGGCTGATCCGTTGTTCAAATATTTACAAGAAGCTGCGCCGTTTCGCGGCTTTAACGAAAAGAATATTCACGAAAAGCTGTTAAAAATGATGATTGCCGATAAAAATCCCGAATGGCTGATCGGTGACTCTATTAAGTGGAATTTCACTAAATTTCTGATTACGCCAGATGGCGCGGTTGCCCAGCGTTTTGAGCCTTCTGATACGTTTTCATCAATCGAGCAAGAGATTGAGCGTTTGCTAGCTTAACAAAGCGCCGCGGACATCTGTCCGCGGCGCTTTTTAAGTCAATAGCAAGCTTAGAGGCTTCTCTTTCAAATGGCTGAAGCGACATCACTTTTTATATTGATCTAACAAGTAAATCACCTTTGCCGCTTCGGCACGGTTAGCCGTTTTCTTTGGCTGGAACAAATTATTCTTGTACCCCGATAAGAACTCAAGCTCTACTGCTATTGCAATTTCATCGGCAAATCCTTTATGAATTTGTTTTTTATCCTTGAATGCCAGCGGCTTGGAGGCAGAGAACTTCTTGCCTGTCTTTACTTCCAGCGCCTTGACCGTCATAGCTGCCATCTGCTCCCTGGTCACCGGCTGGTGCGGCGCAAACCGGTCTTTGCTCATTCCGGAAACAATGCCTGCCTCATAAACAGCAGCAACCTCTTTAGCCATAGCAGGAGGCACATCTTTAAATGGAACTGCTCCTTTCGCTTTCAAGTCCAAGGTGCGGGCCAAAAATGCCGCATACTCTCCTCTTTTCACACTAGCTTGAGGGGCAAATATATCCTTGCTTTTCCCAAAGATAATTCCTTTCTCTGCTAGTGAATGGATATACTCATAAGCCCAATGGTCTTTTGGCACGTCTTTAAATTTTTTTTCGCCGTCTCCCGGCTCTGCAGCTTGGCCCTTCATGTTAATGGAATATTGGGCAAATCCGCTGTCCAGCTGCTGAACGAAAGCAAATGTATCAGAGCCGCCGATAAACTTCTTCGCGTTCGGCGAGCTTTCAAAGGTCACCTGCACGTTTGCAGAAATTGGCGCAAATGACCAATTGCCGTCCGCTGACGGATTGATTTCCTTCTTCTCCATAATATAATCAATTAAAATGCCTCTGCTTTCATCAGGCGTAGCAAGAGCGATATTTTTTCCGTTAAGTCCCGGGAAGCTGCCCCCGCCTCCCGCCCGGTAATTATTTGTGGCAACAAGAAATTTTTGCTGCGGATCAATAGGTTGGCCATTGTACTGCAGGTTTTTGATCCGGCTAGCATCCGCCTGAACAACCTTTCCATCTCTTCCATACTTCGCCGGCTGGGTGACATCGACTTGATAGGTCACACCATCCAGCGTATCAAAGTTGTATGTCGGAAAATCTTTATTGATAAGCTCCTGCATTTCCGCCTTAGACGAGTCGATCTGATTAAACTGTCCGGCTGACATCTCCAGCCATTCTTTCACTTGTGCTCCATTGATCATAACGGCACTTAGCGTATTCGGATACAAGTACAGGTCTGATACGTTTTTGATGGCGATATCACCAGCCGGAATATCTGTGTAATAGCTTGGTCCCATGCGTGCGCCAGCTTTAAATGGAGCAGCTGCCGACAGAACCGGAACGTTTTCATATTCAGTTCCTTTAATGTGCTTTTCCACATACCATTTTTGAGCGTTAGCGACAATTTGTACAGAAGGATCATCCTGAACAAGCGCAAAATAACTGTTGATTGGCGCCGTTGTTTTGCCAACGGCACTGCGCACCCAGTTGAGTGTGCCTTCATGATCATCTTTCACGGCATTGACAATCTCTTTATCTGATTCTACAGCCGGCTTGCCGTCAGCATTCAAAATTCCTCTGGTAGTTGCTTGGGAGTTTGTAACGGCCCACTTGCCGTTCTCCTTCTTCAGCTGCAAGTCCACTATGCCAAGGTGGCTGCCCCAAAAACCGGGCATCACAGCTGCTGTCCCATTGACTGTTCCTTTTTCAATATTTGCACCCGGCAAATCTTTATATTGGCTGCTTGGAAATACACCATGCGAATGGCCGAAGAGCACGGCGTCAATCCCTTCCACCTTCGTTAAGTCATATGTCGCATTTTCCTTCATCGTTCCTTCTTCCATCGTACCGAGCCCCGAGTGGGGAATCGCCACAATAACGTCCGCGCCCTTTGCCTTCATTTCAGGCACGAATTTTTTGGCAGACTCTATGATATCTTTTGCGATCACTTTGCCTTCCAAGTTCGCTTTGTCCCAGTTCATGATTTGCGGCGGCACAAAGCCGATCACGCCCACCTTAACTGTATGTTCTTCCCCGTCTTCATCGGTTACTTTTTTATCAATCAGCAAATAAGGAGTGAAATAGTTTTTATCATTGTCGGGATTGTTATCCTTATCGTCTGCGTAAACATTCGCATTAACATAAGGAAAGTCCGATCCTTTTAGTGAAGTGCTTAAGAAATCAAGTCCGTAGTTAAATTCATGGTTGCCGATATTGCCGGCATCATAATCCAGCAAATTCATGGCCTTGTAGACTGGATGTGTATCGCCGGCCTTCAATCCCTTTATCTTGGCAATATAATCTCCGAGCGGATTGCCTTGAATCAGGTCTCCATTATCGAATAGCATGGAGTTTTTGCTTTCTGTTCGAGCTTGCTTAATGAGGGAAGCTGTGCGGGCAAGACCGTAATCATTTACTTCCTTGTCCTGATAGTAATCATAGTTCATTACATTGACATGGATATCCGTCGTCTCCAGCAACCGCAAATTCACAATGTCTTCATTTAACACATTCGCATAGGCCGGTTTTTCCATGCTTGCCGGCAGCACTAGTCCAAACATAAGTGCCGCTGTAACCGCTGTTTTCTTTACTTTATCAGCTGCCATTCTTTTCCCTCCCCGGATAAACTGCTTCTTTTTGATCATAGCATAAAAAATGTAAAAAACTTTATGGGCATGTAAATTTTGTATCAGACTTTATTAAACTTTTCTTCTCCTCTTTACCTAAGGTAACTATGATAGGATAGAAAAGTATTCAGAATTTTTTCACAAAGTGAACGAATAACAAAAAAGGAGGAAACGCATGAACGAACAGTGGATCATCTTAGAAGATCATGTGAGGGATGAATGGCTTGATTACAATGGTCATATGAATGATGCCGAATATGCCCACGTCTTTAGCTGGGCCGGTTTTAATTGGATGGAGGAGGTCGGTTTTAATGATGCTTTCCGTGAGAAATATCAATACACTATTTTCACCTTGGAAAGCCACCTTTGTTATTTGGCAGAAATGAAGCCAAAGGAAGCATTAACCGTTTCTATTCAAATTCTCGATTACGATGAAAAACGTGTTCATTTTTTCTTTGAACTGTTTGGCGAAGGTGGAAAGCAGGCTGCCACCTGCGAACAAATGCTGATGGGCATTGATCAGAAAGAGCGCCGGCCGGCTCCGTTTCCCGACGAGCTTTTCCAAAAAATCGCGGCTTTACACGCGCAGCAGCAAGCACTTCCGAAGCCTAAGGAAGCTGGGCGAGCCATCGGCATCCGCAGGAAAATCAAGTAAGTACACCTTAAAAAGCCAGCTCTTGAACAGGAGCTGGCCATCCTTTTCATTAAGCTGCCGCCGGCGGTAACGCCAGATGCTTCTTGACAGTGTCTATACTTGAGTTTAAAAGCGCTGGTAACGTTCCTATTTTTGTTCAGGCAGCACACCTTTTACTTTTCAATTATCAAGGAGCCGCTTTTTCATCAGTATCGGCCGGTACCTGGTGATGAAAACCGCTGGCCAGGTGACTGTGTTCACCGAGAATGTAGTAATCCAACTCTTCTTTCGGAATTTGCCTGAAGGCCTTGCCGCGCACCCCATAAAAAACAGCTCCGATAACAAGCCAAATTAATAAGGCAATCCACGACGGCACTCCCATAAACGCCGGTGAGCCAGGAACGGCAAGCAAGCCGACAAAAACGAGGCTGGCGATCAATCCTAGCAAGCTGCAAAATTTTCTTGCCGGAGAAACAGCTCCTTCCATCACCGTATCATTATTTCCTGACCATCTGAAAAACTTATACGCCGCAAAGCATGTATAAAAGTAAGCAACCGCTACACCGATCGATGCCATATCAACGATCCATAAAAGCACCTGCCGCCCGAACCAAGGAGCCGCTAAGCAAATCACCATTGTAAACAAAATGCCCGCATAAGGCGTCCGGTATGTCGGATGCAGCTTCCCAAATACTTCCGGAAGGATTTGGGCCCGGCTCATGGCAAAAAGCAGCCGGCTCGCCGACACATAAAATCCATTGAGTCCGGTAAAAATACCCATGCAAATGGCAATCGCCAACACGCTTAACCCTGCACTTCCAAATGCCCCGGAAATAACATCTCCTGTTCCCCAAATGGATTGCTTGGCTACTAGCTCCTGCCACGGCATTGCTACAGCCGTAAATAGAATGTTGGTTATATAAATGAGCGTAGCAAAGATAAGCGCCCATACAATTAAAGAAAATGCTTTCTTTGCAGGGAAATCAAATTCTTCTGCTGATTGGGGAACATTATCAAAGCCAACATAAGCAAAAGGGGCAATAGCCACAATCGTCAGAATAGCGGACAACGCTGGAATTTCCGGATTAAAAACCGGCTGTAAATGAGAGAAGGAGGAAGCAGAATGAGTAAACATGCCAAACGCCAGCGCGGCCACTCCCAGCACAAGAACAACACAGAAAATAAACTGCAGCCTGCCAGAAAAAGAAGCACCACGAATATTGAGCCATGCAAATACGCATAAGGCGGCTGTTGCAATCAGCACTTCCGTGATATACACATCCCAGCCGGCAATGCTGTACATCTGCCCTTTCATGGCCACCTGCGGAATAGTGAACTTAAACAAAAGCGCCAGGGCAGAAGCATTCAAGGCAACAATGCTCATATAGCCGAGCGCCAAAAACCAGCCGCATATATAAGCATTTGTCCGCCCAAACCCGAGATAAGCATAGGCGAACTCTCCCCCTGAAACGGGAAAATGCCAGATCAGAAAACCATAGCTGACAGCAATCAAAATCATAAGCAGACCGCCAATTCCAAAACCAATCGCCGCACCGATAGGCCCGGGTTTCGCCATCCAATCTGCCGGCAGAACAAAGCTCCCCCATCCGATAGCTGAACCTAAAGCAATCGCCCAAACCCAATGCGGCTTTAACGTCTTGTCCAACTGTGTTCTCTCTTTCACACAAAAACCTCCTTCATTTATAAGTAATTAAACTCATGAAGAAGGCTTCCGCTGAAAAGCTTATCACCATCCCCAAGAGTATAATCCTTCCATTTATTTACGGAATATTCAGAAATACGTTATTACAAGTTGGGGACGGCTCGATGCTGCCTTTATTTGTATGAAAAAGATGCAAACAGGCAAAAGCTCAGATTTCTGCTTTTTTCTTACTCATACTATATTATAAATTTGTCCATGCAACGATTTAACATGCCAATAACTGTTATTAAATAGTTAGATAAATCGGCATGATCTCCAGAATAAGAATAAATAATAACCACTCTATATCATTTAATAGTCAAACCGTCCCTCCGAAAAACCCCTCTTCTTTCGTCATCCTATAAACAAGCCATCTTGCAGGAACGGGTTTCTGAATTGCAGCATTTACTTTCCCTGCACTAAATCCTCTATGCAGCTGCTGACTGCCCGTTACGGAAAATAGGCGTCCGATAATTATTTATTCTATCTTGTGAATATTCTGCAAAAATATGACAAAAAAAGTTCTTGAAATTGGAAGCGTTTTCTTTTATGATAGTAATAGGCAGGGCAGCAACAGGGGCTGTCATGGTATTTGGCGCAGGCGGGGCCGATATCGGTTATTGTTGTATAAAAATTCATCATTTGTACTTTAAATGCAAATGATGAATGCAACAATCTCATTTAAAAAAAGCGCTGAAGACCTTTTCTTCAGCGCTTTTTCATGTGCTGTTCATTCTTTGGGCGTGGCAGGCATATAAAAAACAAGGTACAATAAAACAAGAAATAGTTACCAAAAGATAAGGGGTGGAGAAAGATGATTATTGTAACAACAGAAAATATCTCCGGTTACAGAATTACAGAAATCAAAGGACCGGTATTTGGGTTAACTGTAAGAGCCCGGGGAATCGGAAAAGATATCGTCGCCTCATTCAAAGGGCTTGTCGGCGGAGAAATCAACCAATATACAGAAATGCTTGAAGATGCCCGCAAGCAGGCAATGGACCGCATGGTGGAAAACGCGAAGGCAATGGGCGCTAATGCCATTATTATGATGCGCTTTGATTCCGGCGAAATCGGCCAGAACATGAGTGAAATTGTCGCCTACGGAACAGCCGTTATTGCCGAGCAGGAATAAGGGCGATGGTGGAGTGGATTATTGGCTTTTACGGACTGCAGCTGATCGCACTTATTATTCTGATCGCGGGTTCCTGGTTCTTCTGGGACCGCCGTTTCAAATCAAAACACGGCGAACAAGTGCCGGAAGGATTTATCCGCACGAAGGAAGTCTCCATTGATCCGACAACGAAGAAGAAATTGGTCGTTTATATGCACCCGGATACAGGAGAACGATTTTATAAAGAAGAAAAGTAGAAACATCCCGGCTTCTATGAAAGCAGCCGGGATGTTTCTTTTTCTATTTAAAAGATCTCTCTGCTAATGTCCAACCTGCCATGGCCGGCTCACCTGGGGCTTCACTTTTCTCTGTTTCGGTCCCAGCTCTTCCCGCGTCACCCGGCGCGGCTCCATTCCCCTTTCAACTCTCGTCCGCACTTCCTTTGAATAAGAAAATAAATAAGGAGGCAAATAAACCCGTGATGACTCCTGCTGGCACTCCGGGCACTGTGCTGCTCCTCTATTCCCTGCTGCAGATGTAAAAAATAAAGTAAACTCGCCGCACTGGCTGCAGTTAAATGTGTAACTTGGCAAGCCGTCCTCCCCCTTACTTTGGATCAATATCTTTATCAAATATTTTTGTCGGGATCGCTACAGTACAGCACGCATTTGGAATATCCACAATGCCGCTGATCCGCCCTTCAACCGGCGCGGTGCCCAATATCATGTACGCCTGCTCTCCGGTGTAGCCGAGTGTTTTCAAATATTCGATCGCATTTAAACAGGCTCTCCGGTAAGCAATATGGGCATCTAAATAATGCTGCTTTCCGGAAAACTCATCTACCGAAACTCCCTCAAATACAAGGTAGTCTGAATAATGCGGTTCAACCGGTCCTGGTTTGAAAACCGGGTTATCTTTAATTTTATATTTTTCCATGCCGCCTTTAATTACATCCACCTTTAAATCAATCCAGCCGGCCATCTCAATTCCGCCGCAGAAGGTAATTTCCCCATCTCCTTGTGAAAAGTGAAGATCGCCTACCGACAGCTTGGCCCCGTCAATAAATACTGGAAAGAAAACTCTTGAGCCTTTGGACAAGTTTTTAATATCACAATTGCCGCCGTTCTCCCTTGGAGGCACCGTTCTTGCCCCTTCTTTGGCAACCCGGTCAAACTCTGCTCCTTTCAGCGTTCCGAGCACCGCATGTTCGGCCTGCGGAGAAGTGGCGAGCTCAGGCACGCGGTCGGGGTCCGTCATCTTCAACTCCTGCTCCCGCCTGTTCCACTCCTGCAGCAGCTCCATGGACGGGGCTACCCCGATTAATCCCGGATGAATCATGCCGGCGAACTTCACACCCGGCACATGCCTGGAAGTGGTGTAAATGCCTTCAAAATCCCAAATGGATTTAGCCGCTTCCGGAAAATGTTCGACTAAAAAGCTGCCGCCGTTTTCCTTAGCAAAAATCCCGTTAAACCCCCATTCATGATCCGGAAAAGCTCCGATGTCCAAAATGTCGACAACGAGCAAATCTCCGGGCTCAGCACCGTTCACATACACCGGTCCGCTTAAAACGTGCACACGCGGCAAAATCACATCGCGAATGTCATTCGGACTGTCGTTATTAGCAATTTGCCCGTCCGTCCAGTCTTTGCACTCCATTCGAAAAACTTCTCCTGGCTCTACAGAGAAGGCCGCTGGAATATCTGGATGCCAGCGGTTATGGCCAGGATGTGCCTGCTGCTCCATGGGTTTGCTGAGATCGAGTTTGAATAAGGTTTTTGGCATGTTGTTCCTCCTTCAATTTATTGATCTATGAAGTCAGACTATGTATGCGCCTTCATTCTAACTTTAACAAGATTAATAGTCAAATTATTCTCACTATTTTCCGCTATTTATTTCCATGGAAAAGGGCTATATTTGTTAAAATGATGGTAGCGATCTCACCTGCATGAAGATGGGAGGATACACATATGAATGGAAAAGCATATATTGATATCGCCGCAGCCATGGCAAGAACCGGGGTGCTGGGTTATGGCGGCGGACCATCCGTCATCCCTCTCTTCCGTCATGAAGCTGTTTCACGCTATAAATGGATGAGCGATGAAGAGTTCGGGGAAATTTTGGCCTTTGCCAATGCGCTGCCCGGTCCGATTGCCACTAAAATGGCCGCTCAGCTAGGCTACCGCCAAAAAGGAACGATCGGCGCTTTTATCGCCGTGATTGCCCATATCCTTCCTACCACCATTGGCATAATTGCTTTGCTGGGCACGCTTTATTCCCTAAAGGAATCAACTGTGATCTCTGGCATGATTGCCGCCGTTCGTCCGGTCATCGCCGTCTTGCTCGGCATGATGGCCTATGAGTTTTGCGCTAAAACCTGGAAAGGACTCGGCAAAACAGTCGGCTTGGCTGCCGGTCTCCTCTCCTTTTTGCTGCTCGTTCTGTTAAATGTTCATCCGGCTATTGTCATTATCTTGTTTTTGGCCTATGGAACGATTCATCTCCGGGTTTCTAGATGGGCCAAACAAAAGACGGGCAAAGATCGCGAGGACTCCATATGATTTACTGGCAGCTATTTTCTGCATTTTTTGTAGCAAATTTACTCGGCTATGGCGGCGGACCTGCTTCGATCCCCCTGATCCAGCAAGAGGTCGTTGACCATTATGGGTGGATGACGAATGAGCAATTTGTAGATATGCTGGCGATGGCGAATGCCCTGCCTGGACCAATCTCAACGAAGATTGCCGCCTTTGCCGGCTATCAGCAAGCCGGCTGGCTCGGTGTTATCACGGCGACCGCTGCAACGGTGGCTCCATCAGCTATAGCTATCGTTATCCTTCTGAACCTCTTAAGCCGCTTTAAACATTCGCCGGCTGTAAAAGGAATGACACTCCTTGTTCAACCGGTCATTGCTGTCATGATGATTATGCTGACATGGGAATTCAGCCATGTGTCCTTTGAATCCATCGGATACGTGCAATCGTTTCTTATTGCGACCGCGGCCTGGCTGGCAATGGTTAAATGGAAAATACACCCAGCCGTCGTCATTGTAGCAGCCTTTATTTACGGAGGACTTGTGCTGCCTCATATCGGCTCATAGGTTTATGCGCGCAATTTAGAGAAATATGCGTGCAACCAGGGAGTTTATGCACGCAAATCGGGAAATAGGCGCGCTCCCGCGTCAAATACGCGCGAAACAGAAAAATTATGCACAAAAAACAAGGATGTGCACGAAAGCCAAAGCTTTCGGCACATCCTTGTTTCAATTTCACAATTCAGACATATTGTGAGCGCTTCCAATCATTTGGAATTAAGATTTGTTCATATTACATTCTTTCAACGGTACAACTTTTGTTTTCTTTACAAACTTATAACCGAGCCACACAGCAATGAACAGCGGCAGCCCAATGTAAGAAATAACCGCACCGTTCCAGTCAACCTTGCCGCTCGTAAAGGCGCTGTAATTTTGTCCCAAAATGACGACGGTACAAAGGACAAGCGCAAAGATCGGGCCGAACGGAAACCACTTGGCTTGATAAGGCAGGTCGCGTAAATCGCGCCCTTGCGCGATATAAGCTTTACGGAAACGATAATGGCTGAGCGAGATGCCAACCCATGCAATAAACCCTGACATCCCTGAAGCATTCAATAACCAAATATAAACGGCTCCATCTCCAAAGAAAGAAGCGAGAAAGGCCATCATGCCGACAAGCGAAGTGATAATCAAGGCATTCACTGGCACGCCGCGTTTATCCAGCTTTGCCAGAAACTTCGGTGCCTTTCCTTCTCTCGCCAAGTCCCACAGCATCCGCGAAGAAGCATACATACCTGAACTGCCTGCTGACAAAACAGATGTCAAAATGATCGCATTCATGACCGACGCCGCGAAAGCAACTCCGACTTGATCAAACACAAGAGTAAACGGACTGATTGTTACATCCTCGTTCGCAAGGCTGGCTGTTGTGTATGGAATGATCAAGCTAATGACGAGAATAGCAAAAATATAAAATAGTAAAATGCGCCAAAATACTTGGCGGACGGCTTTCGGAATGGAACGGGACGGATCATCTGTTTCCCCGGCCGCTACCCCGAAAAGCTCTGTCCCCTGGAATGAGTAGCCTGCAGCCATAAAAATCCCTAAGATCGTCATAAATCCGCCATGGAACGGAGCATCTCCGATCGTAAAGTTTTTAAAACCAATGTATTCACCGCCAAGGATGCCAAAAATCATCAGAACCCCGACAATCAAAAATACAATAACCGTCGTGACTTTAATCATTGAAAACCAGTATTCTGATTCCCCGAATCCCTTTACAGAAAGATAATTCAACAGGAAAATGATGGCTAAACACATACCGCTCCAAAGAATGGAAGGGCTGTCCGGAAACCAAAACTTCATGATCAGCGCTACAGCGGCAAGCTCAGAAGCAATCGTGATCGCCCAGTTATACCAATAGTTCCAGCCGAGAGCGAAGCCGAGAGCCGGATCGACAAAGCGGGTCGCATACGTACTGAATGAACCGGCTACAGGCAAAAAGGCCGCCATTTCCGCCAGACTGATCATAACAAAGTAAACCATTATCCCGATCGCTCCATAAGCGAGCAAAGCTCCACCCGGTCCCGCCGTGTGAATGGCACTGCCGCTCGCTAAGAACAATCCTGTTCCGATCGTTCCCCCAAGCGCGATCATCGTCAAATGTCTTGATTTTAAATTTCTCTTTAACTCCTGCGGTGCTTCTTGCACTGGCTGACTTTTCGCCTCACTGGCAGATAAAACAGTAGATTGAGAGGCATTATTTTGCATTCATTGTTCCTCCTTTGTTCGATGAGGACCTGTCATGTTCTGCTTGCGGATTCTTCGGTTGTTCATTCCAGTCTTCATACTTTATCATTGCCCGGCCGGAGCTTCTTATTGAAACGGCGGCCGGTTGAATAATGAACTACTCAAGCACATATAGCGTTCTTAACGTATCGTCTGAAGGGCTTTGGAAATAGGCCCCCATTTCTTTTAACTCCCGAATCGTTTGGACATGTGTCGCCGTAATCTCTTCACCCGGCGTCAACAGCGGAATGCCCGGCGGATAAGGAAGGATCATTTCGCCGCAAAGCGAGCCGACCGCCTCCTCCAACGCTACTCTTTTGCGCGGCATATGAAAGGCATCGCGCAAAGACACCTCCTGCTTATACAGCGTGCCCTCTGCTGCAAACAGAACCGTTTCTGTTTTCTCCTCTTGTTCCTCCACTGTCCATTTCTGCAGCTTTTGGTCAATCGCTTTAATTGCGTCAACTACCTTATCAATATCTTCATGCTTTTCATTCAGGGAGAACAAAAAGACGATATTGCGCGGGTCGCTGATTTCCGCTGTGCAGCCTTGCTCATAAAACAGATCAAGCAGCTGATAGCCGGAGACCATTTCATTCTTGCAGGAAATGATCCATTTCAGCGGATCCCGGTAATGAACTTCATCGCTGCCTTCCCAGATCGAAAGCGCTTGCAGCTCATCCCTGAGAGCGATTCGTCTTTCCTCCAGCCGCTTCACCGTTTCTTTTAAATGGCCGCGTCCTTCTGTCACTAAATAACGACGTGCTAAATCGAGAGAAGCCAATAACGGATAAGACGGGCTCGTTGATTGAATCATTCCAAGCACTTGTGCCAGCCGCTCGCGGGACACACGATTTCCTTTTACATGAAGCATGGAAGCCATCGTCATTGCTGTGAGCATCTTGTGGGTCGATTGGACAACTACATCCGCTCCCTTGGAAAGCGCAGATGGCGGCACTTCTTCCGCTTGGCCGAAATGAGCGCCATGAGCTTCATCGACAATTAGAGGCACGCCAGCTTGATGGCAGGTTTCTGCTAAATGAGTGATATCCTGGCTCATTCCATAATAGTTTGGATTGGTAATCCAGACACCTTTCACATCGGGATTCTCCTTTAATGCTTTCTCGATGTAGTGAATATCAGACACTTTCGCTACTTTCGTTGTTGATTCAATAGCTGGCGCGATAAAAATCGGCTGCGCGCCTGCGAGCATCAATCCATGAAACACTGATTTATGCATATTGCGCTGAACGAGAATTTTATCTCCAGGCGCACATAAAGTCAGGGCTACTCCAATATTGCCAATCGTGCTTCCCCCAACAAGGAAAAAGGTATGGTCTGCGCCAAACGCCTCTGCTGCCAGCTTCTGTGCATCAGCGATAAAGTCTGTCGGGTGATGCAGGTCGTCAATTCCTACTGATTCTGTCGCGTCAATTTTCAAGATGCTGGCAAAGCGGCCAAAGGCTTCTTTGTCGAACACCCGGCCGTCCTTATGTCCTGGAACATGCATGGACGTGCGTTTGCTTGCTTCATATAAACAAAGGGCCTCGTAAAGCGGTGCCGCTGTGTGATCAACCGTAGCATGAGGGGCTTCATGCATTTGTGTAATAGTAAGATTCATTCTCTTTCTCCTCCTATGCTTCATACTGAGCAGAATGATGTTTCTTCTGCCGCTAACTATTCCGCTTTATTTATAGCAATTTGCATGCCAAAACGAGACCCTTCCACTGACAAACCTTTCAATAGAGCGAAAATTTAAATATTTTTCATCTTTTGAACGCTCTTTCAGATCAAAAAACCTGCCAAAACCATGAAAAAACCGCCGAAATTTCGGCGGTTTTATGATAGACCCAATTTTGTTAATTTATATTGCAATGTTTGCCGGGGAATTTCCAACAGCTTGGCAGCTTTTTGAATGTTGCCGCCGGTTTCGGCCAGGGCCTGCCGAATTAAGTTTTCCTCTGTTTCCATCAATGCTTGGCGCAGCGGCTGCAGCGGAGCAGCTGCGCCATTTTCCGGCGGCGCCTCTCCTGTTATGTGCAGCGGAATGTGATCAAGCGTGATGATATCGCCGTCCATCACATTCATCGCCGACTCAATGGCATGTTCAAGTTCCCGGACATTCCCCGGCCAGTTATAACGATTAAAGACTGCCTTGACCTCCTCTGCCACCTTAGTGACGAGCTTGCCAAAAAGAAAGTTATATTTTTGGACAAAATGATCCGTCAAAAGCGGGATATCGCCTTTTCTATTCCTTAGCGGCGGGATCTGCAAGTTGATGACATTCAAACGATAATACAAATCGGAACGCAGCGTTTTTTCACGCAAGCACACCTCTGCCGGCTCATTCATGGCTGCAATAATCCGAACGTTCACCTCATGCTCTTTCGTTCCGCCTACTCTGCGAATGACGCCATTTTCCAGCACCCTTAACAGCTTCGCCTGAATATCTAGCGGCATTGAGTTAATTTCATCCAAAAAGAGCGTTCCGCCGTCCGCAAGCTCGAATAATCCTGGCCGATCGACCGCCCCCGTATAGCTGCCCTTTGCCGTTCCGAATAAAATGCCTTCAAGCAAGGAGGAAGGAATCGCCGCACAGTTTTGAGCGATAAACGCTTCTGACTGGCGCGGAGAAGCATTATGGATCGACTGGACCAGCAGCTCCTTCCCTGTCCCGGTTTCCCCGTATATCAATATAGGTGATGAGGTGGCTGCCACCTTCAGTGCTTTCTTTTTTAATTGTTCAAAAGCGGCATCATTCGTAATGATATCGGTCACATGGTACTTAGCACCGGCCTGGGTGGTTGCCGCCTTTTTTTTCCGTTGTCCGGTCTCCACCTTAGCCTGCAGATCAATCAGTTTTTCTGACAATTGCTTCACCTTAGTCAGGTCCTTGGCAATTTCTACCGCTCCGACAAGCTCCCCATCCACTTTAATTGGAAGGGTTGTATTCACCATATCAATCAGCGTTCCCCGGATATTATAGTAGGACTGATGCTGATTATAAATCGGCTCCCCAGTCTGAATAACCTTCATTAAGGTACTCGTTGCTGGAGACAAAGAAGGAAACGCTTCCAACAAATGCTTGCCGAGAACCTCCTCGCGTTCAACAGCGTCATGCTTCGCGGCCACATGGTTGTAAAAAACGGTTATTCCGTTCGCATCTACCGCATGAATGCCTTCATCAATCGTGCCCAAAATGGCCTGAATCATCTCCATCTCTTTCTTGTCCGTTCCATTCAACAGCATTTTGAACAACTCTCCTTCTTCACTTACAAAAACACTTCAAGAATCAGCAGCATCTGCCGCCTCTTTCTTGTCTGTACGTTTATTCCATTTTAAGACAGGTGTCCCCGTAATAATCAATGCCGGATTTTTGTCATTTCGCCGCCGAATTTTCGGCACTTATACCAAATCTGTCCAGCCTTCGACAGCTTCCTGCTTTTTACAGCAAGAAGTGAATGACAAATTTTTACTCATATTTATCTTTTTTATACAGCCTGGTAGCCAGACCATTCTTTTCAGCATTTCTTAAGTTTGACAGCTTTATATTATCATAAGAAAGAAATTGGAAGAAGCTTATCTTGGTTTTATCCGCCGCCAAGCGCGGGACTAAAGATTTAAATCGATTAGCTAAACACCTCTTAATCCCTTCCTTTTTCATCTAGTTTTGGATAATTTAGTTTGACATAATAAAAAATAATTGTACTTTTTAGGAGGATAGAGGATGAAAGAGTTCAAATATCCGAGCATCGGAATGATGCTATTAGCTGCTTTGCTGCTTCTCACCGCTTGTTCCACCGGCCAGGAGGAAACCGAGCTAAATAAAAAGGAGGCACAAGCGGACGCTTCCCGCAGCACTACACCAGCTGATGAGGTTCCCAAGGCTCCAAGAACAGCAGAAGACATGATCTCCCAAAAGCCCGGTTGGCTGATGAAGAAACACTTCGATGAGGAGATCGAAGCCGTCCAACCGATTGATTGGTTTCAGTACCGCAACTTTTACGAGAAAACCTTCCAGCCGATAATGGAAAAGGAGATTGGCGATTATTTTAAGAAGAATGAAAAGCAAACGAGTGATGAAGTATATGATTACCTCGTCTATGCCCTTGGCTCAGGGCAGTACAAGAAATTCTACGAACCGCTCGTTTCATTTGAATCCGGTTTCCAGGCCCCTGATCTGCCAGAAGGGAAGGAAAGCACGGAAAGAAAAAAAAAACAGCAGAACGTGGTCATGTTAATGGACGCGAGCGGCAGCATGAAAGCGAAGGTTCCCGGAGGGGTGAAAATGGATTTGGCGAAAGCAGCCATTGAAGAATTCGCGGCTGGGCTTCCTAAAGGAACAGCGGTCTCATTGCTCGTTTACGGGCATGTGGGCAGCGGAAGTGAGGCAGACCAAGCGAAGTCATGCCGGGCCATTGAGGCAGTCTTCCCGCTGGCACCCTATGAAAAGGGGGCCTTTGAAGCAGCAACCGGCTCCTTCCAGGCGAGCGGATGGACGCCACTGGCCGCTGCTATCAACCAAGCAGCCGATATTCTTTCTGCCTACCCATCCAATCAATACACTAACAGCGTCTATATAGTCAGCGATGGCATAGAAACGTGCGGCGGCGATCCGGTGGCAGCCGCCAAAAAGCTGCAAGCCCAAAATATTCAAGCACAGGTGAATATTATTGGCTTCGATGTTGACGACTCCGGCCAAAAGCAGCTTAAAGAAGTGGCTGAAGCCGGCGGCGGTGACTATGTGACCGTCAAAAATAAGGAAGAGCTGCAAATGCAAGTCACCAAAAAGTGGCGCCCTTCCCTCTTTGAAATCGTCGGAAAACAAGGCGTTCCGCTTCATGAATATGTCAACAAAACAAGCGAGCTGTCCGATTATAAAGGGCGGCTGACGGACTTAAGCGACCGTGAGAAAAATCGGATGACCAATGCTCTCTCCTTTCTCTCCAGCCAAAAGCTGATCGACGATCAAACGAAAGAAGAAGTGCAAACTCTCGCTGAAGAAATGAATCAGGTGCGCAACAGCCATTTTCAACGTGTCTATGAGACAAAATCTCAACAGCTGGAAGAACAGAAAAAGGAGATTGACAGCAAAGTAGAAGACTGGAAGGAGAAGTGGCAAGAATAACCACATAAAACAGGTCCGCCCTAAAAGGACTTTTTGGGGCGGACCTGTTTTCGCGTTCCAGCCTCCCTCCCAGAAAAACAGGAATATATGACTATAAAACTCATTTTCATCTGAGCAGATATTAAAGTTTGTATATTTTTACCGATACATAGAATAGTCTTTATCCATTGGTTAAAGATTAAGCATCCAGAGAATAGACATTCATAGAAAAGAGGTTATTGGCAGTGGGAAGCTTTTTTACACGTTTGGGTACGTTGCGGGCCAAACTGATTTTATCTTTTTCCATTATCTTGATAATTCCATCCCTTTTGATCGGGACCCTGTCATACGGCACAGCAAAGGAAGCAGTCAAGCAGGAAATGTTGTCCGGTTTTTCTGAAAACCTTCATATGTTAAACTCTTCAATTGATCAAATGATTGAAGCAAAAAGTCATGATATCAGTATCTTTTCCAACAGCATCCGCGCTGAAGACTATAAAGGCAATAACAGTGTCAGGCTGCGCCAAAGATTAGCAGAATACGCCAAGCTGCATCCGGAAGCGTTCAGCATCTATGTCGGAACAGCAGATGGCTTATTCATTGAAGAGCCGGTTATTACCGATACGGCGAGCTATGATCCCCGGACGAGAGACTGGTACAAAGAGTCGATGGCACGAAAAGGCGAAACAGTCATCTCCAAGCCTTACCCGGATGTCACGACAGGCGACATGGTCGTCACCGTCTCCCAATCGACAGCGGACGGCTCTGGCGTAGTGGCTGTTGATATTAATCTGGCCTACATTCAAGGGTTAATCAAAGAAGTAAAGATTGGCCGGGAAGGATATGCATTTCTTTTAGATAAAGACCAAACCGCGATGGTTCATCCTTCCATCGAGCCCGGCGAGCAGGCGACGGAACCCTTTTATCAAGCATTGTACGAAAAGGAAAAAGGACAGTTTAACTATACAGCCGGTGAACAGGAAAGAGCCATGAGCTTCGTCACCAACAAACTGACTGGCTGGAAAATAGGCGGAACGATTGAGCAGGCAGAATTCACAGAAGCGGCCTTCCCGATCTTTCAAAAGACGCTGTTCGTGATTTTCATAGCGATGCTGGCTGGCGCTGCTGTGGTTTTCTTTATTATCAAGTCTATTATTAAACCGCTCAGAAGTCTGAAGGAGCAAGCAATCACAATCAGCAAAGGCGACCTGACAGAGGAAGTAAATATACAGTCTGCCGATGAAATCGGGCAGCTGGCCCAGGCTTTTCAAACGATGCAGACAAACATTAAGCAGCTTGTGCAAAAAATTGAAGTGAACGCAGAGCAAGTGGCATCTTCATCAGAAGAATTAACAGCGAGCGCAGAACAAACAAGCGCGGCTACAGAGCAAGTGGCGGTTTCAATCCAGGAAGTCGCAGGCAGTGCAGAAAAGCAGATGGCGGGTGTCGACCAAAATGCGCGCTCTTTAGGGGAAGTATCTCAAGGAGCCGTGCAAATTGCTGAGCGCTCGGCGAAAGTTTCCGAGCTGGCCCAAGAGACGACTGCCCAGGCCGAGGAAGGCGGCCAAGCGGTTGCCGATACCGTTCGGCAAATGCAGTCGATCCAGCAGTCTGTAGAAGATTCAAACGCGATGATTCATTCGCTGTATGAACGCTCTAAGGAAGTCAGTTCAATTTTAAACGCAGTGACTGGGATTGCCGAGCAAACGAACCTTCTTGCTTTAAATGCAGCCATCGAAGCGGCCAGGGCCGGTGAGCATGGCAAAGGGTTTGCCGTCGTGGCCAATGAAGTACGCAAGCTGGCCGAGCAATCCCAACAATCGGTCAAAGAAATCTTTACAATCGTCCAGGGGATTCAGAAAGACACAGAAACCTCTGTCCAAGTGATGGCCCAAGTGACAGACAACGTGCAGAGCGGTGTCGCTATATCCAATGAAGCCATCGAAAAGTTCCGTTCCATTCTCCAGAGCACAAGAAACATTACTCCGCAAATGGAGGAAGTGTCAGCTACAGCCCAGCAAATGGCGGCAGCTGTTCAAGAGGTAACGGATATGACCAATGAATTATCCCTGATTGCCAAAGGAAACGCAGCTACTTCAGAGGAGGTTGCTGCCTCAACCGAGGAACAATTAGCTTCCATGGAAGAAATCTCAGCCTCTTCCCAGGCGTTATCCTCCATGGCGGAAGAATTGCAAGAGCTGATCTCTCACTTTAAATGCTAATACGGCGTGCTGTCTCTTTCGGGCAGCACGCTTTTTCTTTACGTGTAAAAACAAAGATTCAGGGAATAGGCAAAGGACAATGATTGGAAAGGAATGACGGCTATGGGTGAAGCTTTGCTTTGGGGGGCAATCGCCGGCGCGGCCAATTTACTTGGCGCTGTTGCCGTATTGCTTATTTCTCTCCCTAAACGGCTGATTGGCTATATTATGGCTCTTGGAACAGGGGCACTTATCGCTGCGGTTTCCTATGATCTTCTCGAAGAAGCGATGAAGCTGAGCGGGCTGAAGGATCTGGCTTTCGGTTTTCTCGGCGGGGCCATTCTCTTTACTGTGCTGGACATGCTTGTGAACCGCAAAGGCGCTCAGCACCGCAAACGCTCCGGGGAAGGCAGCGCTTCACCGGATGCATCCGGTTCAGGCATGGCCATTTTCATCGGTACGATTATGGACGCCATTCCGGAAACGGCGATGATCGGGCTGAGCCTGATTAACGGCGGCGTCAATCCGGCACTCATTACAGCTATTTTTATCAGCAACTTTCCAGAGGGTCTCTCCAGCACGTCCGGCCTCCTCAAAGGCGGCTTCAGCAAAAGAAAAGTCATCATGATGTGGATGCTTGTGCTCGCTGCCTCAGCCTTAAGCGCTCTGGCCGGCTACGTCTTTTTAGACCATGCATCGGACAGCACGAAAGCCTTGCTCCGCTCTTTTGCAGCGGGCGGCATTATCGCGATGATCGCCTCTACTATGGCACCTGAAGCCTACGAAAAAGGCGGGCCTCTCGTTGGGTTTATTACCGCTGCCGGTATTTTTCTCACCTTGCTGCTTTAATAGACAATGGGTGCCCTTTGACAGGCACCCAATTGTCTTCTATTCCACATCTCGAATCAAGATGCCTGTATGCTCGTTATGCGGCGTGCGCCGGACTAACTGGACAGCCAGCAGCCCTCTCTTGTAGGAAGCCTCCACCTGATCCGCCCGCACAGGAAAAGGCAGATTAATGATGCGTGTGAAGGCTCCTTCATGAAACTCTTCCTGAACAACGCGAAACCCCTTATGATCAAAGCGGATATCACAGCGGACCTCAAGCATTTGTTCATGAACATTTAAATGGATATCCTCTACTTTTGGAACTCCCGGCAGAAGAAACAAACACATCAGCTTATCTTTAGATTCATACAAATTGACGCGCAGCTGATTGTCCGTCCCTTTGAAATAGTGATGGAACTTCCCTTCCACCTCTCCCTCAAAAAACTTTTTAAATAACGAATCCCATCCGTCAAAGTAGTTATCCATCTCTATTCACCACTTTTTGCAAAGAATCAATTGTTGCCTGCTTGCGGCTGATCGACAAGATCCGGATCGAGGGAATTGGTGATGCTAATGCCGGTATTTGTCATAGTCAAATCCCCGACATTCGATCCGCCTGCTCCCCGCACTTCTTTTAAAATACTTTTCGGAGCAATATTCAAGGTGTCTCCGAAATTCATCACTCCGCCGTTGCTGTTTACTTTAAACGGTCCAGTAACTATGGAAGGCATTATGAACACTCTTTTCTGTCTGAATTATTCTTATTCTACTCACTGTTTAGGATCGCTTCCCATCATTTAATAATTGCCGGATATTCTTGATCCGGCATTCCGCATCGATGGCTGCGGTCGATCCGATATGAAGCACGCTAGAGGACGAAATGGCCGTAATCGCCACATGCTTCACCCGAATGAAAGGAGACAGGTTGTATCTCGTCACCGTTACATTCTCCTCTATTTGCGGAATAGGCAAGCTTCTTGAAAAAACCGGATACTCGTTAAAATTGCCCTCACGTCCGTAAAAAACCTCCGCCTCACGCTGAACAGCCAGTACCCGGCTTCGCAAGTTCAGCTCGGCAGAATCGCCCACTTCAAGAATGGAGCTGTTAAGCATCGTGATCACTCGGACATCTTGAACCACAGATGTTCTCTTAAACAATAAAACGCCCTCCTTACTCAGAAGGCAGCGGAACGAACGGCCCGACAATCAAAGACTCAGGCGGGGTATCAAAAGCAGAAGATAGAACGATGGTATCCGTATCGCCAATAAAAGCCATGGAAGCACTCGCTACCCCCCGAATGTTTATATTCTCTACACAAATCTCCTTGTTCACAACAGTGAAATTCATTTCAAAAAGCCCCCTTCCTTTGGCAGCTGTGCAATAAATTCATCATACGTTTTATGAATGTCTTCTTTTACTCTATGAATCATCCGCCCTTCCACTTCTGCCAGTTGCTCTTCCTCAATCTGGCTCATGTTCAGCTGGTTTAAATAATAATGAATACGGGAGTCAATTTGCTTTCTAATATCTTCAATAATGTACTGCCGGTAATCCGGAGTGATCACCTGGTTTTTTTGCTGCTCAATCGCTTGAAAATCCGGGTAACAATGGCCATTTAAATAATCATGGATTTGCCGCTGAATATTCCCGAATAACAGCAGCCGCTGCTGGGGATTCATTACCGGCACGGTTACATCATTTTGTTCAATGGAAAAATCCTCGATCGTCCCCTTGCCAGTGTTAGGCGTAATGCCAATGTTCAAGGTGCCTTCCAGCCGTTCTACTTTCAATTGATCAAATTTATACTCAATCCGTTCAATATTGGAGGATTGATTTTGTTTTAACGATTGAACTTCCTGTTGAAGTGTTTGAACAGTTTCCTGCAGCTGCATGATCGTTTGCTGCTGGGATTTCACTCGTTCATACATAGTTTGGAGATGGTGGATAATACGGGGATAATCAACATACATATAATCCCCTCCTTACAGCAAAAGTTGAAAGATCGCAAATGACCATCAGGCACGAGGGGGAGAAAGCGGCACAAGAAAAGGACGTCCGGCTTGTGTGCCTGGCTGCGGAGCCGGCTCAGTAAATCCCCCGGTATTATAAAGATTGGACAGCGCTTTAATAATGCCCGCACTTCCGATTTGCAAAAAGGAAGAATTGGAGACAGACTCAATTTTTAAGTTGTGGATCACAATGTTTTGGTTAATATGAAAATTCATCGGCTCCCCCTCCCTGTTAAAGCAGCCTTAAAGAGCGTTTTGAATACTGGAATCAATCGCATCAGAATCATACGTATTCGTAGAGCTATACTCATTTCTGACCATTATGCCTTCTCCTGTATTAAAGGACCCTGCTCCGGCAAAGGTTTTGACTGTGGAGGACGGAGCAATCGTGTACACATCACCGATATTAAAAACACTGCCGCTTCCTATACTGTTCACTTTTATCGCTCCGACAATCGCTGGCATGTATCTCATCCCTTTTTGAAAGCAATTCCTACTAGTACAATATGAAGAAGCGGAGCAAAGGTGATAAACGTCTAGGCCAAAGCGCTATTTTCTTCACTTACCATTAATATATTAACCGGGAGAAAAAAAATGAAGGAATTCGCGGTTTTTTCGAATTCCTTCTTGAATGCTAGCGATAAAAAAGGCTGCCTCGGCATCTTCCAAAGCAGCCCCCTCTATTGTTATATACTTACATACGGCAGCAACATCCGCTGCATCTCCCTAGCCCAGTTATGAAAAGCCGGATAGAGGCCTTCTATGATGATCTGTTCGCGCCGCTTTAGATCCGTAAAGGAAGCCTCAAGCTCAAGCGCTTGCTCGGCCACATTGCGAAATTGTTGAATCGTCTCTTGCAAGCCCGCTTGAAAAATGCGCTGCAGCGTGTCATTTGCCTGCCCCGCTTGATATAAAGCGGAGAAAATGTCTGCCAGCATACGGTCACTCTCTGTATGGCTATAGTCCTCAAAGCTCCTAATGATATACACAAAACCTTCTTCAATCGTTCCAAGCAAGTCCACATATTGTTTCACAAAGTCGAATTGCTCTTCCGTTAACTGCCGTCTTTCCAATACACCCACCCAGTTTCTTTCATTCTGCGCCAGCCTTACTGGCCGCCAAACTGATTCATTAAGTACATTGACTGCTGATTCGAGCGCTGAATCGCTTTTTCCATGGCTGTAAATTGGCGCCAATAGCGGTCTTCGACTTGAACGAGCCGCTTTTCAAAGCTGTTGATCCGGCTGTCAAGCCCTTTCAGCGTCCGGCCGATCGCAAACTGCTGCTGCGTGGAAAAGGAATTCCCTGCTTTCTCCTTCAATTGGTTCATCGTCTTGCTAACCGTATCATACAGGCGCTGAACAATTCCTTTTTGGCTATCTGTCGCGCCATCGCCGCGGAAAAGGTTTTCTACCGATTCCGGATCTTCCTCGATCGCCTTGCGCAGTTTTGCTTCATTAATTTCCAGCTTGCCGCCTTCTAAATAGTTGGCGGTCGTCGTGATTCCTATCTTCGCTAACTGATTAAACGCTCCCGATACTTTATCATTCGTCACTGGCTGCGAGAAGTTCATCCGCATATTTGTTAACACACTTCCGAGCAAAGGGTCCCGGCGCAAAAGACCGCTCTTCGCCATCTCCTCCCACTTCTCCTGCTGCTTGTCACTTAATGTTTCCCGCTGATCATCGGTTAACGGTGTATATTTCCTGTACCGCTCTTCACTTGTTTTCTTCTGGATCTTATCAATCAATTCATTGTATTTATTAACAAACTCTTTAATATTATCAAACACCTTAGTACTGTCGTTATTGACAGATACACTCACTTCCTCAGCAAATGTCTGCTTGAGCGTGAAGGTAACCCCGTTCATTTCGAAGGTGTTGGAGTTTCTTTCAGTTGTCAGGCCGTTAATAGTAAAAACTGCATTTTTCCCGCCTGTAAGCTTGGCCGTAGCATCAAATTTAAATATATCTTTCATTAACAAGCCTTCAACCGTTATATCTGGCCCCGCATCGTTAAACTTTCCTGTTTCCGCACGGTTCAATGTCATCTGTCCGGACTGTTTATCATAAAACAGATTAATCCCCACATTAGAACTATTCACTCGATCGCCTAATTGGGTAAGAGATTCATTACCTTGTACAATAAAATTTTCATGCATATTTCCCTTGGAGGTAGCCGTATCCAAGCTAAACGTCGTGTAATTTTGTTTATATGTGACTTCTATTGTGTATTTGGTTTGTTCTTCCCCTGCGTTGGCTTTCGGAGGCAAGTCCATTTTTCCATCAATAAACGTAATCTTGCCTGTCACCTTGTCAAACGTAGCTACCGCATCAGCAAATCCGGTGTCTTCTTCCTTAAATACTTGTCCATTATTTACAACATAATTTTGTGATGTTCCATCGTCTTTTTTAAGAGAAAAAGACGTTACTGCACTGATGGATCCACGTGAAAGCTGAACCGATTGAGAGTCATGAGCCAGCGTGACAGTATCCGTTTTCTCCTTCGCAATATAATCCACGCGGACAGAGCTATCCTTCGCTATATTTTGCTTGAACTGAACATTTCCTGTAGCGCTGTCTACAAATACGTGAGTACTATCATCAGAGGCAAGTGCCTCCCATTTACTTTGATCAGTAATTACTTTATAGCCTTTGCCGTTTACTTTTACGCTCCATGAGGAAAAATCACCTAGATTAGCTGTAGGAACTTCTAAGGAAAACGTAGCTTTACTTCCATCTGCCGTAAATGATTTTGTTTCGACTGTTCCTGTTCTCCACATATCCGGTGTACTTTGAGCCTGGCTATATAAATCCTTACTAGGATCAAGCTCAATTTTTCCAGTGCCGCTTAAAAGACGTTCTGAACTAGCTAAAACATCAACTTTTGAAATTTGATAAGAAGACGCTCCAGCCGCACTGCTCGCTGTCGCTGTCACCCGATCTTCATTTGTTGACGCTGCTGCTCTTGCCCTATATTTCGTCGTTAACTTCATTTGCGTTAACTCTGAACGGAAATCTAACAGCAGCGTATTCATTGTCCGGTAGTCATCCCGCTGCCATTCCAGCACTTGCTTTTTTTGCTTTAGTTTATCAAGCGGCATCCGTTCTGCTTTCATCAGATCCTTGACCATCTGATCAATATCCATACCGCTCGCCAATCCGCCGATTCGGACCATTTGTCCCCCACTCCTTCTTTTTGTATTTCACTCATGTACCTATTGATCTACAAGCTTTACTTTCGATTATATACTCCATTTTTTATATCGGCTGCTTCAGAGGGAAATTAACAGTAAAAAACAAACAAGCTAGATAAGAGGATAAATGCCCTATACAATTATCCCTTTAATAGTAAAATTGGAAAGGGGATATTATTGTAAAAAATAAGATTTAAAACCTATAATAAAGAAAACAGCAATCAAGAAAGGAAGCTGGCATGTTGCGGAGCTTTTTATATACAGTAATAGTGATTACGGTTGCTTTTCTTTCATGGCCGGCGATTGAAAAGCAGCTGGATGAGTCGAAAGCATCTGAGAAAGCAAAGGCGGGTTTTCTCGATTTCACCGAGCAGCTGGGGCTGGGAGAGTTTGTTGCTGACTTCAGCGGAACGGATGGGACAAAGTCCCCGCCTGTGAAAAAGCCGGCGCTGTCAAAACCGGCCGAGCAGGCGTTTTCCATTCATAATATTGAGTTGGCTGACAGCAAGGAACAGGCGGAGCAGGTACTAGGTTCCCCGAAGCGCTCCTCTGCCAATGAATACGGGGTCGAATGGCACGCTTACCATACAAACTATCAAAACTTTGTGATGGCCGCCTATGATGAGAATGGCCAAGTAGCAGGGCTGTACACCAATCAGGATTTGATCGCTTCTAAGAGCGGCATCAAGCTGGGCAGCGCCAAGGAAGCGGTCCGGAAAAAATTCGGCCAGCCGCTCGCTGAGATGCGCAAAGGTCTGGTATATATGCGTTTTGACGAGAAAGAAGACTATGACACCTTCGACCTCGACAACAGCTTTGTGACGGTTTTTTACGACAAACACGAAAACAACACGGTCACTGCCATTCAGCTGATCCGCAAAGACGTAGAGCAGAAAAAAAGCTCTTTCTATGTCAAAGGCCATGAACCATTGAAAGAAGGCTTTGAATATCAGCTGTTTGATTTA
Source organism: Bacillus badius NBRC 15713 (assembly GCF_001591605.1). GTDB lineage: Bacteria > Bacillota > Bacilli > Bacillales > Domibacillaceae > Pseudobacillus > Pseudobacillus badius. The sequence goes on along the minus strand of NZ_BCVF01000043.1, from coordinate 604 downwards.
ACGAATGCTGCCCGGGCCAAACGATGCCTCGCTGTACTGAAGTGGGACGATCAAGTGAAGGGAACAGCTAGAAAACATAGCAGCGATATGGCGAAGCAGAATTATTTCTCCCATACGAATAAGCGGGGACAGTCCCCCTTTGACCGGATGGAAGCCGATGGCGTCTCCTTTACCACTGCGGGGGAAAACCTTGCGTATGGACAGTTCAGCAGCATTTTCGCCCACGAAGGCTTGATGAATTCCCTGGGCCACCGGGAAAATATCCTCCGTCCGGAATACCGTTTTCTCGGTGTAGGTGCAGCGTTCAATGAGGAAAACCAGCCGTACTATACCGAAAACTTCTTGACCAAATAGCAAGAAGGGCTGAAGGATGGTAGTGACCCCTGAAAGTTAGAGTTTTATTTATACAACTAATTGGCTGGCATGAGTTCGGTATTGTACTAGACTCATGCCAGCCAATTTTTGTTTCCTCCGTTCGTTGTTATAGTAATGGATATAGGCTTCCACTTTCTGTTTCAATTCCTCATAAGGCCTTGATGCTTCCCCATAATACATGCCTTGTTTAAGGATGCCCTGGCTTTGTCACCCCTGTTGATTGGAATGG